>CALNXV010000013.1:0-81827 GCA_942490665.1 uncultured Microthrixaceae bacterium
ACTTCCGCATCCTGGACCACCAGGACAAGGTCGACCTGATCGACACCACGTTCCCGCCGGTCGCAACGACGCCCTCCAGTGGAACATCAAGAGCGGCATGGCGGGCAAGATCCCGGTCGAGATCCGCTACTTCACCAGCGGAATCACCTGGAAGGCCGACTACGTGGGCATCGCCAACCAGGACGAGACCGAGCTGCGGCTGACCGGCTGCGTCCGGGTGTTCAACAACTCGGGCGAGCTGTACGACAACGCTCAGACGCGGCTGGTGGTGGGCACGATCAACTTGGTGGAGAAGATTGCCGACCTGGCCACTCCGCCCCGCGCCGGGAACGGCCGGTCCGGAAGATCCGTAAGGACCGGCCAATCGCTTCGCGTTCGGAAGGGCGAAGCCGTCCGGGAATTGCGGAGAAGTTTGACTGGCCAAGGAAGATGCGATCGAAGAGGCCGAGGAGATGGTTGCCGGAGAAAGAAGCAGGTCGTCAAGCAGGGCCTGTATGGTCCGCGAGCACCGGCTGCTGACGGTCAAGCCGGGCATCAACCGCATCCAGTTCACCTGGGCCAACACGCTGATCGACCCCACCAGCATCGACTTCCGCATCCTCGACCACCAGGACAAGGTCGACCTGATCGACACCACGTTCCCTGCCGGCCGCAACGACGCCCTGCAGTGGAACATCAAGAGCGGCATGGCGGGCAAGATCCCCGTCGAGATCCGCTACTTCACCAGCGGCATCACCTGGAAGGCCGACTACGTGGGCATCGCCAACCAGGACGAGACGAAGCTGCGGCTGACCGGCTACGTCCGCGTGTTCAACAACTCGGGCGAACTGTACGACAACGCCCAGACGCGGCTGGTGGTGGGCACGATCAACCTGGTCGAGAAGATCGCCGATCTGGCGACGCCGCCCGGCCCCGGGCACGACCGGCGGAAACTGGACGTGCCGACCGTTCACCCGTCACCGGCGACGCGACGAGGATGCGAAAGAACCTCGCGCCAGATCGCCTGGTGGACGCAGACAGGCGGCTGGACCGGGTCGATGGCCGCGACGGCACGACGCCGACTGGACCGCCGAGCTCGGCCGGATCGCGTCGAAGACAAGGAGAAGCAGGTCGTCAAGCAGGGCCTCTCCGAGTACTTCCTGTTCACCATCGAAGGCCGCGAGGACATCAAGGACAAGGAACCGAAGCGGCTGGTGTCGATGAAGGTGGCCGACGTGCCGCTGGAAGTCATCTACAAGCTGACCGACCGCGAAAGCGGCGACTTCTTCACCAAGTACTACCGCTTCAAGAACGAGAAGCTGCTCGACGAAAAGGGTAACGAAAAAGACCTCTCGGCGATGGAAAACCTGGGCGTCTCGCCGCTGCCGGACGGCATGGTGCGGCTCTACTCGGAATACGAGAACAAGGACCTGGCCTACGTCGGCGGCACGGACGACGAAGTACGTGCCCATCGGCGATCGCGTCGAGGTGAACGTCGGCCGCGAACCGGACATCACGATCGCCCGGCGGCTGAAGGACCAGCAGATCACCAACGTCGTCGCCCGGCAGTACAAGCGGCGGCTGGATAACACGTACGTGCTGTACTACGACCTGATCGACTACGACGAGACGTTCGTCTACGAGACCGAGATCGTCTCGGGCAAGCCGGTGCCGGCCAAGTCGGAGTCGAACGGCAGTTCGACGCCAACGTGTACCTCTGGGGCAGCGAAGGCAAGCCGGACGGACTGGGACGGCGACGAGCCGGGGGCCTACGTCGACCTGCACGAGATCGGCGGCCGCGTGGAACGGGTCGACCAGAACCACGTCAAGTACTTCCTGGATCTCAATCCCGGCGAGAAACGGTTCGTCCGTTACTCGGTCACGTACAAACGCGCAAAGTCGGACCGGAACTGAAGGGAGAAGAAAAATGATTGAAGAAGAATGAAAATGAACGAGATTGTCAATGTCCTTGACCGCAGCCTTGTTGCGTTGTCGCTGGCCAGCACGGCCCAGGCACGCATCAAGCTGACCACCCTGCCGGAACGGGAAACGGTGCGGATCGACATCCAGAACGGCCGGTTCACGCTGGTCGAAGAGGAACGCACGGTCAACCTGCAGGGAGGGCGCAATCAGGTCGACTTCTCGTGGGCCAACATCAACATCGACAAGGACTCGATCGTCTTCCGCGTGATCAAGGCCGACGGCGAGGTGAACGTGCTGAACACGAACTACCCGCCCAACGAAAACGCCCTGTACTGGACGGTCAGCGCCGAGAAGGCCGGCCCGGCCGTGATCCGCATCTCGTACCTGATCGGCAACATGGCCGCCGGCCCAAGCTATCAGGGCATTGTCGAGAACGACGAGAAGAAGCTGCTGATGCAGGTCTATATGACGGTCACTAACACGTCCGGCGAAAGCTTCGGCGAATGCACGGTGCAGCCGGGTGTGGGCAAGACCACGGTCCGCTATTTCAACAACGGCGAACGCAAGCGGATGCTGGCGGCCAAGTTCGCCGAGACGCCGATCAGCAAGCGTTACGTCTTCGACGCCCAGATCGACCAGGAGCGGACCCGGATGTACTACCGGATGGAGAACGACAAGCAGAACCAGATGGGCGACTTCCCCTTGCCCTACGGCAAGGTGCGGTTGTTCATCAAGGAACCGAAGTCGGACGGCGACGAGGTCCGCAGCCAGGCGTTTCTGGGCGAGGACTGGGCCAAGTACACGCCCCTGTTCGCACCGCTGGATCTGTACGTGGGCGTGGCCCAGGACGTGAAGGTCGAACGGTTCACCATGCAACCGGAAGGCGGACCCGGCCAAGAACTTCGACGAACTGACTTGCCCCCGTTTCACGATCGACGGCAAGAAGGGCGTCACGAAACCGAAGTTCCGCACCTGAACGGACCCGCTTCCGCTATCGCCTGCAGAACTTCAAGACCGAGAAGGGCGAACCGGTCACCGTGCCGCTGACCATCAAGGAACACGTCGACGGCGAATGGATCATCGCCAACCGATCCCGTCATCGCTGGTCGCGTATCCGAGATACCGCGTGATCGTGCGTTCCTCGTTGTAGCCGGTGTACCAGAGCCGCCACTGCTCGTCCTGGCGAACGATATAGCCGCGTTCCCGAATCCGCTGGTCCCAGGTATCGCGGCCGGTGCCCTCAAATACCGGATTTCCGGAGTAGGGGACCCAGTCCACCAGTTCTCGCGGCCATTCGGCGGCCGCCTCGGGCTGGTCGTCCGCACGGGCCGTGTCGCTGGCCGACCACACGAGCAGGCAAAAAACCACAAGGAATCGGATTCTGCACATCGCTCTCTAGCCTCGCGGTGGGGTACTTTCCAAAATCGTCGACAAGTCACCGTTTTTCTGCATTCCGCAGTGCTGCCGGCTGGCGAACCCGCGTTATAATCCAGTGATCCGAAACTTCCAACGGTTCCAAAGCAGGAGATTCCCGTGAGCTACGCCGAAAACCCCTACGCCCCCGATGGGTACACCTTCGCAGCCCAAGCGGCTGCCGACGAGCGTACCAGCTTTATCACCAAGACCTACATCCACCTGGCGGGTGCGATCGCGACGTTTGTTCTGCTGGAAGCCGTGTTGCTGAACATCCCCGGCATCGAACGGATGGTTGCCCTGATGATCGGCGGGAAATACAGCTGGCTGATCGTCCTGGGGCTGTTCATGGGCGTCAGTTGGCTGGCCAATACGTGGGCGATGACCGCCGTATCTCCGGCCAAGCAGTACATGGGTCTGGGGCTGTACGTGGTCGCCCAGGCGATCATCTTCGTGCCCCTGTTGTTCATCGCGAGTGCTGTCGATCCGGCGATCATTCCGACGGCGGGTATCACTACGCTGGCGCTGTTCGGCGTGATGACGGCCGTCGTGTTCGTGACCCGGAAGGACTTCTCCTTCCTGCGTTCTATCTTGATGTTCGGCGGATTCGCCGCGATGGGACTGATCGCCGTCGCGATCATTTTCCAGTTCAGTCTGGGGCCGATTTTCACCTACGTGATGATCGCCTTTGCGTGCGCCTACATCCTGTACGACACCTCGAATGTGTTGCACCACTACCGCATCGGCCAGCACATTGCCGCCGCATTGGCCCTGTTCGCCTCGGTCGCCCTGTTGTTCTGGTACATCCTCCAATTGTTCCTGAGCCGGCGTTGACGAACCGTCAGGGCACCGTGTTCTGGGTGCCCAGCAACTGGTTCAGAGCCCGATTGGCGACCCGCACGACGTACTTGTTCTGCCGGTCCTTCAGAGCGGTCTGAAGGGCCGGAATCGCCGGCCGGGCCTGTTCGTCGATTTCGTCCAGTACGATCGCGGCGTTCAGCCGCACCCATTCTTCGTCGCTGGCGAGTTCGCGTGTGAGGACCGGCAGCGCGGGTTCTGCATCGTCCATCCGGCACAGTCCGCGAGCGGCGGCGATCCGCACGCTGGGCGAGGGATCGTCGAGACAGGCGGCCAACGGCAGCTTTGGCCGAGATGGCATCCGCTGCCCAGGTTGCCCAAACCGGTTGCGGCCCAGTAGCGGACGGCGGCGTCTGGATCCGCAAGGGCCTGTTTCAGGCCGCCCAGGGCCTGGGGGCCCGCGATCGCTAGCGAGAAGCCGTATCACGCAGCCGCTGGACCAGCGCGGACGAGCCGTCCCCACGGAGGATGGAATAGCGGTCGCCGAAGACCGCTTCACGGCGGACGATTTCCGGCTCGGGGACCAGTCCCAGATCCCGCGTCTCCAGCACCCATGCCAGGTGGGCTGCCCGCATCCGCTGGAGCACGTCCTGGTGTTCAGGTGAGTCCGCCAGATTGTGGACTTCATGGGGATCCGCCTGCAGATCGTACAATTCCTCGACCGGCTTGGACGGCGCAAAAAACAGTTCGGCCTCGGCCGGCAGTGCCCCCGCCGCGTGGACTCGGCGGAGTTCCCGCATGGTGGCGCCTTTTTCCGGCGTGTTCATGTACTGGTAGTAGGTCTTGAAGGGCTCGTAATTCCGCAAGTACTTGTACCGCTGATCGCGCACCGCACGAATGATGTCATAGCGTTCGTCCATCCGATCACGCGCTCCGTACACGTACTCGCGCGGGTGGGGACAGGTCCGGGCCCGAGGAACGGCACGTCCCTGCATGTAGTCGGGGATTTCGATGCCCGACCAGGTTCAACATCGTCGGAGCCAGATCGACGAAACTGACCAGTTGATCGTCGACCGTTCCAGGCGTTCCCTGATCACCACAGCGGAACCGTTCAGGCGTCCGCTGGATCAGCGGCACGTGCATCCCTGAATCGTACAGCCAGCGTTTGGCGCGGGGCAGGCCCACGCCGAGGTCGGACCAGAAGACGACGATCGTGTTCTCGGCCAGTCCATCCGCTGCGAGCTCATCCAGCAGCCGACCGGCCCACTGGTCCATGGCGGTGATCAAGTCGTAGTTTCGCTTCCAGTCCTCACGGACCACCGGGGTATCCGGGTAGTACGGCGGCAGCGTCCAGATCCTCCGCACGATGCCGGTGGCTGAGCGGCAAGTCCCGGGTCACGCTTCGTACTTGCTCGGTGCTTTCAATGCCGCTTTCATGGCAGCCCGTGAAATTGAACACGGCAAAGAACGGTTGGCTCGGATCCGGCCGGTTCCGCCAATGGGCCTTTCCGCTGGATTCATCCCAAGTGTCCTTCGGGGGCTTGGTCAGCTGGTAATCGGTCTTGGAGTTGTTCGTGCAGTAGTAGCCCGCGTCGCGAAGGTACGCCGGAAACAAGCGCATCGACGACGGCAATTGGGCTTTGCAGCGCATGTGTTGCGTGCCCAGGGTCGTCTGGTAGACGCCCGTGATCACGGTCGCGCGACACGGTGCACAGACGCCCGCGGTCACGCAGGCATTCGAGTACCGCACGCCCTCCGCGGCCAACTGGTCCAGTACCGGCGTCACCGCATCGGGGTCGCCGTAGCAACCCAGGTGCGGGCTGATGTCTTCGCAGCTGAGCCAGAGGATATTCGGTCGGTCCGCGCCCGGTACCGATCGGGTCACGAGCAGCATCAGCAGGATCGAGCAGAACCAGCGAGTTGCATTCCGGTGTTTCATTGACAGGCTCCTGATCGGCGTGACGTCGCGGGCAGATTCTGAACGATCCTAAACCTGCCAAAGTCTCGCAGGATTGCAAGACAGCGGGCGGACAACGGGGGGAACTGTCAAGCGAGCCTACGATTCGAGGCGAGTTGGAATGGCGTATTCGCCTTGTGTTAGCAACTCCCGGCGGGCTACTGCTCTTGAAGTTGGGCATTCACAGGTCCGGATGCCCGGACCTCAGCCGGCGGTAAAACCGCCGGCTGGGTAACGTGAGCGAGATCGGCAGGCCCGGCGGGTCGACGGTGAACGTCTTTCCCGCAACGCGGTAGCCCGATGCCAGCGGAAAAGCGGGACAGGCACGATTCGGCCCGAATCGACCCTGTCCCGGTTTCCCGCGAGTGGCATGGTCGAGTGGGTGGAAGAGGCAACGCTAGGAACGGGACTCCGTTACCTCTGTTTCCTCCTGTTCCAAGCCCGAGCAGGCACCCCGACGGAAATCGATGCCGGCCCCCTTCTTGCTCTCCTTGCCACCCTATCCTCCCTGTTCTCCCGAGCTGTCACTTTCACTCAGACGGAGCAAGATAGCAATGGCGAGCAAGATCGTCCAGCCTCGATACTCTGAGACATGCGTGTCATTCTTTCACCGTTACGGCTGCAATACGATCACCATGATACTGTATGGGCACTGTACTTGGCCCGCGGCAATCGCCGCAGCAGCGGGTGGATGATCGGCATCATCTCAAAGGAATCACCAGTCAATGCGTAGAACCTACGACCTCGTCCGGCGTTCCGAGCGACCCACACTCGGCGAGGCGACCACGCCGCTCGGCGACGCCATCACGTCGGGCGTGTCGAACCCCACTGTGTGGTCACGCTCCGCTGTGTCCATGCACCAGTCCCCGATCGTTGCGACTACCACGACCCTATCCGCGGTCCGTTCCCGGTCCACAGGGCCAAGCGTCCCGACTTCCACCGCCGTGGTTCGGCGACCGTCGCAGCGCAGGCTCAGGTGGCGTCGACCCCGTGACGATCGACGCCGCACAGGGTCCGCCAGCCCCGTGGAACCCGTCCCGGTTCGACCACCCCCGCGGCCAGCAGGGCGCCGAGCACGGGGCGCGTCGCGCGCCGGCGCAGGTCGATGCGCTCGGAGCTGGCGCGGACGGCACGCCACGTGGCGAACGGGTCGAGTCCCACGGTCCCGTAGACCCCGGGCTGGACCAGCAGATCGAACAGCTGGGTGATCGCGAACGGCGCGAGGCGGTGCACCGCTGCCCGCTCCTGCGGGGCGGCGTCCGCCCACACCTCCGGGAGCACCGACCGGGCGAAGGAGAGATGTCGGGCCTCCTCCTGGCGGTGGTAGCGGTTCACCTCGACCAGGAAGGGGTCCGTTCCGGGATGTTCCGACGCGAGGCGCTGGAGCAGGTCGGGGATCTCCTCGCCGGCGAGGACCATGACGAACAACAGCGGCGGATGCTCGATGATCCAGCGTGTGAACACCTTGTCGACCTGGCGCAGGATCCGACTGCCGGCGAGCACGTCCGGCGCGGTCGGGCCGATCTGCGCGATGACGCGCTGGAACAGCCGCTGGTGGCGGTCTCCTCGCCCATCTCGTGCAGCAGGTAGGTGATCCGCGGGTCGGTCACATCCGAGGCATATGCGACGCGCAGGGCGAAGCCCGCCTCGAGGACCGCCTCGAACCGGATCCCCGAGTCGAACATCGCAGCGACTTCCTCGCGCGAGAGTCGACGGCGCTGCTCGGCGTCGAGTCGGATCCCGGTCCCGTGGATCGTGAGCAGTTCGTCCGCGATGAGCTGACCGTCGCCGACGCTGCCGCGCAGCTCGTCGTCGGGGTCGACGAAGCGCTGCTGGGAGACGCGGTTCAACCGCTCGACCCGTGCATCGATCGTGCGCTGCGTCGTTCGGTCCCCGATCGGATCGGCCGCACCGGATGCTGGGCGGAGGGTCGAGGTCATCGCGCCACGCTAGGTCGCCGGGGGACCTCCGGACGAGGTCGTCAGCCGGCGGGGGCGCCGCCGGGCCGGGTGACCTCGCGTCCGAGAGCTCCTCGATCATGATCCGCACCCAGTGGTCGGCGCAGATCCAGGCGCGACCACGGCCGGACCGGGAGTTGTTCGAGCCGGGCGATCTCCTCGCCGTCGAGGACCTCGTCCGCGATGCCCTTGGCGAGCACGCTCCACCCCAGGTGGTCGACGGCGTTCCATGCGTCGATCTCGAACGCGACCGGGGCGCTGCATCATCCCGGCGGAGAGCTTCGAACCAGGTGCGGAACGGAACACGATCGCCCGCCCGTCCATCGCGTAGTTCACCGGCAGGATGCTCGGCGAGCCCGCGTCCACGAACCCGACCCGCCCGACCGTCGATGAGCGGAGGCGAGCGAGGCACTGCTCGTCAGAGAGGATCTCGAGACCGGACCAGTCCTGATCAGTGGAGTCGTTCACGCACACGATGATGGTCGCGGGAGGCGTCGGACGCCAGAGCCCTCGATCACCGACGCGGCGGCCGTCGGTCCTCAGCGCTCGTCGCGGCGCGCGCGACCGCCTCGTTCCTGCTGGCGGGCGGCGTAGACCGCGGCCTCGGTGCGGTGGTGCATCCCCATCTTCGACAGCAGGTTCGACACGTAGTTCTTCACCGTCTTCTCGGCCAGGAACATCTCCTCGGCGATCTGGCGGTTGGTCCGCCCGTCGGCGAGCAGGGTCAGGATCCGACGTTCCTGGGGGGTCAGGCCCGCCAGCCGCTCGTCCTCCTCGGCGGCCCGATGCATGCGGTCGCGGGCCCGCTCGACCAACGCCGGGCTCAGCAGGCGCTCACCGGCTGCGACCCGCACGACCGCGTCCACGATGTCGGTGCCGCGCACCTGCTTGAGGACGTAGCCCGACGCGCCGGCCAGCACCGCGTCGAGCAGTGCCTCGTCGTCGCTGAACGACGTCAGCATGAGACAGCGCAGCGTCGGGTGGTCGGCGAGCAGGTCCCGGCAGAGCTCGACCCCGGAGCCGTCGGGCAGCTGCACGTCGAGGACCGCGACGTCGGGTGCGCACGGCCCGACCCGGGCGAGGGCCTGCTCCACGGAGTCGGCCTCGCCGACCACCGCCACGTCGCCGGTGGCCTCGAGCAGCTCTCGGACCCCGCGGCGCACGATCTCGTGGTCGTCGACGAGGAAGGCACGGACCGTCACGGGTCCATCTTCGTCGATCTCCGGGCCGGGAGCGGACCCCGGCCGGACAGGTCCGCCAGCATGGGGTGCTGCGCGATCGATCCCCCTACCATCCACTCGATGCACGACGTCGACGGCTCGCCACAGCTGCGTCGGCTCCTCGACGCGGTGTTGGCCGTCGGGGCCGAGCTGGACCTCGCGACCGTGCTGCACCGGATCGTCGAGGTCGCGACCGATCTCGTCGATGCTCGCTACGGCGCGCTCGGCGTCCTCGACGAGCACGGGGGACGCCTCGCCGAGTTCCTCACCACCGGCATGGACGACGCGACCCGCGCCGAGATCGGTGAGCTGCCGCGGGGCGACGGGCTGCTCGGCACGCTGATCGATGATCCTCGGCCGCTGCGACTGCCCGAGCTCTCCCGTCACCCGGACAGCGCCGGCTTCCCGCCCGGTCATCCCCACATGACCTCGTTCCTCGGCGTGCCGATCGTGGCCCACGGCGAGGTGTTCGGGAACCTCTACCTGTGCGACAAGCGCGACGGAGCGCCCTTCGACGAGACCGACGAGGAGCTCACCGTCGCTCTCGCGAACGCGGCGGGAGTCGCGATCGACAACGCCCGGCTGCACGCCCGCGTCGCCGACATGGTCCTGTTCGAGGAACGCGACCGGATCGCCCGGGACCTGCACGACACGGTGATCCAACGGCTCTTCGCCGTGGGGCTGACCCTCCAGGGCGTCGCGCAGCTCGCCGGCGACGGCCCGCTGCGCGACCGCGTCGAGACCTCGATCGACGACCTCGACACCACGGTGCGCGAGATCCGCTCGACGATCTTCCAGCTGCACAGCGGGCGAACCGGTGACCGGTCGCTGCGACGCGCAGCGCTGGAGCTCGCGGCGGAGTCGGCCCGGACGCTCGGATTCGACCCGACGGTCCGACTCGAGGGACCCGTCGACACGGTGAGCGACGGCGCGATCTCGGACCACCTGCTCGCTGCGCAGCGCGAGGCCTTGGCCAACGTGGCCCGCCACGCCGCGGCCCGGTCGGTCGAGGTCGTGATCCGCGCGCACGACGGCGAGCTCACGCTGGTGGTCCGCGACGACGGAGTCGGCATCGGCGACCACCCGACCGTCGGCGGGAGAGGCCTCGAGAACCTCCGCTCACGGGCACGTCAGCTCGGTGGTACGTGCACGGTCGAGCGGTGCGCGGCGGGCGGGACCCGGCTCACCTGGACCGTGCCGACCGCCAGCTGAACCCGGTTCGGGCCGGCCGGGACCAACGACCCTGTTTCGATCCCGGCCGGATCAGCACGATGGAAGCCATGGGCAACGCCACCGACCGACCGACCCCTGCGAGCTCCGCTCCCTCGATGAGGGATGTCATGGTCCTCGAGAGCCACCCCGGTGTCGCACGTCGTGTGATCGGACGACTCACCGCCGCCGGGCACGCCGTGCACCGGTGCCACGAACCCGGCGCGCCGGAGTTCCCCTGCAACGGGCTGGCCGAGGGGGGCGGGTGCCCGCTCGAGGGACCGCTCGACGCCGCCGTCGTCGTCCGTCGTGGGGTCGTTCCGCGGCCGACCCCGGGTGAGGACGGGGTCATCTGCGCGCTTCGCGCCGGCGTCCCGGTGGTCGAGGACGGATCCGACCTGCTCGACCCGTATGCACCCTTCCTCACCGCCCGGGTCTGGAACGGCGATGAGGTCGGGGAGGTGGTCGAGCGAGCCGTCGCCGACGCGACCGCGCCGCTCGAGCACGCGGTGGGTGCCGCACTCGTTCCCTTGCTGGTGGCCGCTGGGCACCGCCTCGACGCAGTTGCCGTGCATGCAGCGCCGCGTGGGCGGATCCTGCACCTGCACCTCGACGCACCCGGGCTCGAGGACGACCTGTGCAGCCGACTGAGCGTCAAGGCCGCTGACACCGTCCGCTCCCAGCAACGGCGCTGGGACGGGGTGGAGGTCTCGATCGCCACCTGATCTCCGACGCCGATCGGCCCGCGTGGCCGGAGCGATCGGGGGTCCGCGTTCCCTCGACCGGCGGCCCGTTCAGTCGGTGAGCAGGCCGCCGTAGCGACGAGCGTTGGCGACCACCGTGTCGGCGTACACGCCGGAGCGGTTGTAGCTCAACGCCGCAGCGCGCAGGCCCTCCGCCGAGTCGAGCGGTCGACCCCGTGCGCCGAGGCACAGGTACCGCGCCGAGGCGGTGGCGGCGTCGAGGTAGTTGTGCGGATCGGACCGACCGTCACCGTTCGCGTCGTTCGCCCAGCGCACCCAGGTGGAGGGGATGAACTGCATCGGACCCACCGCTCGGTCCCAGACCGGGTCGCCGTCGAGCCGCCCGCCGTCGGTGTCGCGGATCGCCCGGAAGGGACCGCCGGTGAGCGCGGGACCGAGGATGCGGGGAGCGACGTCGCCGTTGGGAAGGATCACCGCCCCCCGTGAGGTGCCGTGGCCGCTCTCGACGCGGCCGATCGCCGCGAGCGCCCACCACGAGACCCGACACCCCGGCTGCTCCGCGTCGACGGTCCGTGCTGCGCTCACGTAGGCGTCGTAGGCGCGGGTCGGGATGTCGTCCACCGCGATGGTTCGGTCTGCGAGCCGTTCGAGCTCCGACCGCTCGATGTCGCCCAGGCGGAACCGTTCCGCTGCCGCCTCGATGCGGGCACGGGCCTCGGCGCGAGCGACCTCGAGGCGGGCCTCGGCACGCGAGCGCCCCCACCAGCGCCGACCCGCGCGCCGCGCACCGCCTCGACGTCCGCACGGATCGCGCCGTCCCGCAGAGCGGGCGGCGCTCGAAGCAGCAGCGGTCACCAGAGCGACACGGCGCACGGCGAGCCGCGCACCGTCCTCGAGACGCTCCCCGGAACGGAGGTACAGCTCGGCGCGCGTCGCGAACGCGTCGCCGACGGACTCGGCCAGGGCGAGCGAGCGGGAGCGCTCCGCCGGGTCCGTCACGAGCGCAGCACGCAGCTCCATGGAATCGGGCGCTCCGGCGACGTAGGCCGCGACCGCTGCGTCGACATAGGTCCTCCGGTTGTCGCTGTGCAGCTCGAACTGCCTGCCTCGGCGCGAGCGTCCGAGCCGCGCCGATTCCTAGCGGCGTCGAGGTCCGCCAGCTCCGCTGCGGTCCGCTCGGCCTCCGCCGGCCGACGGTCACCTTGTCCGCCGCGCAGCGTTCGACCGCCGCTTCGTCCTCGCCCACCGCGACAATCGCGAGCGCCTCGACCTCGGCGAGCACGAGCGCCACCGCCGGGTCCCCGTCCACCTCGAACCCCCCGGCGGGAGCGACGACGGTCCCGGCGACGAGCGCGGCAGCTGTGAGCCCGATCACCCAGGGCACCGGCCGTCTCGTCCCGAACCGTCGTTGCACGGCGCACATGCTGCGCGACGGGGCACCGCGGAGCAACCCGCCACCGGATCGCGACGTGCCCATGATGCGCGCCCTCATCGGCGGTGCGGCTCGGAGTGCTGCCAGTCCGCCACGAACGCCCGGAGCGCCGTCAGGAGGATCAGCGGCTCGTCGAGCATGGCGTGGTGACCGGCGCGGGGCAGCTCCATCACGGGCGTCACCCGGCCGAGCCGCTCGAACATGGCGTGACCGATGTCGCGGGTGACGAGTCCGTTCTCGGAGCGCAACAGGGCCAGTCGGCAGGTGATCGAGGACAGGTAGGGCAGCGCGATCGACCGCAGACCTCCGGCGAACTGGGCGAACACACTGCGGTCGAACTTCCAGCGCCACCCACCGTCGACCGCTCGGAGCGAGCGCCGCGCCACGTGGTCCATGACGAAGTCGAGGTAGCGGTCCTGGGCCGGCACGGTGCGGAACCGGTCGACCGCCAGCTGCTCGCTGTCGTAGATCCGCTCCCGGCCGAACGCGTCACGCACGTGGTACGCGCCGACCTCGGGATCGGGTTCGGTGACCGGCGAGTCGCAGATCACGACCCCGCCGAGCGCTCCGGGGTGCATCGCCGCCGTCGCGATCGTGACGAAACCGCCCATGCTGTGGCCCACCACCACCGGCTGGCCCTCGATGCCGGCCGCATCCGCTGCTCCGAGCACCTCGTGGGTCCAGCGCTCGAGGGAGTACTCGTCACGGTGGGCGCTGTCGCCATGGCCCGACAGGTCGACCGCGACCACCCGGAACTCGCCGGCGAATCGAGCGGCGACGTGGCTCCACCAATGGGCGTTCGCGCCACCTCCGTGGACGAAGACCAACCCACGACGACCGGGGTCACCCCAGGCCAGCGCATGGATCGCTGCTCCCTCGACGTCGACCCAGACGTCCTCGACCGGCACCGCGAGCGCGTCGCGGAACCACTCGGGCGCGCTGTCGAGCAGCTCGATGGGGACCGTCACAGGACGGTCCGACGTCGACGCCATGGTCCGACCCTATCGACGCCCGACCCGGAACCGGCAGCCCGTCGGGCCGCCACGGTCGACCGGGCTCGCCGTCCGTTCGACCGGGTCCCGGTCGATCAGGTCGCGTCGCCGAGGTACCGGGGTTCGCCACGAGCACCCGGTCCACGACGCCCTCGGCGAGCACCGCGACGAGCGCAGCATCGCCCGGATCGACGCGGTTGGCATCAGCGGCGCCGGTGCGACACCGCGAAGCGAGCTCGGACTCCGACGCCACCCCGAGTGATGCGAGCGCCCGATCCCGCCGGCGCTGCTGGTCGGGGCCGAGACGCAGCTCGCGTTCGACCACCGCCGCGACGTTCGCCGCGACCCGCGCACCGAAGGCGATCGCCGGATCATCCGCGGTCATGACGCGATCACGCAGGAAGTCCCCGACGGCCTCGACGAGCTGGGCGGCGGTGGGCTCCCCGTGCAGTCCGTCGCGAGCGTCCCGGCCGGGGACGCCGGCCGAGCCCACCGCGTCAGGGGCACCGTGGGCAGCCAGCGCCGCCGCAGCCCGGGCGACCTCCGGCTCGAGCAGCAGGAGCAGATCCCACTCGACCTCGGCGACACGCCGGCCGATCGCAGCGAGCTCCACCGAGCGCAGGTCGCCCCGGAGGTGCACGGCGCTCTGGGTCAGGCAGATCGCTCCCCATCGCAGCGTCCCGTACACCTCCCACCATGCCAGCGCCTCTCGGTCGACGGGGACGCCCCCGGCAGCCTCGTACGCCCCGATGAGCTCCTCACGCTCCCCCAGCCCGGCCACCGCACGCTCAGCACCGAAGCGCCAGGCCCGGACGCACAGCCAACCGAGGTCCTCGAGCGGCGCAGACGGGTGGACCAGCTCCCAGTCGAGCACTGCGGCGAGCCCGTCGTCGTCCACCAGCAGGTTGCCGAGGCGGAAGTCGCCGTGCGCCACGACGACGTCGGCGGGAGCCGGCCGGTTGCGGTGCAACCACCCCAGGGCCCACTCGAAGGTGGGGACCTCGGCGCCGAGGGCATCGAACAGCGCCCGCAGACCGTTGACCGGGTCGTCACCCCGCACCGGGCCGAACACGTCAGCCGGGTCGAGGGAGTGCACCGTGGCGAGGCTGGCACCGCACTGGGCCACCAGTCGGGAACGAGCCGGGGCGAAGCGTTCGTCGCGCAGGATCCGTCGGGCGACGGCCTCACCGCTCACCCGCCGCATGACGATCCCTGCGCCACCCCACGGTGCCGGCGCCTCGTCGGAGCGCAGCACCTCCGGGACGGGGACCCCGGCCGAGCGAGCTGCCCGCATGGCCGCTGCCTCGATCGCCATCGACCCGGGGGCGGAGGGTCGGCCGGGCGGGTCTCGCCGGAGCACGAGCTCGTGGCGGACACCGTCGGAATCGACGGCGTCGAACGCCCACGTCTCCCGCGAGGCGCCGCCCGTCATGGGGTGCAGCCCGTCGACCGTCACCGGACCGAGGGCGGTGGTGAGCGCTCCGGCGATCGCCGCGGTGAGCGCTGCGGTCGATGACGCCGGATCGTGCTGCATCGTCCCCCCGGTCACTGGTGCGGACCGTGCAGCACCCTAGCCAGCTGGTCCCGGAGCCCGGCTCGGTGGTCAGGCAGTTCCGCGGTCGCTCAGGCCACGTTGGCGGCGTGGGTCCCGCGCAGCTGCTCGGCGTCCTGGCGCAGGTACCAGTCGTAGGTGCTGCGCACCCCGTCCTCGAGCGCGATGCGGTGGTGCCAGCCGAGCGCGTGGAGCTTGGCGACATCGAGGAGCTTGCGCGGCGTGCCGTCGGGCTTCGAGGTGTCCCAGACCAGCTCGGCGTCAGGGTGCACGACGTCACGGACCAGCTCCGCGAGCTCCCGGATCGAGCGATCCTCGCCGGTCCCCACGTTGATGTGGCCTGCCTCGTCGTAGTGGTCCATCAGGAAGATGCACGCGTCGGCGAGGTCGTCGACGTGGAGCAGCTCACGGCGCGGCGAACCGGAGCCCCACACCTCCAGGCGGTCCTCGCCGGCGAGCTTGGCCGTGTGGAACCGCTGGATCAGCGACGGCAGGACGTGGCCGCCGTGGCTGTCGAAGTTGTCGTTGGGCCCGTAGAGGTTCGTCGGCATCGCCGAGACGAAGTTGTCGCCGTACTGACGTCGGAACGACTCACAGAGCTTGATCCCCGAGATCTTGGCGATCGCGTACGGCTCGTTGGTGGGCTCGAGCAGACCGGTGAGGAGCGCGTCCTCGGTCATCGGCTGATCGGCATCGCGGGGGTAGATGCACGAGCTGCCGAGGTAGAGCAGCTTCGTGGTGTCGAACTCGTGGGCGGCGTGCACCACGGTCGCGTGGATCATCAGGTTGTCGTAGATGAACTCCGCCGGACGGGTGGAGTTCGCCATGATCCCGCCGACGGTCCCTGCGACCAGGAAGACGTACTCCGGCCGGTTCGCCCGGAACCAGTAGTTCACCGCCGCCTGGTCACGGAGGTCGAGCTGGTCCCGGCTCGCGGTCAGCACGTGACGGAAGCCGTCGGACTCCAAGCGGCGTAGGACCGCAGACCCGACGAGGCCCCGGTGACCGGCGACGAAGATCCGTGCATCACGATCCACAGCTGCACCTTTCTGCACGGGACCGGGAAACGCTACCGCGGGGCCGGCCGGGGCGGCGATCACTAGCGTGCGCTGCCCATGACCAACGTGCTGGTGGTGTGCACCGCCAACGTCTGTCGTTCGCCCATGGCCGAGGCGCTGCTGGGCCGGGCCGTGCGCCGTCGCGGCACCGCCGCGACACTGGGTTCGGCGGGGACCGAGGCACGCCCTGGCGTCCCCGCCGCCCGGGGGGCAGTCGCAGCGATGTCGCGCGAGGGCCTCGACCTGTCCGAGCACCGCTCGCGCAGCGCGGACGACGCAGTCGTCGATGCCGCAGACCTGGTGCTCACGATGGAGGCATCGCACGTCGCAGCCCTCGTGGGCGGGCACCCCGACCGATTCGTCCGGGTGCTCACGTTGGGGGAGTTCGTCGAGCTCGCCGACGAGCACGGTGGCCGCGGGGACCGTCCACTCGACGAGTGGCTCGGCGCGATCGGCTCGCACCGCAGCGCAGCAGCGGTGCTCACACGCACGGACCTGGACGTCGCCGACCCGATCGGGGGGACGCGACGGGCGTTCCGTCGGTGCGCCGCGTCGCTCGAACGGGACTGCGAACGCGCCGCGACGGCCCTGTGGGGACCGGCCGACCCCCCGGGGTCGAGCGAGGGGTGACGAGGCCGGACCAGCGACGGTCGTTTGGGCCGAACGGATCATCGAGCTTCAGGCAGGGCCCTCGGCTGCCGATCGACTCCCGGTGCGAGCCGACCACCCCACCACCGCCGACGACGTCGATGTCTCGGTCCCTCACCGCCCCGAGCAGACCGGCCTGTCGCCGACGCTCATGGAGGACCTGATCCTTCGCCGCGCCGTGCTCGACGGGCGGACGCCGATGACGTCGCTCGCCGAGAAGCTGCGCGTCTCGATCAACGTCGTGGAGGCCGTCATCGGTGATCTGCGTCGCCGCCACCTCATCGAGTACGACGGGATGGAGGGCCGCGCCTACCTGATCTCGGTCACCGATGCCGGACACGCCCACACCCAGCAGCGTTCGCGCGAATGCCGCTACGCGGGGCCGATGCCGGTGTCCCTGCAGCAGTACGCCGAGGTCGTGCGCGCCCAGCGTCCGCGACTGCACCTCGACCGCGATCTGCTGGCGCACTCGTTCTCGGACCTGGTGATCGCGCCGGACCTGTTGGACCAGCTCGGCCCGGCGATCCACGGGAACGGGGCCGTCTTCCTGTACGGACCGCCCGGGACCGGCAAGTCGAGCGTCGCCGAGCGCGTCGTGCGGGCCTACGACGACGTCGTCCTCGTCCCGTACTGCATCGAGGTCGACGGTCAGATCGTCTCGGTCTTCGACCCCACGCTGCACGATGCGGCCGAGGAGCAGCCAGCGGGCATCGACCGTCGTTGGGTGGCCTGCCGGCGGCCCGCCGTGGTGGCGGGCGGCGAGCTCCATGCGGCCATGCTGGACCTGCAGCTCGAGCGCGACACCGGGGTGTACCTCGCTCCGCTGCAGCTCAAGGCGAACAACGGGGTGCTGGTCATCGACGACTTCGGTCGACAGGCGATGTCACCCGACGCGTTGCTGAACCGCTGGATCGTTCCCCTCGATCGAGGCGTCGACTACCTGACGCTGCACGGCCGCAAGGTCGAGGTGCCCTTCGAGGTCAAGACCGTGCTGTCGACCAACTTGGATCCTGCGCAACTCGGTGACGAGGCGTTCTTCCGCAGGATCCACAACAAGGTGTTCATCGGCGCCTGCTCCGACGATGCGTTCGACTGGATCCTCGTCAGGGTCGCCGACAAGCACCGCATCGAGGTCGACGCCGGCCGCCGCGCACCGGCTGCGTTCAGGTGGCGAAGGCCCGCGGCGACGGAGAGCTGCGGCGCCTATCTGCCCGGGGTCATCGCCGAGCTCGCGACGGGCGATCATCGCCTACGAGAACCTCGGCCCGACGCTGACCCCCGAGCTGGTGGACCGCGTCCTCGACCTCTACTTCACCCGCCCCTGGACCACCGCCGGCCACCGAACTGCCATGGCGCCGACCACGGCTGGAGTCGACGACCCCCGGGCACCGCGGCGTTCCCAGCCGGCGCCCCGACCCCCTCCCCGCTCGTGGACACCGCAGCCGACGCTCACGCCCCGTCGCCCCGCCCCCGGTCTCGAGACCGCACGCACCGTGATCCGGTCCGCTTGCAGCGAGGAGGCGCCGGTCGGGGGACCGTTACGCTCGACGCACCGAACGGTGCGCCCCGTGGTCGTGCCACGGCCGGCGCACCGTGGACGCGGATCCGGAGCACATGGGCGACACTGTCGCCGATGGCGGGATCGCTGGAACGAGGACCGGTCGGGCGATTGCACGCGGCGTGGGGGCTTGGTGGCGCTGGCCGCTGCGGTGGTGCTCGCTGCGGTGCGTGCCGCCACCGGCACCGGGGCCCACCGAGGTCCGTCCACAGCCCGACGACCGCGGCCAGGTCCCCGACGTGCACGTCGCGCCGTCGGCTCGGATGCGACGACCCCGGTGGCCTCCCGCCGGGCGTTCGGCTCGTCGAGCCTGCCTGGTCGAGACGGCTGAGGGCCAGCGCAGTGGTCGCAGTCGCCGACGTCCCCGAGTCCAGCCACCACGGGGATCGAGCCCGGCGCCGGTGCTGCTGAGCCTGCATCCGTTCACCAGCAGCGGAGCGGCCTGGGAGACCCTGTCGGGACTCGCTGACGCAGCGTTCGTCCGCGGCTACGTGACCATCACCCCCGAGGGCAGCCAGCCGGGCCCGCGGTGGGCGGTGCCGGGCGGGCTCGACACCGGCGTCGACGACATCGGGTTCCTCGACGGACCTGCTCGACCTCGTCGAGGACGACGCGTGTGTCGACCGCAACCGTGAGTTCGCCGCCGGGTTCTCCGCAGGCGCCGCCATGTCCCAGGCCCTGTCGTGCGCGCTGCCGTGGCGCATGGCGGCCGTCGCCGGGTCCGGCGGGACCAACCTGACCGACCTCTGTCCGGACTCGCCACCGACCGACGTGCTGGTGATGCACGGGTCGGCGGACCCGATCGCTCCCGTCACCCGGCAGTGAGGTCGTGTTCGCCCCGCCCCTCGGCCTCGCCGTGGACGACGTCGTGGCGACCAACGCCGCCCGAGCCGGGTCGCTGCGGACCCGTCCTCCGATCAGCTGTTCCCCTAGGTGCGCATCGACCGCTACCCGGGCTGCGACGACCACCGGTGTCGAGTACTGGCGACTTCCATCGGGCGCCGGGCACACCTGGGCCGGGACGTCGACGCCCGCTGCTCGAGACTCGTCACCGGGCCGACGAACACAGACATCTCCGCCACCGAGGTCGGGTCCTCGACTTCTTCGACGCCGCCCTCGAGCGGCGTGACCATGCGACCGGTCGAGCCCGAGCGGGTCGAGCGGGCGGCGCCGACGGTCGGATCCGGTGCATGATCAGCCCGATGGACACCTACACCGAGGCCGAGATCCACGCAGCGGTCGCCGCCTACGTCGAGCTGCGCGAACGCATCGCGCGGGGCGAGGCGAGCTGGCCCGACCTGGCGACCATGTTCACCGATGACGCCGTCTACATCGACCCGGCGTGGGGACGTGTCGAGGGCATCGAGGCGCTCCGGGAGTTCTTCGACGAGTCGATGCGCGGACTCGAGGACTGGGAGTTCCCCATCGAGTTCACCGCCGTGTCGGGTGACACCGTCGTGGTGAAGTGGACCCAGCGGCTCCCGGGAGTGCGCCCCGACGGCGGTCGCTGGGAGCAGTCCGGCGTCTCGACGCTGGTCTACGGCGGCGACGGCCGCTTCTGCTACGAGGAGGACCTGCTGAACATGACCCACGTCCTCGAGGACCTCGCTGCGTCGGGCTGGCGACCCGGCCCGGGGTTCCTCGTCCCGCCCGCCTCGCCCGACCGGACCTGGCAGCGCGCGCCGCTGGGGAGCGCACCGTCGTGACCGTGCACTTCGCGGGCATCGACACCCCCACCGAGCCGCTCGGCGTCGGCACGTGGGCGTGGGGCGACTCGGCGACGTGGGGCATGGGCAGCTACGACACCACGGTCGACGAGTCGACGATCGCCGCAGCATGGGAGAGCTCCATCGACGCCGGCGTCACACTGTTCGACACCGCCGAGGTCTACGGCGACGGAGAGAGCGAGCGGATCATCGGGCGGCTGCTCGAAGCCGACCCCGCACGACGGGCCAGCCTCGTGATCGCCACGAAGTTCATGCCGATGCCCTGGAAGCTCAACCTCACCTCCGCGATGCGCTCCGCCGTGCTCGCCTCGATCGATCGACTGGGCATCGAGCGTGTCGATCTCTACCAGGTCCACGGACCGATCAGCCTCCGCTCGCACGCCGCGATGGCCGAGGCGCTCGCCACCCTGCACCGCGACGGGCTCATCGCCGCAGTGGGTGTGTCCAACTACTCGGAGCGGGAGATGCGCTCGATCCACGGCGAGCTCGCCGCCCGCGGCGTGGCGCTCGCGTCGAACCAGATCGAGTACTCGTTGCTGCGACGGCGCCCGTTCTCGTCGGGCCTGCTCGCCGTCTGCGCCGAGTTGGGCGTGGTGCCGCTCGCCTACTCGCCGATCGGCCAGGGTCGACTGACCGGCAAGTACTCGGCGCAGCAGCCGCCGCCCGGGCGGCGCACCTTCTCGGCGCACCCGATGGAACGCGTCGACGAGGTCGTGGCCGAGCTGCGCCGCATCGGCGAGGTGCGCGACCGAACGCCTGCGCAGGTGGCGCTGCGCTTCATCATCGACACCGGGGCGGTGCCCATCCCCGGCGCCAAGAACGCCGAGCAGGCCCGCCAGAACGCCGGTGCGCTCGGCTGGCAGCTCGACGACGAGGAGCTCGCCGCGCTGCACCGGGTCGCGCTCGAGGGCACCCGGACGCTCCAACAGCGCATCTGGCAACACGGCTGAGCCGGCCCGGCCCGAGGTCCGTCCGACCCGCGATCAGGGGTCGTCGGCGTCGGCGTCAGCGTCGTGGGGGCCGACCGGGGGGATGCAGCACCAGCCGCGCCGTTCGAGCTCCGCGGCGAGCACTCCCGCATCGACCTCACGCAGCGTCGTCGCCCGTCGCCGCTTCCCGGTCGACGACCCGGCGCGCGACGACCCGGCGGACGGCGCAGGCGACGCGTGCCGGTGCGGCGCGACGACTCGGGCTGCACGAGCGAGGGTGCCCCGCCGGCCATCGCCGGGGTCGTCGCCGGCGACGACCTCGGCGGCGCGCAGCCGTTCGATCAGCTCGTCGGCCTCGTCGACGGTGAACCGCCCGGCGGCCTGGCGCTGGTTGAGCCCGAAGGGGTGGCGTGCCTCGCGCACCGACTCGAACCCGGCCCGCGCGAGCAACGCAGTCAGTTCGTCGATCTGTCGGGCGTGCGCCGGGGGTCCGGCGGCTTGTCCGAACGCCATCTGGTCGACTCCTCACGTCGCTGGTCCGTCACCCGGCTGGACCCCGACCCGGCAAACCAGGCTCCGGGGTCCAGGGCGTGTCGTCACGGTACCCGTCGCCCCCGACAGCGAAGCGACACGCCGATGCGGTCGGGGCACCCGGACGGCTCCCGACGCCGCACTGCTGCGCGTCCCCCGCGCGGCGCGCGACGATGGTCGAGGTGTGGGCTCCCACCCGATCGGATCGGCGCGGCCAACCCCCCGACCAGAGGAGACGGTTCGACATGTGCGGTATCGCAGGCGAGATCGCCGCCCCCCGTCAGCTGCCCGACCGACGAGCCGTGGAGCGCATGACCGACGTGCTCACCCGCGGGCCCCGACGGGGTCGGGCACCTGGGCATCGCGGCCGGGTGGCGCTCGGGCATCGCCGCCTCAAGATCATCGACCTGTCCGACCGACGCGGCGCCAGCCGATGGTCGATGAGCGAGCTGGGGCTCACGATCGTGTTCAACGGGTGCATCTACAACTACCCGGAGCTCCGGGCCGAGCTGGTGCGCGCGGGCCACGACTTCAGCTCCAGCGGCGACACCGAGGTGCTCGTCAAGGGCTGGCGCGAATGGGGTGAAGGCCTGCT
Organism: uncultured Microthrixaceae bacterium; assembly: GCA_942490665.1. GTDB lineage: Bacteria > Actinomycetota > Acidimicrobiia > Acidimicrobiales > Microtrichaceae > SKRR01. Next base: position 22,184 of record CALNXV010000013.1, read on the forward strand.
CGAGCGGCTGCAGGGCATGTTCGCGCTCGCCCTGGTGGACCACCGCACCGACGAGGTCGTGCTGGTGCGGGACCGGCTTGGGCATCAAGCCGCTGTACCTGCACGAGACGCGGCGGCCGCGCTGCGCTTCGCCTCGACGCTGCCGGCGCTGCTCGCAGGTGGCGGCGTGTCGTCCACCATCGACCCGGTCGCACTGCACCACTACCTGACGCTTCCACTCGGTCGTGCCGGCGCCCCGCACGATCCTGAGCGAGGTCCGGCGGCTGGAGCCCGGCGACGATCCTGCGTCTCGGCGCCGACGGCGAGCGGACCAGCCGCCGCTAGTGGGACCTCGACTTCGACGGCCCGGCGCCAGGAGGGGACCTGGGCGCCGACGAGTGGCGTGACGCCGTGCTCGACGCGCTGCGCCTGGCCGTGCAGCGACGGCAGGTCGCTGATGTGCCGGTGGGGGTCCTGCTCTCGGGCGGGCTCGACTCGAGCCTGATCACGGCGCTGCTCGCCGAGGGTGGTCAGGAGAGCCTCCAGACCTTCAGCATCGGTTTCGAGTCCCACGGCGAGATCGAGGGCGACGAGTTCCGCTACTCCGACGTGGTCGCCCGGCAGTTCGCCACCGATCACCACCAGATCCGCATCCCCTCGGTGGACCTGCCCGGAGCGCTCGCCGACGCCATCGGCGCCATGAGCGAGCCGATGGTCAGCCACGACGTCGTTGCCTTCTATCTGCTCAGCGAGGAGGTCGCCCGCCACGTCAAGGTCGTGCAGTCGGGCCAGGGGGCCGACGAGGTCTTCGCCGGGTACCGCTGGTACCCACCGCTCGCCGATGTCGGGGGTTCCGGGGTGGACGACTACGCGGAGGTGTTCTTCGACCGACACCACGCCGAGATGACAGCGCTCGTCGAGCCGACCACCTGGTCGAGCGCGACGTCAGCCGGGCGTTCGTCGAGTCCCACTTCGCCCGACCCGGCGGTGGGCGGGTGGTGGACCGTGCGCTGCGCCTCGACACCCAGGTGATGCTCGTCGACGACCCCGTCAAGCGCGTGGACAACATGACCATGGCCCACGGGCTCGAGGCCCGGGTCCCGTTCCTCGACCACGAGCTGGTCGAGCTGGCGGCGAGCTGTCCCGCAGAGCTCAAGCTGGCCCACGACGGCAAGGGGGTGCTCAAGGACGCCGCTCGATCGGTGCTCCCCGCCGAGGTCATCGACCGGCCCAAGGGCTACTTCCCGTTCCCGCGCTCAGCCACCTCGAGGGACCGGTCCTGGACATCGTCGCCGACACGCTCCGTTCTACCAGTGGCCAAGGAGCGTGGACTGTTCCGCACCGACGCGGTCGAGGCACTGTTGGCCGATCCGAACGGTTCGCTCACGCCGCTGAAGGGCAACCCGCTGTGGCAGGTCGCGCTGCTGGAGCTGTGGTTCCAGGAGCACGACCTGTGACGCTCGGTCCAGGACGACCTCGACCGACGACCAGGTCGAGACGACCATCGCCCGCACCGCCTGGGGCGAACTGGCACCCCCGCCGTCGCCCAGCACCGGCGACGACAACGCGGTCGTCGACTGCGGGTGGGGGCCGCCTGGTGTTCGGTCAGACCTTCGAGAGTCCCGGCGGACCTCGCAGAGATCACGCGCGCCGAGCAGCCCGGGAGCGCGACATCTGCCTCTACGCCGAACGACCCGCACGTGGTGGTCGGTCCAGGCCCCCAACGAGTTGTTCATCGACCCGTCGCACACCTACCGGATCAACCTCACAGCTACGATCTGCCCGAGCCTCGACACATCGCTGCTGGTGCGGGTGCGCCGGATCGAACCAGCGGATGCCGAAGAGGTCAACCTGCTGTACCACCGCAACGACATGGTCACCGCTCCCGACAGGCCACATCTGGTCGAGAACCAACGGACGCCGAGCCTCATGTACCTGGTCGCCGAGGACGACCACGACCGGCGAGATCATCGGCACGGTCATGGGGGTCGACCACGTCGAAGCCTTCGACGACCCGGAGAAGGGGACGTCGCTGTGGTGCCTGGCGGTCCATCCGACCACGTCGCGACCGGGGGTCGGTGAGGCCCTCACCCGACTGCTCGATCCGCTACCAGGCCGACAGGGTCGACGCTGCCTGGACCTGTCGGTGATGCACGACAACCTGCCGGCACTCCGCCTGTACGAGAAGCTCGGGTTCCGTCGGGTCCCGGTGTACTGCATCAAGCGCAAGAACCCGATCAACGAGCCGCTGTTCGTCCCGGACAGCGATCGACGGGCTGGACGAGCTGAACCCGTACGCACGGATCGTGGCGGACGAGGCACTCCTGCGCGGGATCGAGGTCGAGGTGATCGACGCCGGGTGGGGCGAGCTCCGACTCACCTACGGCGGGCGCAGCGTCGTGACCCGCGAGTCGCTGTCCGAGCTGACCTCGGCGATCGCGATGAGCCGGTGCGACGACAAGCGGGTCACCCGTCGGATCCTCACCGACGCGGGGCTCGGGGTCCCCGGACGGCGCGGTCGCCACGGGCTCCGAGGCCGACGTCGAGGTCCTGCGACCGCTTGGGCGAGGTCGTGGTGAAACCCGCCCGGGGCGAGCAGGGCACCGGCATCACCGTCGGGATCACCGACGAGGCCGGGCCCTCGTCGCAGCGATCGACCGAGCCCGATCGGTCTGCCACGACGTGCTCATCGAGGAGCGCTGTCGAGGGAGAGGACCTGCGCGTCGTGGTGATCGACCACCGAGTGGTCGCTGCAGCAGTCCGGCGACCGGCAGCGGTGGTGGGCGACGGTCGCCGCAGCGATCGCCGAACTGATCGAGGTGCAGAGCCGGCGGCGGGCCGCGGCCACCGGCGGCGAATCCATCATCACCGTCGACGACTCGACACACGACCTGCTCGGCGACCGCGGCATGGATCTCGAGTCGGTGCCCGCGGCGGGCGAGCGCAGCGAGGTCTCGCGCACTGCGAACCTGCACACCGGTGGCACCATCCACGATGTGACCGACCGGCTCCACCCCACGCTCGCCGACGCAGCGGTCGTCGCGAGTCGCGCGATCGACATCCCGGTGACCGGGCTCGACCTGCTGGTCACCGCGGTCGACGGCCCCGAGTACGTCATGATCGAGGCGAACGAGCGGCCCGGCCTGGCGAACCACGAGCCACGGCCGACCGCCGCGGCCTTCATCGACCTGCTGTTCCCCACCCTGCGGCGAAGTCGTTGAGCACCCAGGAACGCTGAGCCGGACCGTCGAATGGCTCGACGTCGAGCGGCTGCGCTCTGACGCTGCTCGACCTGGTGGGCGTGCCGAGTCCGAGCGGGTCGGACCGACGAGGTGGTGCAGGTCCTCGGCGACAAGCTCACCGAGCTCGGCCTCGAGCCCGAACTGACGCGGCGTGGAGCGATCGCCGTCCGCCCACCCGGCAACCCCGAGGGTCCAGCACGGGCGATGGTGGCGCACGCCGACACCATCGGGGCGATCGTGAGCGAGATCAAGCCGAACGGACGGCTCAAGCTCACCCAGATCGGCACCCACAGCGCCTCGCTTCGCCGAGGGACGCCGGACGACGGTGTTCATCGACCGACCGGGAGGTCATGTACACCGGCACGGTGCTGCCCCTCAAGGCCAGCGGGCACCGCTGGTCCGACGAGGTCGACACCCAGGGCGTCGGCTGGGAGCACGTCGAGCTGCGCCTCGACGAACGGGTCTTCACAGCGCCGAGGACGTCCGAGCGCTGGGGATCCACGTGGGCGACCACGTCGCGTTCCATGCACAGCCGACGATCACGCCGAGCGGGTTCATCGTCTCCCGCCACCTGGACGACAAGGCGGCGCTCGCCGCGCTGCTCGAGATGCTCGCCGTGCTCGGCGAGCACCGCGTCGCCGTCGATGTGCCCCTCCACGTGCTCATCACCGTCACCGAGGAGGTCGGGCATCGGGGCCTCCCACGGACTCCACGGCGACGTCGCCGAACTGGTCTCGCTCGACACCGCGGTGGTCGCCCCCGGACAGACGTCGCGTGAGGACGCCGTCACCATGGCCATGCAGGACTCCGCGGGGCCCTTCGACTACCACCTGACCCGACGTCTGCTCGCGCTGGCGGCGCGCGAGGGGATCCCCCACCAGCGCGACGTGTTCGAGCACTACCGCTCGGATGCTGCAGCAGCACTCGAAGCCGGTGCGCGACCACGCGCGCGGCGCTCGTCGGCGTGGGCGTCGACGGCACCCACGGCCACGAACGCACCCATCTCGACGGCATCGTGGCGCTGACCCGGCTGTTGTTGGCCGCCGCCCGGGAGCCACTGACCTTCTCCGAGTGGGACGCCTCCCCGGCCGGGCCGTTGCAGGACTTCCCCTCGACGTCGGTGCAGCCGGCGCCCCACCATCGCGAACTCGCGGAGTGATCAGCCCGACCGACCCACTGCGGTGAGCATCGTCGGCCAGCTCCTGGTGGCGCTGGTCGGGCTCGTCGTGCTCGCCCGCGCCGCGGACCGCTTCGTCGACGGCGCCGTCGGCCTGTCCCACCGCTTCGGGGTGTCGCCGGTCATCATCGGCGCCATCGTCATCGGTCTGGGCACCAGCCTGCCGGAGCTGTTGGTGTCGGTGCTCGCAGCGGCTGGCGGCGACCCCTCGATCGGGGTCGGCAACGTCGTCGGCTCGAACGCGGCGAACCTCTCGCTGGTGCTCGGAGTGGCTGCCGTGATGACCACCATCCGGGTCGACAGCTCCCTGCTGCGACGCGAGGCGCCCTTGTCCGTCGCGGCGGTGGCGGCGTTCGCCCTCGCTCTGCAGGGTGGCCTCACGCGCGTCGAGGGCGTCCTGCTGCTCGCCGCGCTGGTGGTCGCCCTCGTCGTGATCGTGCGGTCCCCGACCGGTGCGGGCAACCTCGAGCTCGCCCAGGAGCTGACGGACGAGATCGCCCGCGCCCTCGACCCGCAGGCTGGGGTGGGTCACGCTGGTCGGGGTCGTCGGCACCGCGCTCGGCGCGCAGCTGCTGGTCACCGGCGCGACCGGCGTCGCGTCGCAGCTCGGGCTGTCGGGTGGGTTCATCGGCGTGAGCCTGGTCGCGTTGGGCACATCGCTGCCCGAGCTCGTGACCGCGGTCCAGGCGGCGCGGCGCGGCGAGGACGAACTGATCGTCGGGAACGTGCTGGGCTCGAACGTGTTCAACTCGCTGCTCGTCGGTGGTGCGATCGCCCTGGTGGCACCAGGTCCGATCGACGACGCCCGCCTCATCACCTGGGGCGCGGCTGCCATGACCGCCATCGCGGCGCTGGCCTGGGCGCTGATGGCCCGCCGTCGGCGCATCACCCACCCGGAGGGCGTCGCGTTGCTCGCCGGGTACGTGATGGTGATCGTCCTCGCCGCCTGAGTCGGCTGCCCCGGCCGAGCCCAGCCGGACGTCCGGGCCTCGGCCGGCGGCGCCGGGCGCGTAGCGTGGCGGCGGTGCCACCGTCTCGCTCAGCCGACCCCGACGTCGTCATCGTCGACGCGGACACCGTCGCCGGCTGGCGGCGGGTCACCCCGTCGTTCGACCAGCTCAGCGCTGCGGTCGCGGACCTGCGTGCCCAGGCCCCGAGCGCCACGGTCGCCATCGTGGGGGACCCGGCGCTCAAGTGGGCCCTGTCGAGCACGGACCAGGCCGCGCTGGACGAGGAGATCAACCACCAGCGGATCGTGCTCGCACCGGCCGGGACCCGCTCGGGTCACGTCGGGTTCATCGCCGAGGCGGTGCGGCGCGTGAGAGCCGAGGGCCGTCACGCCGTGGTGGTCACCGACCGCGCCGTGCCCGGTGCGCCGATCGCCCGCCTCGGCCACGACGGCCCCCGCTTCGTGTTCGACCTGGACGGCGCCCAGGAGACCACGGTCACGGCGTCGGCGCGGCCGCACCAGCGACGTCGACGAGCTCGGGGATGAACGACGCGCTCACGACCGCCCCTCGCGCTCCGCTCGGCGCCCGGGGTCGGCTGCTCGACGCGCTCGCCGCGCTGATCGCGAGCGGCTCGACCGGTCGACGAGCGGCGGTCGACCGGTCCGTGCTCGCGGACCTCGACGTCGGTCGCCACGCCGATCCACTCGGCCTCCCCGCCGGGCTCGAGCTGGAGTGGCTCGGGACGGCCGGGTTCCGGCTGTCCCTCGACGACACGACGCTGCTGATCGACCCGTACCTGTCTCGGCGTGACCTGCCCACCACCCTCGGCGCTCCGTCGCTGCACGCCGACCGCTCCGCCATCGATGCAACGGTGCAGGGGGCGGACGCCGTGCTCGTCGGCCACTGCCACTTCGACCACGCCGTCGACGTGCCGGAGCTCGCTCGTCGCGGCGCCACCGTCTACGGATCGTAGTCGGTGCGTCACCTGCTCGGGCTCCACGGTCTCGCGGATCGGGCGGTCGTCGTCACCCCCGACGCCGTCCACGAGATCGGCCCGTTCACGGTCCGGTTCGTGCCGAGTCGACACTCGAAGCTTCTCGCCGGTCTCGCGGTGCCCTCCGACGGCGAACTGACCTGCGACCACCTCGACGGTCTCGCGGCACGGGCCTACCGCTGCGGCCCGGTCCACACGATCCACATCGAGGTCCGCGGTCTGTCGATCGCTCATGTGGGCAGCGCGGAGCTGGTCGAGGACGCCTACCGGCTCGGCCCGGTCGACCTGCTCCTGGCCTGCATCGCGGGCCGCTCGTTCACCGAGGACTTCGCAGCGCGACTGCTGGGGACGTTCGACCCGGGGATCGTCGTGCCGCACCACTACGACGACTTCTTCCGACCCCTCGACCAACCGATGGGCCTCTCCCCCAACGTCGCGGTCCACCGGTTCGTCGACGACGTCCTGTCCGTCGACCCCCACGCCGTGATCCGGACGCTGGCCCCGCTTCGGACGCTGCGCGGCGGCCACGGCCAACCCGGCCGCTGAGCCGCCCAGCGGTCGCTACGATCCGGTCGGTGCACCACCCCGACGACGATCGCCGACGACTCCTCGACATCGTCCGCGAGCGGGCGCTGCGGACCTTCGACGAGCCCCGCGAGCTGGCCTCGGGCGAGTTGAGCCGCGACTTCATCGACGCGAAGGCCGGCTTGGCGCGGGGTGCAGATCTGCGTCTCGCGTGCTCGGTGATCGCCGGATCGGTCGCGGCCGCCGGGATCGAATGGGACGCGGTCGGCGGGCTCACGCTGGGGGCGGACCAGTTCGCGCACGGCGTCGTGGCCGCACTCGACGACGAGCACGAGTGGTTCGTGGTCCGCAAGCAGCCCAAGGGCCGCGGCACCGACCAGCTCGTCGAGGGCGCATCGCTCGGGACGGGCACACGGGTGCTGCTCGTCGACGACGTCGTGACCACCGGTGGCTCGATCCAGGTGGCACACCAGCGCGTGCTCGACACCGGCGCCACCGTCGTCGCGGCGGTGACCCTGGTGGACCGCAGCGACATCGCGGCGGGGTACTTCGCGGAACACGGTGTGGCGTACCTGCCGGTGTTCACCTACCGCGACCTGGGGATCGCGGCCGTCGCCACGAGCTGAGCCGACGTCGAGCGGTCCGCGAGCGCTGCGAACGACGCTCGGCCCAGGACCGCCGGGCTCGGGTTGTCGCGGTCCGATCCCGGATCCCTAGGGTGTGCCCGGCCACGCCACGGGGGCGGGCGACGATCGGGGGACCATGCAGACCGAAGCAGCGATCCTGTGGGAGACCGGCGGACGCTGGAGCGTCGAGGAGATCGAGCTCGACCCGCCCAAGGCGGGCGAGGTGCTCGTCGAGATGGTGGCGTCGGGGTTGTGCCACTCCGACGACCACGCCCGCACCGGCGACCTGCCGGCGGTCACCCCGCTCATCGGGGGCCACGAGGGCTCCGGCATCGTCATGGAGGTCGGCGAGGGCGTCACCCGTGTCGCCCCGGGTGACCACGTGGTGTTCAGCTTCGTTCCGGCGTGCGGGCGGTGTCCCTCGTGCGCGGACGGGCACTCGAACCTGTGCGACAACGGCGCCGCGCTCCTCGTCGGCGCCCAGCTCGACGGGACCAGCCGCCACCACGCACGCGGTCAGGACATCTGGACGATGGTCTGCCTGGGCACGTTCGGCCGTCACACGGTCGTGAACGAGATGTCCTGTGTCCGCATCGAGGACGACATCCCCCTCGAGCTCGCCTGTCTGGTCGGCTGCGGGGTCACGACCGGGTGGGGTTCGTCGGTCTACGCGGCCGACGTCCGCCCCGGCGACAACGTCGCCGTGATCGGGGTCGGCGGCATCGGCGCAGCGGCGGTCCAGGGAGCTCGCCTGGCCGGCGCACGATCCATCGTCGCGATCGACCCGGTCGAGTCCAAGCGCGAGCTGGCCATGGGGTTCGGCGCCACCCACGCCGCGGCGAGCCTCGGCGACGCGACCGAGCTGATCCGCGAGATCACCTGGGGACGCATGTGCGACAAGGTCATCTGCTGCGTCGGGGTGGGCGACGGCGAGCAGATCGCCCCGGTCATGTCGATCACCGCGAAGCGGGGGCGAGTGGTGGTCACCAACATCCACCCCGCCTCGGAGACGTCGATCGACATCTCCCTGGTCGACCTGACCCTGATGGAGAAGCAGCTCGTCGGGACCATCTTCGGCTCGGCCAACCCCCGCTCTGACATCCCGCGGCTGATGCAGCTCTACCGCAGCGGGCAGCTCGACCTCGCCGGCATGGTCACCCGCGAGTACGAGCTCGCCGACATCAACCAGGGCTTCGAGGACATGCTCTCGGGTGCGAACATCCGCGGGGTCATCCGCTACCGCTGACCGGCGCCCGCGCAACGACGACCGACCGTTCCGCAGACGTCAGCTCGGCGCGGTCGCTACCATCCCGCGATGTCCGAACCGTCCGAGGAGAGCTCACCGTCCCAGCCGGCGACCGGTGCCACGTCACCCATGTCGGTCGACGACTGGCGTGACGCCGGCCGACTGCTCGACACCCCGGACGGCGCGGTGTTCACCGCGCACTTCGCCCCCAGCGACGAGGAGACCGCGCCGCCCCTGCTGTTCATCCACGGCTTCCCGACCTGCTCGTTCGACCTCCGTCACGTCCTCGGAACCCTGCGTCGACACCGCCGGGTCGTCTGTTTCGACCAGCTCGGCTTCGGCCTGTCGGACAAGCCGGACCGCCGCTACGGGATCCGCCTGCACGCCGACACCGCGGAGCGGGTCCTCGCGGACGCCGGCATCGACGAGATCGACCTGCTCACCCACGACATGGGTGACACGGTCGGGGGCGAGCTGCTCGCCCGCGACCTCGAGGGCGGGCTCGACGTGGGTGTCCGACGCCGGGTGCTCACCAACGGCTCGATCTACCTGGACCTCGCGCAGCTCACCGTCGGACAGCAGGTGATGCTCTCGATGCCCGATGCACCCGCCGACGGGATCGAGGGTGAGTCCTTCCGTGCCGGACTCGGTGCGACGTTCTCGCCGTCGCACCCGGCGTCGGACGAGGAGCTCGCTGCGCAGTGGGAGCTGATGGCGCGCGCTGACGGCCACCGGCTGATGACCCGCACGATCCGCTACCTCGAGGACCGACGTGCCGAAGAACGCCGCTTCACCGGCGCGATCGAGGACCACCCCTCACCCCTCGGGGTGGTGTGGGGCGCGGTCGACCCGGTCGCCGTGGTCGCGATGGTCGAGCAGCTCGCCTCGGCACGACCAGGCACGCCCGCCACGATCCTCGACGACGTCGGCCACTACCCGATGGTCGAGGCGCCGGACGCGTTCGCCGGCGCGGTGCTGGAGCACCTGACGCAGGGCTGAGCACCTCCCTGGGGGTCGCCCCGGGCGGATCCGGGGGATCGACCCGATGGTCCACCGGGAGCGGAGCTGCGACGGTGCTGGCGAGGTCGCGACCGCGGCCATCGAGGAGCCACCATGACCACCGACAGCACCCGACGGACGCCGAACGCGCCGCTCCGAGAGGATCCCGCCCGCGCAGCGAGCTCGCTCGGCGCCGGCGGGTCCGACATCCCCGCCGCCGCCTCGCTGCAGGCCTGGCTGGTCGAGCACCGCAATCGCGGGACCACGCCCGACCGGGTCGCAGCGGAGCTGGTCGCCAACGGCTGGGACGCCGACGCCGCCGCTCGGGTCGCGATGCGTTCCGCTGCGATCGGCGGACCGGGCGACCCTGAACTACGCTGCGCTCACCCTCGGCGCCGGGCTCGCCGGGCTCGGCGCGGCAGGCGCGACGCACCTCGTGCTCGCCGGGAACCCGGACCCGTGGCAGCTCACCTGGATGCTGTCGATCGCGGTCGTGGCGGTGCCGATCACCGGCGTTGCGGGCTGGTCGGTCCGCGAGGTCCAGGCGCGTTCTCACGCTTCGTGATGTGGTCCCCCAGTCGGCGCGGCTGGTTCGGGGCACTCGCGTTGTGCACGGGTGCCGTCGGCCTCGTGCGGCTCCTCGGCTACGTGTTCGCCGCCATCGCGACGCTCACCGGCGCCTCCGATCGTCCGTTCACCGCCGTCGCCGCAGCACAGGTGGCGGTGTCGCTCGCGGTTGCCGTGCCGCTGTTCGTCTGGAGCCTGCGCGAGTGGCGCCGGTCGAACCTGGTGATCAGCGCCCTCGAGCGCCACGACCGCGAGGCGGCGCCCCCGACGACATGACCCACGACGATGGAGTCGACCGCCCCCACGGCACCGATGCGGTCGGCCCCCGCCCGAGCCGCGCATGCGATGCTGCGGTCATGGAGCCTCCGCCGCCGATCGACGAGCAGCGTCGGGGACTCCTGCTGACCGTCGGCGTGCTGCGCGGCGCCCTGCTGGTGTGGGCGACCGTGGTCGTGGTCCTCGACGCGACGGGCACCACGGAGGTGCGTCTGCCCTTCGCTGCCGCGCTGCTCGCAGTGCTCGCCACCTGGAGCGCACTGGCCGCGAACTGGGCGAGGCAGCGATCACCGCTGGCGACGAGCACCGTCGTCGTCGTGGTCGACGTCGCGCTCGGCGCGGCCATCGCCGCAGCCGACCACCTCGTGTACCGCGGCCCGCATCCGCAGAGCTTCGCCTCGGCCTGGCCGATGACGGCAGCCGTCGTCGCCGGGGTGACCCGGGGGCGCAGCGGAGCTGCGGCCGGGCTGGTCATCGGCGCCGCAGGCGCCATCGGGACCGCCGCCTCCGCTCCAGGCGGGCTCGATGGGCGGATGACCGCTGCGCTCGGCACCGTCGTCCTGCTCGCCGTGGCCGGTGGACTCGCCGGGGTGCTGAGCACGACGCTGGAACACGCGGAGCTCGCCGTTGCGCGATCACGAGCCCGAGAGGAAGTCGCCCGCGAGCTGCACGACGGCGTGCTGCAGACGCTCGCGGTCGTGCAGCGGCGCAGCGACGATCCCGCTCTCGTCGCCCTGGCACGGGACCAGGAGCTCGACCTGCGACGGACCCTCGCCGAGCCGACCGGCGACCCCCACCGCGATGCCGGCACGGACCTGCTCGCGGCGCTCCGGGCGACCGCCGCCCGGGTCGAGTCCAGAACCGGCCTGCGCTGCACGCTCAGCGTCGTGGAGGCCCCTCCGCTCAGCTCGCCGTCGGTCGTGTCGGCCGTGGCAGGCGCAGCGGGCGAGGCACTCGTCAACGTCCACAAGCACGCAGGAACCGATGCAGCCGTGCTCTGTGTCGACGTGGAGGACGGTGAGCTGCACTGCAGCATCACCGACGACGGCCGGGGCTTCGATCGGGCGGCGACCGTCGAGGGAACCGGGTTGGCCAGGTCGGTCCGCGGTCGACTCGTCGAGCTCGGCGGTCGGGTCGAGGTGGCCTCCGCCCCGGGGCGAGGGACCGAGGTCCACCTGTGGTGCGTGCCAGACTCGACCCATGACCGCTGACGCCGTGCCGTCGCTGCGGGTAGTCGTCGCGGATGACCACCACATCTGGCGGACCGGCCTGCGCGTCGACCTCGGCGAGGGGTTCGAGGTGGTGGGCGAGTCCGAGGACGCCGCCGGTGCCATCGCCGCCATCGGTGACCAGCGTCCGGATCTGGCGGTCGTGGACCTGCACATGCCCGGCGGCGGCGGGCTCGCCGTGGTGCGTGCCTGTGCCAGCGACGTCCCGATCGTGATCATCACCGTCTCGGAGGCGGAGCGTGACCTGCTCGACGCCGTCGCGGCCGGCGCGGTCGGCTACCTGGTGAAGTCGACACGCCCCGACGACCTGCGCGCCGCGCTGCGCCGGGCAGCGGCCGGCGAGCCCGTGTTCTCGCCCCAGCTCGCCGCTCTGGTGCTCTCGGAGTTCCGCCGGTTGAGCACCGCCCCGACCGGTGCGCCGGAGGCCTCGCTCACCCCGCGTGAGCGCGAGGTGCTCGGGCACGTCGCCCGTGGCCACTCCTACGCGCGGATCGGCGAGGAGCTCTTCATCTCGGCCAAGACGGTCGAGAACCACGTGCGCAACATCCTCGCGTAAACTGCACCTGTCGCGGCGCCACGAGCTCATCCGATGGGCGGTGGAACGCGGCATCACCCTGAGCGACGATCTGCGACCTCGGCGCGGGTCAGCCCCGGTCGCGGGTGTCGCGCAGCAGCACCTCCTGCGCGATCGTGGCGACGTGGTGCCCGGCGAGGTCGAAGACGTGCCCGAGCGAGAGCCCCCGCCCGCCGACGAAGGTGTGACAGGTCACGTCGTGGAGCTGCCAGGCGTCGGCGCGGAACGGGCGGTGGAACCAGATGGTGTGGTCCAGGCTGGCGGTGAACAGCACCCGGTGGAGCACCTCGTCGGGCTCGTCGCGCACGGGATGTGTCCGCACCACCGCATCGGTGGGGAGGTCGTCGGAGAGGTAGGCGAGCCCACCGGCGTGCACGACCGGGTCCGCCGGCAGGTCCTGGGAGACCCGCAACCAGGCTGCCGCTCGACCGGCGCCGTCCCGACCGGAGGCATCGAGGCGATCACTCGGCACGAACGCCCGCTCGAACACGGGGCTCCAGGAGTCCTCGGCGAGGTCCTCGGGTCGCGGGAGGTCCGGCGGAGCCGGCACGGTCTCGATGTCCGGCGACACCTCCCGTCGTTGGAAGCTGGCCTCGAGGTTGAGGATCGCACCGGTCGCCTGACGCGCCACGACGCGGCGCGTGGCGAAGGACCGACCGTTGCGCATCCGGTCGACCTCGTAGCGCACCGGGTCGTCGTGGTCCCCGCGTCGGATGAAGTAGGCGCGTAGCGAGTGCACGTGCAGTTCGTCGTCGTCGACGGTCCTCGACGCCGCGACGAGCGCCTGGGCGACGATCTGGCCGCCGTAGAGCCCACCCCAGGGATAGTGCGGGCCGATCCCGACGAAGACGTCGGGACCATGGTCGGCGAGGTCGAGGATGGTGCGAAGGTCCACGTGGCACTCCAGTCGGGCGCGCCGACGACGCGCCGCGCCGACATCATGGCAGCCCGCCGCGGCGACGTGGCAACCAGGTGGGGCCCGGACGGACGGCGGCGTGCCCGGGCCCCGATGGGAGCCCACGTCGCCCGGGCGGCGACGCGCACGCGAGACTCCGCCCATGGACACACCGGGCCGCTCGTCGTTCGATCCAGCGCCGTCGGGCGGGGCGCCCGTCGGCGCACCAGCGTTGGACCGCGCCGTGCTCGACCGAGCGGTCGAGTGGACACGCGCTGCGGGCGAGCTCACCCTCGGGTGGTTCAACCATCCCGAGCTGATCATCGACGACAAGACCGACGGCAGCCCCGTCACCCAGGCGGACCGGGCCGCGGAGCGGCTGCTGCGCGACCTCATCGAGCAGACCTACCCGGATGACGCCATCCACGGCGAGGAGGAGGAGGACCGCCCGGGGACCTCGGGTCGGCGCTGGGTGATCGACCCGATCGACGGGACCCGTGCGTTCTCCCACGGCGTGGCGACCTACTCGAACCTGCTGTACCTCGAGGACGAGCACGGCGGCGCCCTGGGGATCGTCAACCTGCCGGCCCTCGGCGAGACCGTCTACGCCGGCCGCGGCCTGGGCTGCTTCGCCGATGGTGCGCCGTGCCGGGTCGCGGGGCGCGGGTCGCTGCGCGACGCGTACCTGTGCGTGACCGCCCTCGACCTGTGGGACGGCGAGCTCCTGGGTCGGGTGAACGACGCCGGCCTGCACCTGCGGACCTGGGGTGATGCCTACGGCTACGCCCTGGTGGCGTCCGGGCGGGTCGAGGCGATGGTCGATCCGGTGCTCGCCTGGTGGGATCTCGCCCCGCTCACCGTGATCGTGCCCGAGGCCGGCGGGACCCTCACCGCCTGGGACGGTGCGCCCGAGCTCGTCCCCGACGACCACGGCAACTTCTCGGCGGTGGCGTCCAACGGGCTGCTGCACCGGGAGCTGGTCGCGCTGCTCGGGTCCTGAGCGACCTGGATCGGATCGTTGCTCAGGCCCTGGCGCTGTCGGCGCCAGGGTCGTGACCGAGAACATGGTCGTGACCGAGAACATGGTCGTGACCGAGAACATGGTCGTGACCGAGAGCATGGTCGTGACCGTCGTGACGGTCCGAGCGAGCGCCGTGGTGATGCGGGTCGTCGATGATGCGCACCCCGCCGACCTCGAGCACACGGCCGGCGTAGGCGCTGAGCAGGTGCTCCTCGGTCAGCACCTCCCCGGGCGGGCCCGCCGCGACGACTCGGCCGGCGAGCAGCACCACGGCGTCCGCGATGGCTGCTTCGCCGAGGTCGTGTGTGCTGAAGACGACCGTCCGGCCGCGGTCGCGCTCGCCGCGCACGACCTCGAGGATCCGCTGGCGCGACACGAGGTCGAGCCCGGTCATCGGTTCGTCGAGCACCAGCAACGACGCCTGGGACGCCAACCCCTGCGCGACCAGCACGCGTTGGCGCTGTCCCCCGGACAGCTCGAGCAGTTGGCGGTGTGCCAGATCGGCGACCTCGAGTCGGTCCATCGCCTCCTCGACCGCCGCCCGCCCGTCGGCGCCGATTCGTCCCAGGAGCCCGCTCACGCGGTAGCGGCCCATGGTCACGACTTCGTGGACCGTGAGCGGCAGCTGCGCCGGCACCTCTGTCGACTGCAGCACGTAGGCGACGTCGCCGCCGCCGGGACGCCCACCGAGGACCGACAGCGATCCCGACGCCGGTCGCAGGAGTCCGCTGGTGGCGTCGAGCAGGCTGGACTTCCCGCTGCCGTTCGGTCCGATGCAGGCCACCAGCGTGCCCGAAGGCACCACGAGGTCCGAGCGGTCCAGCGCGACGTGGTCGCCGTGGGCCAGGACGAGGGCGCTCGCCTCGATCGCTGGAACCTCCGACCGCTGCGACATGAGAATCAGTCTCGCACAGCGTGGGTGGGGGCGCCCCTGGCGGGCATGTGCGCCGCGGCGACCACCGCGGCGCGGACCGTCATGCGGCGCTCACGCAGGGACCAGAGCGTTGGCGTCCTCGCGGAAGGCTGATCCGCTCGGTGCACGCCGAGGCATCCGAGATCGCCGCGGCGTAGCGGGCCCGGCGCCCCCCGACCAACCCGTCGGGTTCCGCGGGCTGATCCTCGTTGCGGTACTGCGCCTCGATCCCGTCGCGCAGCATCGCGAGCGCCTCGGACCGCATCTGGGAGACCCGCGACTCGGTGACGCCGAGGAACCGTGCGAGCTCGGCGGAGCTCCGTTCCTCGAGGAAGTAGCCGACCACGACCAGGCGGTGGCGCTCGGGCAACAGCGCGACGGCGTCGCGCATGTAGGCCGCGAGCTCACGGGATTCGAGCTCGTCGGACGGCTCGACCCCCGAGGGATCCGCGAGCACGTCGATCAGGGTGAGCTCCTCGTCCTCGGAGTCGCCGGCGAGTGCGTCGAAGGCCAGGACGACGGAACGGAACAGCCGGTCCCGCAACCGGTCGAGCTCGTCGCGCGACATGTCGAGCGCCGCCGCCGTCTCGCCCATGGAGGGCACCCGCCCCAACTGGTTGGCGAGCTGTTGCTCGACCTGATCGAGGCGGCGTGCCAGCGACCGCACCGAGCGCGGGGCCCAGTCGGCGGCGCGCACACCGTCGATGATGGCGCCGCGGATGCGCTGCGCAGCGAACCGGTTGAAGGGCACGCCCCGGGCCTCGTCGTAGCGCTTGGCGGCCTCGACGAGCCCGAGCGCACCGGCTCGGGCGAGCTCGTCGCGCTCGACGTGGCGGGGGAAGTGCACCGCCACCTGGAACACGACGTGGTTGACGAGGGGCAGGTGCTCCTCGATCAGCGCCGTCATCTCGGCCTGGCTCAACGCCGGTGACCGACGCACCTGGCGTCCGTCCTCGTTGCGCACTCGATCGCCCTGGTCATCACCCATCACCGTCTCCTCCTTGGCGGACATCAGCCCGAGGGGTCATCGGTGCGCGCGGGCGCGCGACTTGAGCGATTTCTCGAGATTCGTTCCCGCAGTCGGCATATCGCCCGCAACGTGGTCGTTCTGACCACGCACCGTGATGTTGTCGGGTCCACGTGGCCGCGACTTGAGCACCGTGCGGGCGCACAGCGCCCGTCGGGTCACGACGAGGCGTGTGCTGGCCCGTCGCCCTCGAACGCAGCCACGCGCACCCCGCGACGAGCGAGCTCAGCGAACACCGCGAGCGTCGCCGGTTCGCCGGCAAGACCGCGGGCACCCGGCTCGCCCTGGCCGACCACGAGGTACGCCGCCAAGGCCGCCACCGCAGCCCCGGCGACCGCTGGCCGGTCGAGGGCGCCGTACACCACCGTCGCACGCTCGCCGGTGCGCTCTCCGCGCACCTCGACGCGAACGGCGCCGAGGCCGCCCTCCTCGGGCGGCGGCAGGAGCACCGGGAAGGGCGCCAGCGCGCGGTCCCGACGACTGGCGGCGATCCGAGCCGTGACGCGGTGGGCGTCCGGGAAGGCCGCGGACAACAGGCGCGGCTCGGCAAGATCCGCCCGATAGCAGTCGCGCCCACCGATCGGGTCGGGGAACCACGCCAACTCCCGGCCCGAGAAACCGGGTCGGCGCACCCACTCGCCGTCACGGCGCTCGAGGGCGCCGCCACGCAGCGCACGCAGTCGTTGGCGGGCACAGGCGGGCCCGGCGGCGCCGTGGCGGGCGACGTGCACCTCATCCACACGGTCCAACAGCGCCGCGGCGTGCCCGGCGAGCAGGCAGGACAGGCCGGGTGACATCGCTGCGCCCGCCACCAGGCGCACACCGTGGGTCCGCGCTTCGGTGTCGAGTGCCAGCAGCGCCTCGACCTCGTCCGCTCCGTCGGAGGTGCACACGACGTGACGACCTTCGGCCAGGTATCGCCGAGCGAGCCCGGCCTGGGCGCCCACCTCACGCGCCAGCACCACGATGTGCGCGTCGACATCGACCTCGTCGCCGGTGTGGGAGACCACGACCTGCTCGCCGAAGGAGGCGCTCAGCCGCTCGACGCGCTCGCTGCGGCGGGAGTACAGCGCCACCGACCCCGGTGCCGCTCCCCCGCCGACCCCGGTGAGCAGTTCGCGTGCGGTGCGGACACCGAGCACGCCCGCTCCGACCACGGCGATCCGTGGGGACGCGTCCGGACGTCCCGCGGCGTGGGTCGCCTCGGAGGTCACCGGAACGCCGGGCCGCGCAGCTCGCGCCACCCGCCCCGCCGGGGCGCCGTCTCCTCGGCGCCCAGCAGGCGCAGCACCGCTCCCACGAACCCTCCGAGCGCGACCGCCACCAACGCTCGTCGCAGTCCTCGCATCGGGGTCCTCCGGGACGGTTCGTGGGGCTAGCTGGAGTCGAACCAGCGACCTCACCCTTATCAGGGGTGCGCTCTAACCAACTGAGCTATAGCCCCGGATCGCGTCACGTGACCGATCGGCGGTCGGTCACGTTACCCGTTCAGGTCCCGTCGTTCGACTCGGCGACCGGGCGGGCCGTCTCCTCCTCGATCACGGAGATCCACACCCCACCGATGATGTCGCTGACGAGGTTGAAGACCAGCGAGGCGATCACCGCTGCCGCCGTCCCACCGAGCGCCAGCAGCAGGGAGATCAGGCCGAACTGCCGAAAGATCACGTCACCGTCGAGCTGCCAGTCCTGCAGCGACAGCGACGAGTTGACGAAGCTCTCGACGCTCTCGACCGTTCCGGCGTTGCGGGCGACCGTCCAGAGCACCACCGCCGCGATCATCACGATCAGCCACATGCACAACGACAGCAACAGGGCGAGCTTGAGCATCGACCACGGGTCGACGTGCCGGACGAGGCGGCGGACCTTGCGGGCCTCGAAGCGCTGCCGGCGGTAGCCCAGCGTCCGTCGGGGAGCCCGGACCGTCGGGGGGTCTGCGACCGGCGACTCTGCCGATCGACCGGCGCCACCTTCCGCCGCCGTGCCGGAGCGCCCCGCCCTCGGTGCGGCCTGTGGCGGCCCAGCTGGCTCCTGGGACCCGGCATCAGCAGCACGGGCGGTCGCCGCCACCTCCCCGCGGCGGGTCGGCTGATCAGTGGCGGCGTCCACTGCGCCGCCCGATCCGACGCGTTGCCCGGTGGGCGGTGTCGTGCTCACGTGTCGATCCTACCGGGGCGCGGCGCCACGCCCCGGATCCGTCATCGGCTCCCCGACCGCTGCGGCCGACGCACGGGCCACTCCGTCGTCCGAGCGGATCTCCACGACCACTGCGCCGACGGGGTCGACGTCGAGACGGGTCACGGCCGCGCCGTTCGCCACGGCGACCCGTCGGCCGGCGTCCGGACCACCAGACACGGCAGCCCAACGCACCCAGGTCAGCGGCGGCCTCGCCCCGGGCGCGCCCGGAAGCCGCTGTCGACAGCCGAGCGAGCGAGGCTGCACCGACCGCCGAGAGCAGCACCACCGCCACCGCGACCATGCTGGCCGCCGCCCGCGGGGTTCGTCGATGCATCACGAGTCGGGTGACGGCCCGCGCGTCCCCGGCCGAACCGGCACCACTCGCACCGGTGCTGCCGGGATCCGCTCCGCTGTCGTCAGCAGTGCGCTGGTCGGGGTCGCCGTGGTCGCCATCGTCCGGATCGTCCTCGGAACGCTCGCCGCCCAGCACGCGCGCCACCGCAGCCACCTTCGACTCACCGGAGAGCTGCATCACCCGGACCCCGTTCGCGCTCCGTCCCTGCTGGGAGATGCTGTGCACCGGCGTGCGGATCAGCACGCCGAGATCGTTGATGAGCAGGACGTCGTCCTCCTGGTCGACCAGCACGGCGCTCACCAAGTGACCCCGCTCGGCGTTGTTGCCGTGCGCTCGTACGCCCTGACCACCACGCCCACGCCGACTGAACTCCTCGACGACGGTCCGCTTGCCGTAGCCCCCGTCGGTCACGGTGAGCAGCTCCAGGCCGTCGCGCACTGCGTCGGCCCCGACGACCCCGTCGCCGTCGCGCAGCCGCATTCCCCGCACACCTGCGGCGGTGCGGCCCATGGCACGCACCTGCTCCTCGGTGAAGCGGATGCACTGCCCCTTGCCCGAGACGATCAGGATGTCATCGGACCCCGACGTCGGCAGCACGCGGACGAGCTCGTCGTCGTCGCGGAGGCCGAGCGCGATGAGCCCGTCCTGGCGCGGTGTGTCGTAGGCGGTGAACAGCGTCTTCTTCACCACACCCTTGCGGGTCACGAAGAACAGGAAGGGCTGCGTCTCGTAGTCGCGGGTGTCGATGATGGTCTGGATGGTCTCGTCGGGCTGCAGGCGCAGCAGGTTGACGATGGCCAGGCCCTGCGCGGTGCGGTCGCGCATCGGGATGCGGTGCGCCTTCAGCCGATAGACCCGACCCCGGTTCGAGAAGAACAGCAGGTAGGCGTGCGCTGACGTGTGGATCAGGTGGGTGATGTAGTCCTCGTCCTTGAGTGCCGCCCCAGCAACGCCGCGACCGCCCCGGGACTGGCTCCGGAAGGCGTCGACGGCCACGGTCTTGATGTACCCCCGGGCGGTCATGACGACGACGACCTCCTCGTCGTCGATGAGGTCCTCGATCTCGAGGTCGCCGTCGTCGTGCTCGAGGGAGGTCTTCCGAGGCGTGGCGAACTCGTCGCGGATGGCGGTGATCTCCTCCTTGATCACGGCGCGCAGCTTCGCGTCGTCAGCGAGGATCGCCTCGAGCTCTGCGATCGTCGCCCGGAGCTCGCGCATCTCGTCCTCGAGGCGCTCGCGACCGAGCCGCGTGAGCGTCGACAGGCGCATGTCGACGATCTCGGTGGCCTGGATCTCGCTGAAGGCGAACTGCTCGGCCTGCAACGCGGTGATCGCGCTGGGACGGTCCGCAGACGCGCGGATCGCAGCGATGATCTCGTCGATCAGATCCAGCGCCTTCAGGAACCCCTCGACGATGTGCGCCCGGCGTCGCGCCTTGTCCAGGCGGTACTGCGAACGACGGGTGATCACCTCGACCTGGTGCGCGACGTAGTGGACCAGCGCCTCGCGCAGGTTCAGCGTCCGCGGCACACCATCGACCAGCGCGACGAAGTTGACAGAGAACGTCGTCTGCAGCGGGGTGTGCTTGTACAGGTTGTTCAACAGGACGTTGGCCGGGGTGTCCTTCTTGAGCTCGATGACCAGACGAGTGACACCGCCCCGGGCCGTGCTCGTTGCGGATCTCGCGGACGCCCTCCAGCACCCGGGCGTTCGCCAGCTCGGCGATCTTCTCCTCGATCTGCTCCACCGAGGTCTGGTACGGGATCTCGCTGACGACGATGCGGTCGCCTCGCGGGCCCTCCTCGATCTCGGCGGTGGCGCGCATCTTGATCGAGCCACGGCCGGTGCGGAACGCCGAGACGAGCCCGGCGCGCCCCATGATCTGCGCGCCGGTCGGGAAGTCGGGGCCCTTGACGAACTCCATCAGGTCGTCCGGGGTGGCGTCGGGGTGGTCGAGCAGGTGGACGGTCGCGTCGATCACCTCGCCGAGGTTGTGCGGGGGGATGTTGGTCGCCATGCCGACCGCGATCCCCTGGCTGCCGTTGACCAGCAGGTTCGGGAACCGACCGGGCAGGACCGTCGGCTCGTCGCTCGACCCGTCGAAGTTCGACGTGAAGTCGACCGTCTCCTCGTCGATGCCCGCGAGCATGTGCATGGCGAGCGCCGTCAGCCGGCACTCGGTGTAGCGATAGGCCGCCGGCGGGTCCGACGGGGACCCGAAGTTCCCGTGGGGGTCGATCAGCGGGTGGCGCAGCGAGAAGTCCTGGCCCATGCGGACCAGCGCGTCGTAGACGGACTGGTCGCCGTGGGGGTGGTACTTGCCCAGGACGTCACCGACCACGGTGGCGCACTTCTTGTGGTTGCGGTCGGGACGCAGCCCGGCCTCGTGCATCGCCCACAGGATCCGACGGTGCACCGGCTTGAGCCCGTCACGTGCGTCGGGGAGCGCTCGCGACACGATGACCGACATCGCGTAGTCCAGGAAGGACTGCTCCATCTCCTGTTGGACCTCGATCGGTTCGATCGTGCCGGAGCGCACCGCCACATCGGGGAGGTCCTGGCTCGGCTGGTCCTCGTCGGGTGCTCCGGGAGTGTCGTCGCTCACTGGTCCATCTCGTTGATCTCGGTCCTCGGGGAATCGTCAGGTGTGCTCACGCAGATCTCGGGTCCCAGCTGTCGGTCGGCCTGATGTCCGGGCCATCGACGTCCGGGCCACGAGATGTCGAGGAAGCGCACGTCCTGGGCGTTGTTCTGGATGAAGTGCTTGCGTGACTCGACGTCGTCGCCCATGAGGATCGAGAAGACCTCATCCGCGATGACCGCCTCCTCGATCGACACCTGCAGCAGGGTCCGCTGGGACGGATCCATCGTGGTCTCCCACAGCTCCTCGGCGTCCATCTCGCCGAGGCCCTTGAGGCGCTGGAACTCCTTGTTGTGCTTCGGTCGCTCGGCCATGAACGCGTTCTTGGCGGCGTCGTCCTTGAGGTACACCTTGTTGCTCCCGACCTCGGTCGAGTACAGCGGCGGCTGCGCGATGAAGATGTGACCGCCTTCGACCAGAGGCCGCATCTGGCGGAAGAAGAAGGTCATCAACAGGGTGCGGATGTGGGATCCGTCCACGTCGGCGTCGCACATGAGCACGACCTTGTGGTACCGGATCTTGTCGATGTCGAACTCCTCGCCGACGCCGGCGCCGACGGCGGAGATCAGCGCCTGGACCTCGGTGTTCTTGAGCATCTTGTCCAGGCGGGCCCGCTCGACGTTGAGGATCTTGCCGCGGATCGGGAGGATCGCCTGAAAGTGGCGGTCCCGACCCTGCTTGGCGGAGCCACCGGCGCTGTCGCCCTCGACGATGTAGATCTCGGACTCGCGGGGATCGTTGGAGGAGCAGTCGGCGAGCTTGCCGGGCAGCCCCGCTCCGTCGAGCGCCGACTTGCGGCGCGTGGCGTCGCGGGCGCTCCGTGCCGCCTCACGGGCACGTGCTGCCTGGACGGACTTCTGCAGGATGCGCTTGGCCTCGGACGGATGCTCCTCGAGCCACTCCGAGAGCTTGTCGTTGGTGGCCCGCTCGACCAGCGAGCGCATCGGCACGTTGCCGAGCTTCGCCTTCGTCTGGCCCTCGAACTGCGGGTCGGTCAGCTTGACCGAGATGATCGCGGTCAGTCCCTCGCGGATGTCCTCACCCTGGAGGTTCTGATCCTTCTCCTTGAGGAACTGGTGCTCCCGCGCGTAGCGGTTCACGGTGTTGGTGAGCGACTTCTTGAAGCCCTCCTCGTGCATCCCGCCCTCGATCGTCGAGATGCCGTTCGCGAACGAGTGCAGTCCGTCGGAGTTGTACCCGGTGTTCCACTGGAACGCGACCTCGACCTCCATCGAGGAGTCCTCGGATTCCTCGCTCTGACGCAGGTACCCGACGTCGGTGAACAGGGCCTCCTTGGCGGCGTTGACATGGCGGACGAAGTCCCGGATCCCCCCCTCGTAGCGGTAGACGAGCGGATCGACGTCAGCGGAGCGGTGATCCTGGAACGAGATCTGCAGCCCCGCGTTGAGGAACGCCATCATCTGGAAGCGTTCGGTCAACGTCGCCGACCGGAAGGCGATCTCGTCGAAGACGGTCGGATCGGGCCAGAACCGCACCGTGGTGCCGGAGCGGGGTGTGCCGTCCTCGCGCAGCGGCGAGGCGCCGATCACGTGCAGCGACTGGACGAGCTCGCCGCCGCGTTCGAAGGCCATCGCGTGGCGATCACCGTCGCGGTCGATCTCGACCTCGACGCGCCGGGAGAGCGCGTTCACCACCGAGATCCCGACGCCGTGCAGGCCACCGGAGACCTTGTAGCCGCTCCCGCCGAACTTCCCGCCGGCGTGCAGCACGGTGAGGACGACCTCGGCGGCGGACATCTCGGGGTACTGGGTCGAAGCATCGACCGGGATGCCACGGCCGTCGTCGCGGACCTCACAGCCGCCGTCGGCGAGGAGGGCGACGTCGATGGTCGTGGCATGTCCCGCCATCGCCTCGTCGACGGAGTTGTCGACGACCTCGTAGACCATGTGGTGCAGTCCCGACGGCCCGGTGGATCCGATGTACATGCCCGGGCGCTTGCGAACGGCCTCGAGGCCCTCGAGCACCTGGATCGCGTCGGCGTCGTAGGTTGTGGGTTCAGCGGACAAACGGTGCCTCCGACAGCTGCAGCCCGGGTCGTCGCCGCAGGACGACAGCGCACCCAGGGGTGTGGACAACCTGTGGATCCACGGTGGTCCGAGGACGGTCGTCGCGTGGAGATCCTACCATCCCCGAGGGGCCCCCACGGGCTCTCCGACGGGCCACGCACCCCGGTCGGCGCCGAGCTCCTGGGTGAGGCGAACGGTCAGCCGGGAGCGGCGCGGAGCCGCACCGAGAGGGTGCGGATCACCTCACCCCCGCAGACCGCGTTCACCGCTCCGACGAGCTCGTTCGACGACCACTTCAGGTGCTCGGCAACTGCGGGGTCGTTGGCGACGACCACGAGCTCCTCGTGCCGCACGGAGTCCACGGCACAGAGGCCGGCGAGTGAGGGACCGACGATCGCCGACCAGTGTCGTTCGAGCGACACCACGACGTCGGGACGTGCCAGCCCCATGGTCCGCTGCAGGCGGCCGAGTGACTGGTCGAGGCCGCGCAGGCTGCGGTCGGGGTCGGGCAGCGGTTCCCAGCTCACCCGGTGACCCTACCGTCGGGACCGACGTGCACCGTCTGGTCCGCCTGCAGACCGTCGGGCAGCCCGGACGCGCTGCTCAGGAGCGCCTGCCCGGTCGGGAGCGAGCCCAGCAACGCCGCCGATCGGTCGGGGTCCAGCTCGGAGAAGACGTCGTCGAGCAGCAGGACGGGCGGCGTGCCCGTGACGTCGTGCACCAGTCGGTGGGCACCGAGGCGGAGCGCCAGCGCCGAGCGTGCGCTGCTCGCCCTGGGAGGCATGGGTGCGCGCCGGCATCCCCGCCAACCCGATCACCACGTCGTCGCGTTGTGGCCCGACGAGCGTGACGCCGCGTCGCAGATCGTCCTCGCGGGACGCCTCCAGTGCTGCAGCCAGTCCACGCGCACGCCACGGAGCATGGTGGTCCAGCTCGACACGCTGCGGGCTGCCTGCCAGCTCGCTCGTGGCCGCGTCCACGATCGGTGTGAGGCGTTCGACCGTATCCGCACGCAACTCGCCCAGCCGCTCGCCCGCTGCGACGAACTTCTCGTCCCAGACGTCGAGGGTCACCCGGGCCGCCTCATCGAGACGGCCCCGGGTCTGCTTGAGCAAGGCGTTGCGTTGGCGCAGCGCTCGCTCGAGCTCGGCGCGGACCAGGTCGTGTCGCGGGTCGAGCGCCACGACCAGCTGGTCCAGGTAGCTCCGTCGCAGCGCCGGCGCCCCCTTCACCAGCGCGAGGTCGTCCGGCGAGAACGCCGTCACGCGGACCACGCCGAGCAGGTCGCGGGTCCGTCCGAGGCGTTGGCGGTTGACCTGCACCCGGTTCCGGCCGTTGGCACTGAGGGCGATCTCGACGAGTTGCTCGCGGCCGTCCTCGAGCACCGTCGCCCGGATCACTCCCTCGTCGGCCCCGCTGCGGATCATCGCGTCGGTCGGAGCACCGCGGAACGACTCCGCGAGGGCGAGGAACCCCACCGCCTCCAGGAGATTCGTCTTGCCCACCCCGTTCGGCCCGAGGACCGCACAGAGGCCGGGCCCGAGCTCGAGGTCCAGGTCGGCGTAGGAACGGACGTCGTGCAGCCAGAGACGGGAGACGTGCACCTGCGCCGGCGCGCGTCAGGACACCCGTACCGGCATCAGCAGGTACAGGAAGTCATCGCTGTCGATGGGCCGGATGAGCGCCGGCTTGAGCGCATCGACGGTCTGCAGGACGACGGAATCACCGGGGGTGACCTCGAGTCCGTCGACGAGGTAGTCCGGGTTGAACGCCACGGTCATCTCCTCGCCGTCGTAGGAGGCGTCGATCTGTTCGGTTGCCTCACCCACATCGAGGGTGACCGCCCGCAGCTCCAGGCTCTGGTCCCTCATGGTGAGCCGCACCGGGCTGTTCTCGCGTGCCATGAGCTTCACGCGCCGCAGCGCGTCGAGCAGCGCCTGGCGCCCCACCTCGAGTCGGTTCGGCTGCGACGACGGGATGAGGACCCGGTAGTTCGGGAACTCACCGTCGATCAGCCGGGTCGTCAGGTGCAGGGACCCGACGCGGAACGACGCGTCGCGATCGCCGAGCACCAGGGTCACCTCGGAGTCGTCGTGCAGCGCACGGGCGAGCTCGTTCAGTGCACGCGAGGGCACCAGCACCTGCTGATCGCCGCGCAGCGCCGTGGTGCCGGGCAGATCTCTCACGGCGAGGCGGTAGGAGTCGGTCGACACCATGCGCAGCCCCTCGCCCTCGGCCGCGAGCAGCACGCCGGTGAGCACCATGCGGAGCTCGTCGTTCGCAGCTGCGGCCCGCACGACCTGGCGGAGCCCCTCGGCGAGGTCGGCAGCCTGCAGCACGACGCGCTCGCCCTCCGGCTCGACGAGGTTCGGGAACTCGTCCGCGGGGAACGAGTGCAGGCGGAAGTTGGACCGGCCGCCGCTGATGTGGACCTCGTCGCCATCTGCGGTGAGCTCGATGGCACCGGGCTCGAGGGACCGGACGATGTCGACGGCGAACTTCGCCGGCACGACGCTCACGCCGTCACCGCTCCCGGCGACCTCGACCTCGGTGCTGATGGTCAGATCCAGGTCGCTCCCGGTGACCCGGAGCTGATCGCCGGTGAGCGACATCCGGAGCCCGGAGAGCACGGGCAGCGAGGCACGACTCGATGTGGCGCGCTGTGCGATCGCCAGCGCCTCGACCAGGACGTCACGCTCGCAACGGAACTTCACGAGATCTCCTCTTCCCCACCACGACCACCGGTCTGGGTCGACATCCTGGAGCAGTGGTAGTAGGCGCTGTGGATTGTGGGAAACCTAGCGCAGGCCGGTCGTGGTGCCGTTCGTCGTTCCACAGTGTGACGACGTTGGTCACAGGACAGCGGTGGAATTACATCGATGTCTGTGCACCGAGGCGACCGCAGGAGCTGTCGTGCACAGCGCGACCCCGCTCCCGTTCGCGTCGCGATCCCCCTCCCGACAGCGCCGATCTCCGGGTCGTCCCCAACCCCGTCCACCGCGCGCCGCGCGGTGGACCCGCGTCCTCCGGGGTCCGATGGTGGTCCCAGGATCAGTCGCCCGACAGGATCTGCTGGATCAACGACGTCACGTCCTCGTAGGTCTTGCGACGCTCCTGCATCAGGTTCGCGATCTTGTCGTACGCGTGGATGACCGTGGTGTGGTCCCTGCCTCCGAAGACCTTGCCGATCTGCGGGTACGACAGGTCGGTCAACTCCCGACAGACGTACATCCCGACCTGGCGTGCGTGGACGAGGTCCCGCGTGCGGCTCTTGCTCTGCAGCTGTTCGACCTCGAGGTGGAACATCTCAGCGGTGCGTTCGATGATGAACCCCGCAGTGATCTGGCGCGGCTTCTTCGCGCTGATCGAGTCGACGAGGACCGCGCCGGCGAGGTCCACGGTCATGTCCGCCTCGTTGAGCGCCGCATAGGCACTGACGCGGATGAGCGCCCCCTCGAGCTCGCGGATGTTGTAGGTGATGTTGGTCGCGATGAACTCGAGGACCTCGGACGGCATCCGTGCCCCGGAGTGCTCGGCCTTCTTGCGCAGGATCGCCAGACGGGTCTCGAAGTCGGGCGGCTGGATGTCGGTGATCAGTCCCATCTTGAACCGGCTGCGGAGCCGGTCCTCGAGGGTGGCGATGGCATCGGGAGGACGGTCCGAGGACAGGACGATCTGGCGCTGGGCCTCCTGGAGGGAGTTGAACGTGTGGAAGAACTCCTCCTGGAGCTGCTCCTTGCCCTCGAGGAACTGGATGTCGTCGACCAGGAGCACGTCGATCTCGCGGTACCGGCGTTTGAACTCGGGCTGGGCGTTGGTCCGGATGGCGTCGACGAACTCGTTGAGCAGCGTCTCCGAGGAGATGTAGCGGACCCGGTAGGCGGGGTAGTTCTCGCGCACGTACTGCGAGATCGCTCGCAGCAGGTGGGTCTTGCCGAGACCGGCTCCCCCGTACACGAACAGCGGGTTGTAGCTGCGAGCTGGGGTCTCGGCGACCGACAGGGCAGCAGCATGGGCGAACCGGTTCGAGGGGCCGATCACGAACGACTCGAAGCTGAACCGCGGGATCGCCTCGTCCGGGTCACGCGGTCCCGAGCGGTCCGTGGCGGAGTCATCGGCGAGACGGCTCGTCCCGCCGGCTCCGCCGGCCGTCCGGTCACCGAGGTCGAGGATCATCGGCCGATCCGGTTCGGGATCGCGGTCATCGACCTGCACCTCGAGGACGAGGTCCAGGTCCGGGTAGCCCGCGTCGGCCAGGGCCGAATCGACCAACCCCCGGTAACGCTGCTCGATGCGTTGGCGAATCAGCTGGCTGGGGACCGTGAGGGTGATCACGGTCCCGGTCAGGTCGAGGCACTGGACGTCCTGGAACGTCGAGCTCCACACCGTGTCGCTGACCTGCTGCGACAGCGCTGCGGCGGTCTGGTGCCAGACCTGTGTTGCGTCGTTCGGCACGGACAGCGACCTCCCTCCCGGCGCACGCGGTGGCCGTCTGTGCCGCCGGCGGTGTCCACAGTGGATCCACACCTGTGGACAAGGAACGGCGAACGTCGGACGGTAGCGAGAGCGCCGAGCGGCCCGCAAGTTGCAGCTGACGCCGTCCCTGTCTGGCGTCACCCCGCACGTCCCCGTAGAGTGGAGCGGTCCGGGCTCTCCCGGGGCATCTGCCTGCGTGTCCACGCCGCCTCGGCGGTCTGGGTCACGACCGAGACGTCCGGTCACCGGGACGTCTGCCCCGGTTCGATCCCCGTCGAACGCGCCCCGAGGAGATGGAGTCCCAGTGAAGCGCACGTATCAGCCGAAGAAGCGACGTCGTGCACGCAAGCACGGCTTTCGTCACCGCATGTCCGACCGCGCCGGCCAGGCCATCGTCCGGTCCCGGCGGCGCAAGGGCCGCCATCGACTCTCTGCATGACGATGAGCGGCGCCGGGTCAGCAGGATCAGCGATCGTGCGATCTTCCGCCGTTTCCGCGCCGATGGACACGCCGGCCGAGCCGGTGGGCTCACGGTCGTGGCACTCGATGTGCCGGGCCAGCACCATGCAGCGGCGTTCTCCATCTCCAAGCGGGTCGGCCCGGCGGTCGTTCGCAACCGCCTCCGGCGTCGACTCCGGGTCGCGTTGGGCCAGCAGGCGCGTTCCGGCGGGCTCCCACCCGGTGCGTATCTCGTGGTCGTCCGTCCGGCCGCTGCGGGGGCCGAGGTGACGACACTCACACGCTGGCTGCGGATTGCCACTGAACGCGCGTGGGCAAACGCTGAGAGTGCGATATGAGCAGCCAGGAGCGCCCACGAGACTCGGATACGCCCGTCCCGGTCTCTCGCGCCGCCGCTCCGCTGATCGGCGCGGTCCGGCTGTACCAACGGGCGCGGGCCGACGCACCGTCGCCGTGCCGGTTCGTGCCCAGCTGCTCGACCTACGCCGTCGAGGCCCTCGAGGCCCACGGTCCGGCTCGGGGCACCTGGTTGGCCGCACGCCGGCTCTGCCGCTGCCATCCCTGGGGTGGTGAGGGGTTCGATCCGGTTCCCGAGCGGTCGTCGGCCGCCCCGCCGACCCACGACCGAGAGGTCTGCTGATGTTCGAACAGTTCTTCGATGCGCTCGCGTCGGTGCTCAACTTCATCTACACGCTCGTGCCGAGTGGGATCCGCGACGTGGCCGGGTTCGGTCTGGCGATCATGGGCTTGACCGTGCTGGTGATGGCGCTCATCACCCCACTCACCGTCAAGAGCACCCGGTCGATGTTGCAGATGCAACGTCTGCAACCGGAGATGAAGCGGCTTCAGGAGAAGTACAAGGACGACCGCGAGAAGCTCAACCAGGAGCTGATGGCGTTCTACCGCGAGAACCAGATCAACCCACTGGGCGGGTGCCTTCCGCTGCTGGCCCAGATGCCGGTGTTCATCATCATGTACCAGCTGCTGCGGGGGCTCACCGAGCGGCCCGGAGGCGTCGGGTCGGGTGGCGGACAGGCCATCGCCCAGACCCAGCTGGATGTCACCACGACACCCTGGTTGTTCACCGACCAGGTCTTCACGCCGTCGCACCTCAACCAGGGCACCGAGCTCTATCAGGCACTGAGCTCGACCAACGACATGAACTTCTTGGGCATGGACCTGTCGCTCTCCGCGGCGCAGGCGGTCGGGAGGGGTCTGCTGACAGCACTCCCCTACCTGCTGCTGTTGCTGGTGATGCTCGGCACGGGCCTGTACCAGAACCGGCAGCTGCAGGCGCGCAACACCTCCGGCAACGTGAATCCGCAGCAGCAGATGATCATGAAGTTCATGCCGTTCTTCCTGCCGATCTTCTCCTACGGCTTCCCCGCCGGACTCGCGCTCTACTGGTGCACGCAGAACTTCTGTCGCATCGGCACGAACGCGTACATCACCCGGAGCATCTACCGGAAGGAACACGCGACGGACGCGATCGAGACCACCGGGAGCGAGGCCGTCGGCACGGCGACCGCAGCAGGCGCAGTGAGTGCCGGCACCGGGGGAGGGTCGAACGGCAACTCCAACGGCAAGGGCTCGACGGGCAAGGGCTCGAAGAAGCACGGATCTGGCGCGTCGTCGTCCAAGGGATCGAACGGATCGGACAAGCCGTCCGGGCCCGGCAAGAGCGTGAAGAGCCAGATGGCACATCGCAAGACATCAGGTCAGGGTTCGACGAGTGGGACCGGGTCGAACCCGCGACGGAGCGGCTCGGTCAATCGCCGCCGTTCCGGGCAGTCACGAGGCGGTCCCTCGACATCGAAGAAGTGAGGAACGCCGTGGAGTGGGTCGAGACGACCGCCGCCACCGTTGACGAGGCACGCGAGCTGGCACTGGATCAGCTCGGGGTGGACTCCGACGAGGCAGAGTTCGAGACGATCGAGGAGCCGCGCAGCGGCCTGTTCGGTCGAACCCGTGGAGCAGCAAGAGTCCGAGCCAGGGTCGTGCCGAAGGCGCCACCGGCGAAGGCAGAACGTCGGCGACGTCCGAAGAAGGCGGGCGGCACCGGAGGGGACGACAGCGCCCCACCGGCCGCTGCCGAGCGCTCCCCCGCTGCCGCTGCACCCGCGACGAGCACACCCACGCCGACACCGTCGAACGGCGATCGTCCACGTCGGGCGGCGCCGGACAAGGAGACGAGAGAACCGATGGACACCCAGGAGCAGATGGACGTCCTCGAGGGCTTTCTCCGGGAGTTGGGCACGACGTTCGGCCTCGAGGTCACCGCATCGTCGACGCTGGAGGACAACCAGTTGACGGTCGACCTCACCGGAGACGACCTCGGGCTGCTGGTCGGCCCGCGACTTGCCACTCTCGACGCGGTCCAGGAGATCGCCCGCAACGCCCTCCAGCGACAGGCGGCTGGCCGCGAGTACGCCAAGATCGTCGTCGACGTGGACGGCATACGCGCTCGTCGACGCGAGGCCTTGGCCTCGTTCGTGACCGATGCATGTGCGCAGGTGCGTGACGACGGCACCGAGGTGATCTTCGAGGTCATGTCGAGCGTGGACCGCAAGCAGGTGCACGACCTGATCGCGGAGCAGGACGGCGTCGAGTCCGCCTCCGAGGGCGAGGATCCCCGGCGTCGGGTGGTGCTCCGAGCGACGTGATCCTTGCGGCGCCGACTCGGGCCCACGGTGTGGCTCTCCCACGAATGTGGACCGCGAACGCAACCGAGACCCCAACCGAGACCGATGGAGAACAGGCACCCGAAGGGGTGCCTGTTCCACGTGGAACATGGACTGCTGCCCATGGAGGGTGACTCGGTCTCGACCGACTCTGTGTCGAATGATCCGTTGCTGGTCGTGCTCGAGCGGGCCAGAACTCTCGGGTTCCTGGGGCCAGGCCCGGTCGTGAACCACATCGACCACGCCCGCGCCTTCAGCGGGCAGGTCCCCCGACAGGCCACGGTGCTGGACCTGGGAAGCGGTGGTGGCATACCCGGGCTGGTCGTCGCGCACGACCGCCCTGGCATCGAACTCGTTCTGCTCGACGCGATGGAGCGACGCGGTGAGTTCCTCCACTGGGCGGTCGGGATACTCGAGCTGGGCGATCGGGTGCAGGTGGTGATCGATCGGGCCGAAACAGCGGCCCGCCTGCCCGAGCTCCGCCGCACGTTCGACGTGGTGCTCAGCCGATCCTTCGGGGCGCCGGCAGTGACTGCGGAGTGCGCCGTCGGCTTCCTTCGTCCGCCGGACCGATCGACTCCCGGGGGAGCCCTCGTGGTCAGCGAACCACCACCCGGCGCCGCGCGTCGCTGGTCCGCGGAGTTGCTGAGCACCCTCGCGCTGCGTGACGAGGGACTGAGCGACGGCGATGGTGCGCGTCTCCGCGTCCTCCGCGCCGTGGGCCCGTGTGACGATCGGTACCCGCGTCGCGTGGGCGTTCCGGCGAAACGCCCGCTCGCCTGAGAGGGCCGACGGAGCGGCCCCCATCTGTGGGTCCTGTCGGTGTGGACCCGGCGGATGACCCTGTGGTGAGCAGTCCGGTGATGGTCCGTGGGAGCTGGGCGTGACGGTGGCGGCCGCGACGTTCGGGGGGTGCCACGGTCGGGTGTGCGACGGAGCGGCCGGACATTCGACGGCTGGGGTTGGCGCGTTCCACAGGCCGGCCCAATCGGAGCGGGCGGCCGTGAGCGTCGGTGGCGAGTCGGCTCGTCAACTCCGAGCGGCCGCGAGTGGTGCAGTAGGGGCCGCTGTCCTTGCCACCAGTCGGGCTGTGTGCTGCGAACTCTCGATCGCGACCTCGGCGAGGTCCAGCCCGATGATCGAGTGGTCGGCGGCGAGTGCCGTCGACCCGAGTCGGCGAGCACCCAGCATCGGTCCATTCGTCGCAGCGGTGCCGCAGCTGGGTCGCGGACACCGCCGAGGTCAGGAGTGCTGACGCCTCGCCGATGCGCAGCCGCTGCCGGGGCGGATCAGGATCGTGCCGAGGCCCACCTCGGTCGCCCAGACACCCGGCCCGGGTCACGTCCCCAGCGGATGTGTCCTCGACATGGCGTCGGAAGGAACGGTTCCACCCCCCATTTGGACGGCAGACGAACCGGTCGTGCTTCGGTGCACGCATGATCTGGGCGGACCTCAGGTTGGTGTCTCTTCGGGTCGGCCCCGGCGTCACCGACGGTGCCAGCGCACAGCTGGTCGAGGGTCACCCGCGTGACTCGGGGACGCGCCCGCGAAGGCGTCCCGAGCGGCGCGCACATTCGCCTCGCTGCGCGGCCCCTGAGCCCGAGGCACGCCGTTGTCCTTCCGCCACTGGCGGGCTCCGCGGTCCGTGTCCCACCGTCGGTGCAGCGTCGCGGCTCGTCGGGCAGACGGGTTTGGTGCTCGCTGTGTGTTCCACGTGGAACACACCGCGTGGTCGAGGGTCCTTGACCCGCGGGGGTGAACGGGGAAGGATGGCCGGGAGCGTTCCAACCGGGACGCCACAGTGTCCCACCGGAGCATGGATGACCGAGACCTGGCCATCGCGGCCGAGCGAGTCCCCGCCACGATCGGGCGCCGACACCACCACGGTCGAACCGGCTCCTCCGCCGGCTGCGCAGACATCGTCGGAAGCTGACCCGCCGAACCACGCCGCTGCCGGCGAGCCGACCACGGCCGACCCCGCACCGGTCGACCCGGCGCCGCTTCCGGACGACTCCGAGGCTGCGCCGATCCCGCCGCTGCCACGGGTGATCGCGGTGGCGAACCAGAAGGGTGGCGTGGGCAAGACCACCACCACGGTGAACCTCGGCGCATCACTCGCCGAGCTGGACTACCGAGTTCTGGTCGTCGATCTCGATCCGCAGGGGAACGCCACGACCGGACTCGGGATCAACTCCACGTTCCCTCGACTCCACGATGTACGACGTGCTGCTCAACGACGTCTCGCTCGACGAGTGCATCGAACCGACCGAGGTACGCGGCCTGTTCGTGGCGCCGGCCAGCCTCGACCTCGCCGGCGCCGAGATCGAGCTCGTTCCGGCGTTCAGCCGCGAGAGCAAGCTCAAGCGGGCGGTGGCCGAGGTCATCGACGACTACGACTACGTCCTGATCGACTGCCCGCCCTCGCTCGGCCTGCTCACGGTCAACGCCCTGGTCGCAGCCACCGAGGTGCTCGTCCCGATCCAGTGCGAGTACTACGCGCTCGAAGGACTCGGGCAGCTCACCCGCAACGTCGACCTCGTCCAGCGCAACCTGAACGCCGAGCTCGCCATCACGGCGATCGTCCTGGTCATGTACGACGCCCGGACCCGGCTGGGGGAGCAGGTGGCGAGCGAGGTTCGTGCTCACTTCGGCCCGCGGGTCTGTCGGAACGTGATCCCGCGGAACGTGCGGCTGTCCGAGGCTCCGTCGTTCGGAAAGCCGATCACGACGTTCGATCCCAGTTCGCGCGGTGCGGTCGCGTATCGCGAGTTGGCACGGGAGGTCAGCGGTGTCGCGTAAAGGTGGACTTGGTCGAGGTCTGACGGCACTGATCCCGGCGGCGGAGGATGAGCTCGGAGACGAGGACGGGGGTGGCCTGCGCGAGCTGGCGGTCGGCAGCATCTCGGCGAACCGGCTGCAACCTCGCCGGTCCTTCGACGAGGAGACGCTGGACAGCCTGACGGCGAGCATCAGAGAGCTCGGCGTGCTGCAGCCCATCCTGGTTCGGGTCGGAGAGGACGGCTTCGAGCTGATCGCGGGTGAACGGCGATGGCGTGCTGCGCGTCGCGCTGGGCTCGCGACCATCCCCGCGATCGTGCGTGGCGCCGATGACGAGGGTTCACTCGAGCAGGCGCTGGTCGAGAACCTGCATCGCCAGGACCTCAACGCGATGGAGGAAGCCGCCGCGTACCAGCAGCTGGTCGAGGAGTTCGGCCTGACCCAGGAGCAGGTGGCACAGCGGGTGGGCAAGAGCCGCTCGGCGGTCACCAACCACCTGCGGCTGTTCCAGCTTCCTCCAGCGGTCCAGAAGCTGGTCAGCGAGGGCTTGGTCTCGGCCGGACACGCCAAGGCGCTGCTGGGCCATCCCGATCGCGCGTACCAGGAGCACCTCGCCCGCCGGGTCGTCGCGGAATCGCTGAGCGTCCGCGAGCTGGAAGCGGTGGTCAAGGAACGCCTGGAGCTCGAGGCGGGCCGCGACGCCGACCCGACCGAGGAGGGCCAGGACGGCGAGGACGCAGATGCGGCGCATCGGCGCCTGCGTCCACCAGGGCTCCTCGAGCTCGAGGAGCTGCTCGCCGCTCGGCTGGACACCCGGGTCTCGATCGCCATGACGGCGAAACGGGGGAAGGTCACGATCGACTTCGCCAACCTCGAGGACCTCGAGCGGATCTACCGACTCGTCATCGAGTGACTCGCTGCGACCGACGGTCATCCCGAGTCTGAACCTCGATCAGGACCGTCGAGGGTTCTCCACAGGCTGTGCGCAAACCTGGGGGAAACGAAGCTGAGGTACAGGTGTACCAGGCCAGCCCCTCCTCGAGGTCGAGACCTGGTCGCCACCGCGCCGGCGGGCGGACGACGCTCAGTCGAGCTCGGTCGACCAGCGCTGGACGGCGCGCTGCACCGAGGCGATCACCAGGTCCAGCATGGTGTTCGAGCCGTGACGGATCCCCGAGCTTGATCACCACTGCGGGAGGACGCGTCTCGCGCAGGATCGGTGTCCGCATGCCGCGGACCACGCCGATGCTCCAGCCCGGAGCGGCGGGGAGCTCGCGCACGACGGTCTCGGCGAGTCGCCGGCCGACCTCGGACGCGTATCCAGGGGTGGAGAAGTATGCGACCTCGACGATGGGATCGTCGGTCACCACGAAGCCGAGGTAGACGTCGGCTCCGGCCTCGTTGACGAGTGCTGCCTGGTCGGACCACGCACCCTCGACAAGATCGGTCGCAGCGCCCCATCGGGCCAGCCCGGCGGCGAGGCCGGCGACGAGTCGGCGGGTGACGTCCGGACCGGTGGGCCCCTCGATCGAGTGGTCACCGGTCGTCGGGTGAGCGCCGTGCCCGATGGCGACGTGCAGCTCCGTGCCCGTCGCGACCCGGCGCCGGAGTCGGTCGCGCTCGCGCACACCGGTCACCGGAGCGTTGCCGCCGCGACCCTCGAGTCGGTGCAGTGCGGCGACGGTCTCGGGACCGCACACCTCGTCGCACACGAGTCCCGCGTTGCGTTGGAACTCGCCCACCGCCCCCTGGGTCATCGGTCCCAGGATCCCGTCGACCCGTCCGGCGTCGAACCCCAGGGCGCCGAGACGCAACTGCAGCTCGCCGACGTCGTCGCCGCGCATCATGGGTGACCGCAGGCACAGCAGTCGCGTGCCGAGGTCGAACTCGGTCTCGACCAGCGCGGCCCAGGTCGCCGTGTCGCAGTCGCCGTCCGGCTCCAGTCCGGCCGACTCCTGGAACCGTCCCACGGCAGCTCGGGTTTCCGTTCCGTACTGTCCGGTCGCGTCGGCGCAGGGATGCCCCGCCGCGCGCAGCCTGCGCTGCAGGTCGGCGACATCCGGGCCGGCCGAGCCCGGGCGGAGGGGGAGTGACGCGAGTGCGATGGTGATGTCCTGGTCTCGTGGAGCAGTCGGGCGGTGGAGCACGCAGCGTAGCGCCCTGCCCCGCCCCATCACTCCTGTGGATCGAACACATGTTCGATCCACAGGTCCGTCTCAGAGCACGCTGCTGAGATCGTCGAGCAGCTTCGCCTTGCTCCGGGCACCGATGACCCGTGTGACCTCGACGCCGTCACGGAAGACGACGAGGGTCGGCAGGCTCTGCACGGAGTGCTGTCGCGCAACGGCTGCGTTCTCGTCGACGTTGACCTTGGCGACGCGGAGCTTGCCCGCCTGCTCCTCGGCGATCTCCTCGAGCATCGGTGCGATGGTCTTGCACGGACCGCACCACTCCGCCCAGAAGTCGACCAGGACCGGCTCGGCCGAGCCGTTGACCTCCTCGGAGAAGGTCGCATCGGTCAGGTGGCTCACGGAGACGGACATGGGTGACCTTTCGGTTCGGGTGTGGGACCTGCGGCGCCGGCGAGGGCCGACGATCGGGCGCAACGGTCGGACGACTCGACAACCCGGCGCCGTGTCGGGACATTCCGGCCCACGACGGTGCCGGTGCCTCAGACGCCCTGCTCCTCGAGCCACCGCTCGGCGTCGATGGCGGCCATGCACCCGCTCCCCGCCGCGGTGATCGCTTGGCGGTACCAGTCGTCCTGGACGTCGCCGGCGGCGAACACCCCCTCGATGCCGGTGCGAGAGGTGCCGCCGCGGGTGACGAGGTAGCCGTTGTCCTTGAGCTCGAGCTGCCCGCGGAACAGATCGGTGTTGGGCCGGTGCCCGATCGCGACGAACACCCCGCTGAAGGGGACGGTCTCCACCTCGTCGGTCACGGTGTCACGCAGGACGAGCGCCTCGAGGGACTGCTCGCCGAGCATGTCCTCGACCACGCTGTTCCAGCGGAACTGCAGCTTCTCGTTGGCCATCGCCCGGTCCTGCATGATCTTCGAGGCACGGAGGGCATCGCGGCGGTGGATCACCGTGACCGAACTCGCGAACCGGGTCAGGAAGGTGGCTTCCTCGAGGGCGGAGTCACCGCCGCCCACCACCGCGATGTCCTGGCCCCGGAAGAAGAAGCCGTCGCAGGTGGCGCAGGTGGACAGACCGTGGCCCATCAGGCGTTCCTCGGCCGGCAGGCCGAGCATGAGCGACTGTGCACCCGTGGAGACGATCACGGAGCGGGCCAGGTGGGTCGCCTCGGCGTCGGGATCGCCCACCCAGATCTTGAACGGACGTTCGGAGAAGTCCACCCGGGACACCTTCTCGGTGTGGATCTCGGTCCCGAACCGTTCGGCCTGTGCGCGGAACGCGCTCATCAGTTCGGGGCCCATGATCCCGTCGGGGAACCCCGGGTAGTTCTCCACGTCGGTGGTCAACATGAGCTGCCCGCCGGGCTGGTCGCTGGTCGAGGAGGGCTCGCCCTCGATCAGGAGTGGCTCGAGGTTCGCCCGTGACGCATAGATGGCGGCGGTCAGACCGGCGGGACCGGATCCGATGATGACGACGTTGCGGAGGCGGGGATCGTCGGGGGACGCGGACTCGGACATGGGGGACCTCTTCGGGATGCGTCGGGATTCGGTGCGGTCGATCAGCGGCGACGCGGCGACCGCTGACCCCAGAGCACAACACCCACCAGGGTGAAGATGATTCCGAGGCCGCCGTAGACGATCCAGACATCGCCGGGGATCGCCCAGTCGAGCAGCCGGACGACACCGACGATCCCGAACGTGAACACCGGTACCGCGAGCAGGATCGCGACGACCGCGTGGACCGCGCCCTTGGAGATCTCGAGGATCGGGCCGGTCGTGCGGGTGCGGACCTTGTCGACGGAGTCGACGATGAGGTCGGTGACCTGGACGGTCCAGTCGGGCTCGGCTCCTGCACCCTCGGCCGGGGTTGCCGACGTGGAGGAACGGCTGGCGGGCTCGGTGGCGCCGGTCGGATCGGTCATGGATGGCGAGCCTAGGTCCTCGACCCGCTCGCGGCGACCTCTCCTCAGCCGATCCGGGCCGACGCCAGCACCGAACAGGTCGCCACCTCGATGACCCGCACCGTGGAGGTCCCCTCGACGCGGGCGAGGAGCACGAGCCCTCGGGGGAGCTCGCCGGTGCCAACCACCACAGCACCGTCGCTGCGCAGGCGGGCCACGCACTCCTGTACCGACGGATCCGTGGCGACCTCAGCTCGCGTCGTCGCGGCGACGCGCTCCTCGGCGTCGGTGCCGTCGACGGAGACGGCCAGCCGGCGCCACCGTTCGAGTGCTGCGTCGGCGGACGCCACCGGGCCCAGATCGATCCAGGCGATCCCGTCGGCGAACGCCTCCGCCAGCGAGTCGTCCGGCGCACGGGCCTCCGGCGGGCCGGCGACCGTCGGTGCATCGAGCGCCTCGTCGTCGCCCCCGCTCGCTGCACCCGTGTCGTCCGCCGACGCCTCCGCCGTCTCCGCGGCCGTGTCGGCCGTCTCGTCGGAGTCCCCGCCGCCCCGCCCGCCGAGCGCCAGCGCACCGATGCCGGCGATCACCATCACCGCCGCAGCGGCCGCGGCGATCCTTCGGAGTCGGTCGCCGCGGTCGCGCACCGCCGGGCGGGGTCTGATGGCACCGCCCACCGCCGGGAGCCGCTCGTCCCGGTCGGTGGAGTCCGTCGGGCCCCCCGGCCGGGGTTCGTCGAGGGCCGCGGCGATCGCCGAGCGGACCGCCCGCGTGCGGCGCGCCGGGGCGAGCTCGTCGGCAGCGTCCGTCGAGTCACCCTCGGCACCGGCGAGCAGCGCGGCACGCCCGGCTGCGAACCGTGCACGTCGTGCAGCGATCTCGCCCTGGGTGATCCCCGCCGCGTCGAGGGCCACCCGGAGCTCGGTGTCGAGGTCCGGGGCGTTCGCCTCGTTGATGGCTGCGCTGCCACCGGCGTTCCCGGCAGCACGCTCTCCAGCGTTGTCCGCCCCCCCGGCGCCCGCA
Source organism: uncultured Microthrixaceae bacterium (assembly GCA_942490665.1). GTDB lineage: Bacteria > Actinomycetota > Acidimicrobiia > Acidimicrobiales > Microtrichaceae > SKRR01. The sequence continues at coordinate 61,077 of CALNXV010000013.1, forward strand.
CCCAGAGATCGGTCCAGGCTCGTCGACGCGCACAGGTCGAGCAGCTCCTCGCGCGACAGCGACGACGGCGCGGGATCTCGGTCGCTCGGTTCGGGAGTGGTGGGATCGGTCATGGTGGAGAGCCTGTGGCGCGTTCGGGCGTGGTCCTCGGAGCGGTGTCGCGGTCCGCCGACGCGCCTTGGACGTCGCTGGGTCGGCGCTGGTTCCCGGCGTCCTCGTCGAGGAGCTGGGCGAGGCGTCCGCGACCCCGTGCGATTCGTGAGCGGACGGTGCCGGGGCGGAGCCCGAGCACCTCTCCGATCTCGTGGTAGTCGAGGTCCGCGACGTCGCGGAGCAGCACCGCCTCACGGAACTCGTCGGGCAGCGCATCGAGCGCCGCGGACAGCCGTCGACGTTCGTCCTGGCCCAGCGCTGCGTCCGCCGGGTCCGGTGTGCGGTGGCCGCTGTGGTCGTCGACCTCGTCGATCGGTCCGGGGTCCGCGGGGAGCGGACGGCGCCGCCGCCGTCGGAGCTCGTCGAGGCACGCGTTGGTGGCGATGCGGTGGCTCCACGTCGCGAAGCTGGAGCGGCCGTCGAAGCGGTCGAGGCCCCGGACGATGGCGACCAGGGCGTCCTGGGTGGCGTCCTCGGCGTCACCTGCGTCTCGACACAACCGTCGGCAGAGGCCGGCCAGCCGGTCGTGGTGGCGAGCCAGCAGGACCTCCAGCGCGCTCCGGTCGCCGCTTCTCGCGGCGGCGACGAGCTGGTCGTCGGGGCGGCCGTCCCGGGCGGCCGGGCTCATGCTCCCGGCGCCGGGCGACCGGTGACGGTGACGTCGGTGATCTCGACGCGGTGACTGGGGTCCTCGTCGCGCACGGGCTCGCCGAGGTCGGTGATCCACAGCACGACGAAGGACCCGGGGCCGGCGGTCCCGTCGAGCTCGACCTCGACGGGACCGCGGACGTCGGTGAACTCGGCTGCGGGCGTGAGTGCCTCGATGTCCTCACCGGCCGGCTCCGACCCGAGCACGTACAGCTGCCCCGACCACCCGTTGGTCGAACCGGTGATCCGTACCCCGGTGACCTCGCTCGGCTGTTCGAGGCGGAGGCTCAGCCCCACCCCGTTCTTGGAGCCGAAGAACGTCGCGGTGTCGTACAGCTCGGTCGCCCAGGCCGTGGTCGCATCGCCGTCGACGGCATCGGGGGCGAGCTCGTCGTTCTCCCCCGGCTCGCCCCGACCCTGGGGGTCGTAGGTGTCGACGCCGGCGACATCGAGCCGCTCCGGTTCGGATGGTGCCGGCGCCGCGGTGTCCGTGGGGGCCGGGTCGCCGGGCGAACCGAGCTCGGTCTCGCGGACCAGCAACCAGGCGACCGTCAACGCTGCGGCGATCAACAGGATGAACAGGGCCGGGAAGAGCCACCGACGCTCCGAGCGTGCGAAGGACTCGGGTTCGGGCTCGGCCTCGACGGGCGGCGCGGGTGGTTCCGCGCGGTGCGCCGGCGCGACCGGCGCGACGCCGGTGTCGAGCAGCGCGGCGCGCAGGTCGGCCGCCGAGTCGAAGCGGTCCTCGGGCCGACGCTCGAGGCTGCGCATCACTGCGGCGGCGACCCGAGGGGGCACGTCGGCCCGGTAGCGCCGGGGGTCGACCGGGTCCGCGTGCAACCGGGCGATGGCGACCGCCGCGCCGGTGTCGCCGTGGAACGGGATGCGACCGGTGAGGCACTCGTAGAGCACGATGCCGAGCGAGTAGAGGTCGGTGCGCGCATCGACCGAGTCGCCGAGGAGCTGCTCCGGCGCGAGGTAGCTCGCAGTGCCGATGAGCGTGCCCTCCTGGGTCAACTCGGTCAGGTCCTCGGCCTTGGCGATGCCGAAGTCGGCGATCTTGACCCGACCGTCGCGGCACAACAGCACGTTCGAGGGCTTGACGTCGCGGTGCACCAGGCCGCTGCGGTGCGCCGCCTCGAGCGCGTCGAGCAGCCGGAGCGCGATGCGCACCGTGGTGTCCGCATCGAGCGGGCCGTTCGCGTCGATGTGCTGGCGCAGGGTCGTCGCGTCGAGCAGCTCCATGATGATCGCCTGGTGCGCACCGTCGGAGCACGTGTCGTACACGCCGACGATGCCGGGGTTGCTCAACCGAGCAGCGGCGACCGCCTCCTGTCGGAAGCGCGTCACGAAGGCCGGGTCCCCGCCGAGATGGGGGTGCAGCACCTTGACCGCGACCGGTCGGCCCAGGACCAGGTCCGTGGACTCCCACACCTGGGCCATGCCCCCCGAGCCGATCGGGCGCTCCAGCCGGTAGCGCCCGCACAGCGTCGCCCCGGCGAGCGTGGGCGACTCCAGATCGTGCACGCGCGTCTCGTCGTTGCTGCCTCCCACGGCCCGAGACTCAGCCATGCGAGCTCGATCCGCCGCGGATCGCGACCGTGCCGGCGTCGCCGGACCGGGCGCAGGTGTCGCCGTCGGAACGGCCGTCGTCGCCGTCACGCTGGTCGGCACCGGTTCCCACGCCGACGGCGCCCTCGACGGAGCCGTGCTCGTCGCCGTCACGCTCCTGCCGTCGCTTGCGGCGGTGTGTGCGGAACCACCACCCGATGAGGAAGAGCACCGAGATGATCGACAGGGCAGCACCGACGCCCGAGATGGCGGTCGAGCGGACCGGGACGTCGACGGATCCGATCGGGATCGATCCGTCGGGCGATTCGAGGGTCAGCCGCAACAGGGTCTGCCCGGAGGCGCGGACCGTGACCGGGACATCGACGACGATGTCGTCGCCGGGCACGATGACGATCTCGGTCGTACCGTCCATGCCGATGTCCAACCGCGGCGAACGCGCACGCAGGACCATGCGCACCTCGACCGGCAGGCCGTTGGTGAATCGCAGCGGGATCGTGGTGTCCTCGCTGGTGAGGATCACCTCGCGCGGTCGTGGCAGCTCGATCTGCGCGAGGTTCTCGGCCAAGCCGCCCTCGACAGCGGCGTGCAGCGCCGCACGCTCGGAAGCGGAGAGCCCGGTGGCGAGGCTCTCGTCGTTCAGCGTGCTCCACAGCGCTGCTGAGGGGTCGTCCTCGCCCACCATCGAGCGGTAGCCGGCGATCGAGGTGGCGGAGCGCTCGAAGGCGTCGACGGCCCCACGCAGATCCGACGGCGGCGGCGCGAGCAGTGTTGCCCCGGGTGCGTCGACTGGGTCGATCGCGCCGAGCGGTCCCTCAGGTCGGCCGTCGAGCGGACCGCCGGCGCTCAGCGTCGAGGACAGCAGTTCGAGCGCTGCGCCGCCCGTGTCGGGCCCCACGAGGACCGCGGCAGCGGGGCCCACCCCCGCTGCCGGGTCGGCGTCGAACCAGGAGGCCATGAGCAGCGTGGTGGCGCGGTGCACTCGCGTTCCTGCGGAGACGCCGGCAGCGTCGAGCGCCTCCGACACGACATCGTCGTAGGCCAGACCCAGCAGCGACCCGGGCGAGCCGGCGCCGTCGGGAACCGGCACGTCCAGCGAGAACGGTCGGGTCATGGCGTCGTCACGTTCCAGCTCGTCGTCGAGCGCCACGGAATCGGCCGGGACCAGCACCGAGCGGGCGCCGAGCGCAGCGAGGGTCTCGAGCGCCGGGAGGTCGGCCCCGTCGTCGAGGGGCCACGTCGAGGCGTCGACCTCACGATCGGTGAGCTGGGTCATCGTCAGAGCACCGATCAGCGCCTGACGGCCGATGAGTCCGGCGGCACCTGCCGCCACCAGGCCGTCGAGATCGATATCGGTGTAGGTGCGCGCGGCGAGTGCTCCCCGGTCCTCCGAGGACACCGACGAGAGCAGCGACCGGGCCCACGGTTCACCCAGCTCCGCCACGCCCTGGAGGGTGTTCGGTCGGACGGCGAGGGTCAGGGGTGCGGTCGGCGCATCCTCGAGCAGCGAAGCGGTCGCCGCGAGGCGGGCGCGGTCCTCGGGGGAGAACGCCGGCGTGCCGTCGACCGCGAGCGACGGCGCCGACTCGACCGGGAGCACCAGGCTGACCGGCATCGGCGCCGCCCGCTCGCGGTCCGGGTCGGGCAGCCGGTTCAGGAACACGGTCTCGCGCCACAGCTCGGGGCCCTCGGCCGAGGTCACGATGAGCTCGACCGGGTGGATGCCCGCCACCGGGATGAGCACGCGGTCGGAGTCCGCGCTGCGCGAGCGGATCGGGATCGACAGCGTCGGCCCGGACTCGGCGGGCCCGAGCAGGGCGAGCGGGATGGGCGGCCCCGGCGGTTGCAGAATCGGTCCGGGGGCAGCGCCCTGAGCGAGCTCGACGAGCTGTTCGCGCAGGCGCTCGTCGTCGTCGTCGACCAGCGCCTGGTGGATGGTGACGGTCAGCTGCGCGCCGGGAGGCACGGTGTCGCTCGGGGCGAACCGGACCTGGAACTCGCCGTCGGGTTCGACCCAGGGGCTGACCGAGGCCACCTCGAGCACCGGCGTGGGGACGGGCTGCTGGGTCGGCATCGACCCCGGGGGGGTGCCGCTGCCAGCCCTCGCCCGGGGCGAGGATACGTGCCGACGGCATCGCCCTGCTGGGCAGCGACCAGGGCGATCGACGCAGGGCGACCACGACGTCGCGGGCGACAGGGGGCCGGTGATCGGCCGGTGATCGGTCGGACGGCTCGCTGTGCCGTGGTCACGGGAGTCGTCGCATCAACACGACGAGGTCGGTCGCGGTCGACTCGAAACCGAGATGTCGGTAGAGCGCGAGCGCCCGGTCGTTGCTCCACTGGGTGTTGACCAGGACCCGCCGAACGCCCCGCTGGGCCGCCCACTGCAGTGCGTCGAGCACGAGACGTGAGCCGATCCCCTGACCGCTGTGACCGGGATCGGTCGCGAGGCGCTGCAGGAACCCCTGGGAGCCCGCCCGGCCGGTCACGGCGTATCCCACCGGTTCGCCCCCGACCGCAGCGACGCGGAACCGGCGCCGCGGGGTGGCGTGCTCGGCCTCGTCGAGTCCGGTCGCGTCCAGTCGCCAGAACGGCGGGAAGGCCCGCGCGTCGATCTCGAGCGCCCGCCGACGGTCGCCGCGACGCGCCCGACGCAGGCGCAGGCCGTCGGGCCGTTGTCGGCGAAGCGGTCGAGCCCCGTGAGCGGGTGGGCGAGCACGTGCAGGCGGTCGTGCTCGACGAACCCGTTGGCGAGGAACGACTGGGCCTCGTCGGGGTGCAGCGCCGCGGTGATGATCGACGTGTAGCCGAGCCCGGCGAGGCGGCGGACGCAGCGCGACAGCGACTCGGTGCTCGGCCGGACCACGTTGGGCGTCAACGACAGGTAGGCCGTGTCCATGTCAGCGTGCCAGGGGCCGACGCGGAATCGCTGGTTGCCGAGGGTCAGGGTCTGTCGCAGGCTCATGCGGTCGTCGGGTCTCCCGGGCTCGCCCTCGGCGCGGCGGTGGCGCAGCCCCGGCGGGTCCCGTGGCCGCCCCGACGGCCGAGGATACGCCACCCGCGGATCGCACGGGGGTGAGGCCGGTACCATCTCGGTATGGCGGTGCTGGTCTACGAGGACGAACGCTTCCGTCGTCACGACACCGGACCCCACCATCCGGAGCGCCCGGCCCGCCTCGACGCGGTCCACCGGGGTCTCGAGCGCTCGGGGGTGGCCGATGCCCTGGTGCACGTCGAACCGCGCCGTGCCACCGACGCGGAGCTGCAGCTGGTGCATCCCGCGGCCTACGTGGAGGGCATCGAACGCTTCTGCGCCGCCGGGGGCGGTCACGTCGACGCCGACACCGTCCTGTCCGCGGACTCTGCGGAGAGCAGCCGCCTCGCCGTCGGAGCAGGGATCGACGCGCTCGATCGGCTGGCCGCGGGTGAGGCCGACGCTGCGTTCCTGGCGGTCCGCCCACCCGGGCACCACGCGACCGCCACCCGTTCGATGGGCTTCTGCGTGTTCAACAGCGCTGCCGTCGCCGCCGCCGCGCTCGCTGCGCGCGGCGAGCGCGTCCTGGTCGTCGACATCGACGCCCACCACGGCAACGGAACCCAGGACGTGTTCTACGAGCGCGACGACGTCGCCTACGTGTCGTGGCACCAGGACCCGCTGTACCCGGGGACGGGTCGCGCCGATCAGTGGGGTCGGGGAGCGGGCGCCGGATCGACCTTGAACCTGCCCATGCCACCGGGCGCGACCGGCGAGCACTATCGGCGGGCGGTCGAGGAGGTCGTGGCTCCGTTCTCCGAGCGGCACGGGACCACCTGGCTGGTGCTGTCCGTGGGCTTCGACGGCCACCGGGCGGACCCGCTGTGCGACCTGGCGCTCACATCGGGGGACTTCGCCGACGTGACCGCCGACCTGCTCCAGCTGGTGGCACCCGGGCGGGTGGTGGCGTTCCTCGAGGGTGGCTACGACCTCGGCGCGGTCACCGACAGCACGGCGGCGACCGTGGCTGCGCTGGTGGGGGAGCGCAACCACCCCGAACGTCCCACCTCGGGAGGTCCGGGGGGCCGGGGTCGTGCATCAGGTGGAGGAGCTGCGACGGACCTCGACGGGCCCTGAGGGACCGGTAGTGTCGATCCGTGATCCCCGATCGTGCGCGCCCCGTGCTCGACACCGTGCAGCCCCTCGCTGCACGGTTCTGCGCGGCGGGTCACCGCCTGTACCTCGTCGGGGGGGTGGTCCGCGACCTGCTGGTCGACCGGCCGGTGGACGACCGCAACGACATCGACCTGACCACCGATGCGCCCCCGGCGCACCACCAAGGAGCTCGTCGCTCCCGTCGCAACTGCCGTGTGGACCCAGGGGGAGCGCTTCGGGACGATCGGCTGCATCGTCGACGGCCGTGACCACGAGATCACCACCCACCGGAGCGAGGCCTACCTCGACGCCAGCCGCAAGCCGGTGGTCACCTTCGGCACCGACATCGAGGCCGACCTGTCGCGACGCGACTTCACGGTCAACGCGATGGCGCTCGAGGTCACGGGAGCGGCGCCCGAGCTGCTCGACCCGTTCGACGGCCTCGCCGATCTCGGCGCCTCGGTGCTGCGCACTCCGGTCGCCGCGAAGGTGTCGTTCTCCGACGACCCGCTGCGGATGATGCGCGCGGCCCGGTTCATCGCCGGGTTCGGCCTGCAACCCGTGCCCGAGCTGCTCGAGGCGGTGGCCGAGCTGGGTGAGCGCCTCGAGATCGTGTCCGCCGAGCGCATCCGTGACGAGCTGTGCAAGCTGCTGGTGGTCGACGACCCCAGCGACGGGCTCTGGTACCTGCACGACACCGGACTCGCCGACCGGTTCCTGCCGGAGCTGCCGGCGATGCGTCTCGAGCAGGACCCCATCCATCGCCACAAGGACGTCCTCACCCACACGATCGCGGTCGTGGCGCAGTCGCCACCTGAGGTGACGGTGCGTCTCGCGGCGCTCTTCCACGACATCGCCAAGCCCGCGACGCGCGACATCGGCCCCAACGGCGTGACGTTCCACCACCACGAGGTGGTCGGTGCACGCATGACCCGGGAGCGGATGCGGGCGCTGCACTTCAGCAACGAGCAGATCGACGACGTCAGCCGCCTGGTGTACCTGCACCTGCGGATGCACACCTACCAGATGGGTTGGACCGACGCCGCAGTGCGCCGATTCGTGCGCGACGCCGGCCCGCTGCTGTCCGAGCTGCTCGCGCTGACACGAGCGGACTGCACGACCCGCAACCGCCGACGCGCCGATGCGTTGCACCGGCGCAACGACGAGCTCGAGGCCCGCATCGAGGAGTTGCGTGGTGCCGAGGAGCTCGCGGCGATGCGCCCCGACCTCGACGGGGCCGAGGTGATGGAGCACCTCGGAATCGGACCCGGTCCGCAGGTCGGCCGGGCGCTCGCACACCTGTTGGAGCTGCGCATCGAGCACGGTCCCCTCAGCGGCGACCGGGCGCGCTCCGCGCTGGACGAGTGGTGGGCGCAACAGGAACCCCCGGGGCACCGATGAGCACCAGGCCCCGATGAACACCGAGACGATGAACACCGAGACGATGAACACCGAGACGATGAACACAGGAGGAACCATGGGACAGATCGTGGTGGGGGTCGACGGATCCGAGCACTCGGTCGATGCGCTGCGCTGGGCGGTGGACGAGGCGCGGTTGCGGGGCAGCACGCTGAAGGTCGTCGCGTCGTTCGCGACGCCGATCATGAGCACCGGGTACGAGGTGGCCTCGCCCGACCCGTCGGATCTCGCGGCGGCCTCGACCACGATGCTCTCCGCGGCGGTCGACTCGGTGCGCGAGGTCGACTCCCTCGATGGCATCGACGTCGTCACCGAGGCCCTCGAGGGCCACGCCGGCGAGCAGCTCATCCGGCTCTCGGAGGACGCGGACCTGCTCGTGGTCGGTGCTCGTGGTCGGGGCGGGTTCCTCGGGCTGCTGATGGGGTCGGTGACGACCTACGTCGTCAACCATGCGCTGTGTCCGGTGGTGGTGGTCCGGGGCGGAGCGGCCGACTCCCCCGGCTGATCCCGTCCGGGGCTCAGATGCCTTCTTTGCGCGCCCGGATCACGACCGTGGTCGGCACCCAGGTGCTCATGGGTGAGCTGTGGATGCTGTCGCGGTCGGCCTCGGTCGCGGGCTCCGCGAGGGCGTCGACCCGGAAGTTCGCGCGCAGCAGTGCGGTGAACAGCTCCCCGATCTGGTGGACGTGGGTCACGCCCTCGTCGCCGCCGGCGCGCCAGGCGATCGGGTGGTCGCTGTGCGCGGTGCGGGTGAGGTAGGGCGTCGACTGCTCCTCCGGGTCGAGCTCGAGCATGAGCGAGACCGGGTGCGGCAACGAGAGCACCAGCGCTGCGTCGGGTCGCATGATCCGGTGGAGCTGGCGGAACACGCGCCCCAGGTCCTGGATCCCTGCGAGGGAGTAGATCGCCACCACCAGGTCGATGCTGTCCGCACGCAGGAACGCGAGGTCCGCCAGATCGCTGTGGTGCAGCTCGAGGCGGACATCGGCGACCTCGGCGGCGTGGCGCGCCTGGGCGAGCCGGGCGGTGGAGGGTTCGACCCCGATGACCCGGGCGCCTCGGCGTGCGAGGGTCACGGCTGCGCCGCCGGACCCGCAACCGAGGTCGAGGACCCGTGCGTTCTCGAGGGGCCCGGCCGCAGCGAGGAGCCGCTCGAGCGCGTCATGGTCGAGGTCGGGTCCGAGCCGCACGACGTCGCCGGCGTCGGCTCCGTGGGGGAAGCTCGCCGGCGGAAGCGTCTTCGGTGCCTCGCCGTCGCGGACCAGCGCGGGTCGGCTGGTCAGGTTCCCGGCGGAGGGGTGTCGGCGCTCGTGGCGCAGCGAACTCGGGTTGGACAGGCGCTGCTCGGACATCGTGAGCGAAGTCTGACCGATCGGCCGGGGCGGATCGTGGACCCCGCGCCGGCTGCGGGCGCCACGGTCGTGCGCCGAGCCGTCCGCCGAGCCGTGCGCCGGCCCCGGAGCGGTATCTTTGGTCCCCATGCCGTTCCTGCAGCCGGAGTCCGCGGGTCGACCCGGCGATGCGCCCGGGAGCGTCGACTACCGCTTCGCCCGGCGCCAGCTGCTGCACCGCTACCGCGCCGGGGAGCTCGATCGCAGCGACGTCTGCGACGCCCAGCGCGAGCTGCTGCGCATCGCGGAGCACTGCTCGCAGGGCTCCACCGTGGCGTGCCCGGTCTGCGCCGAGTCGACGTTGCGCGTGGTCCGCTTCGTGTTCGGCCCGCGGCTCCCCCCGGGTGGGCGGGTCGTCGCGACGCGTGCCGAGCTGCGTCGTCTGGGCGAGGAACGCAGCGGACGGCGGTGCTTCACCGTCGAGGTCTGCACGAGCTGTCGATGGAACCACCTGCTGCAGGTCGCTCCGCTGGGCGGCGGTTGAGCCCGTGACGTCGGTCACTGCACCGGCCACGTCCTGATCAGCCCCCCAGCAGCGACGGGACCCGCGACGCTCCAGCGGCCAGACTGTCGGGATGTCCGAGCGGCGCAGCATCCTCTGGCGACTCCGTCGCCTCGGCTTCGTGCTGCTCGTCCTCGCCGTCGTGGGAGTCGGTGGCGTGTGGATGGCGCTCAACACGATCGATCTGCCGCCGGCCACCCCCGTCTCGGAGACGACGTTCGTCTGTGACCTCGAGGTCCCCGACGGCCAGTGCGACTTCAACAACTCGATGGCGCATCTGTCCGCGTCCGAGGACCGGGTCGCAGTCGACTACGAGGACCTGCCGCCGGTGCTCGTCCAGGCGGTGCTCGCAGCGGAGGACCGCAAGTTCTTCGACCACTCCGGGGTCGACCCGATCGGCATCGGCCGGGCGTTCTACCAGTCGGTGCTCGGCGACAGCGCGTCGCAGCAGGGTGGCTCGACCATCACCCAGCAGTACGTGAAGCTCACGTACCTCTCCTCGGAGCGATCGCTGACCCGCAAGCTCAAGGAGGCCGTGCTGGCGGTCAAGCTCGAGGGCGAGCTCGACAAGCGCGACGTGCTCACGCGGTACCTCAACCAGATCTACTTCGGCCGGGGGGCCTACGGCGTCGAGGCGGCCAGCCGTGCCTACTTCGGGGTCCCCGTGCAGGGACTGCAACTCCACCAGGCGGCCTACCTCGCCGGGCTCATCCGTGCGCCGGAGCGAGCGGATGCGATCCGGGACCCCGACGAGGCGACCCGTCGGCGCGACACGGTGCTGGCCGGGATGGTCGCCGAGGGCTACATCACCGCCGGAGGAGGCCGAGGCCGCCGACGCGGTGCCGTGGATCTCCGAGGCCGGTCGCGCCGACGGCACCCCCCAGACCATCACCGTGCTGCCCCGCCCGGTCGAGCGCACCGACCTCGGCGAGGTGGACGACGCCGAGTACGGCAGCGAGTACTGGATCGAGCTGGTGCGTCAGCAGCTCCGGGAGCGGTTCGGCACGGGAGCCGAGACCCAGGGTCTGCGGGTGTACACGACCTATGACCCGGCGATGCAGCGCTCGGCCTACGACGCCGTGACCGGCACGCTCGACGTGGCGGACGGACCGGTCGGCTCGCTCGTCGCGGTCGACAACTCCGGTCGGATCCGCGCGATGGTCGCCGGCACCGACTTCGAGAACAGCAAGGTCAACCTCGCCCTGGGTCGGGACGGTGGCGGCTCCGGGCGTCAACCCGGCTCCACGTTCAAGCCCTTCGCGCTCGCCGCCTTCGTCGAGCAGGGCTACTCGACCGAGACGCTCTACCGGTCGCCGCCCACGACGCAGTTCCCCGGTGTGTTCACCGAGCCCGGCGAGCTCTGGTCGCCCCAGAACTTCGAGGAGACCGACCAGGGCATCCTGACCGTCGAGGAGGCGACCTGGAAGTCCTCGAACACGGTCTACGCCGGGCATCGTCAACCTCGTGACGCCGCAGCGTCTGGCAGAGATGGCCACCCGTCTCGGGGTGCGCTCCGAGCTGAGTCCCGACTACTCGCTGGTGCTGGGGACCAACGAGGTGTCCGTGCTCGACATGGCCTCTGCCTTCTCGACCTTCCCCGCTCGTGGTCTCCACGTCGACCCGTACGTGATCCGTCGGGTCGAGAGCGCCGACGGTGAGGTCCTCTACGACGCCGCCACCGAGCGCCAGGCGGACCAGGTCATCTCCGAGGAGGTCGCGGACACCGTGAACTCGGTGTTGAGCGGGGTGCTCGACGAGGGCACCGGCGCCGCCGCGGGACTCGGTCGCACCGCGGCCGGCAAGACCGGCACGACCTCCGATGCCCGCGACGCCTGGTTCGTCGGGTACTCCTGCGAGCTCACCGCAGCGGTCTGGATGGGCTACGAGCAGCCCCGGCCGATGGACACGTTCCGTGGGGTCGAGGTCACCGGTGGTTCGTTCCCGGCACAGATCTGGCGGGACTTCATGAGCGATGCCGTGGCCGACGAGCGCCCGTGCGAGTTCCCCGAGACCGACGCGGGGGAGCGGCTGGCCAACGAGTCCCTCGAGTGGGCCCGCACGACGACCACGACGTCGTCGGTGCGGCGGTCCACCACCACGACCGATGCCCCGGCGTCGACCACCACCTCGGCGGCGCCGACGACGCGCGGCACCCACGACGACGGCGGCGCCGTCGACCACCACGGCGCCGACCACGGCGCCGACGACGACCGCCGTTCCCCCCGAGGTCGCCGCTCCGGGCTGAGGGGCTTGGCCCCGACAGCACGGGTGTCGTACAGTCGTCACGACGGCCGGCAGCCACAGGGCGCTGGACCGAGCAGGAGGCCGAGATGGCTGGATCCCCCGCAACGACCGTTCCGACGGTCCGTTCCCGCAAGGTCCGTGACGGCGCGCAGCCGCTCGTGATGGTGACCGCGTACGACGCCCCCGGCGCACGCATCGCGGACGAGGCAGGCGTGGACCTGCTCCTCGTCGGGGATTCGGTCGCGATGGTGGTGCTCGGCTACGAGGACACCCTCCAGGTGACCGTGGAGGACATGGCCCACCACGTCGGGGCCGTCGCCCGCGCCCGACCCCGGTCACTCGTCGTCGGGGACCTGCCGTGGATGAGCTACCACGTCAGCGCCGAGGACACCGTCCGCAACGCAGCAGCGCTGATCCGTGCGGGCGCCCAGAGCGTGAAGCTCGAGGGCGGCGCAGCTCGCGTTCCCATGGTCGAGGCGATCGTCGCGGCGGAGATCCCGGTGATGGGCCACATCGGGCTGACCCCGCAGTCGATGCACGTGATGGGCGGCTTCAAGGTCCAGGGCCGGGACTCCGAGGCGGCGTTGGCGCTGGTGGCGGATGCGAAGGCGCTCGAGCACGCCGGATGCTTCGCGATCGTGCTCGAGGGGGTGCCCGACCAGGTCGCCGCGATGGTGACCGACACGGTCGATGTGCCGACGATCGGCATCGGCGCCGGAGCGCACTGCGACGGGCAGGTGCTCGTCGCGCACGACCTGTTGGGCATCGAGGACCGCGTCGCGCCGAAGTTCGTGCGTCGCTACGCCTCGGTGGGGGCCACGATGGTCGAGGCGATGGCCGCGTACGCCGAGGACGTCCGCTCCGGGGCGTTCCCCGGCCCGGAGGAGACCTACCACCTGAGCGCCGAGCAGTCGGACGCGCTGTCGCTGTACGGCTCCCACGGCTGACCGGTCGCCGGGAGCGACGTCGCGACGCTGCGGGGGTCGTGACCGCGCGGCGTGCCTAGAGCGCCGAGCCCGGATCCGCGCCGGCGGTCACGCCACGCAGTCCCTTGGGGCGCAGCAGGCGTTCCGCGACCGCAGCGATCCAGTCGATCAGGAGCGCCAGGATCGCGACGGTGAGCGCCCCGACGGTGACGGTGATGTTCCGGCTGAGCTGGATGCCCGAGAAGATCGTCTCGCCGAGGCCACCGCCGCCGACGAGGAACGCCAACGTCGACATGCCGACGTTGATGACCAGCGCTGTGCGCACGCCGGCCAGCATCACGGGCACCGCGAGCGGCAGTTCGATGCCGGTCAGGGCCTGCAACCGGGACATCCCCATGCCCCGGCCCGCCTCGATGACGTTGGTGTCCACCTGCTCGATGCCGACCATCGTGTTGCGCAGCACCGGCAGGATCGAGAACACCGTGAGCGCCCACACCGCGGTCCAGAAGCCCTGGCCGATCCAGGCGAAGAAGAGGATGAACAGGCCATAGGCGGGGATGGCCTGACCGATGCTCGCGCTCGAGAGGATGGCGGGGCTGAGGCGTCGGACGGCCGGACGGGTCAGCAGGATCCCGGTGGGGATCGCGATGACCAGCACGAGGACGGTGGACGCGAGGCTCAGCTGGATCGTCTGCACGATCCGCTGCCAGGTGATGTCCCAGTTGAGCTGGCGCTGCTCGGTGAAGTCCAACTCCGTGTTCGACAGCACGAGCGCGAGCACCAGGGCGAGCATCACGAGCGCGAAGGGCGTGATGAACAGCTCGGCGTTGCGGGTGAAGAACGCCGCGGCCCGGGTGCGCCCCTCGGAACCGGTGGCCTCCTCGGAGCTGACCGTCGCGAGCGCCATCAGGCGGTCGCCCGACGGTTGTCGTAGTGGCGCCGGGCGTCGGCCCGCAGGCGCTGCAGCACCGTCATGAGCGTCTCGAGCTCGATCACGCCCTGGTAGGCGCCGCGGCCGTCGACCGCGATGGTGCAGCCGGCGTTCGACAGCAGCATCTCCTCGAGGGCGTCACGCAGCGTGTCCTCGGGCTCGGCCAGCGCCTTCACCTCCTGACCGTTCGCGAGCAGCGCGCGATCGGTCCGATCGAGCTGCTCGGCGTTGACCCAGCGTGCCGGGCGGTCGGCGTCGTCCAGGACGATCAGCCACTCCTCGTCCGCGGCCTCGAGGACCCGGCGGGCCTGATCGTGGCCGACGTCGTGGCGCACCACGGGGTAGTCGGTGCGCGGTACGACGTCGCGGACGCGCTCCAGGTTGAGTCCCTGCAGCGTCGCTCCCGCCCCGATGAAGTTCTCCACGAACTCGCTGGCGGGGTAGGCGAGGATGCGCTCGGGCGTGTCGTACTGGGCGATCCGGGACCGCTCGCCGAGGATCGCGATCCGGTCGCCCATCTTGACGGCCTCGTCGATGTCGTGGGTGACGAACACGATCGTCTTGCGCAGCTCGGCCTGCAGGCGCAGGAACTCGTTCTGGAGCCGGTCACGGGTGATGGGGTCGATCGCACCGAAGGGCTCGTCCATGAGCATCACCTTCGGATCCGCGCCCAGGGCGCGCGCGACGCCGATCCGCTGCGCCTGCCCGCCGGAGAGCTCCTTCGGGTAGCGGTCGCGGTACTCGGCGGGGTCCATGCCGACGGTCTCGAGCAGCTCGTCCACACGCGCCGTGATGTCGGCCTTCGACCAACCGAGCATCTTCGGGACGGTGCCGATGTTGTCGGCGATGGTCCGGTGGGGGAACAACCCGATCTGCTGGATCACGTACCCGATCTGTCGACGCAGCTCGTCGGGGTCGGCAGAGGTCACGTCCTCGCCGTCGAAGATGATCTTCCCGCCGGTGGGTTCGATCATCCGGTTCACCAGGCGCAGGGTCGTGGACTTGCCGCAGCCGGACGGGCCGACCAGGACGAGGATCTCGCCCTTGGGGATCTGCAGGGTCAGCGCCTCGACCGCCGGCTCGGCGGCACCGGGGTACCGCTTCTCGACGTTGTCGAGCTCGATCATGATCTCGTCGCCCTCGTCGGCGGCGCCGAGCAACGCCGTGGCGGCGTCGGACTCGCTCTGGGTGGCGGGCTGGGGGTCCATGTCGATCACGTCCGAGTGGCCCCGCCCCGGATGCTGCGCGGGGTGGTGAGCCGGTTGAGGAGCAGGTACATCGCGTCGAAGGCGAGCGCGAGCAGCACGATGAAGATCACGCCGGTCCACAGCCGTTCCATCCCGAGGGGGAGGCCCAACCGGGTCTGGCCCTCACGGATGTAGTGGCCGAGGCCGGGTCCACCGATCAGCTTGGCGATGGCGGCGACGCCGCAGATGAACAGCGTCGAGACACGGATGCCGGTGAGGATCACCGGCCAGGCCAGGGGGAGCTTGACCGACAGGAGCGTCTGGCGTGAGGACATTCCCATGCCGCGGGCGGACTCCAGCACCGCTGGGTCGACCTCGTTGAGCCCCACGATCGTGTTGCGCAGGATCGGGAGCAGCGCATACAGGAAGAGGGCGGTGAAGCTCGGTGCCCAGCCGAGCCCCATGATCGGGATGAAGATCGCGAACAGGGCCAGCGACGGCAGGGTCACCAGGATCCCGGCGACGCTCAGCGCCGTCGAGCGACCGAGCATGCTCTGGTGCACGGCGACGCCGACGGCGATGGACACCACCGCGGCGCTGGCCATGACCGCGGCGACGAGGACCGCGTGCTGCATGGTGTAGCCGAGGATCTCCGCGGGCCGTTCGGAGATGAACTGCAACCAGGAGGTGATGCCGCTCATGGTCGGACTCCTTCCGGTGGCGCGATCACGACCGGGTGTTCTGGTGTCCGTTGCAGCATCTGATCGGCCTGGGCCCCTCCGCAGTGGCGTCGGCGAGCCTCGATCGGGCCGCCCGGTGCGAAGAGGGTAGTCACATCCTCCGTCCGGATGCCAGAGAGCGGAAAGGTCGAGGATTGCCGCAGCCGCGGCCCGAGTCCGACACGGCAGTGGACGCTCGGTGCTCCGAGGAGGTGGCCCGCGCACTCGTCAGCGGAGGTGGTAGTTGCCCTTCGGGCACACAACCCAGTGGACCGCTCGCAGCGCGACGGTCGTACCGCCATGTGCACCGCCGTCGGGCGGCCGTGGCGGTCCGGGATCCGGTGCTGGTGACCGGTGCCGATGAGTTCGCTCAGCCGAACGGTCCGCACCCGATTTCGCTCGGCCACCTGGCATCGCGATCCACGGTGCGCCACCGTCTCCGTTCCACGACCGCCGTGGAGGATCCCCAGACGCCGGCTTCAACTGGAAACTGCTGTCGCTTTGACGGCACTCGCACTGGTCGCCAGCGCCACGACACATGACGACGAACGCTCCTGGCAATGACTTCTGTCCACGACGGCGGTGGTGGCAACACGGCCGCCACCTTCGGTGAGGTCTTCGCCGCCGCGGCGGTCCCCGATGCTCAACCTGACCGTGTCGAGGACGCGGCGTCTTCATCACCTACAACGATGTCGGCGGGTGAAATCTAAGCGAAGCCCCGAGGGCTACATACCATCGCCGAGGCGCGCACCGACTCGACCACGACGAGGCGAAGCGCTCAACGGGCATGTCGGCGCTCGAGGCGAGGCCAAGCGACTGTGGCGCAGGACTACCGGCAGCAGGAGACCTGTCGTGGACGGCGAGTTCGCCGGCGAGCTGGGCATACGACCTGTCCGGCATCGACATCAGTGTCGGCTCCAAGGACTTCACTGAGCAGCTGGTGCTCGGCGAGATGCTCGTGCTGACGTTCGAGGCTGCCGGGGCCAACGTCACGAGCCAGGTGAACCTGGGCGGCACCGAGGTCAACCGGCAGGCGCTCCTGTCGGGTGACATCGACACCTACGCCGAGTACAACGGCACCGGGTGGACCGTGCACCTCGGTTGCGAGGACCCGGTGTTCGACCCCGAGACCCTGACCAACAACGTCGCCATCGCCGATCTGGCCGCCAACGACATCCACTGGCTCAGCCGCTCGCCATTCAACAACACCTACGGCTTCGCGGTGAACCAGGACTACGTCGACGCCAACGGCGTGCCCACGCTGCAGGACATGGCGGACTACATCGCGGCGAACCCGGATGCCTCGGTCTGCAAAATGGAGTCGAGTTCCCGGACCGTACAGACGGGCTGGTGCTCTACGAAGAGGGCGACCGGTTCGACGATCCCCGATGACCAGATCTCGATCCTGGACACCAACCTCATCTACCCCGAGACGCAGACGGGCTGAGGCACCTTCGGTGAGATCTTCACCACCGACGGCCGCAACCCCGAGCTGGGCCCGACCGTCGTCGAGGACGGTGGCACCTTGATGCTCTACAACGGACCCGGTCAACCGGCGCGACGACGTGTACCAGGAGCACCCCGAGGCGATGGAGGCCATCGCCGAGATGCTCCTCATGGACCTCGACAACGACACCGCCCAGGAGCTGAACCGTCGTCGGTTCATGGCGACCAGGCCGACGTGGCCCAGGACTACCTGGAGCAGCAGGGTCTGATCTGATCCTGCTCGTCCACCGATGTCGTGACCGCGGCCCAGACCCTGGGCAGGGTCGGGGCCGCGCCGCGGACGACGCCGTCGGGTGTCACCGTCACACCCGGGACGGACATGATGTCGGCTGGACCTCGACGACGCCGTCTGGCGGGTGCACCCCACCCGGCGACTACACTTGACCGGTCGCCCCCAGAGGGGGTGGCCGGGGTGTCTCAGCCCGAGACATCCGAACACCCTGTCCTGCAGATCGCAGGACACTAACGGCTAACGCCGAGGTCAAGAGGGGAGGTACACCACGTGGTCACACTCATGTACGAACTGATGATCATCGTCGACGTCGACGTCGACGACATGACCAACAAGGCCATCGGCGCCAAGGTGGTCGAGATGGTCGAGGCCGACGGCGGCACGGTGCCGACGGTGGACAACTGGGGACGGCGTCGATACGCCTACCCGATCAACCACAAGACCGAAGGCGTCTACAGGGTCATGGAGATCGTCACCGAGGCCCCCAACCTCGACGAGGTCGACCGCTTCCTCCGACTCGCGGACGATGTCGTCCGCCACAAGCTGATCCGCCTGCCCGACCCCGAAGCCATCCGCCGCGGTCTGCTGGAGTGCAGCCGGCTGACCGAGGAGGAACCCAACTGGCGCAAGGCAACACCGTCGAGCTGGTCGGCAACCTCACCCGCGATCCCGAGCTCAGGTTCACCCCGAACGGTGCTGCGGTCGCGAACTTCGGTATCGCGGTCAACCGCCGCTGGCGCAACCACCAGACCAACGAGTGGGAGGAGCAGATCTCCTTCTTCGACATCGTGTGCTGGCGCGAACTGGCCGAGAACGTGGCCGAGTCGCTCACCAAGGGCAGCCGAGTGCTCATGGTAAGCGGGCGTCTCGACCAGCGCTCCTGGGAGACCCAGGAGGGCGAGAAGCGCTCCAAGGTCGAGGTCGTCGCCGACGAGGTCGGCCCCAGCCTGCGCTGGGCGACCGCGCAGGTCACACGCAACGAACGCCGCGATGGCGGCGGCGGCGGATTCGACTCCGCCCGCCCCAGCGCCAACCACCCGCCGCCGGGTACAACGACGACGAGGAGCCGTTCTGATGGCAAAGCCCCAGATGAAGCGAACCCCGAAGGGCAAGGGCAAGGACAACGGTCGGAAGTTCAAGAAGAAGATCTCGATCCTGAACAGCGAGAGCATCGACTACGTCGACTGGAAGGACGCGAACCTGCTGCGCCGGTTCGTCTCTGACCGGGCGAAGGTGCGTGCCCGTCGCGTCACCGGCAACGACGTCCGTCAGCAGAGCGAGGTCGCCCGTGCGATCAAGAACGCTCGAGAGATGGCGCTGATCCCCTACGCCAACCGGGTCACCACCCAGCGCGGGGGTCGGCGCGGCGACCGCGACGGCGACGACCGTCGCGATCGTCGTGACCGTCCCGAGCGTGACGAATCCCCCGCACCCACCACGCCGCCGGCGTCCGAGGCGCCCACCGGAGTTCACCGGTCTCGATGCCGGCACTGCAGTTGAGACGGTGGCTATCGGAGACCGACACCGGAGGTGAGCAGTGAGCGCGGACAAGGTCATCCTCCGCAACGACGTCTCGGGACTGGGCAAGCGCGGCGACAACGACGAGGTCTCCAAGGGCTACGTGCGCAACTTCCTCGAGCCCCGTGGCCTGGCGCTGGCCGGCCATGCTCGGGGCCAAGCAGCAGGCCGAGGCCTCATGCGTCGCTCCCGCGACATCATGATGCGCGCGAGCGCGACTCGGCCGAGCAGATCGCCACGGTGCTGGTCCCGCAGACCATACGAGATCGCGGTGCGCGCATCCGAGGCGGGCGACTGTTCGGCTCGGTCTCCGAGACCGAGATCGTCGAAGCAGTCCGCCGAGCATGACCGGGATCGAGCTGGACCGCAAGGACCTTCTGCTCGACGAGCACATCGAGACGACGGGCAGCCACATGAGTGCCCGGCTCCACGCCGGTCTGCAGTTCCGATCACCATCGAGATCAACCTGGACCGCGGCGCCGAGGTCACCATCACCCGCCGTCGGCTGCGTGCCGACGGCGGTGTCGCGCCCGGGACCCGTGGCGCCGTGACCAGCGTGAGCCCCCCGGTTCCGGTTGCGGCGCTCGGGGGTCGCGGGTGCGCTGGTGTCGGTGCCGGAGTGGAGACTGGGTGTGGGAGCACTGTGCCCAGCTCGTCCCCAGCTCGTCGCCGTGGATCCCCAGGCAATTCCCAGGGTTGTGGGTCTAGCGACCCACAGCCCCGAACCCGGATGTACGATGTCCGACACCGCTCGTGGCGACCACAGCCCCCTCTGACCTCCGCGTGGTCCCAGACCCAGACGATCGCCAGCGCACCGCGCCGCAGGTCCGGACGCCGCCGCACAGCATCGATGCCGAGGAGTCGCTGCTCGGGGCGATGCTGCTGAGCGAGCAGGCCATCTCGGCGGTCACGAGCATCGTGGCGACCGAGGACTTCTACCGGCCGGCCCACCGCCACGTCTTCGACGCGATCCAGGCGCTCTACGCCTCCGGGCAGGGTGTCGACCCGGTCACCGTCGCGGACGAGCTCGACCAGGCCGGTGTGCTCGACGCCGTCGGCGGTCCGGCCGCGCTGATCAGCCTGCAGGCGCGGACCCCGGCGATCACCAACGCCGAGCACTACGCCCGCATCGTCGAGGAGAAGGCGCTCCTGCGTCGCCCCTCATCACCCCGCAGCGAACGACGTCGCCGAGGCTCGGCTACAGCCCACTCGACGACATCGACAAGACGTTGGACTCGGCCGAGTCGCTGATCTTCGCCGTCGCGCAACGACGCACGACCGACACCCTCGCTGCCCTGTCACCGCTGTTGGACCGGAGCCTCGAGCAGCTCGAGGCGCTCTACGAGCGCGGCGACACCATCACCGGCACCCCCACCGGCTACACCGACCTCGACAACCCGCTCGCCGGCCTCCAGCCCGGTGCCCCTCGTCGTCGTGGGGAAGCGGCCGGCGATGGGCAAGACCGCGCTGGCGCTGGGGATGCGTCGCACGCAGCGGGATGCGCGAGCAGCGCCCGGTGCTCTTCTTCTCCCTCGAGTTGGGTCACCTCGAGTTGACCCAGCGCCTCGTCGCCGCCGAGGCCCGCCTCGATGCCACCAAGCTGCGCACCGGGCGGCTCACCGACGCCGACTGGACTCGGGTCACCAAGGCGATGGGTCGCCTCGGCGAGCAAGCTGT
>CALNXV010000014.1:0-12366 GCA_942490665.1 uncultured Microthrixaceae bacterium
CGCCGCTGCGGTGCCCGCTGCGGCTGGTGGAGGAGCGTCGCGCGCCGGTGTGGGGGTCGTCCGGCGGGTCACCGGGCGAGGCTATCGGCCGACGTGTGCAGCGCCGCTAGCTTCGGACGGATGAGCGATGTCGTGATCTTCCACAACCCGAACTGCAGCACCTCGAAGTACGCCGTCGGCGTGGCGGACGACCTCGGGGTCGACTACGAGGTCGTCAAGTACATGCTCAAGGCGCAGCGGCCCGACCGGGCGCAGCTCAGCGACCTCGTCGACAAGCTCGAGGACCCGACGACCGATCTGGTGCGGCGTGACGCCCAGTTCACCAAGCTCGGGATCACCGACGCCGACGTCGAGACGCCCGAGCAGGTCATCGACATCCTCGAGCAGCACCCCCAGCTGCTGCAGCGGCCGGTCCTGGTGCGCGGCGACCGGGCGATCATCGGGCGACCGAAGGGCCGCGTGGAGCCGTTCCTGTCCTGATCGTTCAGTCCGGCAGGTCGTCGGGCAGGCCGAGCTCGTCGAGCGCGACGACGCGTCCCTCGTCGATCGACCGGTGCGCCGCGACGCCGAGCGCCACGGACCACACCCCGTCGTCGACGCCCACCGCTGGCGCGACCCCGGCGCGGATCGCTCGGGCGAACTCGACGTGCTCGAGGTAGCTGGCCCCGTGGTGCGCGCCGGTGTGCCGCACGCGGTCGTCCTGGCCCAGGTCGGTGACCGACACGGGCCACTCCGGCCCGCGCGAACCGATCACCAGCTGGGCGGGCCGACCTCGGGCGACCTCCATGAACCCCGGGATGCCCACCTCGACCTTGCCGGCGTCGCCGACCGCGACGAGCTCCTGTTCGAACATCGACCCCTCGGCGAACATCGACAGGTCGAGCAACGCCCGGGTTCCGTCGTCGAAGTCGACGATCACGAAGGCGTTGTCGACCACGTCGGGCGTGCCCTCCGGGTACGACTCGTCGAGGTGGTTGACGTCCTGGCCCCCGGACGCCAGCACCCGCACCGGCCGGCCCGGCATCGCGGCGCGCATCAGGTCGAAGAAGTGACAGCACTTCTCGACCAGCGTGCCACCGGTGTTCGCGTTGAAGCGGTTCCAGTGGTCGACCTTGTCGAGGAACGGGAAGCGGTGCTCGCGGATCGACACCATCCGGACCCGGCCCGCGGTTCCGGCGGCGATCTCGTCGAGGAACCGGGTGACCGGCGGCATGTAGCGGTACTCGAGTCCCACCCAGACCACGCCGTCGTGCGCCGCTGCCGCTGAGCGGACAGCAAGGGCGTCCTCGACGGTCGTGCACAGCGGCTTCTCGACCATGACGTGCAGCCCGGTGCCCCACAGCGGCTCGAGGATCGAACGGTGCGTGTGGTTGGGCGTCGAGATCACCACCACGTCGAGGGACTCGGCTGCGAGCATCGATGCAGCGTCGGGGTACACCGCCAACTGTCCGGACACCGCTGCCAACGCATCGCGCACCGAGCTCGCATCCGGCTCGGCGATCGCGACGGGCGTCGCTCCCGCCAGGGCGGCGACGTTGCGCAGGTGCTCCTGGCCCATCATGCCGGCACCGATGAAGCCGTAGCGGAGGTCCTCGGATCCTGCTGAGCTGGCGGACATGGCCTGAGTATGGTGGCCGGCGATGGACGACGCCGACGACCGAGCAGCCGGACTCGCCGGCGACGCCCTGGCCATCGACGCCGGGTCGCGCCGGCTCGGGCGTTCCGAGCTCGAGGTCGGCCCGATCGCCTACGGCTGTTGGCGCCTCGCGGAGAGCGACCGCGCGACCGCCGAGGAGAACCTCCGCACCGCGCTCGACTCGGGGTGGACGCTGATCGACACCGCGGACATCTACGGCTTCGACGGCACGATCACCCCGGAGGGCCCCCACGGGTTCGGCGACGCCGAGTCGCTGCTCGGTGCGATCCTCGCCGATGCGCCCGGTCTGCGCGACCGGATGGTGCTCGCCAC
This sequence comes from uncultured Microthrixaceae bacterium, assembly GCA_942490665.1. Taxonomy (GTDB): domain Bacteria; phylum Actinomycetota; class Acidimicrobiia; order Acidimicrobiales; family Microtrichaceae; genus SKRR01. Next base: position 1,970 of record CALNXV010000014.1, read on the forward strand.
CAAGGGAGGGATCCGCCCCGGTGTTCCCTACGACTCGAGCGCGACCTACCTGCGTCGGGCGTGCGAGGACTCGTTGCGGCGGCTCGGGGTCGAGGTGATCGACCTCTACCAGCTGCACCGACCCGACGTGCTCACCTCCCCAGCAGAGCTCGGTGCCGCGCTCGGCGGGCTGGTCGAGGCGGGCCTGGTCCGTGAGCTCGGGCTGTCGAACGTGACGCCGTCGCAGTTCGAGCTGGTCCAGGCCTACCTGGACCAGCCGCTCGTCACGACCCAACCCGAGTTCAGCGCCTGGCACAGCGTGCCGGTGCGCGACGGGACCTTCGACCAGAGCCTGCTGCGCTGGACGACCCCGCTGGCGTGGAGCCCGCTCGGCGGCGGTCGCGTCGCCGAGCACGACGACCCGGTGACCCAGGTGCTCACCGAACTGGCGGTCGACCACGGCGCGGACGTCACCGCCGTCGCGCTGGCGTTCGTGCTCGCCCACCCGGCGCGACCCATCCCGATCATCGGGAGCCAACGAGCGCCGCGCATCGAGGCGGCACGTGGCGCCCTCGAGGTTCGCCTGACCCGGACCGAGTGGTACCGGCTCTACGAAGCCGGGACCGGCGTCCCGCTGCCGTGACAGCCCCGCGTCATGACTGGTCGGCTCGGTGACGGAGTACGCCTGGTTCTCCGCGCTCTGCGACGACGACACCGAGCAGTTCGGGGTCCCGGCGCCGCAGCTGCTGTCCAGCTTCGAGCACTGCGGCGACATCGTGCGCTGCGCGCGCGACCAGGGCTTCGACAACATCCTGCTTCCCTCGGGCTACCAGCTCGGCATCGACGGCATCGCGTTCGCTGGCGGTGTCGCGCCGGATGTGGCGGGGCGGATGCGGCTGCTGGTCGCGGTGCGCTGCGCGGAGCTCTGGCCACCCCAGCTCGCCCGGCAGCTCGCCACGCTCGACCAGATGCTGGGCGGCGGCCTGACGATCAACATCATCTCCTCGGACCTGCCCGGCGCGCCGCTCGAGTCCGAGCCGCGCTACCGCCGCACCGCCGAGGTCATGTCGATCCTGCGGCGGCTGTTGGACCGCGAACGCATCGAGCACCACGGCGAGTTCTACGACCTCGACCTGGAACCGCCCCGGATCGCCACCGTGTCCGGGACGTGTCCGCCGCTGTACTTCGGCGGCCACTCCGAGCCGGCCCGCCGCGTCGCCGCCGAGCACGCGGACGTGTTCCTCACCTGGCCCGACACCGAGGACGCCGTCGCCGAGCTCGTCGTCGACATGCAGGGCCGCGCCGCGGCGCACGGACGGACGTTGCGCATCGGGTTCCGCACGCACGTGATCGTGCGCGAGACCGAGGCCGAGGCGCGAGCGGCAGCAGCGCACCTGCTGGCCGCGCTCGACGCCGAGACCGGGGACGCGATCCGGTCGCGTTCGCTGGACAGCGCGTCGGCCGGGGTGGCCCGCCAGCGCGAGCTACGTGACGGAGCCGGCGACGACGGCTTCGTCGAGCCGGCGCTGTGGACCGGCATCGGCCGTGCCCGCTCGGGTGCGGGGGCGGCGATCGTCGGAGACCCCGACCAGGTCGTCGCGAAGCTGCGGCGCTACGAGGAGCTCGGCGTGGACGCGTTCATCCTCTCGGGCTACCCGCACCTCGACGAGTGCGAGCTCGTGGGCCGCCACGTCCTCCCCGCGCTGCGCCGCTGACGCTGCGGGCCGACGCGGTCAGGTGCCGTCCTCGGTGTCGACGGTCGCGTAGCTCCCGCCGGACTCGAACACCTCGAGGCCGCCGCGGTTGCCCTGGGGGTCGGGCACCTCGACGATCGGGTCGTCGCGGTCGTCGTACTCCAGGCGCAGTGCCCGCGACATCGTGGCGTGCATGTCGTAGGTGGCGGTGATGTAGGTGAGCTCGAGGATCTCCTCGTCGGACAGCTCCGCCTTGAGGGCGTCGACGACGCCGTCGGGCACCCGGCCGCTCTGCAGCACCAGGCAGTCGGTGTAGGCGAGCACGGCGCGCTCGATCGGCGAGAAGCAGTCGGCCACCTGCCAGTGGGGGATGGCGTCGACCTGTTCGTCGCTGAAGCCGACGTCACGGCACGCCTTGCAGTGCTGGGAGAACACGAACTGCGACCCGCGGGCCCAGCCGGCTCGGATCTGGCCCAGCTCGCGCAGCTGGGGCGAGAGCAGCCGGTCGGGGGACCGGTAGAACTGCAGCCCGGCGGTGATGTGGTCGAACGCGTCCGGAACGAGTGCTGTGACGGTCCACCAGTTGCCGGGCGTGCCCGACACGGTGCCGGGGTCCTCGACCGGGTCCCGGTCCCCGAAGATCAGGCCGTACAGCAGCTCGCCGAGCGGGTGGACCTCGGAACGTGGCACTTCTCGCAGTCGTGGCATGCGCGAAACCTAGTGAGCGACCCGCTCGACGCGACGAGCTGACCCGGTGAGCACTGCGCGCCGTGCACCGACGGGACGTCAGGCGTGCGGCGCTCAGGCGCCGGAGCCGCGGTGGGGACCTCGCCGGCCGGTTGCGCCCCGCCCACCACCTCGCTCCGCCTGCCGAACCACTCGCCTAGAACACGTTCCAGTTCCGCTGTAGCTTCGGGCACATGCGCACCGACCTCTGTGACCGTCTGGGGATCGAGTTCCCCATCTTCGCCTTCACCCACTGCCGCGACGTCGTGGCAGCCGTGTCCAACGCCGGCGGGCTCGGGGTGCTCGGAGCGGTCGGCTACACCGTCGATCAGCTCGAGACCGAGATGGCCTGGATCGACGAGCACACCGACCGCCCCTACGGCGTCGACGTCGTCATCCCCGGCAAGTACGAGGGCATGGGCGAGATGGACCCGGCCAAGCTCGAGCAGGACCTGCTGGAGATGGTTCCCGACGAGCACCGTCGCTTCGTGCAGAAGATCCTGGCGGACCACGGGGTGCCCGAGCTGCCCGCCGACGAGCTGCCTCCCGCCCTCATCGGCTGGACCGAGGCGACGGCCTCTCCGCTGATCGACGCGGCGCTCGCGCACGACAAGGTCAAGCTGATCGCCAACGCGCTGGGCACCCCCCCCACCGAGGTGATCGACCGCGTCCACGAGTCCGGTCGACTGATCGCGGCGCTCTGCGGGTCGCCCAAGCAGGCGCTGCACCACAAGGACGCGGACGTCGACATCATCATCGCCCAGGGCACCGAGGGCGGCGGTCACACCGGCGAGGTCGGCTCGCTGGTGCTCTGGCCGCAGGTCATCGATGCCGTCGCGCCGACGCCGGTGCTCGCCGCGGGTGGGATCGGCAGCGGTCGACAGATGGCTGCTGCGCTCGCGATGGGCGCCGAGGGCGTCTGGACCGGGTCGATCTGGCTGACCGTCGAGGAGGCCGACCAGGCCCCCGCCCAGGTCGAGTCCCTGCTGGCCGCGACGAGTCGCGACACCGTCCGGTCGCGCAGCTGGACGGGCAAGCCGTGCCGGATGCTGCGCAACGAGTGGACCGACGCCTGGGAGGACCCGAACACCCCGGATCCGCTCGGGATGCCGCTGCAGTTCATGGTCACCGGCGAGGCCGTCGCCCGCGGTCACCACTACTCCCAGCAGGCCAAGGACGTGAACTTCAACCCGGTCGGGCAGATCGTCGGCACGATGAACAAGGTGCGCCGCACCAAGGACGTCATCATGGACATGGTCGAGGAGTACCTGGAGGCCAGCGCTCGCCTCGAGCGGCTCAACGCCTCCGCGTCCGCCGAGGTCTGATCACTTCACCACGAGGGTGCGGCACCCGAGGCCGACGCCCGTGCCGGTGGGGACGTCCAGCGCGTTGACGCAGATCCGGTGCTCGCCCGGCAGGTCGTCCCACTGCGCGAGGACGCCGCCGGGACCGGGCTGGCGCCACACCCGCACCGATTTGCGGCCCGCCACCCACGACTCGATCTGGATCGGCGGGTTGCCATCGACGTCCTCGGCCAGGGTCACCACCGTGATGCGTCGTCCCGAGGCCTCGACGCTCACGATCTGGCCGGTGGGGAGGTAGTTCGGTCGGCCCTGGCGGGGGAACCGCGCCGGGTCGACCGCGGTCGCCAGGTCGAGCCGACCGTGTCCGGTCTCGTCGTCGCGGCCGACGGCCCGGAGATCGCGGGCGGACTGCTCCAGCCGGGTCTGCACCGCCGAGGTGGACAGGCCGGGTTCGCGTCCCCACAGCACCGCGGCGGCAGCGGCGACGTACGGCCCGGCCATCGAGGTGCCGGACCGACTGCAGTACCCGCCCGGGCAGGTCGACCACACGTCGACGCCCGGGGCCGCCAGATCCAGGTAGCGCTGGGTGTTCGAGAAGGACGCGACACGGTCCTGCGAGTCGGTGGCGCCGACGGCGACCACGCCCGGGTAGGCCGCCGGCCACTGCGGCGGGCCGGTCGGCCCGACGTTGCCGGCGGCTGCAACGAGGAGCGGACCCGAGATGCCGGCGCCGACCTGGTTCACCGCGGCTTCGATGGCGGGTGCAGGCGATGAGCCGGCGAGCGACAGGTTGATGACGTCCGCGCCGGCCTGGTCGGCCCAGAGGATGCCCGCTGCGATGTCCGAGGCCCACCCGACGCCGTTGCGGTCGAGCACACGGACGGGCAGGATCGCCGCAGCCGATGCGATGCCCTCGATCCCGATGCCGTTGCCGCGAGCGGCGGCGATGATGCCGGCCACGTGCGTCCCGTGCCCGCCCGGGTCCACGTTGCCCGGCGAGCCGGTGAGGTCGGGTCGACCGGGATCCGGTGCGAGGAACGTCGTACCCTCGAGGATCCGTCGTCCGCCGCCCGGCAGCGGAGCGGCGAGGTCCGGATGGCTCCCGTCGACACCGGTGTCGATCACGGCCACGGTCCGCCCCGCCCCGTCGTCGGGTCGTGCGATGCCGTTCGCTCGGATTCGTGACGTCCCGTACTGACGTGGGGCGAGCGGGTCCGCAGCGACGCCGAGTCGCTGGTCGCGCTCGGCGATCACGACCTCTGGGAGTCGTTCGAGCTCGCCGGTCAGCTGGTCGGCGTCGCGCTCGGGGACCCGGAGCCGGGTCACCGACAGGCCGCCGGGCGCCTCGGCGTTGCTGTCGGCGACGGCCGCCACGACGACCGTCGGTCCCACAGGTCGGTCCGACGGCGCGTCGGCGGCGCTGACGGCATCGGCCGGTTGGGTGAGCAGTGCCACGATCGCCAGGACGGCCGCGAGCGTCAGGCCTCGGCGACGGGCGCACCCGACCGTCCAGACCCGCTGATCCTGCATGGGGCAGTTCACCACGGAACCCCCCCCTGCGTTCACTTCACCACGACGTCTCGACACCCGAGACCGACCGTCTGGTTCGTGGGCGTGTCGAGCACCTCGACGCAGACACGACGCGTTCCGGGACGGCCGATCCAGCTGAACCGGAACGTGCCGTTCGTGGCACGGGTCGTGCGCACGGCGCGTTCGGAACCCATGGTCGAGACCATCCGGACCACGGGCGCGCCGTCGGGATCGCCGGCGCGCCCCGCGATGACCACGCGCCGGCCCTCGGCGAGCGCCGTGTCGTAGGACCCGCTCGGCGGGCGGACGGGCGGTGGCGGTGGTGGTGGTGGAACCGCCGACCCGTCGATGGCGAAGCGGGTCGACCGCAGCGGTGAGCCCGATGCACGCGAGTTGACCGTGGAGCGGAAGGACGAGCCCGACACGTCACGTGTGCCGGCGGTTCCGGTCAGCCGGATGGTCGCCTTGTCGACACGCCCGGAGACGCCGAGCCTGCCGAGCACCTCGACCGACGAGACCGTGCCGAGATCGAACCAGTCGCCGAGTTGCGCACCGGTGAGGGTGTGGGACCACGACGCGTGGGGGTTGCCGCCGGAGCCGTCGTGGGGGTCGGGGACGCCGCGGAGGTACGGCAGCGCGGAGACCCAGACGAACTCGCTGTCCTCGGTGTGCCCGCCGGAGGACGCGGAGTAGAGCGCGTCGATGAGCGCGCCCCCGTGGGTCACGACCTGACCGTCGGTCGCATCGACCGCAGCGACCCAGGCCGGCGCCGCGTGGGTCGTGCCGGTGTAGGACTGGTGCGGCACCGCGCCGTACAGGTCGAAGTCCGCTCCGCTGCGGGCGTCGCGTCGCTTCTGGGCGAAGGTCCGCCCGGCGATGGCCTGCGCCTGCAGCGCGGCGGCCGGCCACGACGACGGCATCTCGCCCAGCCCGTACAGGTACTGCTGCATCCCGAGGCCCTCCACGACCGCGCGCAGCCCCCCGGCGGGGTCGATCGAGACGCGCAGTGCGCCGTGGCGGTACCGGTGGCCGGGGGGCGCGACACGCAGGTCGCTGTCGCCGGCGTAGCGGATCCGGATGGAGCTCCCGACCGTCGCCTCGAGCGCACCGGTCAGGCGGATGGCGGACCCGACGCGCTCGAGGCGAACGGTGCGCCCGGCTGCTGGGACCACGGCCACGCCGTCGAAGGTCGTGCGGCCCCCGGTCTCGAGCGTCAGCGTGGGCGTGCCCCAGGCGACCAGCACCCGAAGGTCGTCGCTGGTCGAACGGGCCTGGAGCGCGGTGCCGCGGTAGTAGTGGCCCAGGATCTCGGGCGCCGAGCTGCCGGTCGCTGCCATCCCGCGGGCGCCCCACTGGCTCATCCCCACTCCGTGACCCCACCCGGACCCGGTGATGGTGAACGACGGGTCGGGGGTCGCGGCCGCCACGACCGGCGACGCGACCACGGTCGGGGTCGCGGGCCCGGAGAGGATCAGCGCCGCAGCGGCGAGGAGGAGGACGGCGCTGGTCCGGGAACGGCGCATGTCCGCGGTGTCGGACCGCCATGACCCCGCCTTGAGCACTCAGCGCGGCTGGTCGGGCCGGACTGCTCAGGACCGGCCTCGACCTGCCGATCGGGACGTGCGCCACCATCGCCGTGCGCGCCACACCCGTGACCCAGCGACGGATCGATCCATGACCACCTCCGCACCCCCAGGCTCGAGCGAGTTCGGTGCGCCACCGACGCCGTTGTTCGCGCCCGGCGACCCCGACCCGGTCGACGCCGGCGGATCCCTGGAGGGGCAGCTGGTGGTGCTGAGCGGCGCCACCGGACCGCTCGGGGTCGCCATGGCGACCGAGTTGATCCGGCGCGGGGCGGAGCTGTGCCTGCTGGGTCGGGATCCGGTCGAGCTCGACGAGGTGATCGCCGGGCTGGGCGAGCACGCCCGTGCGCTGCTGCTGCGCTGCGACATCGGCTCGAGCGACGACGTGCACGCAGCGGTGGACTTCGTGGAACGCCTCGACCGACCCGTCGACCTGGTCGTCCACGCGGCCGGATTGGCGCAGCGCGCGGATGTGAGCACCGGCCCGGTGGAGGACCTCGACGAGCACTACCTGGTGAACGTCCGCGGCCCCTACCTGCTGACCCAGCGGCTCGTCCCGCTGCTGGCGGGCGACGGCGCCCGGATCGTCACGTTCGCACCGCCCGAGCAGGTTCCCCGCGACGGCGACGCTGCCGATGCACACCGGTCGATCGCGTTCGCCGGGCTCCGCGCCCTGACCGCTGAGCTACGCGCCGAGCTGGCCCCCCGGGGCGTCGCCGTCCTCAACGTGGTCGCGGACGACCCGCCGTGGCGACCCCTCACCGCCGAGGGCCAGGCGGCATTCCTGTCGTCGCTGGCCGCGGCAGTGGTCGACGCGCTGGCTCGCGACGAGGTCGAGGTCACCGAACTGGTCGCCCGGGGGGTGTCGACCACCGTCCGGGTCGAGCGGCGGTAGGGTCGGCCCCGATGGCACGGGTCTGCATGCGTCCCGGATGTGAACTGGCCGCAGCGGCGCGGCTCACCTTCGACCCGGTCAGCTGTCAGGCATGGCTGGACGTGCTGGTCGACCGGCCCGGGTCCGCCCAGGAGGTGTGCGAGCTGCACGCCGACCGCTTGACGCTGCCGCGTGGCTGGATGCTGTGTGACCGCCGCGCCGACGAACCGGCCCTGTTCGTCGGAGCCAGCACGTCCGCGGCGACGCCGACAGCGCCGGCCGCCCCGACCGCGCCCTCCGCGCCGGTGGTGCGCCGTCGCCGACGTTCCGTTGCGCCGCAGCCCTCGCTGACTCCGCCCGCTCCCGTCGCCGCCGAGCTGTTCGATGCGCCCCCCGACCCGCTCGCCGCGGCCACCCCGCCGCCGCCGGCTGCGAGCGAGGATCCCCTCGAGTTGAGCGCGAGCTCGCCGCTGCTCGCGCGGGCCTTCCGCGCCACGGGCAACCAGCACTCCGTGTTGACCGAGGGCGCGCGGCCCGTTCGGCACCGTGCGCCGGACCGGCGCCTCGACGACGACTGAGTACGGCGGCGGTCGGCGCGATGCGTAGCGTGGGCGCCATGGTCGACTTCCAGTTCCAGGAGATGTTTCCGCTCGCCCCGTCGGAGACGCCGTACCGCCGGCTCACCGAGGACCTCGTCGAGGTCGGATCCTTCCGCGGGCACCGGGTGCTCGAGGTCGATCGTGAGGCGCTGACCATGCTCACCGCCGAGGCCATCCACACGATCTCGCACCTGTTCCGACCCGGCCACCTGGCGCAGCTCGCCACGATCCTCGAGGACCCGGAGGCCACCGAGAACGACCGGTTCGTCGCACGAACGATGCTGCAGAACGCCTGCGTCTCGGCGGGCATGGTGCTGCCGTCCTGTCAGGACACCGGCACCGCGATCGTGATGGGCAAGAAGGGCCAGCAGGTCTGCTCACCGGACGGTGACGACGAGCGCCACGATCAGCCCGCGGCGTGTACGACGCGTACACGCGCCTCAACCTCCGCTACTCCCAGCTCGCGCCGCTCTCGATGTACGAGGAGCGCAACACCGGGACCAACCTGCCCGCCCAGATCGACCTCTACGCCACCAAGGGCAACGAATATAAGTTCATGTTCATGGCCAAGGGCGGCGGCTCGGCCAACAAGAGCTTCCTGTACCAGGAGACCAAGGCGGTGCTCAACGAGGCGACGCTGCTCGCGTGGATCGACGAGAAGATGCGCACGCTGGGCACGGCCGCCTGCCCGCCCTACCACCTGGCGATCGTCATCGGCGGCACCTCGGCCGAGTTCAACCTCAAGACCGTCAAGCTCGCGTCCACCCGGTACCTCGACGGGCTCCCGACCTCGGGGAACGAGCTCGGCCACGCGATCCGCGACCTCGAGCTGGAGGCGAAGATCTGGCAGCTCGCCGCCGACACCGGGATCGGCGCGCAGTTCGGCGGCAAGTACTTCTGCCACGACGTGCGCGTCATCCGGCTGCCGCGCCACGGCGCGTCGTGCCCGGTCGGCATCGGGGTGAGCTGCTCGGCGGACCGCCAGGTGCTCGGCAAGATCACCTCCGAGGGGGTCTTCGTCGAACAGCTCGAGACCGACCCGGCGCGGTACCTGCCCGAGGTGACCGAGGCCGACCTCGGCGGCGAGGTGGTCCAGATCGACCTGAACCGCCGATGGACGAGATCCGCGCCACCCTCAGCCGTTATCCGACCAAGACCAGGCTGTCGCTCTCCGGGCCGGTGATCGTCGCCCGCGACATCGCCCACGCCAAGCTCAAGGAGCGCCTCGACGCGCGGCGAAGGCCTGCCCGCAGTACTTCAAGGACCACCCCGTCTACTACGCCGGCCCGGCCAAGACCCCCGAGGGCATGGCCAGCGGCTCGTTCGGCCCGACCACCGCCGGGCGCATGGACTCCTACGTCGCCGCTGTTCCAGGCCCACGGCGGCTCGATGGTCATGCTCGCCAAGGGCAACCGGTAGCAAGCAGGTCACCGACGCCTGCAAGAAGCACGGCGGCTTCTACCTGGGCTCCATCGGCGGCCCCGCGGCGATCCTCGCCAAGAACTGCATCAAGAAGGTCGAGGTGCTGGAGTATCCCGAGCTCGGCATGGAGGCGGTCTGGAAGATCGAGGTCGAGAACTTCCCGGCCTTCATCGTCGTCGACGACAAGGGCAACGACTTCTCACCGATCCGGCCATCGATCCCGACCCGCTCAGCACCAGCTTCTCGATCGTCCCCTCCGGGTCGCCGCGGGGCCAGCTGGCCGTCGTCCTCGCCGGCACCGGGGCCGGTCCGCTGGCCCACACGAAGCTGGGCCAACGTCTGTCCGCAGCGGGGTTCCACGTCATCGGGCTGCGCTACCCCTCCGCGGTCGGCACCTACGCCGCCTGCCCCGACACCGTCGTCGACACGTTCCCGGACTGCCACCGCGCACTGCGCGGTGAGGTCACCCAGGGCGAGGGCGTCGCCGGACCTGCGGGCGCGCAGGATCACCCGTCGGTCTCGATCGACGCTGCGAACTCCGTCACGAACCGCCTGATCAAGCAGGTCGACCATCTGCACGCCCTGTTCCCCGCCGAGGGCTGGGACGAGTTCCAGGTGTCCGTCGGCGGCGCGTGCACGCTCGTCGACCCGACCTACGGCGGCTGCAGCATCGACTGGCCCGACGT
>CALNXV010000015.1:0-25163 GCA_942490665.1 uncultured Microthrixaceae bacterium
GACCTTGCCGGCCACCTCGCGTTCTACCCGCAGCGCGTCGATGCCTGCTGGGTCGATGACGAACAGGTCGACCCGAACGACGGGGACTTCTACGGCGGCTGGATCACCGCGGATGTCGTCGGCCCCTTCAAGGGGGCTCCGGGCACACTCGGCTGGTAGGGCGACGACGGCGCCGGGCGGCGTCAGGTCCGGATCAGGCGTTCTTGGGCAGGTCGGAGAACGGCACCGACTTGGTGTCGCCCGGTTCCTTGGGGAGCCCGAGCACCCGTTCACCGATGATGTTGCGCTGGATCTGGTCGGTGCCTCCGTAGATGGGCGGGCCCTGCGCCCACAGCGCGATGCTCGTCACCATCTGGGCGAACGGGTTGCCGGTGGCGCCGTCGTTCACGGCCTTGGCGTCGTCGTCGTAGGCGTGCAGCAGCCCTGCAGCGCCGACGACCCGAAGCCCGACATCTCGGGTCTGGCGCATGATGTCGCTCATTGCGAGCTTCGAGATGTTGCCGATGCCGGGGATGTCCTGGCCGGCGGCCTTCGCAGCCTTGAGTCGCAAGTTGTTGAACCGGCCGATCTCTCCGAGGGTGTGCAGCTTCATGAGGTCCTGACGGATCGAGGCGTCGGCGATCGAACCGTTGCCCTTGGCCAGGTCGATGAGGAGCTTGGCGCCGCCCCCACCCCCTGATGCGGACCCACCGCTCGAACGCCGCTTCTTCTTCCGGGGTGCCGAGCCGAAGTCCCCGGCGCGACGGTCGAGCTGCCCGGCGATGCCGCCGGGCGTCGCCGCTCCCGCCGCCGCGGATCCGCCGCCGCTGCCGAGCCCGGAACGCTCGTGCATCAGGGTCGTGTTCGCTGCCGCCCAGCCGTTGCCGCGCCCGCCGATGACCGCATCGTCCATCGCCGTGGCATCCGACAGGAACACCTCGTTGAAGAGCGCATGGCCGGTCATCTCGACGAGGGGGCGCACCTCGACGCCCGGCTGGACCATGTCGAGCGCGAACCAGGTGATGCCCTGGTGCTTGGGCAGCTCGGGATCCGTCCGAGCGATCAGCATGCCGAGGTCGGCCTGATGACCGAAGGTCGTCCACACCTTCTGGCCGTTGAACGTCCACTCGTCGCCGTCGAGCTCGGCCCGACACGTCAGCCCGGCGAGATCCGAGCCGGCTCCCGGCTCGCTGAACAGCTGGCACCAGGCCCGTCGGCCGGTGACGATGTCGCGGACGTAGAGGTCGATCTGCGCCTGGGTGCCGTGGGTGGCGATGGTCGGCGCTGCGAGCAGCAGGCCGAGTCCCCCGGGCGCGCCGAGCGCCCCGAACTCGGCGATCTGGGTCTGGACGCGTACCGAGTCGTTGCGCCCGAGCCCGCGTCCGTACGCGTGGGTCGGCAGCCCGGGCGCCGCCCACCCGGCCAGACCCAACAGCTCCCACCAGTCGCCGACGGTCAGCTCGGGGTCCCAGTTCTCCGAGAGCCAGGTCCGCAGCTCCTCGGCCAGTTCGTCCGGCATGGCGCCGGCTTCCTCATCGCCCGGCTCGGCGGCGGTGCGCTCGGTCGTGTCGGTCACGTCGTCCCCCTGGTCTCGGGCGCCCACCGCAGCCATCGTGCGTTGCGACGCCGCCCTGCACCGTACTTCGAGGGACTCCTCGAGCCCGCCTCGGCATCAGGCAGTCGGCAGGTTCCAGCCGAACCCGTAGGCGAGCATCCGGAGCCCGAAGGTGACCGCCGCGCCGCCCGCATACACCCAGCGTCGATCGAGCTCGGTGCGCCACCCCAGCACCATCACCGCCGAGCCGAGCAGCGCAGCGGTCGCGTACACGTCGGCCGTCAGCACCGAGGGGACCATGGTGAGCAGCAGGTCGCGCATCATCCCGCCGCCCACCGCGGTGATCGTGCCCATCGCCACGCACGCGAGCGGCATCAGGCGGCGATCGAGCGCCTTGGCCGTGCCGGTCAGCGCGAAGAGTGCGAGCCCGGCTGCGTCGATGGTCACCAGCGCCGTCGAGCCCTCGACGCTGGTCGCGCCGCCGAGGAGGAAGGCGCCGAGACCGGCGATCGGCGCAACGCACAGGTACCGCGGGTCGCGCAGCGCAGCGGGCGGCACGTCGCCGATCAACAGGTCGCGCAGCACGCCGCCGCCGAGCGACGCGACGCAAGCGATCACGAGCACGCCGAACAGGTCGAGCTCGGCGCCGATCGCGAGCGCAGCGCCTTCGAACGCGAACAGCGCGGTCGCCGCGAGGTCCAGCCAGGTGACGACACGTGACCCGGCGAGAGGGCGCAGCGGCGGATCGCGCCTCCACCGCAGCAGCGGGCCGCTGGCGGTGGCCGTGCGGGCGCTCTCGGGTGGACGACGGTCTGCGCTGTTCATCCGATCCAGCCGATGAGCCGACGAACGCGAGACCGGCCGGGGGTGACGCCGGCGCAGCGGATGGGTGGGCGCGAGCCGGCCACGGACATGTCCCTCGGGTCGGCACGCCGGTGTCGATCCTGAGCAACTCACGGCGCCCGAGGCCGACCAGGCGACCCCCAGCCTCGTGCTCAGCGGCGGTGGCTCACTCGGCCGGACGAGTCCGGGCCCGGCGAGCGAGCGTCCATCCGGCGACCGGAGCAACGAGCGCTCCTGCGAACCCCGCGCGTCGCACCGCCACACGCGCCCGAGCGTGCACCATCGCTGCTCTCGCCGCGTTCGCCCCGCAGGCGCCGTGCACCGACCCTCCGGGGTGAGCGGACGACGAGGCCAGGAACAGCCCGGGAATGGGCGTCTCGGATCGTCCGAGTCCCGGGATCGGACGGAACACCAACTGCTGGTGCAGCTGCGCACTGCCGCCGCTGATGTCGCCCCCGACCAGGCTGGGGTTCAGTGCCTCGAGATCGTCGGGACCCTGCACGTGACGTGCCCGTACCCGGCCGCGGAACCCGGGTGCGTGGGCCTCGATGCGGTCCTCCATGCGCTCCACGAATCGCTCGAGAGCCTCGCCGCGCAGCCGTCCGCTCGTGTCGATCGTCCCGCCGGCGTCCCCGGTGATGTCCTGGGGGACGTGGGTGTAGACCCACATCGACTCCGTTCCCGCCGGCGAGCGCGTGGGGTCGGCGGTGGTCATCTGACCCATCAGCAGGAACGGCCGCTCCGGGACGAGCCCCCCGGCCAGCTGGGCGGCGGTACGTGAGAGCTCCTCGACGTCGTCCGCGACGTGGACCGTGCCGGCACCCACCGCCCGCTCGTCACTCCACGGCGCAGGGCCGTCCAGGGCGTAGTTCACCTTCACGGTGCCATCGGCGCGATGGAACCGGCGCATCCGGGCGACGACTGCTGCGGGCAGGTCGCTCTCGGCGACGAGCCGGTCGTAGAGCACCTGGGCGTCGCACGCGGCGAGGACACCCCGGCGGGCCCCGAGGTGACCGTGATCGGTCTGGACCCCGACCGCACGGCCGCCGCGCACGTCGATCCGTCGTGCCGCGCATCCGGTGCGGATCTCGCCACCGGCGGCCTCGAGGCGGCGGACGAAGCGCAGCGGTGAGCTCGCCCGCACCACCCGCTGGGACCGGGAACCCGACGCTCTGCGCGAGCCCGACGAGCAACCAGCCGAGGAACGCGCTCGGTGCCGACTCGGGCGTGACGTCGGCGTGCAGCGCGTTGCCGGCCAACAGCAACGGAGCGAGGGGCCCGTCGAAGAGCTCGTCCGCGTAGGTGCGCACCGGCAGGACGGCCATGCGCGCCAGGTTCCAGGCGTCCGGTCCGGCCGCGGCGACGAGACGGGCGGTCGCCCGCACCGGCGGGAAGGGATCGAGGAGGGCGCCGAGCACCTGGGTACCGGCGCGGTCCCACTGGCGGGCCACCTCGAGCCACCCGTCGCCGTCGCCGGGGTGGTGCGCGTCCAGGTCTGCCGCGGTGCGTTCCGCGTCGCGGTACAGCACCGCTGCGGGGCCGTCGGCGCGCACGTTGGCCAGCACCGTCGGGGCGTGCACCCAGCGCAGCCCGTGGTCCTCGAGGCCGAGGCGGCGCATCACCGGCGACGCCGCGGTCATCGGGTAGAACGCGCTGAACAGATCGGTGACGAAGTTCGGGTCCGCGACGTTCGCCGAGCGCACCGCCCCGCCGGGTTCCTCGGCGGCCTCGACGACGAGGACGTCCCAGCCGGCATCGGCGAGCACGTTCGCGGCGACGAGCCCGTTGTGGCCCGCACCGATCACGACGGCGTCGACGTGCTCGGTCACCGTTGGATCCGGTCGGCGCGGCCGGTCCGGTCCGCAGGGTGGGCCCGCCCACCAGCCGGCGCGGCGATGGATCCGGGTTGTCCGGGGGCGGCCGACTCGCCGCCAGCTCTGCGCTGATGCATCAGGTCCTTCCGGGCGCTCCGTCCCTGCCTACCCCATCGGTGCCCTCGCAGGAACCCGGATGGGTCAAGACGCCCCTGAGGGGGCATCATGGAGCATGACCGTGCCCGCCGCAGCCCAACGTCAGCTGTTCCGCAGCGTCAATCGTGTTCTGGAGCCATTCGCCCGCACGGCGTGGAGCGGGCCCCTTCCCATCGGCGCCGGCCTGGTCGTGCTCGAGACCACGGGGCGGCGCAGCGGTGCGCCGCGATCGCTGCCGCTGGTGTCGGTTCGGGTGGGGCGCAACCTGGTGTCGGCCACGGTGCGATCCTCGTCGGACTGGGTCGCGAACCTGCGAGCCACCGAGTCGCCTCAGCTCTGGGTCGACGGCGCGCCCCGGCCCGCCACCGCGACGGTCACGAAGTTGCCCATCGGATCGATCGCTCAGTTCGAACTCACGCCGCGTCGCTGAGCCCGGCCCGCGAGCAGCGCCTCGGGGCCGAGCCCCACCGGAACGGCGGCACGTGCTCATCACCCGGTCCGGGTGACGACCGACGCTGCTCCCCCGAGCCAACATGGGGCTCGACACCCGGAGGTCCTGAATGGTCGCCACACCGAACCCTGCGACGGTCGTCGGTCTCGCCGATCGGTTGAACCCGATCGGCAGCCCATCGGCGCCGCTGCAGACGAGAGCACTCCTCGCCTCGTACTCGCCGTCGCTCATGCCTCGCGCCGGGTGGCACCAGGGGGTCGCGGCCGGGCTCTCGCTGTTGGCGGCGCAGTCGGTCGGACTTCTGGTGAACACCGCGATCGACCGGGCGCTCGGCCGGAACGCGCCCCTCCTGGTCCGTTTGGCAGCCAGGGGCACCGTGGTCGGAGCGGGTCGCGTCGTCGAGCGGATGGCCGAGGACGATGACGAGGCCACGTCCCGGGCGTCGCTGCGCTCGGCGGCACGATTGGCGGCAGCTGCAGCTGCCGGCGGGATGATCCACGACGTCGCAGTGACCGTGCGGCAGCGGACCCCACCGCGCTCCGCGATGCGTCCCGCACTGCTCGGCGCGGCCGGGGCTGCGGCGGTGCTGTACCACGCGGACCAGCTGCTGAGGCAACGGCGCTCGGTCATCCAGCGATGGAGCGACGAGGACAAGGCGGCGACGCTGCCGACATCGCTCGGCGTGTCAGCGGCCATGGTTCTGGTCGGCAACGGGATCGGGCTCGGCTTCGAAACCACCCGTCGGGGAACGCAGCAGTTCTTCGGCCCCGGCATCGCTCACGACGTGATCGCCCGGTCGGTCAACGCTGCGGCATGGGCCGCGGGTCTCGCTGGCCTCTACAGCGCGGGTGTCGGCTACGTGGCGCGCACCAACGAGAAGATCGAGCCCGCCTACGCGTCACCGCCCGAGCACCTGTTCTCCTCGGGTGGCCCCGCGAGCATCTCGCCGTTCGACGAGCTGGGGCTGCAGGGCCGCCGATTCGCCACCGACGTGGTCACCCCCGAACAGATCGAGGCGGTGATGGGCGAGCCTGCCATCGCCCACCCCATCCGTGCGTTCGTCGGGGTCAACAGCGAGCCGGTCTATCCGTCGGGACGCTCGGAGATGATGATGGACGAGCTCGAGCGGCTGGGCGCGTTCGAGCGGTCGCACCTACTGCTCGTGTCGCCCACCGGGACCGGCTGGGTCGACCAGACGATGATCGAGACGGCTGAGTTCCTGGCGAGGGGCGACATCGCGACGGCCTGCATCCAGTACGGGCGCGGGCCATCGTTCCTGGAGCTGCAGAAGGTGCACCTCGGACGGGCGCAGTTCCGGGGGCTGCTGTGGGCGGTCAAGATGCGCCTCGCCGGCATGCCGGCCGAGCAGCGACCGAAGGTGTTCGTGTTCGGCGAGAGCCTCGGCGCCTGGTCGTCCTCGGATGTGATGATGCACCAGGGCAGCTCGGGATTCGACCACTACGGCATCGACCGTGCGCTGTGGTTCGGGCTCCCCGGCCTGGCCAAGTGGTCGAAGACCGGGATGCGTCAGGGAGACGGCGACCTGGTGTCCACCGGCACCGTGGCGGCGTTCGATCACTTCGAGCAGTACCAGTCACTGACCGCGGAGGACCGGGCGAAGCTCCGCGCGATCGTGGTCGACCACGACAACGACCCGATCGCGCAGGTCTCGTTCCGGTGGGCGGTCAAGCAGCCGCCGTGGCTCCGCGGCGAGCAGCGGGGCCGGGGTGTTCCCGAGTCGATGGACTGGGTGCCGCTGATCACCTTCGTGCAGATCGCCATCGACGCGATGAACGCGATGCGGGTCGTTCCCGGCGAGTTCAAGTCCTTCGGGCACGACTACCGCGGCGATACGGCCGACTTCGTGGGTGCCGCCTATCAGCTACCGGAGGTCACCGAGCAGCAGCGTGCGGCGCTGATCGACGCGCTGCTCCGCCTGGAGGTCGACCGCGGCGAGCGGATCAAGAGCGCCACGGAGCAGGCGGGCACCTCGGCGTCGCAGCGAACGAAGCGGATTCGCCGGCGCGGGTCGGTCTCGGCCATCGATCCGGACGAGCCGACGATCCGGCCTGCTCCGGGGGATGTCCC
Source organism: uncultured Microthrixaceae bacterium (assembly GCA_942490665.1). Taxonomy (GTDB): domain Bacteria; phylum Actinomycetota; class Acidimicrobiia; order Acidimicrobiales; family Microtrichaceae; genus SKRR01. Next base: position 6,887 of record CALNXV010000015.1, read on the forward strand.
GGCCGACGTGCAGTGAGGTCTCGCCGAGGCAGCGCGCTCCTGGCTGGACATCGGTTGGTGGGTCGGGGCCGCTGTGCTGCTCAGGGGGCCACGCCGGTCGGTGGACTCATCAGCCTGCTGTTCGACGCCGCGTCGGCGACGCACGCGCAGGGCTCGTCGCATCGGGGGGTGATCTGCACCTGGCCCCCACCAGGTCAGCGGCACCGTCGCCCTGAAGGCCACTGACGACGGCGCGATCGGCTCCGGGCGAATGTCGAGGCGCGCGACGATGCTCGGCTGCTCGCCCAGGCGTGGGGCGATCCGTGGCTCAGCGAATGGGACCCTGCAGCAGCCGAAGCAGCTCAGCGAACTGCAGACCCAGGGAATCCTCACCGAGGACGAGTTCGCGCGGCAGAAGGCGAAGATCCTGGCATCCTGACCGGGTCCATCGCCCCGGACCACCCACCCACCACCACAGGAGCGGAACGTGAACGATCCGACCGAACAGTCCCCGAATCTCCCCATCCACGGTCGGCGCGGATTTCGCCAACACGTCGACCCGCATCACTTCCCCGATGACGGCATGGACCCACGCGAGGCGTACGAGCTGCTCCACTCCACGCTGATGCTCGACGGGCGCGAGGGGCTGAACCTCGCGTCGTTCGTGACGACCTGGATGGATCCGGAGGCGGAGCTGCTCATCCACGAGACGCTGCGCAAGAACCACATCGACCACGAGGAGTACCCCGCCGCGTCGCTCGTCGAGGAATCATGCGTCCACATGCTCGGCGACCTCTTCAACGCTCCCGACGCAGCAGAGGTGGTCGGCGTCGGCACGATCGGCTCCTCCGAGGCGATCATGCTGGGGCTGCTGGCCCACAAGCGCGCGTGGCGAGACCGCCGCCAGGCAGCGGGCGAGGACGCCAGCCGCCCCAACGTGGTGTTCGGCGCCGAGACCCACGTCGTGTGGGACAAGTTCGCGAACTACTTCGATGTCGAGATGCGCAAGATCCCGATGCAGCCGGATCGGTACACGATCAACGCTGCCGACGTCGAGCCGCTGCTGGACGAGAACACGATCGCCGTCGGCGCGGTGCTCGGCACGACCCACATCGGCGAGGCGGACCCGATCGAGGAGATCAACGACCTCTTGGTCCGGATCAAGGCCGAGAAGGGCTGGGACATCCCGATGCACGTCGACGGCGCCAGCGGCGCCTTCGTGGCACCGTTCGCCCACCCGGACCTGCTCTGGGACTTCCGCCTCGAGCAGGTGGCATCGATCAACGCCTCGGGGCACAAGTACGGCCTCGTGTACCCCGGCATCGGGTGGTTGATCTTCCGGGACAAGTCGAAGCTGCCCGAGGACCTGATCTTCAGCGTCAACTACCTCGGTGGTGCGCAGCCGACCTACACGTTCAACTTCTCGCGCGGCTCCGCGATGATCCAGGCGCAGATGTACAACTTCCTGCGCCTCGGTCGCGAGGGGTACTCGGCCATCGTGGCGAACACGATGGCCAACGCGCAGCACCTCAACGAATGTCTCGAGGCCAGTGGCAAGTTCGAGATCCTCAACCCGGGGCTCTCCGAGCCGGTCGTCACGTTCAAGTTCAGGGAGGATCCCGGCTTCGACGTGTACCACCTGTCGGCACGTCTCCGGGAGAACGGGTGGATCGTCCCCGCCTACAGCCTTCCCCCGAACGCGGAGTCGGTCCACCTGATGCGAGTCGTGGTCCGCCTCGACCTGAGCCGGCAGATGGTCAACCTCCTCCTGGTCGACATCGACAACGCCTGGAACGCCCTGTCCGCCGAGCAGCCGACGATCCGATCCGTCAGGAAGCCGGACCTGTGGACCGCCCCGGAGGACGCCGCCGGCCACAGCAAGGCCCGCGCCGCCCAGACGAAACGGTGACGGGGGGCGCTGCGCCCCCCGCTGGAGTCGACGGATCGGCGCTGCCCGGGCTCCCGGCCGGATGGCGCGTCCTGCGGACCGGCGGGCCGTTGGGGTTCGCGACCCGCGCCACGCTCGAGCGACCGGACGGATCGCAGGTCGAGTGGACCTCTCGCCGACATCGCAAGGGGCTCGGGCTCCGACTGCCCGACGGCCACCGCCTCAGCGCGCTGGAACAACGCTGGGGTGGTCGAGCAGATCCGCTGAGCCGGTGGATGGGCGCGCTCTTCGCCATCGGCGCGCTGTGCTTGCCGCGGGGTCGTAGCCGCTGTACTTCGACGACGTCAGCCCGACGGTGCTGGGCGCGACGTTCTTCGTCGGCACCATCTTCTTCAACCTGACGACGTTCGCGGCGACCCGCGACGCACTGAGCCTGGTGCAGGACCGGCGCCTCATCTGGGCACCGGATCTCGTCGGTTCGATCTGCTTCCTGGTCGCGAGCTGGCTCGCGTACTCGGAGGTCAACCGGGGAGTTCGACCGCGCCCCGACGGGTCGGTGGGTTGGTGGATCACCGTGGTGAACATGGGCGGATCGATCGCGTTCGGCGCGGCAGCGATCGCGTCCCGCTACACGCGCGCCAACGGGGAGATCGCGAACGTCGCGCTGGTCAACCTGGCGACGTTCGTCCGCGCCGTGTGCTTCTTCGGCGGTGCGCTGCTGCTCCCGATCGAGTCGGCAGGCGATTCCGCGCCGCAGGCATCACCCCCATCGGGTGATGCCCCGCCGGTCGCGTCCACGTAGCTTGGCCTCGACCACAACGCTGAGGAGCACCGACATGCCCGACCTGATCGCCATCGGATACCCCGACACCACCACCGCCGTCTCGGCCATGGACGAGGTCGACCGCCTCGCCGCCGACTTGGTCATCCAGCCCGACGCCGTTGCGGCCGTCATCCGTGATGACAGCGGCAAGTTCCGCACGATGACCAACCAGCATGTCGTGGGAGCCGGGACCACGTGGGGGCTGTTCTGGGGGTTCCTGTTCGGCATCCTGTTCTTCGTCCCGGTCCTGGGCATGGCCGTCGGTGCCGGCATGGGCGCCATCATGGGGAAGATCACCAAGTCGTCGATCGACAAGGGCTTCCAGGAGCAGGTCCGCGAGATGATGCAGCCCGGCACCTCCGCGCTGTTCATGATCGTGGAGCAGATGACGACCGACAAGGCCCTCGACGGGCTGTCCACGTTCGGCGGCTCCGTGCTGAAGACCTCGCTGAGCGAGGCTGATCAGGCTGAGCTCCAGGACGCCCTTCACGGCGACCAGGGCTGAGCGATCGGCCCCCGGCTGGACCGGGGGCCCGCCGCGCCGGGACCCGTCTGCCCGTCAGTCCTCGTCGACCAGGGCGTGGGCCTCGTCGGAGGCCCGGCCGATGAACACCGCGGAGCCGATGAACCCACCGAAGATGGTCGCGGGGATCACGGCGCCGAGCGCCGCGAGCGGCACGCTCAGCCCGGCGATCAGGTCGATGAGGAAGAACACGACGAACAGCGTGGGGATGCCGATGGCGATCCCCTTGACGATCGCCGCACCCATCGCAGCGTCGCTGGGCGTCGGCGAGTGGCTGCGTGAGCCGCCGGGGGCCAGATCGGTGGGCGTCGTGTCAGCGGTCGACATGTCTCTCTCCTGGATCGTTGGCCACCCCCGGACGGGGCGGCATGTCGCTCGTCATCTCCACGGTACGGAACGGTCCGACCCACCTCCCAGGGACCTTGGTCTCATTTTCGCGAGGTCGACGGTCGTCCTCCGATCTGCCCACGGCAGGAACGACGCCGTCCCGGCGGCGCCGGCCGAGGTCGCGCGCTGCCTCTGCTTGTCGGTGCCACCCCGGCTGCGCGAACGTCGCGTCCGCAGCCGTCCGGTTGCACCCGACGGCGACTGCGAGGGCCCGTGGACGCGATCCGCCAGATCGAGGTGTTCGCCGACATCGGCTGCCCGTTCACCCATGTCGGGCTGCGACGGTTCGCCGCCCGACGCGACGAGCTGGGCCGCGACGACGTCGTCCTGTGGGTCCGCTCGTGGCCGCTGGAAGTGGTCAACGGCCGCCCGCTCGACCCCGAGTTCATCGCCGAGGAGGTCGACGACCTGCGGTCCCAGCTCGGCCCGGGCGACTTCACGGGCTTCGACGCCGCACGGTTCCCGGCGACCTCGCTGCCCGCCCTCGCCCTCAGCGCGGCCGCGTACGTGGCCGATCCCCGCATCGGTGAGCGGGTCAGCCTGGAGCTGCGGGACCTGCTGTTCGAACAGGCACGTGACGTCGCGGATCGGGAGCTGCTGGCCGAGGTCGCAGCACGTCACGAGCTGGGGTCGGTGGACCTCGACGACCACGAGGCGGTGCTCGCCGAGCACGCCGAGGGCGCGCGGCGCGGCGTGGTCGGCTCGCCGCACTTCTTCACCCCCGGTGGCGACTTCTTCTGTCCGTCGCTCGACGTCAGCCGGGACGCGCACGGTCACCTGAGGATCTCGGCGGACCCCGAGGGCTTCGACGCGTTCGTCACGAGCTGTCTGGCCTGAGGGTCAGGAGCGCACGCCGGCACCCGGCGACCGAGGACCTCCGCCCCTGTCGCCGAGGTGCCTCACCGGGGAAGAGTCGACGCGGATGGATTCCGACGACGCCGACGACGCCGACGCCCCGATGAGCCGCGACCGGGCCGCAACGGGGAAGCCACGACCGTGGCGTCGGTGGGCGGGCCGCTCGGTCGGGACCGCGGCGTCGCTGATGTGGCTGCTGGTCCTGGTCGCCAGCGTGGTGGGCGAACCCGATGCGCACACGACCGACTCCGCTGCGCTCGAGGGGACCCTCCTCGTCGTGCTCGTGACGGCGAACGTGTGCGCGTTCGCCGTCACGCTCCGTCGGGAGCGGTTCGGAAGCCGGCTCCTGGCCGTCACCGCCGCTGCGCTGGGGGTGTTCGCGCTGTGGTCCGCCGGGCGCAACCAGCTCGTCGCACTCGGCGTCTCGGCGGGTCCCTTCGCCCTCACCGCGGCGCTGTTGTGGTCCGCGGGTGAGCGGACCCGGTAGGCCGTTCCGAGGCCACGACTCGTGCGGTGCCGGCCCGCTGCTGGGGGATCGACCCGTTGCCGACGGCGGTCCCCATCTGTACCGTCCGTCGGAGGGCGGGCCGCACATCAGCTGGCTCGATGGCTGGGGAGAGTCGATGAGTTCGTTGCGCGCGCCGCTGGCGGTGCTGTCTGCGTTGGCGATCGCGGGGAGCGTGGCGCTCCTCGCGCCGCAGCAGGCCGACGCCGAACCGCTCTACGAACAGGACTTCGAGGGGGTGGAGCCGGGATCGTCCGCCCCAGGATGGATCGACACCGCCCCGAACAACTCGATGAGCGTCGACGACTCACTCTTCACCGTCGCCGACATCGACGGAACCCGAGCACTCGCCACGTCCTCGACCGCGACGAACATCCACTCCCACTACCTCGCCGACAACACCGACACCGCCCAGAACTACACCGCCACCGGACGACTCCGCACCAGCGCCCCCAACAGCGGCATCGGCGTCACCGTCCTGTCCGACTACACCGACACCGACACCTACTACCGGCTCCGACGCTACGGAACCAACGGCGCGTTCCACCTCGACCCCCACGGCACCACCATCACCGGCGGCACCACCACCACCGGCGTCACCCCACAACCCGACACCTGGTACCGCTACCGCATCAACACCCTCGACACCGGCACCCGCACCGAGATCCGCGCCAACGTCTGGGCCGAGAACACCCCAGAACCCACCAACTGGCAGATCAACGCCCACGACACCAGCCCCACCCGACGAACCAACGGCACCATCGGCGTCTGGTCCATGGGCCCCGGCACCAAATACTGGGACGACACCACCCTCACCACCACCAACACCGCACCCCCCAACGACACCGTCACCCTCACCACCGACACCACCGGCAACGGCACCATCTCGATCGACCCCGACCGCGACACCTACCAGACCGGCGACACCGTCACCCTCACCGCCACCCCACCACCCGGCTGGACCTTCACCGGCTGGACCGGCGACGCAAACGGCGCCACGTGGCCGAGCTCACCCTCGAACTGCTCGACGACACGTGGCTCACCGCGGTGTTCTCGGAACGCGTCGACACATCGATCACCCAGGACTTCGAGGGGGTGGAGCCGGGATCGTCCGCCCCCGGATGGATCGACACCGCCCCGAACAACTCGATGACCGTCGACGACTCACTGTTCAGCGTCGCCGACATCGACACCACCCGAGCACTCGCCACGTCCTCGACCGCGACGAACATCCACTCCCACTACCTCGCCGACAACACCGACACCGCCCAGAACTACACCGCCACCGGACGACTCCGCACCAGCGCACCCAACAGCGGCATCGGCGTCACCGTCCTGTCCGACTACACCAACACCGACTCCTACTACCGGCTCCGACGCTACGGAACCAACGGCACCTTCCACCTCGACCCCCACGGCACCACCATCACCGGCGGCACCACCAACACCGGCGTCACCCCACAACCCGACACCTGGTACCGCTACCGCATCGAAACCCTCGACACCGGCACCCGCACCGAGATCCGCGCCAACGTCTGGGCCGAGAACACCCCAGAACCCACCAGCTGGCAGATCAACGCCCACGACACCAGCCCCACCCGACGAACCAACGGCACCATCGGCGTCTGGTCCATGGGCCCCGGCACCAAGTACTGGGACGACACCACCCTCACCACCACCGACGAACCACCCACCGGCCCCCACGTACTGAACCTCACCACGACGGGTGAGGGAACCGTCGACGTCTCCCCCGGCGCCGGCCCCTTCGGGCACCGCAGCGAGCTCACCATCACCGCCACCCCCGCGCCGGGGTGGACCTTCACGGGGTGGACCGGCGACCTCAGCGGCACCCAGAACCCGCTGACGTTCGGCATCGACAGCGACACGACCCTGAACGCCGAGTTCCAGCAGGTCGGTCCCGTCGCCCTGGGCGTGGCGACCGTCGGCGACGGCACCGTCGCGATCGACCCCGACAGCGACCACCGGGTCGGCGACACCGTCACCCTGACCGCGACGCCCGCACCCGGCTGGACCTTCACCGGGTGGACCGGCGCGACGACCGGCGACGCCAACCCGCTCACGCTCCAACTGCTCGCCGACACCGACGTCACCGCGGTGTTCTCGGAGCGCGTGGACGCGTCGATCACCAACGACTTCGAGGGGGTGGAGCCGGGATCGTCCGCCCCCGGATGGGTCGACACCGCCCCGAACAACTCGATGACCGTCGACGACTCACTGTTCAGCGTCGCCGACATCGACACCACCCGAGCACTCGCCACGTCCTCGACCGCGACGAACATCCACTCCCACTACCTCGACGACAACACCGACACCGCCCAGAACTACACCGCCACCGGACGACTCCGCACCAGCGCACCCGACAGCGGCATCGGCGTCACCGTCCTGTCCGACTACACCAACACCGACACCTACTACCGGCTCCGACGCTACGGAACCAACGGCACCTTCCACCTCGACCCCCACGGCACCACCATCACCGGCGGCACCACCGACACCGGCGTCGCCCCACAACCCGACACCTGGTACCGCTACCGCATCGAAACCCTCGACACCGGCACCCGCACCGAGATCCGCGCCAACGTCTGGGCCGAGAACACACCAGAACCCACCAGCTGGCAGATCAACGCCCACGACACCAGCCCCACCCGACGAACCAACGGCACCATCGGCGTCTGGTCCATGGGCCCCGGCACCAAATACTGGGACGACACCACCCTCACCACCACCGACGAACCACCCACCGGCGAGTCCTTCACCCTCACCACCGACACCACCGGCAACGGCACCATCGAACGGGACCCCGACACACCCACCTACCAACCCGGCGACACCGTCACCCTCACCGCCACCCCCGCACCCGGCTGGACCTTCGACCGCTGGGAGCTCGACCCGAGCCTGGCCCCGGACTGGTGGCACCCGGACTGGGGCTACCGCGTCCCCGTGTTGGTCGACCCCGGGCAGACCGGACGCTCGACCACCACGGTCGAGATCGACCTCGACGTCACCTCCGCCTGGTCGGCGTTGGGGGTCGCCGCGGAGTTCGACCCGGACTCGCTGCGGGTGGTCGAGCGAGATGCGGAGGGAGCGATCAGCGATCCGGCAGTGCCGTTCCAGTTCGACCCGTCCGAGGACCACGATCCGCAGAACGACGCGACCGGCACCTTGACGCTGCTGATGACCGGCTCGACCGACGCGGGAACCGAGCGCCGCTACGACGTCTACTTCGACGACGTCGCCGCCAGCCATGCGCCGGCGGTCGTGGACGAGCTCGTGACGGTGACCGACGGCGTCGTGGATGCCGGCGAGCAGACGTTCCGCATCTCCACGTCGGGCGCCACCTACTTCTTCGACAAGGACGGCGGCGGCTTCACGAGCATCGTCGACCCGAGCGGGGCCGACTGGATCGGATACGGCCCGGCCGCCGGGTCGGCCGGCCAGTTCCGCGGCATCCCGAACCTCGTGTTCCCCGAGGGGCACCTGCACCCGGGCGCCGAGGGGGTCACGAGCACGCTGGTGCGCCAGGGCCCGCTGCGCACCACCATCCGCTCGACGACCGACGGCGGGGAGTGGGTGACGGAGTGGGACATCTTCTCGGACCGTGCCCGCATGACGGTGCTTGCCGCGGACCACCCGTACTGGTTCCTCTACGAGGGCACTCCCGGCGGCCAGCTGGACCTCCAGACCGACACCGTCGTGCGATCGAGCGGCCAGCAGACCTCGGCGGGGACGTCGTGGACGGGCGACCTGCCCGGCGAGGAGTGGGTGTACGTCGCCGACCCACAGGCCGACGCATCGCTGTACGTCGCGAACCACCAGGACGACGCCGCCGTCGACTCGTACTTCCCGCTGGACGGCGACATGACGGTGCTCGGCTTCGGCCGCGAGGGCATCCAGCCCTCGATGACCCAGGTGCCGGCCCGGTTCAGCATCGGCCTCGCTGACGGGGTCGACCCGGCGTCGGTCTCGGCACTGATCGAGGGTGCTGTGCAGCCCATCGAGGCCAGCTCCGGCTCACCGGAACGGCGCGGTGAACCCTCGAACACGCTCGCGGGCGACACCCTCTCACTCACGCTGAACGCCGACCAGCGGGTGACCGCCGCGTTCCGCCAGGCCGACACCGACGCCGCCCCGGCGATCGTGACCGGCCAGGTCGACTTCACCAAGCAGGTGATCGACGACACGGCGATCGAGACCCACGCTGCGGTCGCCGCCGACCTCACCGCGAACGGCCACCCGGACCTCGTGGCGACCGACTACGTGAACGGGCGGGTGACCTGGTACGAGAACGACGGCTCCGGCGTTCACGAACCGCGTGCTCGACCCAGCGCTCGGGGGGGCGTATCCGGTGGCGGTCGCCGATGTCGACGGCGACGGGCGAATCGACGTGCTCGCCGGCGGGTACCAGGCCGACGAGGTGGTGTGGTACCGCAACGAGGGCGGGGGGACTTCGCGCGCCGCGTGATCGACGGTGCCGCCGACGGCGCGCACTCCGTCGTCGCTGCGGACCTGGACAGCGACGGCCACCAGGACCTGCTGGTCACCAACCAGGACGCCGGAACCGTCACGTGGTACCGAAACGACGGCGGCCAGAACTTCGCCCTGCGAACCATCGACGCCGACGCCGACGGCGCCAAACGAGCGGAGGCTGCCGATCTGAACGGTGACGGACACCCGGACGTCGTCGCCGCGAGCTTCTGGGACAACACCATCGCGTGGCACGAGAACGACGGCGCTGGCAACTTCGCCGAACGCCGCGTCGACACCAACGCCCAAGGCGCCTACTCCGTCGAAGCGAGTGACGTCGACGGCGACGGCGACCTCGACATCCTCGCTGCGAGCCAGCTCGACGACACGGTGGCGTGGTACCGCAACGACGGCGCGGGCGGCTTCACGAAGCAGGTCATCGACAGCAGCGCCCGTCGGGCGCGAACGGTCATCGCCGCGGACGTCGACGGGAACGGGACGATGGATGCGATCGCCACCGCCGTGGACGACGACGCCATCTCCTGGTACGAGAACGACGGCGCCGGCAACTTCCGGGCGCACGCGGTGGACGTCGAAGCGCTCGGGGCGTACGGGGTGTTCGCCATCGACGTCGACGGCGACCGAGCGACCGACGTGGTCTCGGCGAGTCGCGACTCCGCAGAGATCGCGATCCACCGACAGTCCCGGTCCCACACCCTCACCGTGGACGCCACCGGCACGGCCGTCATCGATGCTGCGCAGCTCACGACAGCCGATGCGGACACGGCGCCCGCGGGTCTCGTCTACACCGTGCAGACCGCCCCGACGGCGGGCGTGCTCCTGCGCGACGGCGCCGTGCTCGGCGGAGGGGACCGATTCACCCAGGAGGACGTCGACCAGAACCGGCTCCAGTACACCCACGGCGGTGCGGGTCCGGACGCGTTCACGTTCACCGTCTCGGACGGATCCGTCGGGACGGTGCCGCGACACGGATCGTTCAGGATCCGTGTCGCCCACGACGCGACGCTGCTGCGGTTGGGCTTCGACGAGGGCTCGGGCACGGTCGCCGGCGACTCGAGTGGGAACGGCCGGAACGGCACACTGATCGGCGGAGCGGCGTTCGATCCCACCAGTGCGGACGCCAGCCCGTCGTCGCTGTCCCTCGACGGCATCGACGGCGTCGTCACCGTGCCGGGGTTCGCGACCGGCGCACGGGAGGTGACCCTCGCAGCGTGGTTCAACGCGGACTCCTTCGGGACCCCGGACGCACGCGTGATCTCCCAGGCCACCGGCACGGCCGCGAACGACCATGTGGTCATGCTGAGCACGGTCCCACAGGTGGACCGGTCGACGACGCTGCGCGCCCGCATCCGGGTGGGTGGCACCACCCACACGCTGGTGGCGTCCTCCGGAGCCGTCACCACGGGCCAGTGGCACCACGCGGCAGCGACGCACGACGGCGAGGTGCTGCGGCTCTTCCGCGACGGGGTCGAGGTCGCCAGCACCGTGGTCGGCGGCGCCGTCGAGGAGGCACCGTCGGTGCCGATCGCCGTCGGTGCGCAGCCGCCCGGTGCGGGGGGTGGCCACTTCGACGGACGGATCGACGACGTCCAGATCGTCGGTCGAGCGCTCAGCCCTGGCGAACTGCGGAGCCGGACGAGCGCCGGCGCGCGGGCTCCGGATTCGAGCCCCATCCCCGCGACGGCCCGCTGAGGGGGCATCAACACCAGAAGCGACGGAACCCCTGCCGCAGCAGGGGTTCCGGGGAGTGGGCGTACACAGACTTGAACTGTGGACCTCTGCCGTGTGAAAGCGCCGGCGGGCCCTCGTCAATCCGTGCCGAATCGCCCTGATTCCCTACAAACACAGGGATCTGGCACGATGGTTCTGGTCGGTTCTGGCTGGTTTCGGCCGTCTGACGGGACCGATGCGGGACGAGGGCGGGACGGGCCGCCAAGGTTCTGGACGGGGGCTACCCCCGATTCCTGACATCCAGGACGGGGCGCAGGGTCTTCGAAACGGAGACCGGGTCCGACCTCGAGGTTCGAGTAGTGCGTGCCTCAGTAGTGCGCTGAGCGGCAGCACCAAGCCGAGGGTCGACGTCGGGTAGCGACTGACCGACCGGCCTCAGGCGGATGCCGGTGGCATGGCTGGGCCCATCCGCATCAACGAGTCTCACCTCCCCCAGTCCAATACCGGCTCAGATAGGTGCCGGTACAACCCGACGGACCGGAGCGATCGCCCGTGATCCGGGGCGGCGGACGATGGGAGGGGAACGGACGATGGCCCAGGAGAGGAGCCGACACCGGGCCCGGCTGGTGGATGGCGAACGACGGGAAGCTCTATCCGCCAGAGCACCCCTGATGCCGTGCCGCCGCCGCCGGGGGCACCATGCCTCCGCCCAGCTCCGCAGCCGCACAAGATTCCCCTACCGCTCCCAGCTCCTCCCGGTCCAGCCGTTCGTATCGCAGCGCTGGTGGGCATCGTTGTCGTCGCTGGCATCGCCGCTAGCCGCCAACGGCGTCGCGAACCACGTACCCCACTCCGTCGCCGATAGAGAGCAGCTCGAAGGAGCCTTGCCATCCTCGCTACCGAGGTGTCGCCGGGGCTGATTGTCGACGTCGACAGCGGCTACAGCGGTTCGGAGGGCCGAATTCAATCCAGCGGCAATTGCGCCATGTACGAGATCGCAGCAATTCGCTGAGGCCAGGGCGAGTTCACCCGACCCGGATTCCCTCGACCGTGGGCTCGGGGAGGGTGGCCTCATTGGCAGCATCTGTTGAGCGCCGAAGATGCCGATACGGCAGAACAGTCCTTCCAAGGGATGACGGGAAGCGCTCCAGACTGTTTCGGACTTCGAGTCTGGCAGGAACTTCACTCAGACGACTGGAGGAATTCCTTCCGCCGATCTTCAGGTAGGAAGGTGTTCGCAACCGAGGGTGGAGTATTCACCCATTCATCGCCAAGCGCGTTGACCGGTTCCTTGTCCTCGTCTTTGCGGACAGCGCCGAGTACTCGAGTGGACCGAGGAAGATCGTTCAGGAGTTGAAGTGAGCGACACCCCAAAGGGTCCCGGCTGGTGAGGTTTCGCCACTGGCCAAGTGGTACCTGCCAACCGAGGAGCCGCATACGACCGGACGATCCCAACGAGAAGTTCAAGTTACCTGCACCGGGCATACTGCGACCCCAAGATTGGCCTTCTTCGCCTGCTTCGAAAAGCCGACGGCACTCTGATCGACTCTCAGGAGGCGGACAACCGAACGAACCGACATCGAACCGACGGCCGGGTGGCGACCCTTGCCGTCCTCCTCGTGGCGCTCGTTGCCGAGTCGTCTGGGTGCTCATGTCCGACGACGACACCGCTGACCTCACAGCCGCGAAGCCAGAGGGCGAGTCGCCTGACTCGCCTGAGGAAGAGGAGCGCGAGACCACGCCACCGCCCCCAACCCGATGTGGATCTCCGTAATTTCTTCGATCTGGCTGGCGCCGAAGGCCTGGGCAAGTGCTTGAAGCCGACGCTGGTAAGGACCAGACCTTCGGCTTCGTCCTCCTTCAAGAAGACAACACCTTCGACTCAGTGACCCCTGCCAGCCTGAGCGATCCACGGTGGGAGTGGGACGGGGAGTCCTGGGCCACAACAGTGAGCCCATCGTGACCGAGCTCCGGCTCTGTCGTGGCTGGCCGCCGACGTGACCGGAGATGCGGGTACCGACGATTCTGGTCGTCGAGATCGCGCCGCCTGACGGACCCAAGGGCGGCGTCCTGACAATCCACCCCGGCGAGTGGGCGTTCGCCGACGGAAACGCCTGACAACGGGAACTGGTTCGTGGTCGACAAACTGCCTGCCTACACCCCGAAGGCCTGTCCTCATCCACCAACATCTGCGAACCCAGCTGCGCAGCCGGCACGAAGAGCATCTGTGGGTCTTCGATCCCCAGCTCGGCCGCTTCGGTCGACACCGCATCGTGACCTGCACCGAACTGCTCGACCCGGTCTCCCGCCTCACCCAGCCCTGCCACGACCAACCTGCCCGAGGACAGCTCATGACGACCGAACCGCCATCACCAGACGCCGAGTCCGGTGACACCGGTGACCTACTCTGGCACCTCCTTCGGCACCCGTGCCGGCGGGACCCCGCCGATCACGTGCTTGACTGCCTACTGCTGCCTGGGGCCTTCGCGTGGCCGTCATTGTCGCTGCCACCGCACTGCAACCGCCCTTCTGGTGGGCTCAAGCGACGAGGTAGCGAACGAGACGGTCGGACTCGGTGGAACCAACAACAACGACAACGACGACGGCCACCACGACTACTACGACATGGGCACCGGCACCCACTGATCCGGAACCAGTGGAACCCAACACTTCGCCAGACCCAACCCTGACCGACGTGCTGGACGAACCGGCCGGACAGTTCTACGCATCTTCGAAGCCAAGGGCTGGCTACGCCGACGCCGTCCGCTACTGGGAGTACCACGGCCGAACCTCGCAGATGGACGCAGCAGGCAACGGCATCCCCCGCCAGACCGTCTACCCCACGGCCGAGGTCGAGGCTCGCTGGGGGACGGACGCTGCAACACCGTGCCCCAGCGCGGCCGAGCTCGAGGAAGCCTTCTATCGGTCCTCGGAGGTCTCCAACGCCGTCCCTCTCGGCGGCGGTTTCGCAGACATCCAATGCGTAGGGGAATGGGTGAGCGCCTATGCAACCCGACCGACGTCGACCTGGTTCAAATTGTCTTTCGGATCAAGGGCGGCATCATCACTGCAGTCGATGGTGGAACTGGGATCTTCTGCGACGACCTCGGCATTCGAGAGGACGATCCCGCCTACCGACTCTGTTCCTAGGCGGGCTCGGCCCTTCCAAGGGTCCGTTGCGCTCGTGGTCAGGCGCCACAACAGAGCGCACTCTGGCCGGTCGCTCCCGCACGAGCACAGCCGGTTCCTCGGCTGCTGTCCGACAGCGAGCGGGTGTGTATGATCAGTACGACGTCAGGCGCGTCTTCGATCTGGACGAGCCCGAGCGGGTGTCCGGGGTACAGAAACAGGCTTCTGCCTCTACTCGCTTGCCTTGGTCGCGGACCCGCTGACGGCGTGCACGAAGGGGGCACGGTCGGGTCAGCTTGACTCGCAGCGTCCCCGGCTCGATCCTGCACGCCTCGATGAATGCCTCGAGGTCGACCACCTGCACCCGGATCACGCGACCCAACCTGTACGCCGGAGCGAGCCGTCGTCGATGAGCAGGTCGGCACGGTCCGCACCGTGAAACCGAGCCGACTTAGCCTCAGCCAGCAGTCCTATCAATGGTCCGCTTAGGTCCGTTCGCCTGATCGAGTGTCATCCGACTACGAGGAAGGCGGCCGCCATGCAGGCGAGTCAGAAGGTGCGGGACCGGAACGTGGGGAGAGGAGCGTTGATGACTTCAAGACCGCAACCGAGGGTCTCCTGCTGTTCCGCTGCCTCCAAGTGAGGCCGAGCGCAGGTTCCTCATAGAAGAGCGCTAATGCAAGGCGGAGAAGAAGTAACCTTCAGGCCAAACAAGCAGCGATCGTGCGCAAGGCACTGTAGGCGGCCGACGAGAAGGCTAAGACGGAATCGCGGAAGCGAGCCGCCAGATCGGGGTGCTCGCCCTGTTGCTGGTTGTCGTGCTGGTCATGATGTCCTCGGAGTAACGGCGAGTCGTCTGGTCCAAGCGGGCACGTCCAGTCGGGCGAAACGACGAACTCGTCCGGCGACCGAACGGGGGACGCTTCTCGCGACGCCGCTACTTCCGGCGGCGATGGTCCGATAACCCAATCCCGATGCCGCCATGCGTCGCTGCATGGCCGATGGTTGGGATGCTGTCCAGTGCGAGATCGGGCTAGGCGTGGCCAGGGCACGAAGGGGCGCCGACGCGGAAGCGACGGTGTCCGGCCTCAGCCCGTCCGAGTACGAGGTCGCCATCAGGACCTGCATGGCCGACGGGTGGTCCCGCGAGGAGTGTGCCATGGCCGTCGCCGCCGTCCGCAAGGCGGCTAGGTGGCGACCACGGACCTTGTTGACATAGGTCCGGGATGACGTGAGCCCCTGGGCGAGTGTGGAGCCGTCTAGGTCCCACGCTCGAACCAGGAGAGGCTCGAGAAGTGCACGGTAACGCTCGACTCACGCCCGCTCGGTCGGCTCACGTTGGTGATGCGGATCGAATCGGGTCGTCCGGTAGCTCATGTCGCAGCAGAGATGGATGTCCCGCACCACCGCGTTCAAGTGGTGGGGGCGCTGGCAGTTCGATGGTGAGGCCGGTCTGGTTGACCGGTCCAGCCGCCTCACTCGTGTCCGCACCGCTGCCCGTTGAGCTCGAGGTCGGCGATCGAAGACCTCCGACGGACGTTGAAGCTCGGACCAGTCCGTACGGGGTACGTCTTGGTGTCCCTGCCTCGACTGTTCACCGGGTCTTGTGCCGGCTCAGGCTCATCCGATTCTCGTGGATGGACCGTTCAACCGGCCAAGAGGATCCGACGCTACGAGCGTGACGCGCCGGGCGAGCTGGTCCACGTCGACATCAAGAAGCTCGGCCGTGTTCCCGAGGGCGGCGGCTGGCGGGTCCATGGTCGCGAGAACCAGTCCGAACCACAAACGTGCAGTCCTGCTGGACTTCATCCACTCAGCCATCGACGATCACACCCGACCAGCCGACAGCGAGATCCACGCCGACGAAAAGGCCGATACCTGCGTCGAGTTCTGGCGTCGAGCTCGAACCTTCTACGCGGCCCATGGCATCTCCGTCGCCAGGGGTCATGACCGACAACGCCAAGGCCTACCTCTGCGAGAGGTTCCAGAACGCGATCACCGAGGACGGCGCCCGCCACTGGTCCATCCCGGCGCACTCACCCCAGATCAACGGCAAGGTCGAACGCCTGAACCGCACCTTCCTCGACGAGTGGGCCTACGTGAAGCCCTGGCCGAACAACAAGACCCGAACCAACGCACTGGACGACTGGCTCCACCCCTACAACCATCACCGGCACCACACCGTCATCGACGGCCCACCCATCAGCCGAGCCAACGACCTACCGGGTCACATGGCCAGGACGCTTCATCGACTTCGGCGGTGCTCACCCACAGGTCGTCCACGGTCGTCCTGTCGGCACCCAAGTGGTGATCGGTGAGCAGGTCTGCCCGGTGGAATCAGTCGACCAGGATCTCACCCTGCTCCGTTGCGGTCCTCGTCGGGCGAGCTGGGGACAGCCCCGGCGGTTGCGCACCTACCTGCGACGCTCGGGTTATCTTGTCGGGCGTTGACGTACAGAGCTCCGATCCCCACCATGCACCCAGGCGTCTCTGGGAGAGAAGCTGATGAAGCGTTCGTTCGCACCTTGTTCATCGCGGTCGTGGCCATGGTCGCGCTCGGGTGCACCATGCCGCCGCCACCCGGACCCCCACCCGGAACCGGAGCTGTGTCAGCCTGGGACGTTCTCGGCCACCGGCGAAGAACTCCACACGCCGGCACCCATCGGCACCTTCGTCGACACCGAAGGCGCGCATCGGGACACCGTGCCCCCTCGGGATGTTCCAGACGAAGCCGGCCAGACGTCGTGCAAGGTTGCGCCGATCGGCACCTACGTTGAGAACTTCGGGGCCGCCAGCCACCGCGTCCTAACGACTCCACCACCCTCACCCGCTCAGCGGCTCCACCAGCACAGACGACTGCGTGCCGGAGCGGTGAGCATCGACGCCGGCAGCTACCACCTGTGTGCGGTGCTCGCGGACGGCACGGCCCGCTGCTGGGGCAGCAACCAGTTCGGGCAGCTGGGCGACGGCACCACCACCAGCTCCAGTGTGCCGGTGGACGTCGCCGGTCTCAGTGGTGCCGTCGACATCTCCGCCGGCATCCACCGTTCGTGTGCGCTGCTCGCCGACGGCACCGCCCGCTGTTGGGGCTCCCAACTACGCAGGCGAGCTCGGCGACGGCACCACGACCAGCCTGTCCATCCCGGTGGCCGTGCTGGCCTGCGCAACGCCGTTGCCATCTCCGCCGGCGTTTCCGACATCTGGAACGGCATGCATTCCTGTTGCTCGGCGACGGCACCGTCACCTGCTGGGGTGCCAACAACTACGGGCAGCTGGGCGACGGCACCACCACCAGCTCGAGTGTGCCAGTGGTTGTTTCGGGCCTGGACAACGTGGTCGACATCTCCGCCGGCCAAGACCACATGTGCTGTGCTCGCCGACGCACCGCCCGCTGGGCTGCCGGGGTTTCTGGGCTGCTGGCGACGGCACTACCGCCGACTCGGACGGCAACTGGAATAGAAGTTCCAGCGTGCCGGTGGACGCCGGTCCCAGCGGTGCGGTCGGTCTCCGCCGGCAAAGGCCACACATGCGCTGCTCGGCGACGGCACCGTCACCT
This sequence comes from uncultured Microthrixaceae bacterium, assembly GCA_942490665.1. Classification (GTDB taxonomy): domain Bacteria; phylum Actinomycetota; class Acidimicrobiia; order Acidimicrobiales; family Microtrichaceae; genus SKRR01. The sequence continues at coordinate 24,709 of CALNXV010000015.1, forward strand.
GCTGGGGCGCCAACGGCACCACAACGAGCTCGACCACCCCAGTGGTCGTCTCGGGGTTGAGCAACGCCGTCGCCATCTCCGCAGACACCTCCCACTCGTGCGCTGCTCAACGACGGCACCGCCCGCTGCTGGGGCGACAATCACTACGGGTACTGGCGACGGCACCACGACCGAATCGAGCGTGCCCAACCGTGTCAGGTTCACCACCGCCGTCGACATCTCGGCGCCGGCCATTCATGTGCGCTGATCGACGACGGCACCGTCACCTGCTGGGGTTCCAACGGCAACGGCTCCGGGCAGCTCGGCAATGGCACCACCAACTCGAGCGTGCCCGTACCCGTTGTCGGCATCCCCTGACACTCGATCGAGATCGCCCAAGCGACGAGTCCGCCTTCAGCCGGACGACACCGCCGCTCCCATCCTGACCCTTTCACACTCTCCGTGGATACCGCCTG
>CALNXV010000016.1:0-125087 GCA_942490665.1 uncultured Microthrixaceae bacterium
CTCATTCTTCCGTTCGCTACGTAAAAACCGTTAAAGCTTAATAAAAAATAAAAAGGAGGTCAATCTACGATGTTTCCTGGTTCAGAAACACCAATTAGTTTCTTTCCACACCTTGTGGTTCTTCAGATCACGTCGCTCCAAGAACGGCGCGACCTCGAGGCCGATCTCGTCCTGTTGGCGATGGGCTTCACGGGACCTGAGCGACCCGGGCTCCTCGAGGCGCTCGACGTGGAGCTCGACCAGCGGGGCAACGTGGCTCGTGACGACCGGTGGGCGACGAACCAGCCCGGGGTGTTCGTCTGCGGGGACGCCGGACGCGGACAGAGCCTGATCGTGTGGGCGATCGCCGAGGGGCGCTCCTGTGCGGCGTCGGTCGACCACCACCTGATGGGGGAGACGGCCCTGCCCAGCCCGGTGCACCCCACGGACCGCCCCCTCAACTGAGTCGTTCCGCCGGCCCTCCATGCACACCCCCGCAGCTGCGGTCGCGCCGCAGCTGCGGGTGGTGATCGTCCACTGGAACCAGCCCCATGCGTGTGTCGACACCGTCGCACGGTTCCTCGACCAGGATCCGGTCGGCGGGGTGACCGTCGTCGACAACGGCTCCGTCCCCGGCGCGCTGCAGACGCTGCGGGCGGGGCTCGAACCCCTCGGCCCTCGCGTCGAGCTCGTCGAGACGGCGGCGAACCTCGGCTTCGGGCCGGGCGCCAACGTCGGGCTGGCACGGTGTCTGCGTGACACAGCAGGCGCCGCGTGGATCGCGCTCGCACCTCACGACGTGGACCCGGAGCCGGGGTGTCTGGCAGCGATGCTCGAGGCAGCAGCGAGGGAGCCGATGGCGGGGCTGATGTGTGCAGACGTCGGTGATGCGATGACACCGGTCATCGACCCGTACTTCGGCGGCATGACGGTACCGGCCGCCGAGCCGGCGCCGTCGGGACCTCGCTGGGAGTCCGTCGACTACCCCCACGGCACGCTGATGCTGCTGCGGCGACGCTGCCTCGAGGAGATCGGACTGTTCGACGAGCGCTACTTCTCGTACTGCGAGGAGGCCGACCTGGCGCTGCGCGCTCGACGTGCCGGGTGGAGCGTCGGGCTGGTCCGCGGCGCGCGGGTCACCAACGTCCACGTCGGGTCGTCGATCCGCCTCGTCGACTACCTCCAGACCCGCAACACGCTGCTGCTGGTGCGCGAGATGAGCGGCCGGTACCACGCGTTCATCCGGGCGTGCTTCACGCTGGTGCAGACCTGGCGCGGCTGGCGGGACCCCTCGACCCGGCCCCTGATCTTCGACGCCCGAGCCCGTCTCGCCGGCTTGCGTGACTTCGTGCTGGGTCGCTTCGGACCGCCCCCGGCGACCATCACCGCGCCCCCGACGCCGCTCGCGGGCCGGTAGGGCTCGAGCGCCGCCGGTGTTGCCTGTGGGGACCACATCCGCGCGGAGACGTCTACCGTGGCGCCGTGCTGCCCCGCGACGTCCAGCCGTTGCCACACCACGTCTACCCGGTGGACGACTGGTGCCTGCGTGAGGCGCGCGTCCCCGACGAGCACGTGGCGCGGGCGGAGTCGTTCCTGGCGCTCTCCAACGGCTACCTGGGTGTGCGGGGGACCTTCGAGGAGGGGCGACCCGGCCTGTCGCCCGGGACGTTCATCAACGGGTTCCACGAGACGTGGCCGATCCGCCACGCCGAGGAGGCCTACGGCTTGGCCCGGACGGGTCAGACGATGGTCAACGTCCCCGACGCCACCGTGCTGCGCCTCTACGTCGACGACGAGCCGCTCTTCCTGCCCGTCGCCCGCCTCGGCGAGTACGAGCGGTGCCTCGATCTGCGCACCGGCACGCTGACCCGCCACCTCGTGTGGTCGACCCCATCGGGCTGCCACGTCGACGTGCGATCGTCGCGGCTGGTCTCGTTCGACTCGCGTCACCTGCTCGCCATGCAGTACCGAGTCGAGCTGCTCGACGCGGCTGCGCCGGTCGTCGTGTCGTCCCAGGTCGTCAATCGCCAGGATCTGGCCCTGGCCGACGATCCGGACGCGATCCGCGATCCACGCCGGGCCCCGATGTTCGAGCAGCGGGTCCTGCACGCCGAGGTGACCGAGCACGACGATCACCGCCTGGAGCTCGGCTACCGGACTGCCAACAGCGGGATGTCGCTCGGCGTGGTCGTGGATCACGTCGTGGAGACCGAGAACCGCATGCAGAGCTCGGTGGCGCTCGACGAGGACCACGGTCGCCTCGACGTGGTCGTCGACGCGCGACCGGGCGCGCCCATCACCATCACCAAGTTCGTCGCCTACCACACCTCGCGCAGCGCCCCACCCGGCCAGGTCGTCGCGCGTGGAGGGCTCACCGTCGACCGGGCGCGACGCGCGGGCTTCGACGGGGTGGCCGCTGCGCACCGCAGCGAGGTCGCTCGGTTCTGGGAGCGGGCGGACGTCCGCGTCGAGGGTGGCGCCGGCGCCGATGAGCGCCTCCAGCAGGCCGTCCGCTGGAACCTCTTCCAGCTCGGACAGGCGACGTGGCGGGTCGAGGGGGCGGGCGTCCCCGCCAAGGGACTGACCGGCCAGGCCTACGAGGGCCACTACTTCTGGGACGGCGAGATGTACGTCTCCCCGTTCCTCGCGTACACCCGGCCCCGCATCGCCCGGAACCTGCTCCGGTTCCGCCACTCGATGTTGGAGCCGGCCCGCGAGCGCGCCCGGACCATGAGCGAAGAGGGCGCACTGTTCCCGTGGCGCACGATCAACGGCGAGGAGGCCTCGGCCTACTACCAGGCAGGGACGGCGCAGTACCACATCAACGCAGCGGTGGCCTGGGCGATCCGCAAGTACGTCGACGTCCGCGGCGACGTCGCCTTCCTCGGCGAGGTGGGCGCCGAGATGCTGGTCGAGACGGCGCGGCTCTGGAGCAGCCTCGGGTTCCGCGGAGCCGACGGGTGCTTCCACATCCACGGCGTCACCGGTCCCGACGAGTACACCACCGTCGTCAACGACAACACCTACACGAACCTGATGGCCCGGCTGAACCTCAACGCCGCCGCGGCTGCGGTCCGCCGGCTCGCCGCGGACGCGCCAGACGTCCACGCTGCGCTGGTCGCCGACGTGGGGTTGGCCGAGGGGGAGATCGAGGGCTGGGAACGCGCTGCTGCGGACATGTACGTCCCCTACGACCACGAACGCGGCATCCACCCCCAGGACGAGAGCTTCCTCGACCGTGAGGAGTGGGACCTGGCTTCCACGCCTCCCGACCAGTTCCCGTTGCTGCTGCACCACCACCCGCTCGTGATCTACCGGTACCAAGTGATCAAGCAGGCCGACATCGTGCTCGCGATGTTCCTCCTCGGCAACGAGTTCACCGAGGAGCAGAAGCGCCGCAACTTCGAGTACTACGACCCGCTGACCACCGGGGACTCGTCGCTCTCGGCGGCCATCCAGAGCATCGTCGCCGACCAGATCGGCGACCGCGACCGGGCCAGCGAGTACTTCCACTACGCGCTGATGATGGACCTCGGGGACGTCGCCGGGAACATGTCCGACGGCGTGCACATCGCGTCCGCGGGCGGCGTCTGGATGGCGTTGGTCTTCGGCTTCGGGGGCGTGCGGGACTTCGACGGCGAGCTGTGCATCGACCCGCGACTGCCGCCGTCGATGCGGGAGCTCGAGTTCCCGATCCGCTTCCGCGACCGCCAGCTCCGGGTGCGGCTCACCCACGACGAGGAGCGCTATCTGGTCGAGACGGGCGACCCGCTGGCGCTCAACGTGCGGGGTGAGCGCCACGAGCTGCACGCCGGTGACGCGCTGAACCTGCCGGCGCCGGCCGCCACGTAGACGAACGGACGATCACCGGCTGCCGCACGTCGACCGGCCGCCGGTCCCGGCCGAGTACGGCTAGATCTCGCAGACCGCGATCGACGGGGCGTCGCGTCGTGCCCGGTCGGTCGCGGTCGTGAGCTCGCCGAGCTGCGTGTAGGTGACCCGTTCGGGATCGATCCCGAGGGCGTGGGCAGCGTCGGGCTCGAAGCGCTCGACGAGGTGCTTGGAGGCGAGCGCACGTCCGCCGGTGGCGCAGGCCTCGATGCGCGCTGCTTCGTTGACCTCGTCGCCCAGCGCGGTGACCTCCGTCCGCCCGCCGGTGGTGATGTTGCCGACGTAGAGCGTGGAGCCCCAGTGCAGCCCGAAGCGCAGGACGACGTCCTCAGGTCGCAGGTCGCTGCGGATGGCGACGTCGTCCACCGCAGCCCGAAGGGAACGTGCTGCGGTGATGCATGCCTGAGCGGCTGCGGACTCAGACCCGGTGGTCTCGGCGAGGAAGAACGCGACGACGCCGTCGCCCACATGGCGACCCACCAGCCCGCCGGCGTCGATCACGCACTGGTCGGCCGCCCGGACCAGTCGACGGCCGAGCGCGAAGTAGGCCGCGGTGGACAGGCGCTTCGCCAACGCGGTCGACCCTTCCAGGTCGGCGAACAGGATCGCCGCCGGCCGGCCGGCGGGCCGGCCTGGCCACGAGCTGCATGCGCTCCAGGTGTCTCGGATCGCTCTCGGCGATCATCGCCGCGATCGTCGCCATTCCTCCCGCCGGCTTCGTGATCAGCGCGGTGCCGGCGAGTCGACCGGCGTCGTCCCGGATGCGCAGGGCCAGCATGGGGTTGTGACGGGTCCGCCCATGGCTGACCCGACGCCGATGTAGGACAGCGCGGTGACGTCGGCGGGCTCCAATCCATCGATCTGGTCGTGGTGCAGCGGGTCGAGGAGCTCGCGCGCGCAGCGCATCGCGGCCGCCTCCCGCGTCGGCCAGCACCAACGGGCCGAGCGCGGCGAAGAGCGAGCGGTTCAGCTCCTCGGTCGTCGTGCCCAGCCGATTGGTGCGTCTCGCAGTCATCGTCTCAGGTCCGAACATGTGATGACCGATCGCGAAGTCCGCCAACTCACCGGCACCGAATGACCGACGCAGCTCATCGGTCACGTCGACCACACGCCATCGATCGTCCATGACCATGGCCCAGTGCCCGTGGTGCGGAGGGCCAGCGCAACCTCGGCGAGAATCGGATCGACCGGGAGGGGGTAGGACGCTTGCTCGCTGTCGGTGGTCATCAGCGAACGCTACTCAGCGCCCAGCGCCACACCGACCACGGCGCGATGCCAGCCAGATGCTGGAGTTTGGTGGGGGAGTACCGCCGCAACGTGTGATCAGTTGGGGGACCAGTCGAGCGGGGGCGCGGAGGGGCCTTCGTTGAATGCGGCGAAGAAGCAGTCCCAGTCGATGTGGTCGCCGAGCCAGTTGCTGCCGGCGCCGTCGAGGGCGATGTCGCGGCCGTGGCGGTGGTTGGCGTCGATGAGTTCGGCGAGGGTGCCGCCGGGAGGGCTGGGGACGGGTTCTGCGGTTCGGCCGTCGGGGCGGGTGAAGGTGGCCGTGGCCGCGTCGCCGTGGATGGTCCAGCCGCCGCGGTGGATCGAGCGGTGGTGGTTGGGGCACAACAGGAGCAGGTTCGCACGGTCGGTGGGTCCGCCATGTTCCCAGTGGATGATGTGGTGCACGTTGAGGCGGTGGCGTCGGGTGCAGCCCGGGAACCGGCAGCAGCGGTCGTCGCGTCGCATGATCGCTCGGCGCAGCTGGCGTGTGGGGAATCGGCGGTGGCGTCCGAGGTCGAGCCGTTCGCCGCAGCCACGCTCGCCGCAGGTGGGTTGCCCGGTGGTGTGGTCGGTGACGGTTCGGATGCCGGCGTCGCAGCCGAGTTCGGCAGCCAGCATGCTCGACAGCGGTGCGCCGCTCGACAGGCGGAACGGCCACGGTCGCAACGAGCTGTCGACCCCGCCCGTCGCTGCGCTCCTCGCTGGTGATTCCGCGGAATCATCGGAACCGCCGGGGTTGTCGGGTTGGGCGTCGACGTGGATGACGGTCTCGGGTTGGGCGGCGAGGGAGGCGTCGGTGCGGGCGCCGGCTGCGACGAGATCGAGGAGCGCGTCGAGGCGCCGACAGTCGAGGTCCTCGAGCGGCTCGTCGCCGTCGGGTTCGCTGACGATCGCGTCGCGGAGCTGGGTGAGGAACGCCTCGGTGTCCGCACCGGCGGGGATCCGGGCCCGCACGACGAGGTCGCCGGTGTCGGCGTCGCGATGCCAACGCAGCGAACGCCGAGCGACCGCACGGTCCTCGGTCTCGAGCAGACCGGCGTCGGCGCGGTGCTGGTCCTGACCGCGGCGCAGTCCTGCGCAGTACCGCTCGAGTTGTGCCGCGGTCGAGTACTGGGCGAGCTCCACGAGGCGCTGGTCGATCGCCGGGTGCGCCACACGGGTCAGCGCACGCACCTTCGAGTACGACAACGCCCCCGCAGCGAACGCGTCGCGGATCGCGGGCAGCTCACGCAACCGGCGGGCGACCCGGACCTGCTCGCGTGCCGCGACCATCCCGACCCCGCACCGCCAGTTCAACCAGTGCGCACACGACAACGCCTGCCACGACGCCCACCCCCACGGGCGTCGTACTCACCGACCATCACCAGGAACGCACACGTCGCCGCCGCGAGATGCGACGCCAACGACCGCATCTCCTCCTCCAAACGCTCCAACGGCACCGAGTCGACCGGCTCCGCAGTGCCAAACAGCACCGCCACACCGGCATCATCGCCATCGGTCATCGCGGATCCCCTTCCCAGGTCCAAGCTGCTGCGCTGACCCTACGAACCGGCTGTGACACCGACAGATGAGCGATGTTGGGCGCCGATCTGGCTCGACCGCACACCGACAGCGCTTCCGCGGAAGCGACTTCAGGAACCGTTCCCACTCAACGGCCGCTGCGCAGGCGCCGGGGCGAGGACGGACCAGCGAGATCGTCAGGTGGCCGGGGGCTTCTGACGCACGGGGACCTGGCCCGACTCGGCGGCGGCCACGACCGGCCGCACGCGGACCAGGTACCAGCCCGAGATCAGGAGCCCACCGATCATCGAGCACAGGCCGACCATCACCGCCGCCATCCAGACCGTGCGGTTCCGATCCGCCAGCGACCAGGCCCACTGCGGACGCTTCGCGGCGTCGAGCAGCGCCCAGAGGCTGAGACCCAGCGGGATCATCGACAGCAGCAGCACACCGGTGGTTCTGAGCAAGTCGGACCAGGGCACGTGGGCGAGGCTACGACGGCGGTAGCGTCGTCGAGGTGCCAGCACCTCCGCCGCCACCCGGCGATCCGTCGCCGGGAGCCGCGCCCCGGCCGGACGAGGTCCACGGTCCGGAGGGGTTCCTCGACCTGCTCGCCAGCACCCGGGCGATCCGCCGCTACCGCGACGAGCCGATCCCGGAGTCGGATCTCGCCCGCATCCTGTTCGCCGCGACGCGGGCGCCCTCCGGCTCCAACGCGCAACCGTTCCGCTTCCTCGTGCTGCGTGGCTCACCCGACGCGGTGACCGCTCGGGGACTGATCGGCGACGCCTCCCGACGGCTGTGGGCGGCCAAACGCGAGGCCGACGGCTACGACGACGGCACCGGGGTCGACCACACCTCTCGCAAGGGCCGGACCGCGGCGACGATGCAGCACTTCGTGGACCACTTCGAGTCGATCCCCGTGGTGATCCTGGCCGGGGCGACGCGTCGTCGTCCGCCGCCCGAAGAGACCCTGGGCGCATCGGTGTACCCGGCGTGTCAGAACCTGCTGTTGGCTGCCCGCTCGCTCGGCTACGGGGGCGTCATGATGATGTGGCACTCGCTGGTGGACGCGGAGCTGCGCGAGGTGCTCTCGGTACCCGACGACGTGTTCCTGGCAGCGACGATCACCCTGGGGGTCCCCGTCGGGGGCCACGGCCCGGTGCGTCGGCGTCCGGTGGGGGAGCTGGTCTTCGAGGGCCGCTGGGGCGAGTCCGCTCCGTGGGCGACGGAGCCGCCCGGCACTCGCCACACCGCACCCTTCCGCCGCCCGCCCGTCTGAGCCAGCGAGGTTCGGCCCTGCCCCACCGCCGCTCAGCTGCGACGGCGGTCCAGACGGTCGGCACCGGCATCGACCCCGGGGAGCTGTCCGGCGAAACTGCGCCCGGAGGCCACGACCAGCTCCGCGACGATCGCCTCGGCCTCGGCCCACGTCGAGGCCCGCGGACCATCGAGATGACGGTTGTAGGGCTGGTCGAACACGATGACGGTGCTGCCGTCCGCACGCAGCGCCTCGATGTTGTGCGGCGCGTCCTCGATGTACGCATCTGCTTGGACCTGGGGCTTGCGCCCGAGGAAGCAGAGGTCGCGGTAGGGGATCCTGCGCAGGTCCAGCCACTCGACGGTGTCCGACACGATCGTCGCATGGCCCCAGTTCGTGACGAGGCGGTGGGTGATCACCCGGATCCACACCCCCGCGTCCGACAGCCGCCACAGCGCGTCGGACGCACCCGGGATCGCCGGCATGTCGCGGAACATTCGGTGGTCCTGCACCGATGCCCGGTGCAGCGCCAGGAACCCCTCGCGGTCCAGTCCCCACTCGACGAAGTCCCAGCTGATGTCGGTGGTCAACGACGACTCGGCCACGTCCCACTCGCGCGCGGCAACGGTGCGGAACCCGGCGGTGTAGTCGGCGCACACCCCGTCGAGGTCCACGCCGAAGATGAACTCGTTCATCGTCCCCCGAGCACCGCGGCAGCGTCATCGGGTCGGCCGCTGCGACGCAGCGCGTCGGCGGCGAGCACCTCGAAGTTGGCGAGCGCGGCGCGCTCCCAGGTGAGCTCTTCGGCCCGTGCCAGGGCTCCCGCCTGGAGCCGGGTGCGCAGCTCGACGTCGGTCATCACCGAGGCCACCGCGGCGGCGAGGTCGCCATCGGTCGTGCGCAGGAGGCCGCTGCGGTCCCGGTCGATCGCGTCGGCGTGCCCGGCGATGTCGGTGGCGACCGCTGGGGTGCCGCACGCGGCCGCCTCGGTCAGGGTCATCCCCCAGCCCTCGCGCACCGAGACCGAGACGGCGCACCAGGAGCGCCGGTAGAGGTCACGGAGCTGCTCATCGGTGACCCGACCCGCCAGACGCACCCAGTCGTGGGCGTCGCAGGCGTCGATCGTGTCCAGCACCCGCTGGCGTTCGTAGCCCTCGCCGACGATCACCAGCTCCAGGTCCGGCACCTGGCGACGCGCCTCGGCCATCACGCGCACCAGGCGGGGGAAGTCCTTCACCGGCGCCAGCCGACCGACGGCGACGGCCAGCGGGGTCGGGTTGCGCTCGCCCCCAGGGGTGAAGAACGGGTCGACGCCGGGCTGGACCACCCGCACGTCGGCCGGCCGGAACCCGAGATCGTCGACCAGCTCCCGGTACGACGAGTCCGACAAGGTCACGATCGGCTGATCCCGGTACAGCGGCGGGGCGATGCGTTCCTCGAGCAGCACCCCAGCCCGCGCGATCGGGCCGGGCAGCGTCATGCCCCACATCGGTCCGTGGACGTGGTGCAGCCAGATCATCCTCGGGCCCCGCCACCACAGCGGCGACAGGAAGGGCATGCCGTTCCAGATCTCGACGAGGGCGTCACACGGGCCGAGGCGCCCCGTCATCTCGGAGAGCGCGGAGCGGGGGAACACCGCGTGGCGCCCCGCCTTGCGGCTCACGGTGTACCCGTCGCGGACCCGGGTGGCCGGTTCGCCCTCCGCTGCCGAGGTCCGCATCGTGACCGCCAGGCCCGACTGCGCCCAGATCGCCGCGATGTTGTGGGCATGGACCTCGGATCCGCCGGCCTCCGGGTCGTCGAGATCGCGCCAGGCGAGCAGGTGGACGTGCGCGATGCCCGCACGTGTCGCGAGGTCCGCGATGGCCTTGGTGGTCGCCTCGCTGGCGACGGGGGTCTGCACGTGCGGGGGCTCCATGGATCGGTGCTCGGGCGGGCATATGCTACGCACCCCGCGGCGGGGTCCGGAGGGACCGCCGTTGCGTCCGAAGACCGAGGAGCTTGGGTGAAACTCACCGGTGAACGCCCCATCGAGGGGCAGACCCCCGATTCACTGCTCGCGCTGCACGCGGCCGGCTACCGCGAGGTGCGCGAGCGCGTGGGCACCGGGCGGATGCTGGACCTGGGATGCGGGCTGGCTGACGGCACCGTCGGCTTCGCCTCGTCGGACCGCATGCTCGTCGGGGTCGACTACGACGCCGAGACCGCGGCCAGCGCCGTGACCCTGCACCCCGACGCGGACCTTCGGACCGTCTGCAGCGACGGCGCCGTCCTGCCGCTGCGCACGTCGTCGTTCGACGACGTGTGCTCGTCGCACCTCATCGAGCACTTCGTGGACCCCGAGTTCCACGTCGCCGAGGTCGCCCGCGTCCTCGACGACGACGGCAGTGCGTTCTTCCTGACGCCGAACGCTCCCGCCGACTTCGAGAACCCGTACCACGTGTACCTGTTCGACCCAACTGACCTCGCGGCGATGCTCGGGCGTCACTTCCGCGAGGTCGAGGTGTGGGGGCTGGACGCGACCGCCGAGGTCAAGGCCGACTTCGACACGCGTCGCGCGATGGCGGAGAAGCTGCTGCGTCTCGACCCGCTCGGGTTGCGACACAAGCTGCCCCGCTCGGCGTTCGTGTGGCTCCACGCCACCGGGCGACGCGTGGCGTACCGATTCACGAACACCGAGCAGGTGGGTGGGCAGTCCGGCATCACCGACGCCGACTTCTTCCTCACCGACGAGATCGACCCGACGACGCTGGTCCTCCTGGGGATCGCGCGCCAGCCGATCCGCTGAGCGAACCACCCTCGGTGTCGCTGTGACCGACCTGCACCAGCGCCTCGACGGTCCAGCTGCCCGGACGCACCTGACCGGCATCACCGGACTCCGTGGCGTCTCCGTCGCGGCCGTGGTGGCGTACCACCTCGGCTACCTGCCCGGCGGGTTCGTCGGCGTCGACGTGTTCTTCGTGCTGAGCGGGTTCCTGATCACGACGCTGCTGCTGGGGAGCCCGCCCGAGGGGTTCGCCGGGCTCCGACGGTGGTGGGGACGCCGGGTCACCCGGCTGACCCCTGCGGTGGTGGTCGTCGTCGTCGCCGTGCTCATCGTGTTCGCCACTCAGGCCGGGATCGTGTGGGACTCGATCGCCACGTTGACCTGGTGGCAGAACTGGCACCTGATCGCGGAGGATCAGCCGTACTGGGCGGCTGAGCCGTCGCCGCTGCGCCACGCCTGGTCGTTGTCGATCGAGGAGCAGTTCTACGTCGCCTGGCCGCTGATCCTGCTCACGACCCTGGCGGTCGCCCGACGTCGACGCCGGACGAACCCCGCCCGGCTCGTGGGCTGGGTGGCGCTGACGCTCGCACTGAGCTCGTTCGGGTGGGCGGCCTGGCTCGCGATGCGGTCGGGCGAGGAGCTGTCGCGGGTCTACTTCGGGACCGACACCCGTGCCGGCGCGTTGCTCCTCGGATGCGCGGCGGCTGCGATGCTGCACGGCCGGCCGGCACCGGCGGCGAACCCGATGCGGGACCTCACGGCGCTCGGCGGACTCGCAGTGCTCTGCACCCTCAGCTGGATCGCGACACCGGAGGACCGCTGGATCTACACCGGTGGCCTCGGACTGGCCGCGCTCGGCGCGCTCGCGCTGGTCAACGCGGTGCGCGGCGACGGCGCCATGACCACCGCCCTCTCGCTCCGCCCGCTGCAGTGGCTCGGGGCGCGGTCCTACGCGATCTACCTGTGGAGCTGGCCGCTGCAGATCGCACTCGAGGTCCGGTGGCCCGGACTGTCGAGGGACGTCGTGGCAGCGATCACGGTGGTCGGGTCGCTGCTGCTGTCGAGCATCTCGTTGCGGGTCGTCGAGGAGCCCCTCCGGCGGGGGACCGCCTGGGCACGCCGTCCGACCCCGCGGCGAACCGCCTGGGTCGGCGGCACGGTCGTCGTGGTGGTCGCGCTGGCGTTCGGATCCGCGTCGGCGCAGCCGAGCGTGGCCGAGCAGGTCGCTCCGGAGTTCGAGCGGCTCCCGGATCCGACGACGACGCTTCCGCCATCGACGACCACGACGGTCTGCGTCCCGCCGCCACCCGACGAGCCGGCGCCCGCCTGGACCGGGGACACCTCCCAGTTCGAGTACGCCACCGTCGAAGAGGTGGCGGACCCCACCACGCCACCGGTGTGCGAGGACCAGGTGACCACCGTCCTGATCGTCGGCGACAGCACGGGTCGCGGCGCGGCGAACGGGCTGCGGCGCCTGGCGGCGCCCGACCTGGAGATCTGGGACCGCACGGTGCTCGCCTGCGGGCTGGTCCCGCCGAGTGAGAAGTGCCCGGACTGGCGCGTCGCCTGGCCCCAGGCCATCGCGGAGATCGATCCGGAGCTCGTCATCGTCTACGTCCGAACCTGGGACGACCTGATCGCCGGGCCGGAGCCGGGGTTCCTGACGCCCGAGGGCGCCGAGCTGCGCCGACGCGAGTTCGCCGACGCGATGCGGATGCTGAGCGCGGGCGGGGCACGCGTCGCCTGGGTGCTCCCGGCGGCGCCCCTCGAGATCGGGCAGTTCTACTGCGACATGCGACGGCAGAACTCGCCGTGCGATCCGGACTGGGTGCAGATCTGGCGCGACGACGTCGCGGCGGTCGCTGCAGAGCTCGGGGTGCCGACGCTCGACGTGGCGGCGTGGGCGTTCAGCCGGGGCGACACCATGGACGCCGACCGACCCGACGGGCTGCACTTCTCGGGCGGAGCACTGGACGCCCACGCCGCCTGGCTCGCGGAGCAGCTGCGCGCGATCCGGCCCTGATCACACGGCGTCAGGCGGAGGGTCGGGCGTCGTGGCGTCGGCGCCCACGACGGGCGGCGGTGATGACCTCAGGGTGTCGACGACGACCGCCGCCACCAGGGCGAGCACGGCGACGAAGGTCCACTGGTGGGTCACCTCGAACCAACGCATCCAGTCGAAGTCCAGCTGGTAGCTGTTGCGCCACTGCTTGAGCACCACGTAGCCGCCTGCTGCGGCGACGAGGCCGAGGCTGGCCGCGGGAAGCACCCAGCGGCCATGGCGCCACAGGAGCGCCAGCGATGTGAGGGCGGCGAGCGCAGCGCCGGCGACCGGGCCGACGAACACGACGCCGACGAGGCCTGCTCCGATGACGACGAGGCTGACGCTGCGCCACCCCGGCGACCGGTCGGCGTCCGCGGCGTCGAACCGCGCCCAGACCGGGACCATCGGGCCCACGTCGGCATCCGGGGCCCGCTCGGCGGGGGCGCCAGCTCGGCACCGCCACGTCGCGTTGCGCGCAGACGGCGCGTCCAGCGCCGTCTCGTGGGCCACAGGATCAGGGCGATGCACAGCCCGAGACCCAGCAGCGACGCAGCGATGCCGATCCACACGAGACGCTGGGGGCCGAACGTGATGTCCACGGTGACGTCCGCGCCGAGCTCGGCCGGGTCGATGCGCCAGCCGGTGGCGTAGCCGTTGATCAGCGTCGGCTCGCCCAGGTCGACACCGTCGGTGGTGCTGGCGCGCCACCCCGGGCTCCAGCTCTGGCCCAGCACCAACCAGTACGGGTCCTGCGCGTCCGTGGTCGCCAGGCGGTAGCTGGAACGTCCGGTCCGCTCGGTGGTGGTGTCCGGTGGCGGTTCACCGTCGGGGAGCGGCTCGGCGAGCGTGTCGGCTCCCGCTGCGCCACCCGGCGCCGAGGAGAGGACGAGCTGCTCGACCTCGATGCCGACCCGGTCGCCCTCGGCGGAGGCGAGCAGGTGCCGACCGGCCTCGATCGACACGCCGTCGGCCCCGCAGGCACGCAGCTCGACGGTGTCACTGTTGCCGGCGGCGCCGACGGTGCCCTCGAGGCGGACGGGGACCGCCTCGCCGTCGATGCTGACCAGATCGTCGTGACAGGTGCGGCTGAGCGCGGTCGACGGCGGTGGCGGCTCGACCACCGGCAGACCGGACTCGACGATCGCTGCGGGCAGCACGACGCGCCCCCGGCTGAACCAGTCGATCGAGGGTGCCTCGTCGACGGCGTCGATCGTGAGGCGGAAGGTCGTGCCGGTCAGCTCACCCGTGGGGACCTGGAGGGTCGCGAGCGTCCCCCGGGGCGCGCCGTCAGCCACCTCCACGGGATCGAGCTCGATGCGACGGGGATCGCCGCCGTCGACCGACAGCCCCACCGCAGTCGGAACGGAGTGCCGGCCGTCGGCCACGACCTGCAGATCGAGGCCGTCGACCGTCAGCGGCTCGGCGTAGGTGGCCTCGATCCACTGCCCCGTCACCTGGTTCAGCGGCGTCCGGTAGGCGGTGGTGGTGTCGCCGTCGATCGCTGACGATGCCCGTGACGCCAGGTTGCCGGCGACACGGGCGGAGGACGTGGCGGTGACGCCCCCGCCAGCGGCGTCGGGCAGGCCCAGCAGCCTGTCGACGCGGTCGTCGGGGAGCGCCGAGGAGAGACGCGCCCGTCCGAACAGCGTGTAGTCACGCGCCACCGGGTTGACCACCCATCGCTGCAGCGAGCGCTCCTCGTCGGCGGCGAGCACCTCCGCCTCGCCCGACGCCCGACGGTCGAAGACGTAGAACAACTGGCGCTCGAGCGACTCGACGCCTGCTTCGTCCAGCAGTGCGGTCGGCGGCCGCACCACCTCACGCAGCGGTTCCAGGCCGGGCAGGCGGATCTCGGCGAACCCGACGTCGGACACGCCCCGGTAGCTCTCGAGCGGACCGCGGTCGGTCGCCTCGATCGTGATCCGCACCGTCGAGAACGTGCGCTCCGGGAACGTCACCTCCTGGCCGGGTTCGGCGCGGGCGGCATCGTCCAGAGCGACCACGACCGGATCGCCGCCGTCGAAGCTGAGCGCGACCTCGCTCACGTCGCGGTTCTTGGCGCCCTGCACCGTGAGCAGGCCGAGGCGGTCGGCGGTGACCGGTTCGTCGAGACGGACCTCGACGAACTCGCCGACCGGGTCGTCGAACGCGCCCGCCCGCCACGCCGTCGACGGGTCGTCGTCGAAGGCGTTGATCGCACGATCCCCGGCGGTGTAGGTGACGCCGTTGCCGTAGGCGGAGGCGGCCACGGTCGCGTCGCCGAGCTGCTCGGCGACGGTCGCGTCGTCGTCGGTGGCATCGGGGAACACCTCGAGGCGGTTGTCGGTGGGATCGTCGACGAGGGGTTCCTCGCCGGCACGCTCGGTGTACCCGTCGTTCTCCCGCACCGCTCCCCAGCGCCGGGCCTGGCGGCGGTTCGTGTCGCTCACCACGAGGGTGGCGTCGGGCTCCGCTATCGCTGCTCGGAGCTCGTCGGGCTGCTCGGCGAACGACGCCGAGTAGAGCACCGGACGGTCCGCCGGGAGCAGCCCCACCGACGCCATCGAGACGAGACCGGCGGCGTCCCCGGCGACCACGGTCGGCGCTGCCGCGTCGACGGTCCGCAGGATCGGTCGGGGGTCCTCGACCGGGAACACCGTCACCGGTGACGGGTCGGGCACGTCGAGTGGGATCGAGTACTCCATCTCGTCGTCGAGCGGCAGCTGTTCGTCCGCATCGTTGGGGATGGGCGCCCCGAACCCCGACGGCTCACCGAACCCCGGCGCAGCGCTCATCGATTCGACGACCATCCGAGGGCGGGGCGCGCGGTAGCGCTCGTACTGCAGGTCGCCGCGCACCAGCACGTCCCCGACCCCCATCATCCGCGCCAGCGGGGCGAGCGCCTCGGGCTCGACCCGCGCCGACTGGAACGGCAGGTCGACGTCGTTCACGAGGTTCGCCGACGGTGGCGTCCCGTAGGGGATCAGCTCGCGCGCCACGAACTCGCGGTCCATCAGCCCGGGGGTGATCGGGTCGACCGTGTTGCCCCATCGGTAGGCGGCGAAGTCGATGCCGGGCAGCTCCCACACCCGTGTCGCACGGTCGCCGTCGTCGAGCGCAGCCGCAGCGTCGATCCAGTAGGCGGGCACCTCGCTGTCGCGGACGAGGTTGCGGTCGACCAGCTGGCCCCGGAACAGCGGCGCCATGTTGAGACAGATCAGCACGACCAGCATGCCGGCCACGGGTGCGTGCCACCCGGGACGCCAGCGGGCGAGCGCGGCGGTGCCGGCCCCCAGGAACACGGCCAGGCCGAGCGCGATCAGGGGAACCGCTCGGGGCGTGGAGCGGAACGACAGCCCCAGGTCGCCGCCGGTGAAGGAGCGGAAGAGCGCCCCGTACGGCGACGACGCGTCCCAGGGATGTGCGCCGACCGCCAGGATCATCCCCACCGCGACGATCACCGCGAAGTAGATGCGGTGGCGCCAGCGGGACGCGAGTGCCGCCGCCATCGCCAGGACCGGCAGCAGGAACGACAGCGCGAGCGCCGGGACGTTCTGCACCAAGGCGACGCTCGACGCGGTCCACGCCCCGAGGCCGTCGGTGCCGTAGAAGAACCAGTAGCCGAGGCCGCGCAGCAGCTCGGTCGACAGCGAGGCGTTCGCCACGGTCTCGTAGGTCTCGGTGTAGCGCAGGATCGGGATTCCATAGCTGCCCTGCAGCACCAGGCCCGCGACCCACCACAACGAGGTGGCGACGGTGAGCACCGTGATGCGCAGCCCCGCGCGCACCGCCCGGCCCCAGCCGATCTCGCGTTCGACGAGCACCGCGTAGGGGAACCACAGCATCGGGGCGACCATCACCAACAGCAAGGACGTCGCATTGACCCCACCGACGGTGAGGGTCACGAGCGCGAACACCGCGGGGCTCCGCCAGTCGTCGCGCCGCAGGGACCGTGCCGCGAGGCCGATGAGCCATGGAAGTCCGACGAAGGGCAACAGGATCACCGAGATGCGAGCCGCGTAGTCCAACAGGTACGGACTGAGCGCGTAGGAGAACGACGCGACGGTGAGCCCCGCCCCGACCCAGCGCAGCTCGCGCAGCATGAAGCGCACGCCGAGCCCGGCGAGCAGGATGATCGACCCCAGCCAGAGGCGCTGCGCGACCCAGTCCGGGACCGCCAGGGCATCCATCAGCCAGTAGTAGGGGCCCATCGGCCACAGGTAGCCGATGTTCTGGTGGGTGATGGTGCCGAGCCCGACGTTGGGATCCCACATCCACGGGGCGCGAGACAGCAGGCGACCAGGGTCCAGATACAGGTAGGTCTTGGTGTCGGCGCCGATCTCACCGGGGCGGGTGAGCAGCAACGGCACGTACGCCACCACGGCGAGCAGCGCCACTCCGAGCGGTACCCGCCGGACGGCATCGAACCGACGGCGGGTGGGTTCGCGAGTGGGCACGACCATGGGCGGGGCCGACGATACCCGGAGTGCTCCCGGCCATCGCGGCACGACGCCCGGCTCGACACCCGGCACGCTCCGAGCGAACGCGACGCCGGGGCTACGCTCGGGCCGTGCAGCCCGCTCCGATCGACGTGGCGCGCCCGGCGGCCCTGGTGGGCGCGGGCGCTGCGGGGATCCGCGCCATCTGGGTACTGGTCGCCTCACGTCCTCCCGAGGGCCTGTCGGACCCGGCCATCTACCTCGCGGCGGGAGCGTCGATCGCCCGGGGCGACGGGTACACCTCGTTGCTCGGGTCGCCCACCGCCTACTACCCGCCCGGGTACCCGTTCTTCGTCGGAGCGGTCCGGTGGGGCACGGAGCTGGTCGGTCTCGGTGAGGACCCGGTCCTCGCGATCGGGCTCGTGCAGGCGCTGTTCGCGGGCGTCGCCGCAGCTGCGTTGGTGGTGGCCGGAACCTGCCTGGTCCCCGGCCGACGCGGGCTGCGGATCGGGGTGACCGCCGGGGTGCTGCTCGCCTGTTGGCCGAACCTGGTGCTGCACACGCCACTGGTGCTGGGAGAGACGGTCTTCCTCGCAGCGTTCTGCGTCCTCATCGCTGCCCTCCTGTGGATCTGGCAGCCGAACGACGACCCAGCGGCTGCGCGGGATCGGACGATCGCCACCTCGGTCCTGGTCCTTGCGGCTGCCGCCTGCACCTGGCTGCGGCCCCAGGCCGTGATCGTGGTCGTGCCTGCAGCTGCGCTGGCCGCGCTGGTCACCCACCGCGGGTGGCGTGCAGCGCTGCGGCTCGCGCTCTGGCCGACGGTCGGGATCGCGTTGGCGGTCGCTCCGTGGGCGATCCGCAACGCCGTGGTGATGGAGGCAGTCGTCCCGATGTCGACCAACACCGGCGACAACCTCTGCATCGGCTTCCACGACGGCGCTCAGGGACGCTTCACCCTCGCCGAGGCGTGCGCGACCGAGGGGCGCTACGTCGCCGGTCCCGAGGTCGAGGTGGCACGCGATGCCGAGCTGCGCCGACGGGCGATCGACTGGATGGTGGAGCATCCGGAGCGCCTGGCGCCACTCGCCGCGTCGAAGCTCGCCGCGACCTTCTCCCACGACACCGACGCGATCGCTGCGTGGGAGTCCTACGGGGCGGATGCTCACCTCGCCGACTCGACCCGAGCCGCCCTGCGCTGGACGGCGGACCTGTACTACTGGGCGGTGGGGCTCTCGGCGTTGGCCGGCGCCCTCCTGGTGCTGGCCTCGTGGCGCACCGGGCGCGGCGCACGCCTCGACCTGCCCGGGCCGTGGTTGTTCGTGCTGCTGTGCGGCCTGCTCGGGGCGCTGATTCCGGCGCTGTCCTTCGGCGACGAGCGCTTCAAGGTGCCGGTCGTGGCCTCGATGGCACTGCTGGCCGCGTTGACCGCCGACGCGGCCCGCACCCGAACACGTCGGGTTCCCCCCGGACCGTCCGTCGAGTCGCGCGGGGTTCTGCAGTGAGGCGGCGGTTCCTGTTCGCCGCTGGGATCGGTGCGGTGGCAGCCACCGTCCTGTTCGTCCTCGTCCTGCAGTCGGGTCGGTCGGGGGTGCTGGACCGGGACCTCCTCGGAGACTTCTACGACGCCCAGGCGCGCTCGCTGCTGGACGGTCGCATCGACGTCGATCCCGACGTGCCGGGCTTCGAGGGCTTCCGCATGGACGACGCCACGCACATCTACCAGCCGATCGTCCCGTCCCTCGCTCGGATCCCGCTGTTCGTGGCCACCGACCGGTTCGACGGCAGGCTGACCGGGCTGTCGATGGTGGGCGCGTTCGTGGTCGCCATGGGCTTCTCGGTCGCGCTCGCGTGGCGGCTGCGGTGCTCGATCCGCGGCGACGCGCCCGTCGGACGGCTGGAGATGGTGGCCACCGGGTTCGCCGTGTTCGGGATCGGGGCGAGCTCGCTGCTGTTCCTCGGCGGCAAGAGCTGGGTGTACCACGAGGGGTTGCTGTGGGCGACCGCGCTCTGCCTCGGCTCGTTCAACCACCTCGTCCGCTGGCTGCTCGGCACCGGGGCGGTGTCCCGGGCCCGACTCGGTCACCTGGCCGTGGCCGTCCTGCTGGCCGGGTTGGCGATCAACACCCGCTCCACGATCGGCTTCGGTCCCGTGGCGGCACTCGGGCTCACCGCCGCGGTGCTCGCCCTCACGCTGCTCGCCGGACGATCGCAGCCGGACGCACTGCTCGCCCGGGTCGCGAGCGGCGCGCAGCGGCTCTCGGGCTGGCACCCCCAACGTTCGACGGGCGCGGCGCCGCTCGCGCTGGTGGTGATCGTCGTGGGGATGGTCGCTGCGGTCGTCCTGTACGCAGCGGTCAACACCGCACGGTTCGACTCGTGGTTCGGGGTGCCGCTCGACCGCCAAGTGCTCGTGGCCGACGACCTCGAGCGCCAGGCGGCCCTGGCAGCGAACGACAACTCGCTGTTCGGTCCGCAGTACGTGCCGTCGGTGCTGCTGCAGATCCTGCGTCCGAACGCGCTCGGCGTGCGAGCGGAGTTCCCGTACCTGGCCTTCCCGAACGAGCGCCCGACGGTCGTGGGAGAGGCCGTGTTCTCGGAGCTGGACTGGTCCTCGAGCGTCCCGGTGAGCGAGCCCCTGTTGTTCCTCGCCGGGCTCGTGGGAATCGCCGCCCTCGTGGCGCCGCGGCGTCTGCTCGCGGCCCCCGGGGTCCGACGGGTCAGCCAGGCGACAACGGGGGGAGCGACGCCCGAGGTGGCTGCGGTCCGTATCGCAGCGGTCGGCGCCGCGATCGGTGGCGGCGTCTTCATCGCCTTCGGCTACATCGCGCACCGGTACCTCACCGATCTCTTCCCGATGCTGGTGCTCTGCGCCCTGGTCGGGCTGCACACCCTGGGGGCGAACATCGCCGCCCGATCCCCCTCCGAGCGGCTGCCCGGCCGCGACCCCGACGGGGCGGCCGGGTCCGACCAGCGGCAGGGTCCGCGCACGGTCCGGATGGCGTCGTGGGGACTGGCCGCAGCGATCGCCCTCACGGCGCTGTGGGGTGGATGGGTCAACACCTCGCTCGCGCTGCAGTACCAGCAGGAGATCTCCCCGGGACGGACGCGACCCGAACGCGTCGACTGGCTCGAGACCCAGGACCGGCTCCCCGGCGCCGTCGGCACGGCGCTGCAGATCGGCGCCGACGAACCGCTTCCTCCGTGGAGTCCGGTGGGCCTGGTCGCGGTGGTCGGCGACTGCCAGGCCGTCTATCGGAGCAACGGCGAGATCTGGTACCTGCTGGAGAGCACGCCACCCGCCGGCGGCGGCCACCTGAGCGTGCAGCGCGACGGCCGGTTGGCGGAACCCGTTCCGATCGCCCGGCTCCAGGGCGACGATCCGGCGACCCGCTCCGACCTGCTGCTCGAGCCGGTCGAGGGCGGTCGGGTCCGTCTCACCGTGCAGGTGCAGCGAGGCAGCGAGACCTCACGGTCCTGGGTCAGCAGCGAGTTCGAGCTGCCCGACGGTTCGACCACCGACTTCGACGTCACCATGGACTGGCGCATCGGCGAGGTCACGGTGAGTGCGCTGGGCGACGACGACGAGCGGCTGCGCGTGCAGATCGAGCTGCCTCCCGGGGAGTTGACGCCGGTCGGCGGGGGAGCGCTCGACGTGTCCATGACGGTCCCCCCGACGCCCCTGTGCAACGAGGTGGTCCGATGAGGGCGGGTAGCGTTGCGCCGTCGACGACGGAGGGCACATGACGGGCAAGCGGATCGGGATCCTGGTGGTCGCGTACAACGCTGCGACCACCCTCGCAACCGTGCTCGACCGGATCCCCACGGACTTCCGCGACTCGGTCACCACGGTCATCATCGGTGACGACCACAGCCAGGACCACACCCACCTCGTCGCGATGGGCTACCAGCAGCTGTGGCCGGAGATGCCCCTGCAGGTGATCCGCCACGACGAGAACCTCGGCTACGGCGGGAACCAGAAGTGGGGGTACCGCACCGCGATCGAGCAGGACCTCGACATCATCGTGCTGCTGCACGGGGACGGGCAGTACGCCCCCGAGCTGCTGCCGGAGATGGTCGCGCCGCTGCTCGCTGACGACGCTGATGCCGTGTTCGGTTCCCGGATGATGGTCGAGGGGGGCGCGCGGCGCGGCGGCATGCCGATGTACAAGTACCTCGGCAACCGGGTCCTCACCACGGTCGAGAACGCCGTGGCGGGAGTCGAGCTGTCGGAGTGGCACTCCGGGTACCGGGCCTACTCCGTCGAGGCGCTGCGCCAGCTCCCGTTCGAGCGCAACAGCGACGGGTTCGACTTCGACACCCAGATCATCCTGCAGCTCATCGAGTCCGCCCAACGCATCGCCGAGATCCCGATCCCGACCTACTACGGCGACGAGATCTCCCACGTGAACGGCGTCAAGTACGCGAAGGACATCGTGACCGAGGTGCTGCGCTACCGGGCCCACAAGATGGGCTTCGGCACCGGAGAACTGGCCTTCGCGAGCGACGCCTACGAGCACAAGGAGGGCGACGAGTCCTCGCACCGGATCCTCGAACGCTGGTTGGAGCGCCGTTCCGCGTCCCGGATCCTGGATCTCGGCTGTTCCGACGGTTCGTTCGCCCAGCGGCTGCGCGACCAGGGCCACCACGTCACCGGTGTCGACCTCGCCGCCCACGACGGCGTGGAGGAACGCGTCGACGAGTTCGTCCTGGCCGATTTGGACGGAGGGCTGCCGGCCGAGCTGACCGGGCCCTACGACGTGGTCCTGGCGGCCGACGTGCTGGAGCACCTGCGCAGGCCCGACGCGTTGCTCGAGGAGCTGCACCGTGTGCTGGAACCGGGCGCCTCGGTGATCGTCAGCGTGCCGAACTTCGGCCACTGGTACCCACGAGCAAGGGTCGCGCTCGGCCGCTTCGACTACGACCGCCGAGGCATCCTCGACACCGGTCACGTGCGGTTCTTCACCCGCCGCAGCATCGAGCACCTGGTGCGCGCCAGCGGTTACTCGATCGTGCGCCGCGAGGCCACGGGCCTGCCCCTCGAGGTCACCGAACGCGGCGGCGAGGGCCAGGAGCTGACCTCGAGCGCCCCGTCGCGCCTCGTGTCCCGCCTCGACCGGGTGGCGGTCGAGGTGCGGCCCCAGCTGTTCGGCTACCAGTTCCTCTACGAGCTCCGTCCGCGTCGGTGACCGCCACCCTCGTCGCGCACCGCTCCGACCGCACCAAGGACGCCATCTCGCTGGGCGTCATCGCAGCGGTGCTGGCGCTTCCCGTGCTCGGCCTGATGCGCTACCAGGGTCCGCCGATGGAAGAGGGCTTCATGCTCGCCTTCCCCGAGCAGCTGCTCTCCGGGCGGTACCCCCACCGGGACTTCCTGCACCTCTACGGTCCGGGCTCGCTGTGGACCCTCGCCGGGATCTACGCGGCGTTCGGTGTCGACCTCTGGGTCGAGCGTCTCGTCGGGCTCGCGCAGCACGCCGGGGTGGCGTTCGGGTTGTTCTTCCTGCTGCGCCCCTTCGGGCGGCGCCTGGCGGTGCCGGCCGCGGTCACCGCGGTCCTGGTGTTGATCGGCCCCGGGGGCCTGTCAGCCATGGCGTGGAACGGTGGGCTCGCGCTCGGCATCTGCGCGCTGGCGGTCGGCACCGCCGGCGCGCGGCGAGATCCGGACGACCCCGTGGGCGGTCGCCTGGTGGCGCTGGCGGGTGTACTCGGCGGCGCAGCCCTGTTGTACCGACCCGACATGGTGATCGCCATCGGGGCGAGCCTCGGACTCCTGTGGTGGTGGCTGCCGAACGCTCGGCGTCGACCGCTGGCGATCGCCGCGATCGCCACGACGGCGCTCTACGTGGTGCACCTGCTGCTGGCCGGGCCGGCGAACGCGGTGCGGGGGATGTTCATCGAGCCGGTCTTCGAGCTGCGCGCCGGGCGCACCTTGCCCGCGCCGCCGTCCTGGGACCGCATCGACGGGTTCCTGCAGCGCGCCGGGGCGCTGCGCACCGAGGGCTGGCCCTTTCCGATGCCGGGTCTCTCCCAGCAGATCGCGCTGTGGTTCTGGCTCGTGCCGATCTCGATCCTGGTGGTGCTCTTCGCAGCATGGCGTCTCTGGCGCGCCGATGCGCAGTCCGAGCGCACCCGGGCGTTCGTCCCGGCCGCGCTGTTCGCCACGTTGTTGTTGCCCCAGGCACTGCAACGGCCCGACACCACGCACCTGGCGTGGGTCACGGGCATCACGTTCGCACTGTGCATCCCGGCGATCGCCAGCCTGCTCGGAACGTGGCGGCCGTCGTGGTCCGCGCCGAGCCGTGCCTGGCTCGCGACCGGAGCGATCGCCGCGATGTTCGTCGTCGCCATCCCGTTCTACCCGGCACGCACCTACGTCGACCTGGTCGGCCAGACGTTCGGCCAGAACCGCTTCGGGTTCGCGATCACCAACGACGGTCGACGCTTCTACTACGGCGACGAGGAGGCCGCAGCGGACGCCCAACGCGTCGTCGACCGCCTGGCTGCGGAGTCCGAGCCCGGCGAGACGCTGATCGTGGGCCCGACGGACCTGTCGCGCACGAACTACAACGACGCGTTCTTCTACTTCCTGTTCCCCGACCTCGTTCCCGGGACCCGCTACATCGAGATGGACCCCGGCATCGCGGACGCCGAGGACTCCGGCCTCGCCGAGGAGTTGCGGGTCAACGACTGGCTGATCCTGTCGGACACCGCCGACGCGTGGGAGGAGCCGAACGACAGCGCCGTCTCCCGGTCACAGGTGCCCAACGAGGTGGTGGCCGAGCAGTACTGCGAGGTGCAGCGCGACGGGGCCTTCACACTCCTCCGACGCTGCCGATGACCCGCTGGGGGCCTCGGAGCCCCCACTACACTCTGGCGGTGCCTGCGGCCGTCGTGATCCCCACCTACCAGGAGGCTGACAACATCGTCGGCCTGCTGCAGGCGATCCGGCGCCAGTGCCCCGAGCTCCACGTGATCGTCGTGGACGACAACAGCCCCGACGGCACCGCTGGGCTGGCGGAATCAGTGGGGGAGACGCTCGGCGGGGTCGAGATCGTGCTCCGCCCGGGCAAGGAGGGGCTCGGCGCGGCGTACCGCCACGGCTTCCGTCACGCGCTCGACGCCGGCTACGACCCGGTGCTGCAGATGGATGCGGACTTCTCCCACGACCCTGCGGTCCTGCCCGACCTGCTCGACGCGGTGGCCGGGGGCGCCGAGGTCGCCGTGGGGTCGCGCTATGTACCCGGTGGCGCGGTCCGGAACTGGACCTGGCTCCGGCGACAGCTCTCACGCTGGGGGAACCAGTACGCGCAGAGCATGCTGCGCCTGGCGTTCCGTGATGCGACGACGGCGTTCCGCGCCTATCGGGCCGAGGTGCTCGAGCGCATCGACATCGACGGCACCACCGCGAACGGCTACCTGTTCCAGATCGAGACCGCGTTCCGGCTCTCCGCTGCGGGCGTCTCGGTCGCCGAGCTCCCGATCACCTTCGTGGACCGGCTCGCCGGGAGCTCGAAGATGGCGGTGGTGCGCACGATGGTCGAGACCGAGCTGCGCGTCACCTGGTGGGGGCTCTCGCTGCGTGCGCCGGGCTTCGCCGACGCAGTACGTCGGACAGCACCGGGGCGCTACCTCACGTCGCTGATCCGACCCAGCGGCACGCCGGGTCGCCACTAGCCTCCACGCGTCCGATCGGTGTGCACCCGCCACCGTCGGGCCCACCCTGCGTCATGCCCAGCCCCACGATCGCCCGTCGACAGTACGTGGACTTCCGCAGCGGCGGTCGTCTGCTCCGCCTGCCCGGACTCGACGGGCTGCGCGGCCTCGCTGTCGCCGGCGTCGTGCTGTTCCACGCGGATCTCGGCGTGATGGTCGGGGGGTACCTCGGCGTCTCGACCTTCTTCACCCTCTCGGGGTTCCTGATCACCACGCTGCTGCTGAACGAGGCCCACGACCGGGACACGATCGCCCTCGGCGGGTTCCTCGGCCGACGGTTCCGGCGGCTGCTCCCCGCCTCGCTGCTCACGATCGCCCTCGTCGCGACGCTGTTCGCATGGCTCGTCGCCACCGTCGACCAACTCGAGGGGCTCCGGGCCGGCGTGCTGTCCTCACTCGCCCAGGTCGCCAACTGGCACTTCATCCTGGCCGGCTCGAGCTACGGCGAGTTGTTCAGCGCGCCCTCACCGCTGCTGCACTTCTGGAGCCTCGCCATCGAGGAGCAGTTCTACCTGGTCTTCCCGCTCACCGTGCTCGGGCTCTGGCGTCTCAGCGGCGGTCGGCGCGCCGTCCTGGGCGTCGTGTTCGCCCTGGGCGCCGTCATCTCCGCCCTCCTCCCGACGCTGTTCACCATGTCGACGGACCGGATCTACTTCGGCACCGACACCCGGGCGGCCGAGCTGTTGTTGGGCGCAGTGCTCGCCGTCGTGCTGGCGGACCGTCGGGTCCGCCGCAAGCTCGCCGCACCCACCACCTTGCGCACCCTGGTGGTGGCCGGCGCCGTCGGGCTCGGCGCGGTGCAGCTCTGGTGGTGGTGGTCGCTCGAGCAGTCCGCGCCCCTGCTGTACCGAGGTGGGTTCGCGCTGTACGCCGCGATGACCTGCGTGGTGATCGCGGCCGCGTCGCTTCCGGACGGACCGCTGCGCCGGGTGCTGTCGGTCCCCCCGCTGCTCTGGCTGGGAGCACGCTCCTACGGCATCTACCTGGTGCACTGGCCGCTGTTCCTCGCCCTCCGGCAGAGCTGGCCCGACGCGAGCGCCCCGCTGCGCGCCGCGATCGGCATCCCGCTCGCCCTCGTGCTCGCCGAGCTCTCGTACCGATACATCGAGATGCCGATCCGCGAGCGGCGCTCACCGATCTCGAAGCGGTTCGCGACCTACGCCGTCGTGTCGATCGTCGCCATCGCCGTCCTGGCGCTGTTCACCCTGCCGAGCGATCGGGGCGGCGACGGGGACCGACTGGACTTCGAGTCGGCGTCGGAGCAGACGGAGGCGCTGCTGGCCGAGCAGGAGGCGCTCGCTGCGGCGGCCACGACGAGCACGGAGCCGCCGGGCGCCCCTGCCACGCCGATCACCGAAGCCCCCCTGGTCGTGCCGACGCCGACCGTCGCCACGTTCGGTGACTCGACGGCGCTGCTGTTGAACCTCGGCATGCTCGTCTACGCGAGCGAGACGGGTGCCGTGGTGGGCGTGGGTGGGGACGCCGAGCTCGGCTGTGGGGTCACCCGGTTCGAGTCACGGCGCGTCGACGATGAGTTCCGGCCCTCGGAGACCTGTGCCGCGTGGCCGGAGCGCTGGCAGGCGCTGATCGACCGCGACCGGCCCGACGTCGCCCAGCTGGTCACGGGGAGCTGGGAGGTCACCGACGGCAAGGTCCCGGGAGCTGCGGACTTCTCCGCCATCGGCGACCCCGCGGTGGATGCCTTCATCGCCTCGGAGCTCAACCTGGCGGTCGACGTCCTCGGCTCCCGCGGTGCGATGGTGCAGCTGGTGCTGTGGCCACGGTTCGGCCAGTTCGCCAACGCCAACGTGAGCGAGCGTGAGCGGGCGAAGCGGGATCCGGCGAGGATGGAACGGCTGCACCAGATCATGCGTCAGATCGCGGCCGAGCGCCCTGATCAGGTCCGGATCCTCGACCTGGACGGGATCATCGAGGATCGCATCGAGGACCCGGGCCTGCGCCCCGACGGGATCCACATCCCCGCTGACTCCGCGCTGGAGCTGTACCGGGGCGAGCTCGGTCGCCAGACGCTGGCCAACTGGGAGCAGTACTGGCGTGAGCGCAACGACCCGGCTGCCGGCGAGGCGCCGTCCGGCTGAACGGTCAGCCGACCAGCACGCTCAGCCCAGGCGCGATCCGGAGCGGGCTGCGTCGCGGCTGATGACCGGGGCGTCCCGTCCGGTGCCGGTGCGCGCCGACGAGCTCGACTCCTCGTGATAGTCCTCGTCGACGTTGACCGACCAGATGTCGTGGTCGCCCTTGCCCAGGATGTTCTCGACGGTGAGCATCGCGGTCAGCATCGAATGGTCCTGGTTGTTGTACTTGTGCATGCCGTTGCGCCCGACCGGGTGGACGTTGGGCACCGTCGTGTGGATCCAGTCCGTGAGCACGGCGACGTTCTTGGCGTAGACGTCGTCGTAGACCGGGTACGCCTTCGGCTGGCGCACCACGTAGCCGGTCTCGACCTTGCTCGGGTCGACCAGCCCGAGGATCTCGACCTCGCGCTTGGCCCGCTCGATCAGTTCCTCGTCGGCGGCGCTCCAGAGGTCGTCGCCCTCGAACACGAAGTACTCGAGACCCAGGCAGGTGCGGCCGTCCTTGACCAGGTACGGCGACCAGGAACCGAAGTTCTGGATGCGGCCGACCTTCACGTCCGGGGAGTGGATGTAGATCCAGTTGTCCGGGAACGAGTACTCCTCGGGCACGACCAGCGCCACGGTGAGGAAGTCGCGGAAGTGCAGGTCGTCCGCGGCGCGCAGCACCTCCGGCGGCGCGGGCGGGTCCATCGCCTTGACGAGGAGGGGGTACGGCATCGAGGAGACGACCGCGTCAGCGGGCAGCTCGAGCTCCTCGCCCTCGGCGGTTCGGGCGTGCACCACCTGGGCGGCGCCGTCGGCGTGGGTGATCCGCTCGACCCGGGTCCGCATCCGTACGTCGGTGCCCTCGGCGACGACCTTCTCGGTGCAGACCTCCCACATCATTCCGGGGCCGTACTTGGGGTACTGGAACTCCTCGATCAGGCTGGTGACCTGCGCGGAACCGGTCCGGCGTCCGGCGAACCGAGCGCGGATCGGTTCCCACACCGCGGCGAACAGCGACATGCCCTTGATGCGCTGGGCGCCCCAGTCGGCGCTGAGCTCGCTGGCCGGCACGCCCCAGACCTTCTCGTTGTAGGTCTTGAAGAAGTGCTCGTAGAGGCGTCGGCCGTAGTTGGCGACGATGTAGTCCTCGAGCGTTCGCTGCTCGCGCTGCGGCCGGATCCGGACCCACAGCGCCGAGCCGACGCAGCGGACGGCCTCGACCGGGCCCAGGTTGCGCAGCGCGTTGAGCGGCTTGATCGGGTAGTCGTAGTACTTGCCCTGGTAGTAGATGCGACTCAACCGGGGCCGCTGCAGGAAGTCCTCCTGGGGGAGGATCTCGTGCCAGAGCGCCTCGACCTCGGGCACCTTGGTGAAGAAGCGGTGGCCGCCGATGTCGAAGCGGTAGCCGTCGCGCTCCACGGAGCGCGAGATGCCGCCGACGATGTCGTCGGCCTCGAGCACCGTCGAGGTGTGCCCCGCCTTCATCAACTCGAACGCCGCGGTGAGCCCGGCCGGACCGGCGCCGATGATGACGACGCGTGGGTCGTCGGTGGGGGAACCA
This sequence comes from uncultured Microthrixaceae bacterium, assembly GCA_942490665.1. Taxonomy (GTDB): domain Bacteria; phylum Actinomycetota; class Acidimicrobiia; order Acidimicrobiales; family Microtrichaceae; genus SKRR01. The sequence continues at coordinate 28,485 of CALNXV010000016.1, forward strand.
GAGAGTGCGTCGTCAGCCATGCCAGGGTGCGGGGGACGGGGGGATCCGCCCGCCGAGCGTACCCCCTCGACCCCCGACGCCGAGGTACCACCCCGAGCGGCGACCGGCCCGGGTGTCCGGTGGCCGGCGCCCGCTCGGGGGCGGCGCCCGCTCAGACCGGACTGCAGGTGGCGCACCCCGCCGGCCGCCTCGTGGCGTCGGACCGCAACGATGTGCTCGGTGCGGAAGCTCGCGACGCGCACCGACCAGCAGTCCACCGCCTGACGACGACCGTCGGTCCGGAAGAAGGTCGTCATCGACTGCTCCTGCTGGTAGGCATCGGCGTCGTCGATGCGCTCACGGGTGCCGTCCGCGAGCACGACGTCGAACGAGCAGCTCGACCCCCCAGCGCCAGGGCCGCCGACGGGGGACGCGCCGGTCGGTTCGATCGGCGCCGGCACGGGTGCGGTGGCTGCCGCACGGGTGCGACCCGCAGGACCGCTCCGCTCGGCGGCGATGGTGTGGTCGGCGGCGATGGTGCGGTCGGTGGGGTCGTGGTGCAGGGAGGCCATGGGCGCACCGTAGGACGACGGTCCTGTGGATCGATAGAGCCGCAACCGTGTGGATCCGCCCGGTCGGCCCGTGGACGCGCGGTGGATCGGCGGGGGATGGGAGTGCGGTCGTCCACAGCAGGGCACGGCGGGCGTGGGAGACTCACGAGATGTCCGACTCGGGGAACCGGTTGAACCACGCCACCGCCGAGACGGTCGACGGCGACGAGCCGCTGGGGTTCACCTGCCCCCGCTGCCACCTCGAGGTGGTCGAGGAGCTCTACGGGCCGTGCGCGAGCTGTCGGAGCACCCTGCGGGCGCTGATCGGGGGCGCGGCTCGTGAGGTCGAGCGGACCGACTACGAACCGAAGATGAACGTCACCCCGAACGCCGTCGCTTCGAAGGACTGAACCCGCGCCGGCGTCGGCCGCTGGCTGCTCACCATCGTGCGATGGGCAGCGGGGTGTAGCGCGGGGCGCGCCGTGGAGCACGGATCCCGGCGGTTCCGATCAGCGCCAGGACCCGCCCACGCTGGCCACGCCATGGCTCGAGCAGCTCGAGCATGCGCTCGTCGCTGCCACGTGGCTCCCCGCACAGCGCGTAGCCGACGGAGTGCGGGAGGTGCAGGTCGCCGAGCAGGACGACGTCGGGGTCACCGAGGACCGCACCGGCCAGCCCGGTGGCGGTCCACGGACCGAGCCCGGGAACGCTGCACACGACACGGCAGAGCTCGGGCGCGCCCGACCGGGCGGCCCGCTCCAGCGCATCGATCACCGCGAGCGCTCGACGGCAGGCGTCCGCCCGCTGACGTTCGACGCCCAGCACGTGCCAGTCCGCCACGCCGAGCCGGGCCAGGGACGCCGGTGTCGGGGCGAGCCCGAGTCCGAGCGGACCCGGCCCGGGCGAGCCGTGGCGCGCCACCAGCTGCCGCCAGCTCGTCCGGGCCTCCCGAGCGGTCACCCGCTGGCCCAGGATGACCGCGACCACGACGTCGGCGACGACCAGCGCGGCACCGGTGCGCAGCCCCGGGTGCCGCCGATGCTGGCGCTCCACGAGCGGGTGCAGTCCGGAGGCCAGCTCGTCGGTGTGGTGCAGCCCGAGCATCTGTGGAACCCGCTCGACCAGCCACTGCGCCCCGGGGCCCCACCCCTGCGCGAGCACGGAGGTGCCAGGACCGGTCCCTGCGACGACCTCGATGCGCAGCTCGGCCGGACCGGCGGGTGTCGAGGTCGCCCGCTCGACACGGCCCGGAGCGAAACGCCAGGTCGGGTCGCCCGAACCAGCCGCGCATCGACGAAGGGTGCGCACAGGGTCGACCTCGGCGTCGCTGTCGATGCATCGCTCGGCGTCGGGGGTCACGCGTGGAGCACCTGGTCGAGTGCCCATCGGTAGTCGGCCTTCCCCGAGGGGGCCCGCACGAGCTCCGCACGACGCACGACGACCGCGCGGCAGCTTGTAGCGCGCGACGTGCTCGCCGGCCGCAGCACGAAGCTCCTCGTCGGTGGCGGCGGCACCGGACCGCAGCGAGACCACCGCGGCGACCTCCTGGCCGAAGCGCTGCGACGGTCGACCGCAGACCACTGCGTCGAGCACCGCTGGGTGGGCCTTCAGCGCGGTCTCGACCTCTTCGGCGAAGACCTTCTCGCCGCCGGTGTTGATGCAGACCGAGTCCCTGCCGTGGAGCACGATCCGCCCGTCGGCGTCGAGGGTCGCCCGATCGCCCGCGACGGCGTAGCGCACGCCGTCCACCTCGGGGAACGTCTCGGCGCTCTTGTCGGGGTCACCGAGGTAGCCGAGCGGCACCCGTCCGCCCTGGGCCAGCCAACCCAGCTCGACCCTCGCCGGGGGCGAGCCGTCGGCCGCGGTGCTCGTCGAGCACGACGGTCGTGGCCGAGGGGGCGAACCGCGACGCCGGGTCGTCACCCCGTCCGACCTTCGACACGCCCTGACGCCCCGCCTCGGTCGATCCGAGCACGTCGACGACCGTGAGGCCACCCACGAGCTCGACGAGCGCGGACTTCGAGGCGGGGGAGAGCACTGCGCCGCCCGAGAGCAGGTGGCGCAGCGCGCCGAGGTCCCGGTTCCGACCGGCGGCGCGCTCCGCTCGCAGGGTGTCGATCAGCGGGCGGGCCATGGGGTCGCCGACGACGAGCAGTGAGGTCGCCCGGTGCCGTTCGGCGGCGTCGAGCACGTCGGTGGGGTCGAAGTGCTCGACGATGTCCTGGAGGATCACCGTGCCCCCCGCGAGCCAGCACGACAGAGCGTTCCAGTGGGCCGCGCCGTGCATCAGCGGTGGCGCGGGGAGGGCCCGGAGCCCGCCGCGGGCTGCGTCGGTGACCACCTCGTCGACGGCCTCGTACTCGCTGCCGTCGCGGCGACGCACCCCGAGCGCCGCCACGAGGAAGTCGGCCTGGCGCCACATCGTGCCCTTGGGCATCCCGGTCGTACCGCCCGTGTAGCAGAGGTACAGGTCCTCACCGGACCAGCCGGCGACGACGCCGTCGGGGAGCTCGGGCGAGGCACCTTCGAGGGCCGACTCGTACTCGACGGCTCCGTCGAGGAGCTCGTGGGGGGACCCGTCGCGCACCTGCAGGATCACGCCGGGCGGCCGACGCAGCCGGGGGAGCACCTCCGCCAGCACGGGCGCGAAGCAGTCGTGCACCACGACCGCCCGCACCCCGGCATCATCGAGGAGGTACACGAGCTCGTCCGCGACGTAGCGGTAGTTGACGTTGACCGACGCACAGCGGGCCTTCCAGGCGCCGAGCATGCCCTCGAGGTACTCCGGGCAGTTGTGGAGGTACAGCGCGACGTGGTCCTGGGCGAGGACCCCCTGCGCTCGCGACCGTCGTCGGCGGTGTCGACCCAGGCCGGCGTCCAGCAGCAGCGACGCGAGGCGGCGGGTCCGGTCCTGGACGTCCGCCCAGGTCCACGAACCCGCTCGAGGAAGCCGACGAGGCACTCCCGATCGGGGTGCGCCGCAGCGATGGCTTCAGGTGCAGGGTGGCGATGTTCAGCTCCACGATGCACCCGAGTCGCCTGGGGCACCTCAGGCTGGCGGTGAGACGGCGGGGCTGCGAGCCGGGGGTCGCCGCGACGGCGACCGGCTGCAGCGGGAAGTGGCAGGCCACGCAGTGGTCGTCGTCCACGAGCTGCATCTGGGGCTCCACCTTGGAGCACAGCTCCTGGGCACGGTCACATCGTGTGCGGAAGCGGCACCCGCTGGGCGGATCGATGGGGGAGGGGAGTTCACCGCCCAGATGTTGCCCCACGTCGACCGACGCCGAAGGATCGGGGAGCGGGATGGCCGACAGCAGCGCCTTCGTGTACGGATGCGCCGGTGCTGCGTACAGCATGTCGGGCGGGCTGATCTCGCACATCTTGCCCAGGTACATCACCGCCACCCGGTCAGAGACGTTCTTGACCACGGCCAGGTCGTGGGCGATGAACACCAGGGTCAGCCCGTAGCGCTCCTTCATGTCCTCGAGCAGGTTGAGGATCTGGGCCTGCACCGACACGTCGAGCGCCGAGACCGGCTCGTCGCAGATGATCAGCTTCGGGTCGAGCACGAGGGCGCGGCCGATGGAGATGCGCTGGCACTGGCCGCCGGAGAACTCGTGCGGCTTGCGCTCGGCCGCGGCCCGTGGGTCGATGCCGACCGACGTCAGCACTTCCTCCACCTTGGCCAGGCGCTCGGCCTCGGTGCCGAGGTTCCAGATCTTCAGCGGCTCCTCGACGATCTGGGTGACCGTGCGCCGCGGGTTCAGCGACGAGATCGGGTCCTGGAAGATCATCTGCAGCCGGGGCCGGGTGCGGCGCAGCTCCTCGCCCTTGAGCGCCGTCAGGTCGGTGCCGTCGAGTCGGACCGAGCCCGGGGTCGGCGCGGCAGCTGCATCATCGCCTTGCCGGTGGTCGACTTGCCGCAGCCGGACTCGCCGACGAGGCCCAGCGTCTCGCCCTGCAGGATGTCGAACGAGATGTTCGCGACCGCGGACACCTTGCGCTTGCGCCCGACCGGGAAGTCGACCACCAGGTTCTCGACGCGCAGCAGGACGTCGTCGCTGATCGCAGGTGTGCGATCCGCTGCCGGCCATCAGTTCGGCTCCTCGGCCGGTCCGGCACCGCCGACGGTGGCGCTCGGCGCTGCTGCAGCCGGCGGATCTCCTCGGGCCAGCGGACGGGCCTCGATCTGCACGGATCTCCTCGGTCTCGGGCGAGCCGACCGGGTAGAAGCAGGCGAACGGTGCTCGGGATCCGCCGGGCTCTGGACGCAGCTCGGGCGCTCCTCACGGCAACGATCCCGGGCATAGGGGCAGCGAGGGGCGAAGGGGCAGCCCGCTCGGGGGTTCGACCAGGTCCGGCGGCCGTCCGCCGATCGCCGCCAGGCGGGTGTGCGACGGATCCTCGAGCTTGGGGATGGCCGCCAGCAGCGCCTCGGTGTAGGGCATCGCATCTCGGCGAACAGCGTCGCGGTCGGTGCCTGCTCGACGATGCGCCCGGCGTACATCACGGCGATCTCGTCGGCGCGGCCGGCGACCACGCCGAGGTCGTGGGTGACGAGGATCACCGCCATGTAGCGCTCGCGCTGCTGCTCGGCGAGCAGATCGAGGATCTGGGCCTGCACGGTCACGTCGAGCGCGGTGGTGGGCTCATCGGCGAAGAGCAGCTTCGGGCCGCAGGCGAGCGCCACCGCGATGACGACCCGCTGGCGCATGCCGCCCGACATCTCGTGGGGGTAGGAGCGGAAGCGCTTCTCCGGCTCGGGGATCTTGACCGCGTCGAGCAGCAGCTCGACCGCGGTCTCCCGCGCGTCGGACTTGCTCATGTCCAGATGGAAGCGGAGTGACTCGGTGATCTGGCGGCCGATCTTCATGACCGGGTTCAGCGCCGTCATCGGGTCCTGGAACACCATCGCCATCTCGGTCGCCCCACAGGGCGCGCACTCGTCGTCGCTCAGCGCTCGAGATCTCGCTGCCCTCGAAGTGGATCGACCCGGTGCGCTCCGCGGTGCTCGGGCAGCAGGCCCATGATCGAGCGGGACAGCACCGACTTGCCCGAGCCCGACTCACCGACGATGCCGAGGGTGCGCCCGCGCTCGAGTCGCAGCGACACGCCGTCGACCGCCTTCAGCGCGCCGCGCGGCGTACGGAACTGGTGACGATGTCGCGCACCTCGAGCAGCCGCCGCCGAGGGGATCCCGCTGGGCGCGTCGGGGACCGTCGAGCATCGTTCTGAGGGCTCACAGCACCGACTCCCGGACGTTGAAGCGCTGGCTCACGACATCGCCCAGGTAGTTGAGGGCCAGCACCGTGAGGAACAGCACCATGGACGTGATGATCACGATCTGCGGGGCACGGCGGAGCTGATCGCGGTTCTCGGCGATGATGTTGCCCCACGACGGTGTGGGCAGCTGCACCCCGACTCCGAACAGGCTCAGCCCTCCCTCGGCCACGATCGCGACTCCCGACGCCGAGGAACGCGATCGACAGCATCGCCGGGATGACGTTGGGCAGCACCTCGCGGAACATGATCCGCCAGCTCTTCGCGCCCATGGCACGCGCCGCGAGCACGAACTCGCGCTCGGACCATGCCAGCGTGTTGGCCCGTGTGATGCGCCCGAGCAGCGGGATCGACACGATCCCGAGCCCGACCACGACCACGAGGAGCCGGCGGTTCGAGCTCACCGCCTCGCCCGGAGGCGAGCACCGTCACCAGCGACAGCGCCAGGACGAACTGCGGGATGGCCAGCAGCACGTTCATCAGCGGCGTGATGATGGTGTCGACCTTGCCGCGGAAGAACCCGGTGACCAGACCGAGGAACCCGCCGAGCAACAGACCCATCGCGACGGAGCCGAACCCCACGACGAACGACGCCCGAGCGCCCCAGATCACCCGCGAGAACACGTCGCGTCCGATCGAGTCCCCACCGAAGGGATGCGCCCACGACGGACCCTGCCGGGCCAGGCCGCTGATGGACTCCGTGGGGTCGCGCAGTGGCAGCACGGGTGCCAGGATCGCGAGCAGCACCAGGCCGCCGAGCCAGACGATGGCCAGCCAGGCACCGACGCCCAGACGCCGAGCCTCGGGTGCCGGTGGGCGGTGCCTCCTCGATCGCCTCGATCTGCGGGAGCAACGACGGGTCCATCTCGGTCAACGCCGTGGACCGCGCCGGCTGGGCCTGGAAGCCACGGGCGTCGGAGGACTCAGGAGCTGCGGGCATGTCGGATCCGCGGGTCGAGCACGGTGTAGAGGATGTCGACGACGAAGTTCACGAGCACGTAGAGGATCGCGATCACCGCCACCATCGACTGGAACGCCACGAGCTGCAGTCGGCCGATGGCCTCGAAGAGCATGAGGCCCATGCCCGGCAGCGAGAACACGACCTCGACGATGAGCGCACCGCCGATGAGGGTCCCGATGTTCAACCCGGCGACCGTGAGCAGCGTCAGCGACGACGGTCGCAGCGCGTGCTTGAAGAGGACACGGCGGGACTTCAGCCCCTTCGCCTTCGCCATGAGGATGAAGTCCTGCTGCAGGGTGGCGATCATGTCGGTGCGCAGCAGCCGCATGTAGATGGCGATCTGTCCGACCGCGAGCGTGATGGTCGGCAGGATCATGTACTGGAGGTGCTCGACGAACGTCTCGCCCGGCGAGGGCGTAGCCCCCGGTTCGGGAACCAGCCAACTTCGACGGCCAGGTAGTACTGGAGCACGAAGCCCAGCGCGAAGTTGGGGATGGCCAACATCGCGAACGCCGTCGTGTTCGACATCCGGTCGAAGAAGCTGCCGTTGCGGAACGCCGTGAGCACGCCCGACCGGGATGGCGATCATCAGCGCCAGCACCTGTGCGTAGAGCATCAGCAGCAGCGAGACCGGCAGCGACGACCAGAGCCGGTCGGACACCGGCCGCTCGGAGCCGACTGTGTAGTAGTTGCCCATGTCGCCGGTGGCGAAGGCGCCCAGCCAGCTCACGTAGCGGGTGACGAAGGACTCGTCGAGTTCCAGCTCCTGTCGGAGCTCCTCACGCTGCTCGTCGCTCGCGAGCGGAGCGAGGGTGCTGACCGGGTCGCCCGGGACCAGCTCGAGCAGCAGCGCCGCGAACATCGTGACGAGCAGCACCGTCGCGACCAACTGGGCGAACTTCTTGGCGATGACCATGCGGTCCGTTCGTTCCCTCGTCCTCTCGGTTCAGCCGGCGCTCAGCCGTCGATCCACATGCCGAGGACCGGGTGGCCCGTGGCCAGACCGGGGAACGGCTCGTCGCCGTTCGGCAGGGTCGGCCCGAGCACGCCGTAGACGTCGTTGGCCGTCCCGATGTCCCAGGTGACCCAGTTCAGCCACACGCTCCAGCCCTCCTCCGCGAACCGACGGTTGACGTCCTCGTAGATCGCGGTCCGCTCGTCCGGGTCGGAGGTCACCCGTCCCTGCTGCATGAGCGAGTTCAGCTCCTCGTCACCGAAGCGGCCGAAGTTGACCGGGGAGTCGAGCGTCCACCAGTTGTACTGGGTGTCCGGGTCGCCACCGGGATAGTTGCGGAACACCATCGCCTCGAAGTTGCCGGCGATGGCCTCGTCGATCAGCTCGGACTGCGTGACGGACCGGAGGTTGACCGTCACACCCGCCTTGTCGGCCATCTCCTGGAGCAACTGTGCGTCGGCGATGGTGGACTCGTCGTTCGTCGACAACAGCGTGAACTCCAATGGCTGGCCCGTCTCGGCCTCGTAGTCGGCGGCGTGCTGCTGAGCCGCTTCGAGGTCGTAGTCGGGGTACCCGGTGTCCTCGAGGTAGCCCATGTTGCCGGGGCCGAACGGGCCGTTGCCGAGCTCGGGGATGCCGAGGTCTGCGGACGTCGTTGAAGGTCTCGCGGTCGACGCCCTTGATCACGGCCAGCCGGGCGTCGAGGTTGTCGAACGGCGGCTGACCGAGGCGTTGAGCTGACCGAAGGTGACCTCGGGGAACTCATCCGACTCGTAGGAGTTGATCGTGCCGTTCTCGGTCTCGGCGCGCAGCAGGTCGATCTCCTCACCACCGGAGGCGTGCATCGCCTGCAGCTCACCCGACAGCAGCCCGTTGACGCGTGGCCGACGGGTCGACGATCGGGACGGAACTCGATGCCGTCGAGGTAGGGGAGCTGCTCGCCGTTCTCGTCGGTCTGCCAGTAGTCCTCGTTGCGCTCGGTGACGAGCCGCTCGTTCTGGCGCCAGTCGACCAACTGGAACGGGCCGGTGCCGATCAGGTCGCGGTCGCAGGTCTCGGTGTTGTCGAGCTGCGCCTGGGCCACGATGCCGATGCGCCCGGAGCCGAACAGCGCCGCGGGGAGCGCCGGCCACGGCTCCTTGGTCGTGACGGTGAGCGTGAGGTCGTCGACCACCTCGACGGTGTCGATGTTCGCGAACACGAAGACGAACAGCAGCGGGTTGCGCGTGGGGGTGTACTGGCCCCGGTAGGCGTCGAGGTTGTTCTTCACCACCTCGGCGGTCAGCGGCGTGCCGTCGTGGAACGTGACGCCCTCGCGCAGCGTGATCTCCCACGAGTCGAAGGTGTCGTTCGGGGTCAGCGACTCGGCCAGGTACGGCACGTAGTCGCCATCCACGTTCGGGACCGTGAGCGTGTCGTAGATCGCCCGGGCGACCTGGATCCCCGAGATGGCGAGCTGCGCCTCCGGGAGGCACCAGCCCTCGTCGTTCTCGGCCTCGAGGCCGTAGGCGACGGTGCCGCCACGCACCGGGGTGCCGGGCTCGTCGGCGGCGTCACCGGTGTTGCCGTCGCCCTCCTCGTCACCGCCGCCGCACGCTGCGGCGACGAGGGACAACGAGAGCAGTGCTGCGAGGAGCACCGCCCAACGCGAACGACGAGTCCTGAGTGCCAGCACAACATCCCCCTGGGTCCCGGCCGCGGAGTGACGGCCTTCACAAGTGGGCGCATGATAGCCCCGGCCCGCGGGCTGTCAACGCAGCCCGCGACGAGGCCTGCAGCCGCTGAACCGGGAGCAGCCCGGCTCAGGTCCAGACGCCGCGATCGATGAGCACCGAGCGCAGCACCGACGGCCGATCGGTGAAGAGCCCGTCCACGCCGAGGTCGAGCAGACGGTGCATCTCCGCGGGGTCGTCGATGGTCCACACGTGCACCTGGCAGTGCCGGTCGTGGGCGATGGCGATGAGCTCCGGGGTGACGACCTCGACCCCGCGATGGCGAACCGGCACCTGCAGGCACTGGTAGGCGGGCAGCCGGCGAGTCCGTCGACGAGCTCGGGAGGCGCCCAGCAGCGACGCGACCTCCCGTGGACCTGCGCTGGTGCACACCTCGCCGCCGAGCAGACGGCGCAGCCGCCCCAGGCGCTCGTCGGAGAAGGCGCCCAGGCACGTGCGGTCGAGTGCCCCGTGGCGGCGCAGCGCCGCGGCGAGCGGCACGACCGCCGCGTCGGACTTCGCGTCGATGTTGAAGCACGCGTCGGGGAAGGTCTCGAGCAGCTCGTCGAGGGTCGGGATCGGTTCGGTCCCCGCGATGCGCGCTGCGGCGACCTCGGACGATGTCAGCTCCGAGATCGCGCCGCTGGCGTCGGTCACCCGGTCCAGGCGCTCGTCGTGGAACGCCACGAGCACGCCGTCCGCGGTGAGGTGCACGTCGGTCTCCAGATGGCGGAGCCCGACCTCGACGGCCGCCCCGAACGCTGCGAGCGAGTTCTCCGGAGCCGACTCGGTGCCGCCGCGGTGGGCGATCGCGAGTGGTCCGGGGTGCTCGAGGTAGCTGTGGGACGGCGGCGGAGTCGACACCGTGGCGAGGCTAACCGCACGGCCCGTGAGGGACGGCCCGGATGCCGTGCGACGATGGCGAGATGGGTCCTCCTCGGCGCGGCGCCGCAGTCCCCGGGCGCAGCGGCGCCCAGCCGGGGCGGCGGGCGGCCATCGGGGGCCTCGCCGTGGTCGCGGCAGCGATCGTCACGTCGATCCTGCCGGTGTTCCTGCTCGGCACGCTCTCGGTCGAGATCCGCGCCGAGCTCGGCTACGGCGAGACCGTTGCCGGAGTCGTGCTCGCCACGTTCTTCGCCGCGAGCGCGATCGTCTCGTCGCGTCTGGGCCGGTGGGTGGACCGGCGGGGCCCTCGAGAGGGATTGGTGCTCGCGCTCTCGGTGACGACGGTCGTGCAGCTGGCGCTGGCCGCTGCGCCGCCCTGGCCGGTCGCGCTCGCGGTGTTCGCCGCCATCGGCGGTGTCGCGAACGCGACGTCGCAGCTGTCCGCGAACGTCTACATCGCCCGGGATCTCCCCCTGCACCGCCAAGGCATCGGCTTCGCCGTCAAGCAGTCGGCGATGCCCGGCGCGTCGCTGGTCGCCGGGCTGCTCCTGCCGTCGGTCGCACTCACCTTGGGCTGGAGGTGGGTCTTCGTGGTGGGCGCCGGACTGAGCGCCGTGGCGATGCTGGCAGTGCGCGTCCGACTCGCACCGGCTGCGGCGCCGGTGTCGGACCGCGCCCACCATGACGCCCCGACCGGGTCGCCGCGGCCGTCGCTCGCACTCGTCGCCCTCGCGGTCGCTGCCGCGCTGGCCACCGGCGCCGCGTTCAGCCTCGGCGGGTTCTACGTCGAGTCCGCGCTCGACGCGGGCGTCGACGTCACCGCCGCCGGTCTCGCGTTCGCCGCCGGCAGCGTCGTCTCGATCGTCGTCCGGCTCGCGGTCGGCGCGTTCGCCGACCGACGCCGGGGGACGCTCCTCGGCCTGGTGGCGGCCATGCTCGCACTCGGGGCCACCAGCGCGCTGCTCTTCAGCTGGCGCTCGCCGGCCGTGCAGCTCATCGGCGTGCCGATCGCCTTCGGCGCCGGCTGGGCGTGGCCCGGATTGTTCAACCTGTCGGTCGTGCGTGCGCACCCCGGCGCTCCGGGCCGAGCGACCGGCATCACCCAGACCGGCACCTACGTCGGCGCGGCGGTCGGCCCGGTCGTCTTCGGCGCCGTCGCCGAGTCGGCCGGGTACCGGACCGGCTGGTTGCTCGCCGCGGCGCTGGGTCTCGCGGCGAGCGCCGCGGTCCTGGTCGCCCGCCGGGTCCTCCGAAGGGGGGCGGGTAGCGTGGACCCACCATGGGTCGACCCGAGGACTACGCCGCCTTCGCCGAGCTGATGGCCCGCTGCGAGCCGCCGCTGGACCGTGCGCTGGCGGCCATCGCCGCGACGAGCCGCACCGACGTCGATCCGGAGTCGATCATCGCCCGTCTCGACGACCTCGCGGGGCGCTGCACCGCAGGACAGCCCGGCGAGCTGTGCGGTGAGCTCTTCGAACCGGGCCGGCCCGGCACCTTCCTGGGGGACCGTGAGCGCTACTACGACATCGAGAACAGCCTCCTCGACGAGGTGCTCGAGCGTCGGCGCGGCATCCCCATCACCCTGGCCGTCGTTGCGATCGAGGTGGGTCGCCGCCGCGGCGTCGGGTTGGTCGGCGTGGGCATGCCTGGCCACTTCCTCGTCCGCGCCGAGCACGACACCGATGCCTACTTCGACGTCTTCGACGGGGGGCGACCCCTCGACGCGAGCGGGTGCCGCCAGCTGTTCCGGGAGCTGCACGGGCCGGGCCCCGAGTTCAGCGAGGCGTTCCTCGAGCCGACCCCGAACACGCAGATCGTCGCCCGGGTGCTCAACAACCTGATGGGCGCCGCCCGCCGCGCAGGGGACCGCCCGACGCTGACCTGCGCGCTCCGCCTCAGCGCGGCGTTGCCGCACTCGTCGATCGCCTCCAGGGTTCGCCTCGCGGGATCGCTGGCCGCCGCGGGTCGGTTCGGCGAGGCCGCGACGGTCTACGAGGAGCTCGCTGCGTTGGACCCCGACGGCGCCGACGAGCACGCAGCAGCTGCACTCGGCCTGCGTGCACGACTGAACTGAGCGGCGGTCGTCGCGGACCGGCGACGACCGCCGTGAGGTCTCCAGCGGCTACCTTGACCGGTGAGTCAAGGCCGGGGGGCGAGGGCCGCACCTGGCAGCGCGGAGGTGCACATGGCCGTGGTGGAGTCCCCCGAGACGCACGCCGATCCCGATGAGGCGCTGGTGATCGAGCGCTGCGAGCAGCTGCTCGCCGACCACCCGCCCGAGGACTGCTCCGAGCAGGCGTTCCTCGAGGCCCAGTTCGACGCCGGACTGGCCTGGGTCCACTTCCCCGAGGGTCAGGGTGGCCTGGGTGTCAGCCCGAAGCTCCAGCGCACCGTGATCCGACGGGTCGCCGCCGCCGGTGGACCCATCGGCGGCGCACGCAACCCGATCGGCTACGGCATGTGCGCGCCGGCGGTGCAGGTGCACGGCTCCGACGAGCAACGCGAGTTGCTCCGGCCGTTGTTCTCCAACGAGCACATCTGGTGCCAGATGTTCTCCGAGCCCGGCGCCGGATCAGACGTGGCGTCGCTCGCGATGCGCGCGGAGCGCGATGGCGACGAGTGGGTGGTGAACGGACAGAAGGTCTGGACGACCCTGGCGCACATCTCTGCCTACGGGCTGGTCATCGCGCGGACGAACCCGGACCTGCCCAAGCACAAGGGCATCACCGCGTTCATCGTCGACATGCACGCGCCCGGCGTCGAGGTGCGCCCACTGCGCCAGATGACCGGCGAGGCCGAGTTCAACGAGGTGTACCTGACCGACGCGCGGATCCACGACTCGATGCGCCTCGACGACGTCGGACGGGGCTGGGCGGTGTCGATCACGACACTCATGAACGAGCGGGTCTCGATCGGCGGCGGCACCCCGCCGCGCGGCTCCGGTCCCATCGCCCAACTCGTCGACACCTGGCACAAGTGCGGTTCGGACGACCCGGTCGACCGGGACCGGGTCACCGATCTCTGGCTGCGCGCCGAGGTGAACCGCCTGACGAACATCCGGGCATCGCAGCTCCGCACCGCAGGCACCCCGGGGCCCGAGGGCTCGGTCGCCAAGCTGGCCATGGCCGAGCTGAACAAGGCGATCTACAGCCTCGCCATCGACCTGATGGGGCCCGAGGGGATGCTGTACGACTCCTACGAGTTCGCCCGTCCCCGCCACGCGCTCTTCAGCGACGACATGCACAAGAACTTCCTGCGGGCCCGGGCCAACTCGATCGAGGGCGGCACCTCGGAGGTGCTCAAGAACATCATCGGCGAGCGGGTGCTCGGCCTCCCCGGCGACGTCCGCGTCGACAAGGTGGACCCCTGGAAGGACGTCCCCCGCAACTGATCCCACGGGACCGTGCCCGTCCCGGTCCTGTGCTGCAGATCTCGCGCACGAGCGCGTCACCAGCAGCACAGTACGGTCCCCGGGCGTGATGGCGGGGCGTAGCGTGGGGACATGCCCCGCCGCACCAAGATCGTCGCCACCATCGGACCACGGTCGGACTCGGAGTCGGTGCTCCGGCGCATGGTCGCCGGCGGGATGGACGTCGCTCGGCTCGGCCTGGCGCACGGGACGATCGACGAGGCGCTCGCCAGGTACCACACGGTGCGCCGGGTGGCCTCCGAGATGGAGGCCACCGTGGGGATCATGGTGGACCTGCCCGGCCCGAAGGTGCGCCTCGGCGGATTCGGCAACCAGCCGATCGAGCTGGCCACCGGCCACTGCGTCGAGCTCGTCCCGGGTCGCACGACCTCGGACGCCGACATCCTGGGGGTCGACTACGAGGACCTGCTCGACGACATCCATCCCGGCGACATGCTGGCGGTCGGTGACGGCAGCCTCACCCTGCAGATCGACTCGGTCGGTTCCACCTCCGCGCAGGCTGTCGTTGCGAACGGGGGACCGGTGCAGGGTCGGCCCGGCCTGCACGTCCCGTCGGAGCGTCTCGGCATCCCGTCACCCACCCCCGACGACCTCGTCAAGCTCGATGCGTTCGTCGATGCGGGCGTCGACATGGTGGCGTTGTCCTTCGTCCGCTCGGGCCATGACATCCGCAAGGTCGGCACCGAACCGCATCCCGTCGGCCCGCTGCTCGTGGCGAAGATCGAGACGACCGCAGCGGTGGCGAACCTCGAGGGGATCATCGAGGCGTCCGGAGCGATCATGGTCGCCCGCGGCGATCTCGGCTCCGAGCTCGGCATCGAGGAGCTGCCCCACGTCCAGAAGCGGATCATTCGCGACTGCATCGCGCTCGGCAAGCCGGTCATCACCGCCACGCAGATGTTCGAGTCGATGGTGAGCTCCCCGGCGCCGACGCGCGCCGAGGTCTCCGACGTGGCGAACGCCGTGTTCGACGGCACCTCGGCGGTGATGCTCTCGGCGGAGACCGCGGTGGGTCACGATCCGGTCGCCGCTGTGGAGACGATGGCGCGGGTGGCCGAACGGGCCGACGCCGAGTTCGACTACGACGGCTGGGCGCGGAGGATCCGTCTGTTGCGTTCGGAGGCGATCGGCACCGGCGAGGCCCGCCTCACCGACGCGATGACCGGCGCCACGTGGCGGGCCGCCACCGAGATGGGGGTGAGCGCCATCATCTGCATCTCCGAGTCGGGCTTCACGGTGCGCTCGATCGCCCGGTTCCGCCCCCAGATGCCGATCATCGGGTTCAGTCCCCAGGAACGCACCGTTCGCCAGCTGGCGCTCAGCTGGGGGACCGCTGCGCTGGTCGCACCCAACCGCGTGGACGACATGGCGATGATGGACGAGTTGGTCGCGCTCGCCCGCGACCGGGGACTGGTGCGGTCCGGCGACGTGGTGGTGGTCCTCGCCGGTGCTGGGCACAAGGGGATGCACGCGACCGACGTGCTGCGCATGATGCGCGTCCCGTGAGCGGCCCGGCACCGCCGGAGCGGACCGCCGTGCGCTCGACCCGCCACGACGTCGACGGGCTCGCCGTGACGTTGCGGCCGCGGTCGACCGGCTCCCGACGGGCCGTCCCCACCCACGGTCGTGTTCGTCCACGGCGCGATGGACCGCGCCGCCAGCTTCGGTCGGGCGGCCCGCCGTCTCAGCTGGCTCGACGTCGTGACCTACGACCGCCGTGGCTACGCAGGGTCGATCGACGGGGGCACCGCCGGGGGGATCGCCGGTCACGCGGACGACCTCGGCGCGGTGATCGACTGGACCGGGGCGACCCGCGTGGTGGTCGTCGGGCACAGCCTCGGGGGGACGATCGCGTTGGAGCTCGCGGCACGTGGCGACGATCGGGTCAGCGCCCTCCTGGCGTTCGAGTCCCCGATGCCGTCGCTGGACGGGTCCCACAGCGAGGTCGGCGGGGGAGCGGTCGACGTCGCGGAGCGCGACGGATCAGCGGCGGGAGCCGAGCACTTCTCGCGCCTGATGCTGGGAGACGCAACGTGGGACCGTCTCCGGGAGCGTGACCGCGCGGCCCGCAGGGCCGAAGGGCCCGCGCTGCTCGACGAGCTGCTCGACCTACGACGCCCGGAGCGGCCGACCCCGGAGCTCGATGCAGCGCTGGCGACCACCGTCGCTGCCGGCGACCGCAGCAGCGAGCGTCTGCGCCGTGGCGCGCGACTGCTGCACGAGCATCTCGGCGGGTCCGGCTTCGTCGAGATCGTCGGCGCCGGGCACGGCGCCCACCTGACCCACCCCGACGAGTTCGCGCGCCTGACGGTTGCGTCGATCGACGCCGCCACCTCGCAGCGGTGACCCGCATCGCTAGCATCAGGAACGTGCCTCGCCGGGTCAGGGTCCCATGACGTCACTGCGGGAGCTGGCCCGCCGCGACGGGCCCCGACGCCGGCCCCGCACCGCGTTCGTGCTGTCCGGAGGGGGCAACCTCGGAGCGATCCAGGTCGGGATGCTCCGGGCGCTCGCCGAGCGCGACATCGTCCCCGACGTGGTGCTGGGCTGCTCGGTCGGTGCGCTCAACGGCGCCGGGTTCGCGCTCGAACCCGACGACCGCGGGGATCGACGCGCTCGTTGCGCACTGGGGGGGGTCCGGCGACAGCGTGATGCCGTCGTCGCGCATCCCCTCGGCGGTCCAGCTCCTCCGCAAGGGTGCGTCGCTGCACAGCAACGACGGCCTCCGGAGCGGCCTCGAGCGGCTCCTCGGGCCTGCGAGGCGGTTCGAGGAGCTCGCACTTCCGTTCCAGTGCGTCGCCGTCGACGTGGACGAGGCCATCGAACGATGGTTCGACGACGGCGACCTGACCGAGGCGATCCTGGCCTCCGCGGCGCTCCCGGCGGTCTACCCGCCCGTGACGATCGACGGTCGGCGCTACGTCGACGGAGGCGTGGTGGACAACGTGCCGATCGCCCGCGCCGTGGCGCTCGGGTGCCGCACGATCTACGTCCTGCAGGTCGGGCCCCACGGTCGGCCCGACATCGAGATCCGCCGCCCGCTCGACGGTGCGCTGCTCGCGTACTGGGTGGCCCGCAACAGCCGCTTCGCACGCGACCTGGCCAGCCTGCCCGAACGGGTCGACGCCGTCGTGCTGCCACCGGGCGAGCGGCCGGACCTGCGCTACGACGACTTCGGACACACCAGCGAGCTGGTCGAGCAGGGCTACCAGCAACGCTGCGTCGTTCCTCGACGACCGGGCGGCGGAGCTCGACCAGCGGCGACGGGGAGCGACGTGCTGCGACCGATCCAGCGGCTCGTGCTGTCGCGCCCGATCCGACCGCCAGGTGCAGCAGAACGCGAACTCGCCCGACGGCGCCATCGTCTCGGGTGGACGATCGGACGGTCGCGGCCCCGACGACACCGACGATGCCGACGACGGCGGCCCGAGCGACCACGACGACCTCGACCGTCCGGACGGGTCCGACGATCCGGGCACGCAACGAGGGTCCGAGCACACCACCGCGTCCGCCCCGGGGGCGGCCCGTCGCAGTGCGACCGGACACCGCGGCGATCCGGATGGAGCTGACGGCAGCGAGCCGGCCGGCTGAGCGGCTGACGGCAGGGGGGCGGGGCATGGCTACGCTCCGGTGATGTCCGACGCGCCGATCAACCTGTCCTCCTCCGGCCCCCCGGAGACCGTGATCGTCCCCGAACCGGCCGAGGCGGTCGACGCGCTCGCTGCGGCGATGGCTCGACCGGTCGACGAACGGCGCGACGCCGTCGCCGCGGTGGTGGCCCGTTGGCCCCGCTTCCTCGACGGCTGGGCCCGGCTGAGCCAGCTCGGCCGCGATGACGTGGAGCGCTATGCCTGTGCACGGGTCGGCTATCACCGCGGCCTGGACACGCTGCGGGCGTCGGGATGGCGGGGCAGCGGCTACGTCCGCTGGCAGCACGAGTCCAACCGCGGGTTCCTGCGCGCACTCGTCGGCCTGCGCGCCAGCGCCGCGGAGATCGGCGAGCGCGACGAGGAGGAGCGGTGCGGGCACTTCCTGCACCAGTGCGACCCCGGCTGGCCGCCGGCGGAACTCGACTGACGACGAGGACGCACGGATCGGCGCCCGCGGCGGCGCGCCGCTCTCCTAGCATCAGCGGATGACGCTCGACACCCAGCCCGACACCACCGGCCTCCCCGTCTCCTCCACGCCGGCGGATGCTCTGCTCGACGGGCTCCGCGAGGAGCGGACGGGCGACCTCGACTGGCGCGGCGGCCGCGCGTTCAGCCTCGTCTACAACACCGACGATCCCGAGCTCGAGCGCCTCCAGCACGAGGTCGCCTCGATGTTCCTGCACGAGAACGCACTCAACCCGTTCCGCTACCGGACGCTGTTGCGCATGGAGGGCGAGGTCCTCGACATGGCGACCGGCCTCCTCGGCGCGCAGCGCGCCGCGCTCACCTCGGGCGGCACCGAGTCGATCTTCCTGGCGGTGCAGACGGCTCGCGACCACGCACGCGCCAGTGGCGTCATGGCCCCGACCCTGGTGTGCTCGATCACGGCGCACCCGGCGTTCGCCAAGGCCGTGCAAGTACCTCGACGTCGAGATGCATCCGCCGTGCCGGTGCGCGCCGACGGTCGGGCGGACCCGGACGCCTACGCCGCCGCGATCGACGAGCGCACGGCGCTGGTCGTGGTCTCGGCCCCCTGCTACCCGTTCGGCGTGATCGACCCGGTCACCGAGATCGCCGGCATGGCGGCCGAGCGCGACGTCCTGTGCCACGTCGACGCATGCCTCGGCGGCTACCTGCTGCCGTTCTGGGAGCAGCTCGGCCAAGCGGTCCCACCCTGGGACTTCCGGGTCGACGGGGTCACCTCGATGTCGGCCGACATCCACAAGTACGGCTACTGCTTCAAGGGCGCCTCGACGGTGCTCTACCGCGACCCCGAGCTGCACCAGCGCCAGATCTTCATGTACGACGACTGGCCGGGCGGCCTGTACGCCTCCTCCACAGCGGCGGGGACACGACCCGGCTCGCCGATCGCCGCAGCCTGGGCGACCATGACCCACCTCGGCGACGAGGGGTACCTGCGTCTCGCCCGCCGCGTCCTGGATGCCACCACCACGTTCCGAGCCGGGGTCGACTCGATCGACGGGCTGCGCGTGACGTCGGACCCCGAGATGTCGGTGTTCGAGTTCGGGTCCGACCCCGACGCCGAGCGGCCGGTCGACATCGAGGCGGTGGGTGACGAGATGGACGACCGGGGCTGGAACCTCGACCGACAGCAGGGAGGCCTCCACGTGATGGCGTCCCCGGGCCACGACCGGGTCGCCGCCGCGTTCGTCGACGACCTCCGCCGGGCGGTGGCGTCGCACGGCGAGGCCCGCGGCGGGGAACACGTCTACGGCGGAGTGGTCGGCGCCTGACACCCCGCTGCGGGAGCAGCCCGGCCCGAGGAGGCGCGGCTGCAACGACTGAGGCGGCTTCGGGTTCAGCGACCCGCCCAGGTAGCCTCGCAGGCATGGAGTCTGACCACCGCGGCCCGATCCCCCACATCGACGTCGACGCGCTCGCCCCCCTCCTCGATGGCGGTGCGGTGCTCATCGACGTGCGCATGCCCCATGAGTACGAGGAGGTCCGGGTCCCGGGCGCTCGACTCGTCCCGCTCGCGGAGCTGCCCGACCGATGGGGCGAGATCCCCGATGCCGACGTGGTGTACGTGGTCTGCCGGTCCGGGAACCGCAGCCTGACCGCGTGTGACTTCCTCGCGGCGCGGGGCCGACAGGCCGTCAACGTCGCCGGAGGCACCATGGCGTGGGCGGAGTCCGGACGATCCACGGAGTCCGGTCCGGGACCGCTTGAGCCGATGACAGGACGCGACGGCACCCTGATCGAGGACGATGCCTCGTTCGCCGAGGTCGTCGAGCGTCTCGTCGAACAGGAGCGCTACGCGGTGGACACCGAGTTCCACCGTGAGCGGACCTACTTCCCCCACGTCGCCCTCGTGCAGATCGCCGACGAGCACGGCGTCGTGCTCGTCGACGCCCTCGAGGTCGACCTCTCCCCGCTGGCCAAGGTGCTCGAGGGGCCGGGGCTCGCCGTCATGCACGCCGCCCGCCAGGATCTCGAGGTCCTCGAACGCGCGTGTGGCGCGGTCCCCAGCCAGCTCGTCGACACCCAGCTCGAGGCAGGCTTCCTCGGCTACACCTCGCCGTCGCTCGCCACGCTGCTCGACCGCGAGCTCGGCATGCGACTACCGAAGGCGGACCGCCTCACCGACTGGCTCCGTCGCCCGCTCGGCGAGGCGCAGTTGAGCTACGCCGCAGCAGACGTCGCGAACCTGCTCGAGCTGCACGACAGGCTGTGGAGCCGCATCGTGGAGCGCGGCCGCGACCCGTGGGTCGCCGAGGCCTGTGAGGAGCTGCGCAACGAGCCGCGGGGCGGCCGCGACCCCGACGAGGCCTGGCGGCGCATCAAGGAGATCCGCCACCTCCGTGGCTCTGCGCTGGCCATCGCGCAACGAGTCGCCGCGTGGCGTGAACGCAAGGCCGTCGAGTCCGACCAGACCCCGCGGTTCGTCCTGTCGGACCTCGGGGTCGTCGGCGTCGCCACCTCGACTCCGAGCACCGTCGAGGAGCTGCGGGGCCTGCGGGGCGTGGACGGACGGAACCTGCGCAACGGAACCGCCGACGAGCTGCTCGACGTGGTGCGCTCGTCAGCGACGGCGGCGCCGTCACGCTCACCAGCCGCGAGCGTCCCGGAGATGCCCCAGGAGCTGCGACCGGCGATCCCGTTGGTGAGCGCGTGGGTCAGTCAGCGCGCACGGGACCTCGAGCTCGAGACCTCGCTGCTGGCGACGCGCTCGGACCTCGAGGACCTCCTGCGCGGCGTCCCCGACGCGGCTGTCGATCGGGTGGCGTGCAGCGCTGGTCGGCGAACCGATCCGACGTCTCGTCGAGGGCGAGGCCACGCTCGCGTTCGACCGCGACGTCGGCCTGGTCCTCGAGGAGCGGACCCGCTGACGGACCTGGTGTGCGCGCCGGCTCAGCGCACCGCGAGCAGCGCACCGGCGGCCACCACCACGAGCACGCCCAGGGCGACGATCGCGAAGCGCCGGTCGCCGCGGGCCCACCATCGGCGGGCGAACCAGGCGACCCGCACCAGCGGCACCGCGATCACCAGACCCACCGCGGCTCCCGCCGCCCAGCTGCCGATCGGGTCCGGCAGGAGCAGCGCGGCGAGCGCGAGCGCTGCGACCGCGCCGAGCGCATACCGCAGCGCGCCGGCGAGTGCCCGGAATCGGTCCAGTCGCGGGTCGAGGGGCGATCCCCCCGGACCCGGGACCTGTGGGGTGTCGTCGCCCATCAGAACGACCGTCCGATCACGACCGCCGCGACCACCAGCAGCAGAACGGCGGTCAGGACACGGGCGGTCGTCGCCGGCATCCGCGACTGCCATCGTGCTCCGGCGAGACCGCCCGCGAGCGCCCCGATCACGACCGCTGCGCCATCACGGACCTCGATGCGCCCCTGCCCGGCGTAGATGAGCAGGCCCGTGGCGGCGGTGATCCCCAAGGTGAACGTCGTCGTCGCTGCAGCGACCTTGACCGGCACCTTCATGATCTCACTCATCGCGGGTGTCTTGACGAACCCGCCGCCGACGCCGGACAACCCGGCGACGACCCCGGCGACCACCGAGGCGAGCAGCCCGGCCGGCAGGTTCTTCGCCTGGTAGGGCACCATGCTCCCCGAGAGCGCGTACTGGCCGCCGAGCGTCCCGGGCCACTCGCCACCGACATCGGCGTCGAACACTCCCACGGGCTGGTTGCGCACGCCCCGACGTGAGAGCCCGGCGGCGGCGCCGGCGATCGCCGCCGCGCCGAGGATGCGTGCCAGCCACTGTTCGGGCACCGCGGTCGACGCCAGCGCCCCACCCACCGTGCCGACCGACGCTGCCAGTTCGACGCTCACCCCGAGGCGGTGGTGCACGAGGCCGTCGTCGAGTTGGCGCGCGGCCGCGGCCAGGGATCCGGCGCCGACCGCGAGCAGACCGAGCGGGGCAGCGTCGAGCGGCTCCATGCCGAGCGCGAGCAGCACGGGGACCAGCAGCGTGGCACCACCGATGCCTCCGAGGGACCCCGCGAGTGCGCACCCGGCGCCGAGCACGACGAGCACGATGAGCGACGGGGTCATCGGGGACGGTGCGTGGATCGCCGGTCGCTCACGGCGCCACCACGATGCGGGCCTCGTCCGGCGCCAGCGCGCCGCGCATCGGCCGCTCGGACCCGCTCGTGCTCCACTCCGGGTGGGTGCCGCCGATCGTCGTGCCGGTCGCGATCGCGTCCCCGACGGTGCGATCGGTGAAGTTCACCGCGATCTCCACGGTCTCGTCGCCCCAGCTCCGTCGCCACCGCAACACGCCCTCGGGGGAGTCGAGGAGATCCATCGACCCGCGGTGCAGCGCCGGGTGGGCCCGACGCAGCGACAGGAGGCGTCGATAGTGCTCGAGCATCGACCGCTGGTCACCGGTCTGCGACGCGACGCTGTGCTCGGCGGCGGCGGGCGGCCACGGCAGCCAGGGCGCCGCTGGCCAGCCGTGTCCGGCGCTCACGTCCCAGGGGAGCGGCGCGCGACAGCCGTCCCGCCCACCCGGGTCGACCGCTCGCCCCTCGGGCACGTCGGCGTCGGCGAGACCGAGCTCCTCACCCATGTACAGGAACGGTGTGCCACGCAGGGTGAGCAGCAGCACCGCCGCCGCGCGGGCCCGCGACTCGGAGCCGTAGCGGGTCCGATGACGGGGCACGTCGTGGTTCGACAGCGCCCAGGTGGGCCAGGCGCCGATGGGGTCCAGCAGCGACTGGACCTGTTCGATCTCGGCACGCCACCGGTCGGCCTCCCAGGCGCAGTGCAGCGCCGAGAAGTTGAACGTCAGCTGCAACTCGTCGCCGTCGCCGTGGTAGCTGGCCATCTGGCGGGGCGACAGCGTGTAGGTCTCGCCGACCATCACACGCTCACCCGGATGCGCGTCCAGCACACGGCGCAGTCCTCGGAGTTGCTCGTGGGTCCCCGGTCCGAAGTCCTGGAGGAGCGCCGGCAGCCCCGCCAGTTCGCCCGGGAGGTCGACCAACGCGCCGTCCTTGCCGATGCAGTGCACGACGTCCGCACGGAACCCGTCGACGCCCCGGTCGAGCCAGAACCGCAGGACGTCGTGCATCGCATCCACGACCTCGGGGTGGTCCCAGTTCAGATCGGGCTGCTCGGGCAGGGTGGAGGTAGTACTCGCCGGTGGCACGCAGAGGTCCAGGCCGGTGTCGGCGAAGCCGGCCGTCCAGTTGTTCGGCAGGGCGCCGTCGGGCCGCCGCCGTCGCGCCAGACGTACCAGTCGCGGGGATCGTCCCGCGCAGGACCGCGCCGCGAGGAACCAGGGGTGCGGTCGGAGGTGTGGTTGGGCACGAGGTCGAGGATGACCTGCAGCCGAGGTCGTGCGCTCGGCGATCAGGCCGGTCGAGCGTCGTCGAGGTCACCGAACAGCGGATCGACGTCGCAGTGGTCCTCGACGTCGTAGCCGAAGTCGGCCATCGGGGAGCGGTAGAAGGGCGAGAGCCACAGCGCGTCCACACCCAGCCCGGCGACGTGGTCCAAACGGCGGGTGATGCCGGGGAGGTCGCCGACACCGTTGCCCGTGCTGTCGGCGAAGCTGCGCGGGTAGATCTGGTAGACGACCCCCGTCTTCCACCATTCCGTCCGATCCGCTGGCTGTGTCTCATCGCTTCGGGCGATGCCCATGGGGACCCCCGGGGTCGTCGTGGCGGACGGGGCGGCCGCAGCGTAGCGGTCCGGTGGCACCGTGGACGTGTCCCTCGGTCGCGCTACACTCGACGGTTCGCAGATCGACGACGGGGAGTCCACCGTGAAGAAGGGTCGACACCGGCGCTACGAAGAGGCCCGCAACCTGAAGCGCGGCCCGGACCTGGACATCGAGGCGCTCTTCACCGACCTCGAGAGCGAGCCGAGCTGTCGCGGCGGTGGTCGAGGACGGCGAGGCGACTAGCGACGACATCGAGGACCCGTCCGACGAGTACGCCGGCGACCTCGTGGACGAGCGCTACGACGACGAGGAGCGCTGAGCCGACCCGGCGGGCCGTGTTCTCCTGGACCGACCGGTCGCCCCGGCGTTCAGGCGTTCCACGAGCTGCTCGACGTCGGGCGCAGAGCGGATCGTGACCCCGTCGTGGGGCAGGCGATCGGCCCACGGGACCGACTCGAGCAACTGAGGGGGCGCGAGCAGCGGAATGCCCCGGAAGCACAGCCCCGGCGGCGTCCCACCATCCGCTGATGGGTGACGCCACGACAGCGCACCGCTCCAGAGGCCACTCGTCGGAGGCCGACCACGAGCCGCCGATCACCTGGCAGCTGGAGCGGCCTCGGTAGACGTCGAGCACGAAGGCGTGGTAGCGCGGGTCCACGGATCCGCCAGACCGATCACATCGTCCGCGACGAACGGCTCCGCCACCCGCTCGCGGATCGCGATCAACCGGAGCCATCCGCGACCACCCGGTGACCGCAGGCGAGCTGGCGTCGGCCCGTCAGGCGACCCCGGCCGGGATGTCGACGAGGCGCGGATGCGCTCGCCAGCGAGCCTCCGCTGCGACCTCGGCGATACGAGTGTGTTCCAATGGGTCCACCTTCTCGCCGGTGGGGGTGCGCAGCGCCCGCTCGGCCCGGGCGATGGCCTCCAGCGCGGCGACCAGCACCCGGTTCTCCACGGTGTCGAAGCTGCGCGCTCGCGGTCATGCAGACGAACACGTCGTCGTTGCCCAGGGCATTGGCGCGCGCCGTGATCGTCTCGGACCACAGCACCGGCCCCCGCACGGAGTTCACGCACCGCTGTGCATACGTCTGCACGGTGGTGGTCGAGCGTCCGGACGCGCAGCTCCATGCCGTCGAGCAGGGCTGCCGCCTCAGCGGAGGCCGCCAGGGTGATCTCAATGGGTCGGTGCAGCGTGGCGATGTCGTCACCGATCAGCGCGGCGGCGGAGACGACGGCCGGCGCCTGGTGGCTCCGGGCGGCCCACAGGGCACGCGTGGCCTCACCGTCCGCACTCGCCGCGGCGACGATCGGCGCCACCTGCTCAGGCAACGAGCTCGTCGCCGAGCAGTTCGGCGATCACCCGGCGCGTCTCGGCCTGCTCGGGTGGATCGAGATGGCTTGCGAGCAGCCGGTACAGCTGGACGCCCTGGTGCTCGTCGAGACCCTCGAACTGCGGCAGGAAGAACGCGTAGAACACCTCGTAGAGCAGCCGCGACTCGCTCAGACCGTCGCGTGAACGACGACGGACGTACTTCGCTGCGTCGACGTAGATCGCCGGGCCCAGGTTGTTCAGGCGGCGCAGTGCGAGCAGCCGCTGAACCACGTCGCCGCTGCCCTCGAGCAGCTGCTCGTATGCGGCGTCGGGCGGCGTTCCGACCTCGATGAAGGCGAATCGACGCATCAGCGCGTAGGACATGTCGAAGAGCAGGTGCTTGTCCATGGCGTTCATGGTGGCGATGATCCGCCAGTTGGCCGGGACACGGATGACATCGGTCTTCTCCGGCGGCTCGATGCCTGGTGGCACGATCGAGATCGGGTTGGGCTGGCCCTTGCGCTTGAACGGCAGCACCACGGCCGAGCCCGACAGCACCGTGAAGAGCTGTCCGAACGCACGGTCGAAGTTCGATCTATTCATCTCGTCGACCACAAGCCACTTGCCCGATTCGATCGCCTCGACGAACAGGCCGGGACGGAAGATGAGCCCCTCCGGGGTCGGTTGCAGGCCACCGATGGTCTCGAACGTGGTCCACTCCGAGGTCGCGGTCGTCGGCTGGTAGCCGGTGCAGAGCATCGCGTGGCGAGCGAGGTCGGCTGCGAGGTAGGCGAGCGTGGTCTTCCCGGTACCCGGCGGCCCCGTGAGGATGACGTGCTTGCCCGAGTCGAGCGCGGAGATGAGCTGCTCGACGACATGTTCGGGGAAGATCATCCGCTCCGCCTCGGCGGCGCGGGTGAGCTCGTCGGCGGAGAAGTTGGTCACCCGGCAGGGATCGGCGCCCGGGCGCCGACGCTTGAGAAGTCACGCCTGCAGGTTCAGGGGCGGCGCACCGCTGGGTGCGGCACCCAGGTGACCGCCGGCCGGTCACGGAGCTGGCCCAGGAGCAGGTCGTAGACGTCCTCGCCGACCAGCGCGACGATCTCGTCGCGCAGCGTCACCACGACCGGATCGGCGTCGATGAACGCCTCGGGGGACTCGGTGCACCACCAGTGGAACTCGGCGCCGCCCTCGCCCCAGTCGCGCCGCTTCCACTCGCGCAGCGTGTAGGTGGTGTGGTCGGCCTCGTCGCGATGGTGGGTGAGTCGCAACGGCAGCTGCCAGCAGACCTCGGGCTTCCAGTCGAGGCAGCTCTCGCCGGCGTCGAGCGCTCCGACGTGCAGCGCACACCCGACCCCGAGATGCCGAAGTCGGCACGGTTCAGGAAGATGCAGGCGTCGTCGACGGTCCGGGTGGTCCACCGCCCTCATCGCTGTCACGTTCGACGGGCCCGCCGAGCCGGCGGCGGTGGACGCCCTTGAGCTGCCACTGCTCGGCGGTCAGTCTGGCGGCGTGGCGGCGGTGCGCTTGCGGTCAGCGGCATCGGCGAAGTGCGCGCCGTGCGAACAACATCCGTGCCCCAACTCGGTGGCGTCGTGCTCCAGCACCCCCTTGCACCCGTCACCGAAGATGCAGCGCCAGTTGCTGGTCAGGAACGACGCGTCGAACAGGTAGGTGTCGTCGTCGTGCTCGAAGGAGAGCCACTCGCGCCGGCTCGGGTCGACCGGCGTCTCGGTCTCGGCGCTGGCGCGTGCTCGGCGGGGGCTCACGGGCGGCGACACTACCGACCGTGACAGGCCGCCACGACGACGCACGGGAACACCCCGAACCGCATCTGACGCCGCAGGGCCGGGACGTCACCGCGGGATCGGCTCCACCGGCGCGTACAGCGTGGTGCGCTGGTCGAGGGTGCGACCCAGCGGCTCGACCAGCGCCCGGAAGTCGTCGGGCGTCACGTCGGTGCCGTGCTCGGCGCCCGCAGCTCGGGAGATGTTCTCGTCCATGAGGGTTCCGCCCAGGTCGTTGACCCCGGCCTGGAGCAGCTGGCGGATGCCGTCGAGTCCGAGCTTCACCCACGAGCCCTGGATGTTGTCGATCCAGCCGTCGTAGGTGATGCGCGCCACGGCGTGCATCAGCAGCACCTCGCGGAACGTCGGCCCACGACGCGAGCGGCGCTGCAGGTACATCGGCGTCGCCATGTGCACGAACGGCAGCCCGACGAACTCGGTGAACCCACCGGTCTCCTTCTGCAGGTCACGGGTCACCAGCAGGTGTCGTGCCCAGCTGTCGGGGTGTTCGATCGAGCCGAACATGATCGTCACGTTCGAGCGCAGCCCGACCGAGTGGGCGACACGGTGCGCTTCCAGCCACTCGCCGGTGTCGATCTTGTCGGGGCACAGCTCGGCGCGGACCTCGTCGTCGAGGATCTCGGCAGCGGTGCCGGGAAGCGAGCGCAGCCCGGCCTCCATCAGACGACGCAGGTAGATCTCGAGCGGCTCGCCCAGGCGCTTGGCGCCCTCGGTGACCTCGAGCGCGGTGAAGCCGTGGATGTGGATCTCGGGAGCCGCCTCGTGCACGGCCCGACAGACGTCGATGTAGTAGTCGCCGTCGAAGCTCGGATGGATGCCGCCGACCAGACAGACCTCCGTCGCACCGACGTCGCTAGCCTCGCGGGTGCGCTCGGCCATGTCGTCCATCGTCAGGAGGTAGGGCGTGCCGCGGAGGTTGAGGCTCAGCGGACCCTTGGAGAACCCGCAGAACCGGCACTTGAACGTGCAGACGTTGGTGTAGTTGATGTTGCGGTTCTTGACGTAGGTGACCGTCGTCGCCGACCGCGCGACGCCGCAGCTCGTCGGCCGACCTCGGCCACCGCGACGACCTCGGGACCGCGGGCGGAGAACAGGGTGACGATCTCGTCGTGGCCCACCTCCTCGCCGGCGATCACACCGGCGAGCACCTCGTGCACGGCGCCCCCGGCGTGCACGCGGGACGGCGCGACGGTCGTCCGGGAATCAGCACCGGCGGGTCGACCGGAGCGCCCGAGTACCAGGCGGTCGACGAGTTCCGCGGGTGGAGATGGCACCACCTCGGCGCCGGTTCCGGCATCGTGGCTGGCCGTCATCTTCTCGGGGAACATCGCCCCGGGATCGTCGCGGCCGAGCCCCTCGGCATCGCGGAGCGGTCGAGCACCGCGAATGCAGGTCGCCGCGTCGAGCCAACGGTCGGGGTCGAGTGCCCACTCCGGGTACACGGTGAGGCGCGGCGCCAGCGCGAATCCGCGAGCCTCGGTCACGTCGCGGAGGCGGTCCAGCGCGGGCCAGGGTCGCTCGGGGTTGACGTGATCGGCGGTGACGGGGGAGACGCCACCCCAGTCGTCGATGCCGGCGTCGACCAGGACGCGGCAGCTGTCGTCGGAGAGGTTCGGCGGCGCCTGCAACCGCATCCCTGTTCCCAGCAAGATGCGCGTGGACGCCACCGTCGCCAGAAGACCATCCTCGGTCGGGCAGGGGCCGCACCGGTGCATGGTCGTTCCCGCCTTGGGAAGGAAGTTCTGGACGATCACCTCCTGCACGTGGCCGTGGCGGGCGTGGCTGGCTGCGATCGCCTCCAGCGCCTCGATCCGGTCGGCTCGGGTCTCACCGAGGCCGACCAGGATCCCGGTGGTGAACGGGATCTGCAGCTCGCCGGCGGCCTCGAGCGTGGCGAGGCGCCGCTCGGGGTCTTGTCGGGCGAACCCGCGTGTGGCAGGCCAGATCCTCGTCGAGCGACTCGATCATCATCCCCTGCGAGGGGGCCACCGTCCGCAGCGCTGCCAGCTCGTCCGCGTCGAGGGCACCGGCGTTGGCGTGGGGCAGCAGGCCGGTCTCCTCCAGCACCAGGCTGGACATCGCGACGAGGTACTCGACGGTGGAGGCGTACCCGTGCTCGGCGAGCCAGTCCGCGGCGACGGGATAGCGCAGCTCGGGCCGCTCACCGAGGGTGAACAGCGCCTCGTGGCATCCGGCACGTGCGCCGTCGCGGGCGATGGCGAGCACCTCCGCCGGGGTCAGGTAGGGGGCCTCGAGCCGAGCCGGCGGCTGGGCGAAGGTGCAGTAGCCGCATCGGTCGCGGCACAGCATCGAGAGCGGGATGAAGACCTTCGGGGAGTAGGTCACCCGAGTGCCGTGCGCTGCATCGCGCCGGTCGCGGGCGGCGGCCATCAGCTCGGCGAGCGGCAGCGCCGAGAGGTCGGCCACGTCGGTCGAGGACATCTGGGGCATCAGGCAGTGCGCTCCTCGGTGTCCGATCCGGGCGGGGACGCGGGGAGTCGGTCGAGCGGACCGCTGGACTGGCCGGAAGCTCCAGCAACCGGCGCGGCAGCTCCGGCGGCTCGGCCCGGCCGGCTCTCGATCTCGGTCGGCGAGAAGTCGCGCTCGCAGGTGAAGCAGTGGAACCCGAGCGCCACCTCGGTGCCGCATGCGTCGTGCACGAGGCGCGTGGGTGGACCGTCCTCGCTCAGCCAGCGGTCGCCCCACTGCATCAGCCCGACGAGGATCGGCGACAGCTCGCGGCCCATCTCGGTGAGGCGGTACTCGTGGCGCACCGGCCGATCCTGGTAGACGCGCTTGGCGAGCACGCCGCCGTCGACCAGGCGGCGCAGGCGGTCGGCGAGGACGGCCCGAGGGATGTCGAGGTCGCGACGGAACTCGTCGTAGCGGTGCAGGCCCCGGAAGACGTCGCGCAGGATGAGGATGGTCCAGCGGTCACCGACGATGTCCAGCGAGGCCGCGATCGAGCAGGACGACTCGCCGTCCGCCCCCACCGATGCGGTCGACCTCCGTGCCCCCTGCGGAACCATCGGCGGGACCGTAGCCGGGTTCAGATCTCGAACCAACTCGGTTCGGCAGATGAACCCGTCACGGCTGCACCGAACTGCGCGCACCGGCGACGGAGTCCGTCACCTCGGCGCGCAGCTCACCGTCGACCCGAACCGGGCGGCGTCGCACGACCGGTCCGGCGCAGGGGGATCAGCAGCTGAGGTTCAGACCAGGGCCCGCGCTGCGGACGCGACGGCGTCTGCGGTGATGCCGAGGCGTTCGAGAGCGATCGAGCCCGGGGCGGACGCACCGAAGCGGTCGATGCCCACCGAGGCCTGAGCGAAGCGCTGCCACCCGGTGGTGACCCCCGCCTCGACCGACACCGTCGGCACCCCGGCCGGAAGGACCGACTCGCGGTACTCGGCGCTCTGGGCGTCGAAGCGCTCCCAGCTCGGCAGGGACACCACGCGCACGGCCAGGTCGTCGCCGGCGAGCTGCTCGGCCGCCGCGACGGCCACGGCGACCTCGGTCCCCGTCCCGACGAGCACGACGTCGGGATCCGCGGCGTCACGAACGGCGTACCCGCCGCGGGCGACACCGTCCATCGCTCGTTCACCGGACAGCTCGAGCACCGGCGTGCCCTGGCGGCTCAGGATGAGTGCGACCGGGCCGTCGCCGTCGACGATCACCCTCCACGCCGCAGCGACCTCGTTGGCGTCGGCCGGGCGCACGACGGTGAGCCCCGGGATGAGCCGCAACGACATGACGTGCTCGACCGGCTGGTGGGTCGGGCCGTCCTCGCCGACGCCGACCGAGTCGTGGCTCCACACGAACACCGCTTTGGCGCCGGACAACGCAGCGAGGCGCACCGAGGGGCGCATGTAGTCACTGAACACGAGGAACGTGCCGCCGAACGGGAGCACGCCGCCGTGACGGGCCGCGCCGACGAGCGCCGCACCCATGGCGTGCTCGCGGATGCCGAAGTACACCTGTGCTCCGCCGGGCTCGTCCGCCGAGACGACGCCGCGGTCGTCCAGCGCAGTGCCGGTGTTGCCGGTGAGGTCCGCGCCGCCGCCGAGCAGGCCGGGCACCTGGTCGAACACGGCGTTGAGCACCTTCTGGGAGGCCACGCGGGTGGCGGGGGAGGATCCGGCCTCGAACGCGGGCAGCGACGCCTCCCAGCCCGGCAGGCCGGCGGAGGAGAGCGTCGCCTCCCATTCGGCCTCGCGGCCGGCGAGCGCCGCGTGGGCCCGCTGGTCCCAGTCGGCGCGTGCGACGCCGCCGCGACGTCCGGCGTCGCGGTAGTGCCCGAGCACGTCGTCGGGCACGTGGAACGCCTCGTCGGGCAGACCCATGAGCTCCTTGGCGCGGCGGATGGAGTCGTCGTCGAAGGACAAGCCGTGGGCTGCGGGCGAGTCGAGGTGGTCGGGGGAGGGGTAGGCGATGTGGCTGCGCAGGACGATGAGCGACGGTCGATCCTCGGTGTCACGTGCGGCGACGAGCGCACCCTCGAGCGCGTCGAGGTCCTCGGCGGCCTCGCCGAGCTGTTGGACGTGCCAGCCGTAGGACTCGAACCGACCGACGGCATCGTCGCTCAGCGCCAGCTCGGTCGGTCCGTCGATCGAGATGTGGTTGTCGTCGTAGACGTAGACCAGGCGCCCGAGTCCGAGGTGACCCGCCAGCGAGGCTGCCTCGTGGCTGACCCCCTCTGCGAGGTCGCCGTCGGAGACCAGTGCGTAGATGTGGTGGTCGACGACGTCGCTGCCGAAGCGTTCGCGCAGCGACTGCTCGGCGAGCGCCATGCCGACCCCGTTCGCGAAGCCCTGCCCGAGCGGGCCCGTCGTGACCTCCACGCCGTCGGTGTGGCCGGCCTCGGGGTGCCCAGGTGTCGCGGACCCCCACTGGCGGAAGTCGCGTAGGTCGTCGAGTGTCAGTCCGTAGCCGGTCAGGTACAACATGGCGTACTGCAGGATCGACGCGTGCCCGCAGCTCAGGATGAACCGATCCCGGTCCGGCCAGTGCGGGGCTGCGGCGTCGTAGCGCAGGACCCGGGTCCACAGGACGTGCGCGAGCGGGGCGAGGGCCATCGCCGTCCCCTGGTGACCGGATCGCGCGGCGTGCGGGGCATCCATCGCGAGTCCGCGGATCACGTCGATCGCGCGGCGCTCGAGCTCCGGATCCGATCCGGGAGCGGCAGTTCCCTCAGCCATGTGTCCAACTTCCTGGTCGCGGTCCGGCGATCGTAGCGACCCCTGCCCGCCGGTCCGAACGGGCGAACCGATCAGACCACGCCGGAGTCAGTCGAACAGCAGGACCGATGCGCTGAAACCGAGCACGAAGTTCGCTCCCCCGACGGGGCCGAACTCGCCGGCGCAGAACATCCCGGCGACCGGCGCGCCGGCGAGGGACTCGCTGACCACGGTGGCATCGTGGTCGGGGACGCCGAAGAGCGCGGATCCTCGCCCGCTGCAGGTGAACACCAGAGCTCCTGCGGCGGCCCGCTCACCCAGCAGCTCGACGAGGTCGTCGTGAGCGGCGGCGGCATCGCGGAGCTGGAACTGCACCGTCGCTCCAAGCTCCACCTCGTCGCCGATCGCCACGACGCCGCGCTCGCGATCTGCGCCGACCACGGCGCGGATCAGGAAGTCGCCGCGCCCGAACTCGTCGCGCTGCTCGTCGATCACGCGTCCGACGTGCATCCCCTGCGCAGCGAGCTGACGGTCCTCCGGGGACAGCGTCTCGACCACCTCGAGCAACCGTTCGAGCGCCGGCCGGCCGGCGAGCTCGGCCACCAGGTTGCGCTCACCCGCCGTGACCGTGAGTGGCTGGCCGATGGGGCGGCAGCCCTGCGAGACCACGGTCGTCACCCCGACCCGCTCCGGCAGCAGCACGCCCACCGCGCCGTCGGCGTGCAGGCCGTCGTCGAGCACGAGCCGGTTCCCGCCCGGCTGACGAGCAGCCGAAGCGAGCCCACCGACCACGGTCAGCTCCGGAGCAGACACCGCCAACTGCTCGATGACCAGGTCGACCGGGCAGCTGAAGGGATCCGCGAGGAGCACCAGCGTGCCCCTCGAACCGGCCAGGGCGCCGAGGCCCACGACCCCGGGCCCCTCCGGTCCGGCCCCGGAGGTGAGCCGCACGGCCCGGGGCCCGGACCCCTCGTGTGACGTCGACGCCTCGCCCTGAGCGGCATCGTCGTCCCAGAGACCGAAGGCGGCGACTGCGCTGTGTTCCTCGACCTCGCGCCCGCCGGCCAGGACCGACACCGCGCTGGCGCCCAGGGTGACGCAGCGGGTTCAGCAGCGGCGCGGAGGCGGCGGTGTACTCCGGCCAATCCTCGAACACGCCGATCTGGGTGCCACCAGTCACCATGAGTCCCAGGACCAGCAGGTCAGGGCTGGAGCCGCCCTGCTCGAGCAGCGCCCCGACGCACTCACCGACGGCGTGCGTGGCGAGCGGATGCTCGGAGAGCGCCGCTGCGGTGCGCATGGCCGACGACGACGCCGGTCAGTCGACCGGCGGGAGCAGGGTGTAGGGGACGACCACGACCTCACCGAGGTCGATGCGACAGTGCGCCTCGACCGTGCCGGGACCGGGGTACTCGAGCTCGCCGCGCACCAAGCGGTAGGCGAACTTGCCGGGCTCGACGTCGACGGGCTGCACGTTGCGTGCGATCTGCTCCCCGTCCCGCAGGAACTGCACCTCGAGCGCCCCGTTGGGCTCCTCGCCCTCGCCGTTGCGCACGATCACCACGAGATGCGGCTCGATGGTCACGGGGAACGGGCCCGGGGCCGGTGCCGAGAACTGGACGCCGCCGAGATCGATCCTCGTGGCGGGCCCGGGCACCTGACGCAGCTCGATGTCGTCGATGAACAGCGCGGAGACGATCTGCATGCGATCCACCCTAGGAGCCGGACCCGACCGCGGACGCACAGCCGGCAACGTCGCGAGCCCGTCGACAACGGTCGAGCTCGCATCGAGCCAGGTCCCGGCGATCTCCGGGCCGACTGCCGAGCCATGGCCGTACCGCTGCGCTGGCGACTCGGGTCGCTCCGGCGGGTCCGTCCTGCCGCGTAGCCTGCGCCCCATGTCACGCACGTTGTCCGAGGCCGACTCCAAGGCCCTCCTCGCCGGGTTCGGGATCCCCTTCGCCCCTGAGCGACTCGTCGCCGACGCACCGTCCGCCGTCGCGGCCGCCGCCGAGGTCGGCCTGCCGGTCGCGCTCAAGCTGTGCGGGGAGCACATCGCCCACAAGACCGAGCGGGGTCTCGTCCGGCTGGGCGTGTCCGACGCCGACGGCGTGGCCACGGCGGCCCAGGAGCTCATCGCCGCCGCCCGGCCCGAGGACGAGGCGACGGGCGTCCTCGTCGCACCGATGGTCTCCGGGAACCGGGAGCTCATCGCCGGCGTCTCCCACGACGAGCAGTTCGGCCCCACGGTCCTGGTCGGCATCGGCGGAGTGCTCGCCGAGGCCGTCGCCGATGTTGCGATCCGCCTCGTGCCGATCACCCGGGTCGACGCCGAGGAGATGCTCGACCAACTCGAGACCCAGGCGCTGCTGGGAGAGTTCCGCGGCGAGCCCGCGGTCGACCGCCAGGCGATGGTGGAGCTGCTGCTCGCACTCTCCGACGCTGCCGGTGCTGCGCCGGACGACGCGGTCGCCGGTGCCGGCTCCGCACCCGGCGAGGTCGTGGTCGCCATCGACCTCAACCCCCTGATCATCAGCGCCGGTCGTCCGGTCCCGGTCGACGCACTCGTCGAGGTCGCGACGCCTGCCGAGCGAGCCCTCCTGGTCGAGGTCGCTCCGTGAGCCCGACAGCTGAGCAGTTCGATGCGCTGTTCGAGCCCCGTGGCGTGATCGTCGCGGGAGCGTCCACCCACCCCGGCAAGTTCGGGTTCGTCAGCCTCCACAACCTGCTCGCCGGCGGCTACCAGGGCCGGGTCTTCGCGACCAACCGCGACGCCTCGACCGTGCTCGGGATCGAGACGATGCGCTCGCTCGACGAGCTCCCCGAGGGGGCGGCCGACCTGATGTTCGTCTGCACCCCGAAGTCGGTGGTGCCCGAGCTGCTCCGTACCGCCGCCGCCAAGGGCGTCCGCGCCGCGTTCCTGACCACTGCCGGCTACGGGGAGTCCGACGAGCAGGGCCGGCTCGACGAGGACGAGCTGATCGAGCTGTGCGACCAGCTCGGGATCCTGCTCGCCGGGCCGAACGGCCAGGGCGTCGTGTCCACGCCGTCGAATCTGTGCGCGCAGATCGTGGCGCCGTCGCCCCCTCCCGGACGCATCGGCGTCGCCAGTCAGTCGGGCAACTTCGTGTCCAGCTTCATGAACTGGTCCTGCGCGACCGGCGTCGGGATCTCCCGCGCGGTCTCGGCGGGCAACGCCGCGGCCACGAGCGTCGCCGACTACCTCGCCCACTACGCGTCGGACCCGGCGACCTCGGTCGGCCTGGCCTACGTCGAGGGCATCGCGGACGGACGCGGCTTCTTCGAGTCGGTCCGTGCCAGCGCCGCCGAGATGCCCGTGGTCCTGGTCAAGGGCGGCGCGACCGATGGCGGCGCCCGCGCCGCCGCGAGCCACACCGGATCGCTCGCGAGCGACGACCGCACGTTCGATGGCGCCTGCCGCCAGGCCGGCGTGACCCGCGCCGCCACGGTCGAGGAGGCCTTCGAGGCGGCGGCCACGTTCGCCACCCAGCCGCTGCCGGCCGGCAACCGCGTCGTCGTGATGACCACCGCCGGCGGGTGGGGCGTCGTCACCGCCGACGCGATCACGAGGTCCCGCGACCTCGAGCTGCCGCGCAGCTGCCCGACGACCTGCTCGCCGAGATCGACCAGCACCTGCCGCCGCGCTGGAGCCGCAACAACCCGGTCGACCTCGCTGGCGGCGAGACCCGTGACACCATTCCGACCGTGCTGGAGCTGATCGCCCGCCACGACGACGTCGACGCCGTCGTCTACCTCGGGCTCGGCATTCAGTCGAACCAGGCGCGGCTGCTGCGCGAGGGACCCTTCGCCGACGACCCCGACGTCGAGCGCATCGTCGCGTACCACGAACGCCAGGACGCCCGATTCGCGCGAGCTGCCCACGACGTGTCGCTCGCGACCGGCAAGCCGATCCTGACCGCCACCGAGCTGGCCATCGCCTTTCCCGACAACCCGGGACCGGCGACGGTCCGCGAGACGGGACGGCTCTGCTACCCGTCCGCCGACCGCGCCGTCGGCGCCCTCGCGCACCTCGTTCGGCGCAGCAGCCACCTCGGGCGCCGTGCCGGTGCGCCCGAACGGAGCTGAGCGGCACCGTGTCCGACGAGGATCCACGCCCGCCGAAGCGTCCCCAGACCCCTGCGGAAAGGGCCGGCGCCACCCCCCTCGACCCGACGAAGTTCCCGGGCCGTTCGGAGCTGCCCTCGGCCCGACGTGGCGGCCGCGGGGCTGCGGACGAGGAGATCGGACCGGTGGAGCCGGTGGTGCGCCGGCGTCGGCGAACGCCGGCCCCGCCGACGGTGCGCGCCCCTCGCGGCCGCGTCGTCCTGATCGGTGCCGTGGTCGCCCTGGTGGGAGGGCTCGGGCTGGTGTGGTTGGGCCTCGCGACCGAGCCCGACATGACACCCCGCGCCGCGCCGGCACGCGACCTCGTGGCCGCCACCCCGGTGCTCTCGGCCCGGCGGGTGCCGGAGCAACTCGTCGGACCGGTCGCCGCCCGCAACCTCCGGGCTGCGGTGCAGCCGGTCATCGACGCCTCCCCGCCCGACAGCTGCGTGACGCTCCGCGACGGGGGAAGCACCGTCGTGGAGCACCGGGGAGACGTCCCCCTCCTGTCCGCATCGAACATGAAGCTGCTCACCTCGGCCGCTGCGCTCGACCTGCTCGACCGCGAGTCGCGCCTCATGACGACAGTGGTGACCGACGGGGCGCCGACGGACGGTGCAGTCGTGCGGGGCAACCTGTACCTCGTCGGAGGAGGCGACCCGTTGCTGAGCACTCAGGCGTACATCGACCAGCTCCCCAACGGCGAACCGCCCTTCAGCGACATCGGAGCGCTCGCTGACCGGATCGTCGGCGCCGGGGTGCGCGAGATCACGGGCTCCGTCGTGGGCGACGAGCGCCGCTACGACAGCGTTCGCAACGTGCCCGCCTGGCCCCGGAGGTTCATCGACCCCCAGGGGCAGGTCGCGCCGCTCTCGGCGCTCCTGGTGGACGACGCGTGGCGCTCGGGGCTCGGCCCGGCCGACGAGCCCGCCGTCCATGCGGCCGAGGTGCTGACCGACCTCCTCGAGGACCGCGGGGTCGAAGTCGGCGGCGCCCCGGCGAGCGGCACGGCGCCCGACGGTGCGGCGCCGCTCACCGAGCTCGCCTCGCTCACCGTCGCCGAGCTCGTCGCCCAGGCCCTTGCGTTCTCGGACAACACCACGACCGAGCTGCTGGTGAAGGAGATCGGCCTGCAGGTGAACGGCGACGGGTCGACCGAGGCCGGGCTGGCAGCCGTGCGCGACTGGCTGGCGGACTCGGGGCTCCCCGCCGAGGGGGTCGGCTTCGACGACGGCTCCGGGCTGTCGGAGAACGTCCGGCTCCGCTGCGACCTGCTCGCCGGGCTGCTCGTCGAGCAGGGGTCCAGCGGGGTCGTCGCCGACGGGCTCGCTCGCCCCGGCCGCCCCGGCACGCTGGACGACCGCCTGACCGGTGATCTGCTGCGGGACCGGGTTCGTGCCAAGACCGGGTCGCTGAACCCCGTGACGGCGCTCTCGGGTTGGCTCACCACCGTGCCCGGGACCGAGCTGGCGTTCTCCTACCTCATCAACACACCGGACCGAACGATCCGCGAGTCCGACCTCGCGCTGCAGGAGCAGCTGCTGGAGGCCGCCTCCGGCTTTCCGGACGCGCCGCCGCTGGACACCCTGTCGCCCCTGCCCGCCGTGCCGCCGACATGACACCTCCCGACCCCGAGGGGCACGGCGATGACGACGACGAGTCGGGTCCGGAGGACGTCGCGGACGTCGACGCCTACGCCGACCCCGTCGAGCTCCCGATGTTCCCGCTGGGGTCCGTGCTGCTTCCGGGAATGGCCCTCCCGCTCCAGGTCTTCGAGCCGCGGTACCGGGTGCTCGTCGACACCGTGCTGCTCGCCGATCGACCCGAGTTCGGGGTGGTGCTCATCGAGCGGGGGAGCGAGGTGGGCGGCGGCGACACCCGCGCCACGGTCGGCTGCATCGCCCGGGTGCTGGAGTTGACCCGCCAGCCGGACGGCGGCTCGTCCCTGCTGAGCGTGGGCACACGTCGGATCGAGATCCTCGACTGGTTGCCAGATGACCCGTTCCCACGGGCGATGGTTCGGGCGCTCGACGACGCGCCCCTCTCCGACGAGATCGGGTCGGTCGAAGCGCTCGACCGCCTCGAGACCGACGTCCGCCGGGTGCTGTCGCTCATGGCGGAGCTCGCCGGCGTGGAGCTCGACGAGGAGCCGGTCTTCAGCGACGACCCAGATCTCCGCCTCCACCAACTCGCGATCGTCAGCCCGCTCGGCCCGCTCGACCGGCTCAAGGTGCTGCGGGCGTCGGGGCGCGAGGATCGAATCGCACTGCTCCAGGAGCTCGTCGCCGAGCAGGAGATCCTGTTGGAGGCACGACGCTCGTTCGGCCTCGATCCCGACGAGGGCTGAGCACCGCCGCCAACGGGTGCTACAAAGGA
Organism: uncultured Microthrixaceae bacterium; assembly: GCA_942490665.1. GTDB lineage: Bacteria > Actinomycetota > Acidimicrobiia > Acidimicrobiales > Microtrichaceae > SKRR01. The sequence continues at coordinate 66,824 of CALNXV010000016.1, forward strand.
CGTCCCGGCCAGGAGGTCCATGTGCCAGCAGAGTCCAGCGGCCCGCCTTGGGCCACCCCACCCGAGCGCCCGGGTCCCATGGCGCAGGTCACCGAGCTGAAGACCCTCGTCGTCGGCTACGCCAAACAGGAGACGGTCGACCCGCTCAAGTCCCTGGGCCGGTCCCTCGGGCTCGGGATCGCCGGATCGGTCCTGTTGGCCCTCGGGCTGTTCCTGTTGCTGCTCGCGCTGCTGCGCGGCCTCCAGCAGATCGAGTTCTTCAACGAACCCGGCGTGGTCGGGGGCGGCACCTGGTCCTGGCTGCCGTACCTGATCACCGCCGTCATCGGACTGCTGGTGATGGGCGGATTCGTGTGGAGCCTCGCCACGTTCAGCAGCCGATCCGCCGCCCGCACCGACCACGGAGGTCCACGATGAGCACCCCATCAACCGATCCGGACGGGCGGATCGAGCCGTCGGACATCCGGGCGAAGCTCACCGACATCCAGGGCGAAGCCACGAATCAGGTCGAGGGCGCCAAGAACCAGCTGGTCGCCGTGGGCGCAGGAGTCGCCCTCCTCCTGTTGATCATCGCGTTCCTGCTGGGTCGCCGGGCCGGCAAGCGGTCCTCGGCGATCATCGAGGTCCGTCGCGGCTGATGCTGAAATGGCTGACTGCGCGGGCCCTGTCGAAGCTGTTCGGCGACGGGTTCGGGGCGGACCTCGCCGGCCGGGGGATCGTCTTCCTCGGCGATGGACTGCGTGAGGCGGTCGACCGCGACGAGCAGTCCGTCACACGAGCGACGTTGCGTCCCGGCGAGACCTACACGGTGGTCGCCCGGCCCTCGGCCACACGGCGCGAGCGCGCGCTGTCGGCGCGCCGTTCGGCGTTGGAGAAGAAGGTGCGCTCGGCGACCGCTCCGACCCGATCCCAGCGGCGAGCCGCGCGACGCCTGGCACGCACCCAGCGTCGGCTGGATCGCTCCAGGGTGGGATCGCGTCGCCACCGGCGCCTGGCAGAACGCGAAGCTCGACGCGGGCGGCGCTTCGACGAGGTGACCCGCCCGACTCGCCGCCAGGAGCGCCTCACCGTGGAGCTCGACCTGGCCGCGGCGGAGCTCGACACCGCCCGCGCCGCGAGTCTGACGCGGGCCCGCGCCGGTCTGGGTCGGCGAGCGACACGCCCGCGGACCACGGTCTTCGACTGACCGCTGATCGATCTGCCCTGCCTGAGCGGGCGCACCGGGCGTGGTGCCGTCGTCGTTCGCCGTCGACCATCATGGGCAGCGTGATCGTCCACCTCCGCAACCCGAGCCGGACCGAGACCCACGATGCCCCCGTGCTGGTGTCGGTGCTGATCGAGCGACTCGGGCTCAACCGCGAGTCGGTCCTGGTCATCCGCAACGGCGAGCTGATCCCCGCCGACACCCGACTGGACGTCGACGACGAGGTCGAGGTCCGACCGGTGATCTCGGGCGGCGCCACGTGAAGTGCCGGGTGTGTCGGGGCCCGGCCGTGGTGGACGTCCGGCGGGCGAACGCGAACTTCTGCGGCGAGCACTTCGAGCGGTTCTGTGAGGAGCAGGTCCGCCGCACGATCCACGAGTTCGACATGCTCCAGCCCGACGACCGGATCCTGGTCGCGGTCTCGGGCGGCAAGGACTCCCTCGCCGTCTGGGACCTGCTCGTACGACTCGGCTACCGGGCCGACGGGCTCTACGTGGGCCTCGGTATCGGCGAGTACAGCGAGGCCTCGGCACGCCACGCCCGGGACTTCGCAGCGGCGCGTGGTCTGGCCCTGGTGGAGGTCGACCTCCCCGAGGAGTACGGCTTCGACATCCCCGAGGGGTCGCGTGCCGCACGGCGCGCACCGTGCTCCGCGTGCGGCACGTCGAAGCGCCACGTGTTCGACGCCGCAGCGGTGGACGGTGGCTACGACGCGCTGGTGACGGGCCACAACCTCGACGACGAGGCGGCGGTGCTGTTCGGCAACGTGCTTCGGTGGCAGACCGAGTACCTGGGACGCCAGCTGCCGGTCCTTGCGGCGCGCGACGGGTTCCCGCGGAAGGTCAAGCCGCTGGTTCGACTCTCCGAACGCGAGACCGCTGCGTACTGCCTGATCACCGGCATCGACTACCTCGTCGAGGAGTGCCCCATGTCGGCGGGCAACCGACACCTCGGCTACAAGGACGCGCTCGCGGATGTCGAGCTGCAGTCGCCGGGCTCGAAGGCCGACTTCTACTTCGGGTTCCTGCGCCGCGTGGCGGAACGTTTCGCCGACGACCCCGACGGCGAGAACCGTCCGATCGGTCGCTGCGAGCAGTGCGGCGCCCCGAGCAGTGGCGACATCTGCGCCTTCTGTCGGCTCACCGAGCGGGCGACGGCGCAACGGGTCCATCTCTCACCCCGACCCGGCCGCGGCGTCGAACCGCCAGGCGGGACCGGCGACGTCCGCGAGCCGGCGGCAGCGGGGCAGCCCGGACGACGATCCAGCGCCGACGGCGCGCGACGACAAGGACCCTGATGACCAGTCTCCTCGCCGAGGGCGACCTCGTGCAGTTCCTCGACAGCAAGGGCCGCCGCTACCAGGCGGTGCTCACCGACGGCAAGGAGTTCCACTCGCACTCGGGGTTCGTGGCGCACGCGGAGGTGATCGGCCTGCCCGAGGGGTCGGTCGTGCGCACCGGACGCGGCCAGGGCTACACGGTCCTGCGCCCGACGCTCGCCGAGTTCATCCTCAAGATGCCCCGCGGGGCGCAGGTCATCTACCCGAAGGACATCGGACCCCTGCTGATGCTGGCCGACATCGGGCCCGGCATCCGGGTGTTCGAGACCGGCGTGGGGTCGGGTGCGCTCTCGATGGCGATGCTGCGTGCGGGCGCCGAGATCGTCGGCTACGAGCTGCGCGAGGACTTCGCGAACCGGGCCCGGACCAACGTCGAGCAGTTCCTCGGCACCGAGTCGGCGACGCGCTACCGCGTCGAGTTGCGGGACAGCTACGACGGCATCGACGAGGAGGATCTCGACCGGGTCGTGCTGGACCTGCCCGAACCGTGGCAGGTGGTGCCCCACGCCGCAGTTGCGCTGCGTCCGGGCGGGATCCTCGCCGCGTACACCCCCAGCGTCATGCAGGTCGCCCAGCTGCGCGATGCGCTCGCCACCTCGTCGTTCTTCGGCGCCGAGACGGTGGAGGTCCTCCAGCGCGGCTGGTACGTCGAAGGGCAGGCCGTGCGCCCCGACCATCGCATGGTCGGCCACACCGGCTTCCTCACCACGGCGCGTCTGGGCGCGCAGTGAACCGACGGTCGTGACGGGTCCGTGAACGGGCTGGACCTCGTTCTGGTCGTGGCGGCCGGCCTGGCGGCGTGGGGTGGTTGGCGCCTCGGGTTCCTCCGTCGGCTGTCGGGCTGGATCGGGGCCGCCGCCGGCCTGGCGGTCGGCATCGTGCTCGCTCCTCGAGTGGTCGAGCGGCTCTCGCTCGAGTCGGACCTCGCTGTCTTCCTGATGGGGACCGCGGTGCTCGTGGTCCTGGCGACGCTCGGCCAGGGCATCGGCGCCGCGATCGGAGCGCGGCTGCGCCGCGGTGTCGACACCCCCCACGGACGCAACGTCGACGCGGTGGGCGGGTGCGCGCTCGGCGTCGTCGGGGTGGTCGTCGCCACCTGGCTGATCGTGCCGGTCATGGCAGATGCCGCCGGCTGGCCCGCCGCGACGGCGCGTGGGTCCACCATCGCCCGGTTCGTGGCGGAGTACCTGCCCGAGCCGCCACCGCAGATCGCTGCGCTCGAGCAGGAGCTCGCCCAGGGCGGCTACCCACAGCTGTTCACAGGCCTGCGTGCGGCCCCCGACATCGGGGCCGCACCCGAGGACAGCCCGGTGAGCCAGGAGACCCTGGACCGAGCGGCCCGCAGCGCGGTCCGCCTCGAGGGGCCGGCCTGCGGGCGGATCCAATCCGGGAGTGGGTTCGTGGTCGCTCCGGGCCTCGTCGCCACGAACGCCCACGTCGTTGCGGGCACCGAGGAGCTGCGCCTCGTGACCGCGGACGGCGAGCAAGCCACGGGTCGCGTCGTCGCCTTCGACCCCGGCGTCGACCTGGCGCTCGTCGGCACCGAGCTGGACCGGCCGCCGCTCGAGCTCACGGCACCGGTGCTCGGCGACGCCGGTCTGGTCCTCGGGTTCCCCGGCGGCGGCCCGTTCGCGCCGTCACCGTTCCAGGCGGCCGACCTCATCGACGCGACCGGGTTCGACATCTACGACCGCGCCCGCGTCGACCGCGATCTGCTGGTGCTCGCGAGCGCACTCGAGCCGGGGGACTCCGGCAGCGCCGTGTTGCGCGGCGACGGGACCGTGGTCGCGATCGCCGTGGCCGTCGCGCCGGACGACTCCGACGTCGCCTACGCGCTCGACAGCTCCGAGCTCTCGGCGCTGCTCGCAGGCGGGGTCAGCGGACCGGTGCCGACCGGAGCGTGCACCAGCTGACGCCGTGCAGTCGCTACCGTGTCGGGCGCGACCAGGAGGTCCACATGAGCGACGACAGCCCCGGCGGCATGCCGCACGACCCCGACGACCCGACCAGGTCGATGGACGCCACCGGCGATCCGACCGCCTCGATGCCTGCGGCGCAGCAGCCCCAGCCCGCCCCGTCGACAGCCGCGGGGGCGCCCGTCGACCCGACGACACCCCAGGGCCCGGCCACAGCACCGCCGAGTGGCGGCGGAGTGCCCGGGTACGCGGTCGCGATCATCGCGCTGCTCGTGGCCGTCGCCGTGCTGGTCGTCGTCCTGCTCGTCAACGGGAACGGCGACGACACCGACGACACGACCACGACCGAGTCGACGACGACAGCGGTGACGCCGACGCAGCCCCCGCCGACCCAGGCACCGTCCACCGAGCCGCCGCCAACGAGGCGCCCACCACCGAGGCGCCCACCACCACCGAAGCGCCCACCACCACCGAAGCGCCCACCACGACCGAGGCGCCCCCCGGGACATGAGGTCCGGCTGCGGTGTCGCTACTGGCGCCGCAGCATCAGCTGGTCCGCCGGGGCGTGGTCGTCGGTGAGGATCCACGCCCCGTCGATGAAGGCGCGTGTCTCCGCCGGGTCGAGCACCCGGCCGTCGCGGGCGTCGATCTCGAGGTCCGCGATCGGCTCGGCGCTCCCGATGAGCACCTGGTTCACCGGACGCTCGGTCGCGACGCCCTCGGGGGGAACGATCACGGCCACGTGATCGAAGACCTCGGCCAGTGTGGCCGCCTGGGCACGTGCGTAGCGGTTCGCGCCACCGTCGATGACGTTCATGACGTAGCGGCCGCCGGGTGCCAGGAGCTCGGCGATGCGCTCGGTGAGCTCCTCGGTGGTGAGGTGCCAGGGCACCGACGTCCCGGCGAACGCATCCCCGATCACGAGGTCCACCGTGCCGTCGAGATCGGGACCCAGCGCGTCGAGCTCGGTCCGGGCGTCGCCGACGACGATCTCGAGGCCCGCCCGGTCGCGCAGCCCCAGCTCGGCCCGGGCGATCTCGGGGAGCTCCGGGTCGATCTCGATGACGGTCTGGGTGGACCCCGGTCGCACCTCCGCCAGGTAGCCGGGGAAGGTGAAACCACCGCCCCCGAGGTGCAGCACCTCGAGCGGTCCCGGCGGCGAAGCGGCGACGACTTGGGCGAAGAGTCGCACGTAGCGCAGCTCGAGGTGCGTCGGGTCATCGAGGTCGACGTGGGCATGCCGGGCTCGGTCGAGGATCAGGCTCCGTCCGCCGGGCCGGTCCTCATCGGCGATGATCCGGACACAGGAGTAGGGCGTCTCGGCGTCGCACGGCGCGGGGAAGAGCAGCGCACCGGCCCCAGCGATGAGCACCACCAGGGCCGTCCCGACCCCTGGCCGGGCGCCGCCGAGACGCCAGGTCAACCACAGACCGCCGACGACGAGCAGGGCTCCCACTCCGATCACCACCACCGAGGTCGGCAGCACCACCACCAGCACGAACCCGGTCAGGAACGTGCCCGCGAGGGCGCCGGCGGTACCGGCGGCGGAGAGGCCACCGACGACCGAGCCGGTGTCGGCCAGCCGGTCGAGGCGGAGTTTGGCCACCATCGGCGCAACAGCGCTGAGCACCGCCGTGGGCGCCAGGAACGTCGAAGCGGCGAGCGCGACGATGCCGACCGGACCGGTGCCCACCGCGGGACCGACCAGCCGCAGCGCCGGGAGCGCGAGCCACGAGAGCGCTCCAGCGAGCACGAGCGTCGGGCCCAGCAGGCGCGCCGCGTCATGGCGGTCCGCGATGTGTCCACCGATGGCGGCACCGGCAGCGATGCCAGCGAGCACGGTGCCGATGATCGCCGTGAAGGTGTCGAGCGAGACCCCCACGTAGGGCGCCATGAGCCGGCCCGCGATGATCTCGAGCACGAGCACCGCGGCGGAAGTGACGAACACGAGCGCGCCGGCGCGCCAAGAACTCACGTCGTTCCCGTCCCGGTCACGGCTGCATCAGCCGGCAGCCACGACCCCCGCACCACGTCACCCGATCACCGGTCGGTCATCGTCGACACGTTGCCGGTGGGGTCACTCGGCCTCGATGAAGATGCACTCCCCGGGGCACTCCTCGGCCGACTCGATGACGCCGTCGAGTTCCTTGTCGGGGATGTCGGCGAGGCCCTCGGCGCCGCCGGGGTCGCTGAACACCTTGTCGCCCTCCTTGACGTAGGCCAAGCCGTCGTCGAGCAGGGTGAACACCGCCGGGGAGATCTCCTCACAGAGCCCGTCGCCGGTGCAGAGGTCCTGATCGATCCAGACCTTCAAACCCATGGTGTGACCTGCCTTCGTCCGAGTCGCCGGTCGTGGCCGGCCCCACGTGTGTGCGGATGAGTGTACCCCCACCGATTACCACGGCCTCCGCGGTGCAAACTCCGCGCGGAGCGAGCGTCGATTCCGGCCGGTGGGCCCACACCCAGCGGTGGAGACGGTAGAACGGTCGCCAGCACGCAGCGCGACAGGGAGACGTGATGGACGACGACCGGCCCGAGGACGACAGCGAGCTCGACCCGACCGAGCTGCGCCGGCAGATCGGCGAGCTCCAGGACGAGGTGGCCACGCTCGTGCAGCGACTGCAGGACGCGCCCAAACGGGTCCGCACCCTGGAGGAGCGGTTGCTCGAGACGAAGGGTCAGCTCGCCCAGGCGGTCAGCCAGAACGAGAAGCTCACCTACACGCTGCGCGAGTCACGCGACCACATCGCCGCGCTGCGCGACGAGGTGGACAAGCTCACCCAACCACCCGCCGCGTACGCCACCCTGCTGGGGATCAACGACGACGACACCGTCGACGTGCAGGCCGCGGGCCGCAAGATGCGTGTCGAGGTCAGCCCTGCGATCGACCCCGAGGAGCTGGTCCAGGGCGCCGAGGTCGTGCTCAACGAGGCCTACAACGTCGTGATGGTGCGCTCACCGGAGCGCTCGGGTGAGATCGTCACCTTCAAGGAGCTGTTCGACGACGACCGACGCGCCCTCGTCGTCGGCCGGGCGGACGAGGAACGCGTCGCCGAGCTCGCCGAGCAACTGCGCGGGCAGGCGCTTCGGGCGGGCGACATCGTCCTGATGGACGCCCGCTCCGGTCTGTTGCTCGAGAAGCTGCCCAAGGCCGAGGTCGAGGAGCTCGTGCTCGAGGAGGTGCCCGACATCTCCTACGCGGACATCGGCGGCCTCGACGACCAGATCGAACAGATCACCGATGCGGTCGAGCTCCCGTTCCTGCACCAGGACCTGTTCCGGGAGTACCGGCTGCCGGCCCCCAAGGGCATCCTGTTGTACGGCCCGCCCGGCTGCGGCAAGACCCTCATCGCCAAGGCCGTCGCGAACAGCCTGGCCAAGAAGGTCACCGAGACCACCGGCCGCGAGGCTCGTTCGTTCTTCCTGAACATCAAGGGCCCCGAGCTGCTCAACAAGTACGTGGGGGAGACCGAGCGCCACATCCGGCTGGTGTTCCAACGGGCCCGCGAGAAGGCCGAGGACGGCACCCCGGTGATCGTGTTCTTCGACGAGATGGAGTCGCTGTTCCGCACACGTGGAACCGGCATCTCCTCGGACATGGAGGCCACGATCGTGCCCCAGCTGCTCGCGGAGATCGATGGCGTCGAGACGTTGCGCAACGTGATCGTGATCGGAGCGTCGAACCGGGAGGACCTGATCGACCCGGCGATCCTGCGACCGGGGCGCCTCGACGTGAAGATCAAGATCAACCGCCCCGGCGAGACCGCTGCGGCGCAGATCTTCGGGCGCTACCTCACGACCGACCTGCCGCTCGACACCGACGAGGTCGACCGCCACGGCGGCGGCGACCCCGAGAAGGCGGTCCGATCGATGATCGAACGCACGGTCGAGGAGATGTACCGGACCGACGAGTCCAATCAGTTCCTGGAGGTGACCTACCAGAACGGCGACAAGGAGGTCATGTACTTCAAGGACTTCTCGTCCGGTGCCATGATCGAGAACGTCGTGCGACGCGCCAAGAAGCTGGCCATCAAACGTCAGCTCGCGGACGGCGGAACCGGCATCCGGGTGAACGACATGATCGAGTCGATCCACCAGGAGTACAAGGAGCACGAGGACCTGCCGAACACGACCAACCCGGACGACTGGGCGAAGATCTCGGGCAAGAAGGGCGAGCGCATCGTGTACGTGCGCACCCTCGTGCACCAGGACGACGCCGAGGACCCCGCCGGCGGACGCTCGATCGAGCGCGTGGCCACCGGCCAGTACCTGTAGCGGGCGTCGGCGGGGGGTACCGATCCCGGCGTCCGGCTGCGGCTAGCGTCCGGGCCGGTATGGAGCCCGGCGAGACGATGGTGAGTGCTGCCGGCCGGGACCGGGACGGGGCGGGCGACGGGGACCGACCCCCGGGTCCACGCGGCCCGGTCGCCGGGTCCTGGTTCGCGGAGCGTCTACCGAGCACGCCGGCGCAATGGCTGCTCGTCGTGCAGCTCCTGGCCGTGCTCGTCCCCGTCGTGGTCGGGGCGCTCTCGATCGTTCTGGGTGACTGGCGACCCGGCGGCGACGTGGCGCTGACGGCGCTGCGCGTCGGCGACGTGGGGGGCGCCGACACACCCCTGCTGGGGGCATGGTCGCGGTGGGGGTGGGCACACCCCGGCCCGCTGCTGTTCTGGGCGTTGGCGCCCTTCGAGTGGGCCCTGGGGAACGACGGTCTGGTCGTGGGGGTCGCCGCGATCGTGGCCGCCTCGGCGGTCGGCAGCGTGCTGCTGGCCCGTCGGCGTGGCGGTCTGCTCCTGAGCGGCCTGGTGTCCGCCGGACTCGTCGTGACCATGGCGTCGATGGGTGTCGAGGGGCTCCTCGAACCCTGGAACCCCTACGTCGCGTTCTTCCCGTTCGTGCTGTTCCTGCTCCTCGCCTGGGACGTCGTCAGCGGCCGACCCGGTCTGCTGCCGCTGGCGAGCGCCATCGGCACCTTCTGCGTCCAGGCGCACATCGGCTACCTCCCCCTCGTCGGCGGCCTCGGGGCGCTCATGGTCGTCACGACCCTCGCCCCGATCGTCGCGGGCCGACTCGCTGCGCGCCGCGACATCGAGGTCGAGCGCGTCGGAGCCGACGGAAGGGACCCATCGAGTCCGGATCCCGGCGGGGCCCCGGACCCCAGCGACATCTCGCCGGCTGGCGACGTGGGCGTCGGCGTCACCACCGTCGAACGGACCCGCCAGGCGACCCGGCGACGCGATCGCAGTGGCCTGCGAGCGGTGGGCGCCAGCATCGTGGTCCTCGTGGTCTGCTGGTCGCCGGCGCTCGTGCAGCAGCTGGTCGGCGAGCCGGCGAACATCACCGCCATCATCGACTACTCGCTCGATCCGTCCGACGACGTGGCCGGCTGGGGCTCCGCGGTGCGGGTGACCAACCATCAGCTCGCGTTCCCGGCCCCGTGGGCGGGTGTCGAGGAGCGCGACGGGTTCTCGTTCTCCCGCGAGACCCGGGTCCCCTGGCTGCTGGCGGTCCTCGCCGGGCTCACCGTGATGGCCGCCACGGCCCTCCGCGGCCGGCGACGTGACGAGGCCGCGTGGGCTGCGGTGGCGATCACCGCGATCGCGCTCGGCACCCTGTCCACCGCGCGGCTCACCGGGTTCGTCGCGCCGTACATGATCCGCTGGTGGTGGGCCATCTCCATGTTCGCGACGATCGGTCTCGCCTGGGCGGTGATCGGCGCACTGCTGCGCCGGTCGGCCCGACGCGCCGACGACCGACGCGAGCTCGCGGTCGCAGCCGTCGCGTCCGCGGTGGCGGTGGTGGCGGCCGTCGTGTTCGTCAGCGGCAACGACGGTCAGCTGCCCCAGCACGCCCTGTCGGTCGCGCTGGACGAAGTGGCGGAGCCGACCCAGCAGCGCCTCGACCAGGAGCGCTCCTACGCCGTGCGCTCCATCGACCCCCTCAACTGGTTCGCTGCGGGGCCCGGGCTCTTCCTGCTGCTCGAGCAGGCCGGGTTCGACGTCTCGGTCGAACCCGACGAGTTCGCTCAACTGCAGTACGGCGACGATCGGATCCGTGAGCTCGGGGCGGCCGATCGCGTGCTGAACATGGTGAGCATCGACGCCATGGACGCCGGGCTCACCTTCGAGGGGACCGAACTGGCGCGCTGGGACCCGCTCGAGCCCGCCGAGCGGGCGGAGATGGTCGAGCTCGACCGCCAGATCCGCGCCGCGCTCGGGGACCAGGCCCCCGAGGGCGTGTTCACGATCGACAACCGCGGGACCTTCGACATGGCCCGGGCGGCCGGCGTCCCCGAGTCGGTGATCGAGCGCTTCATGGAGCTCCGGGAACGGGGACAGGGGTTCGTCGTCTACGAGGTCCTCGAACCGTAGAACTCACCGATGTTCAGGTTGCCGTCCGACCCGGTCGACGACACCACGGTGCTGCGCCACCTTCGTCCCCCGCGCCGTTCCCTCCGTCGTCTCCGTCTCGCCGCACTGGGAGCTGCCGCAGCGCTGGCACTCAGCGCGTGCGGGCCTGAGCTCGGCCCGATCGCCCGACTGGCGTCCATCGACCGGCCGACGCTGCCCGAGACCTCGGACCCGTCGGTGGTGCGCACCGGATCCACCTACTTCGTGTTCGGTTCGAACAATCACCTGCGCGCACCCGTCACGGTCACCGACGACATCGATCGCGTGTACACCCTGGGCGAGAAGAACGAGATCACGCGCGAGGCGATGCCGACCCGGCCTGCCTGGGCCGCAGCGTCCGAGCAGCTGTGGGCGCCGACGGTCGGGATGATCGGTGGCCGCTGGCTGATGTACTTCGCCGCCGATCGGCGCAACCCACCCCAGCCCGACAACGCACAGTGCATCGGCCGCGCTGTCGCCACCGCTCCCGAGGGACCCTACGAGCCCGAACCCACACCGCTGTACTGCGGTCTCGGCGGACGCGGCGGTGCGCTCGACCCCGAGCTGTTCCGCGACGAGGACGGGCGCTGGTACCTCCTGGCAGCGCTGAGCGACACCGAGGAACCGCTCCGGACCTTCCGTCTGACCGCCAGCGGCGGCCTCTCGGGTCCGCCGGTGACGATCCTGCCCCGCCAGTTCCCATGGGAGTACCACTTCATCGAGCAACCGGCGATGACCTACGACGCCACCCGCGGCACGTACCTGCTCGCCTACTCGGCCGGCCGGTGGTGGGAACCGCGGTACTCGACCGGGATCGCCCGGTGCACCGGTCCGCTCGGACCCTGCACCTCGGACCCCGAGGGACCGTGGGTCGCCTCGTCCAACGGGCGCACCGGTTCCGGGGGGCTGTCGTTCTTCGACGACACGACCGGCCGGACCCGAGCGATCTTCGCGACCTTCGCCGCCGGACAGGAGACGACCGTCGGCGGCCGGTCCGCCACCGTGATGCCGCTCACCCTCCAGCCGGCGGTCGGACTCGGCGAGGTCGTGAAGTAGCGGTCCGCACGGGCCCCGGCCGGCCAGACGGCTAGCTTCCTGCGTCGTGGCCGTCCCCAAGATCTGTGGCATCGAGACCGAGTACGGGATCGTCATCCGCAACTCGGTCGACTCCAACCCCATCTCGGCGTCGTCGATGCTCATCAACGCCTACCTCGGGTCGCTCGCGGACGCCCGCGACGGCGTGGCGACGCGGGTCGGTTGGGACTTCGAGGACGAGTCGCCCGGCAACGACGCACGCGGCGAGCTGCTGTTGAACCAGGCACCCGAGGTGGAGACCCACCTGGTGAACGCGGTGCTGACCAACGGTGCGCGCTACTACGTCGATCACGCCCACCCCGAGTTCTCCGCGCCCGAGTGCGTGGATGCACGACAAGCGGTGCTCTACGACCGTGCCGGCGAGGAGATCCTGGTGCGGTCGATGGATGCGGCCCGGCGGCTGCTCCCCGACGACCAGGAGATCGTCGTCTACAAGAACAACTCCGACGGCAAGGGCAACAGCTACGGCTGCCACGAGAACTACCTGCTCGACCGCGCCACCCCGTTCGGGCGGATCGTCGCCCACGCGACGGCGCACCTCGTCAGCCGTCAGATCTTCACGGGGTCGGGGAAGATCGGCTCCGAGCTGGCAGGCGCACGGCGCGACGAGGTGCCGTTCCAGCTCACGCAGCGAGCGGACTTCTTCGAGGAGGAGGTCGGCCTCGAGACGACGTTGAAGCGTCCGATCATCAACACCCGCGACGAACCGCACGCAGATGCCCAGAAGTACCGCCGGCTCCACGTCATCGCCGGTGACGCCAACATGGCCGAGGTCGCCACCTTCCTCAAGCTGGGCACGACCGCCCTGGTGCTCGCGATGGTGGATGACGACGCGCTCGGCGCGCCGATCACCCTCGCCCGTCCGGTCCCGGCGATGCAGCAGGTGTCGCTCGACGTCGGCCTCGCCGAGCCGCTCGACCTCGCGGACGGTCGGTCCATGACAGCGCTCGAGATCCAGTGGCACCTGCTCGAGCGGGCCCGGGAGTACGCCCAGCGCCACGGACTCGCGGCGGTCGGGGACGAGGTCGGTGAGGAGGTGCTGGACCGCTGGGAGGCGGTGCTCGAGGGCCTGGAGTCGGACCCGCGGTCGTTGGCCGGGCAGCTCGACTGGGTCGCCAAGTACCGCCTGTTCGACGGCTACCGCGCCCGCCACGAACTCGAGTGGGACGACGCACGTCTCGCCGCGATGGACCTGCAGTACCACGACCTGCGTCCGGGCTCGTCGCTGGCCCGGCGCCTCGACCTCGAGCGTCTCACCACCGACGCGGACGTCGCGCGGTGCCGTGCACGACCCACCGGCGGAGACCCGGGCCTACTTCCGTGGTCGCTGCCTCGAGCGCTTCGCCGACGACATCGTCTCGGCGAACTGGGACTCGCTCGTGTTCGACGTCGGCGGATCGTCCCTGCAACGGGTCCCGATGCTCGAGCCGGGGCGCGGCAACGCCGAGGCGGTGGGCGAGCTCATCGACGCCGCCACCTCGGCCGCCGACCTGCTCGCCCGCCTGCGCGCCTGATCGCCCGGGCAGGGCCGCGGTCGGTGCCAGCGCGACGCGTCGACGGCATCTCGGAACCCGTCACAGTTTCGCGGCGCCCGCGCGGTACGGTGCTCGACGACGCGGAGGTGCGACATGCCAGAACGTGAGCAGAAGAAGAAGCCGGCCCCACAGCGTCGCGAGGACGAGGTGGTCGAGGAGCCGGCGACGACCGAGTCGGGCGAGAAGATCAAGGCCGAGCTGGACGAGCTCCTCGACGAGATCGACGACGTGCTCGAGACGAACGCCGAGGACTTCGTCAAGTCCTACATCCAGAAGGGCGGCGAATGAGGGGCGGGACCCGACCTCGGCCGCTTGTAGCGTCACGACCGTGAGCCTCCCGCAGTTCCCCGCCGGGTCGGACCCGGGACCTGACTTCGCCGCGCTGGTGCGTCACGCCGGACTCGCGCCCGTCGTGCCCGATCACCCGGTCGACCAGCGGCTCCCGGTCACCCATGGCACGACCTGCGTGGCGATCCGGTACGGCGACGGCGTCGTGATGGCGGGTGACCGGCGGGCGACGTCGGGCAACTTCATCAGCCACCGCACGATCGAGAAGGTGTTCCCGGCGGACCGCCACTCGGGTGTGGCGATCGCCGGCGCAGCGGGCCCGGCCGTCGAGATGGTGCGGCTGTTCCAGCTGCAGCTCGAGCACTACGAGAAGGTCGAGGGCGGTCCACTCAGCCTCGAGGGCAAGGCCAACCAGCTGTCACAGATGGTCCGCAACCATCTCCCGGCGGCGATGCAGGGGCTCGCGGTCGTGCCGATCTTCGCCGGCTACGACACCGGTCGTAGCGCCGGCCGGCTGTTCCAGTACGACGTCACCGGCGGGCGCTACGAGGAGTCCGATCACGCAACGACGGGCTCGGGCTCCCTGCACGCCACGACGGTCGTGAAGCTGGGGTGGCGCTCGGCCCTCGACGCCGCCGATGCCGTGAACCTCGCACTTCAGGCCCTGTACGAGGCAGCGGACGAGGACTCCGCCACCGGCGGAGCCGATCTCGTCCGCGGCATCTACCCGGTCGTGGCCACGATCTCGGGAGACGGGTTCCGTCGCGTCGAGGATGCCGAGCTCGCCGAGCGCACCGTTGCGCTGGCCGAGTCGGCTCGCGTGGCTCGGGAGGCACGATCATGACCGCACCGTTCTACGTCGCTCCCGAGCAGATGATGAAGGACCGGGCGGACTACGCCCGCAAGGGCATCGCCCGTGGGCGCGCCCTGGTCGCCTGCACCTTCGACGACGGCGTGCTGGTCTGCGCCGAGAACCCGTCACGCATGCTGCGCAAGATCTCCGAGATCTATGACCGCATCGGCTTCGCCGGGGTCGGCAAGTACAACGAGTTCGACCAGTTGCGCATCGCCGGGGTCCGCCACGCAGACCTCAAGGGGTTCTCGTTCAGTCGCGAGGACGTCGACGCACGCAGCCTCGCGAACCAGTACGCCCAGATGCTCGGCCAGGTCTTCACCCACGAGATGAAGCCGATGGAGGTCGAGATCCTCGTCGCGGAGGTCGGCCACGACCCGAGTGGGGACCAGCTGTTCCACATCCTCTACGACGGCACGCTCATCGATGAGACCGGGTGGTGCGTGCTCGGCGGCGAGGCCGAGGCCATCGGCGTGCGGATGGGCGAGGCCTGGACCGAGGGCAACAGCTGCTCGGACGCGCTTCGGGCGGCCGTCGGTGCGCTGGCCGGCCCCGATCGCACCCTGGAAACCGGCGACCTCGAGGTCGCCGTGCTCGAGCGCGGCAACGGTCGACGCATGTTCCGTCGCATCGAGGACGACGAGGTCACCGACCTCCTGGGGTGACCTCGCCGGCGGCACCACGACGCCCCCACCGGGAGCGAGGGGCTGCCACCGCAGGCGGGGATCCACCGCTAGCTTGAGGATCCATGGACCGCAGGATCTACGGACTCGAGAACGAGTACGGGGTCACCTGCACCTTGCGCGGCCAGCGCCGGCTCAGCCCTGACGAGGTCGCCCGGTACCTCTTCCGCCGGGTCGTCTCCTGGGGCCGCTCGTCCAACGTGTTCCTGGGCAACGGCGCCCGGCTCTACCTCGACGTCGGTTCACACCCCGAGTACGCGACCCCGGAGTGCGACTCGTTGTTCGACCTCGTCGCCCACGACAAGGCGGGGGAGTGGATCCTCGGCCAGCTCGTCGAGTCGGCCGAGGCGCGCCTCGCCGAGGAGGGCATCCGCGGCGACATCTACCTGTTCCGCAACAACACCGACTCGGCGGGCAACAGCTACGGCTGCCACGAGAACTACCTGACGAGCCGCGACGACGACCTCAACCACTACACCGAGGTGCTGATCCCGTTCCTCGTGAGCCGGCAGATCTACTCCGGCGCCGGGAAGCTCCTCCAGACCGCCCGCGGGGCGCAGTTCTCGATCTCCCAGCGTGCCGAGCACATCTGGGAGGGGGTCTCCTCCGCGACGACCCGTTCGCGACCCATCATCAACACCCGCGACGAGCCCCACGCCGACTCGGACCGCTACCGACGCCTGCACGTGATCGTCGGCGACTCCAACATGAGCGAGTACGCCACGTTCCTCAAGGTGGGGGCGTGCTCGTTGATCCTGCGGATGCTCGAGGACCCCACGGTCGTGCTGCGCGACATGACCCTCGAGAACCCGATCCGAGCGATCCGCGAGATCAGCCACGACATCACCTGCACGCGTCGCGTCCGCCTGGCGAACGGACGCGAGGCCTCGGCGTTCGAGATCCAGGCCGAGTACCTGAACCGGGCCCTGCGCTACGCCGAGAACCACGACCTGCACCCCCAGGAGAAGCAGGCGCTGGGCATGTGGGAGCACGTCATGGGCGGCCTCGAGACCGACCCGCTCAGCCTCGACCGTGAGGTCGACTGGGTCACCAAGCACAACCTGATCGAGGCGTACCGCAGCCGCAACGACGTCCCGCTCAGCGACCCGAAGGTCGCCCTCCTGGACCTGCAGTACCACGACATCAGCCGCGAACGGTCGGTGTTCTACAAACTGCAGAAGGCGGGGCGCATCGAACGCGTCGTGACCGACGCGGCGATCGAGGAGGCGATGGAGACCCCGCCCCAGACCACCCGGGCACGACTGCGGGGCGAGTTCATCCGCCGCGCCAAGGAGCGCAAGCGGGACTACACCGTCGACTGGGTGCACCTGAAGCTGAACGACCAGGCCCAGCGCACGGTCCTCTGCAAGGACCCGTTCAAGGCGTCCGACGAGCGCGTCGACCGCCTGATCGCCTCGCTGTAGGCCCGCGCCATGCCCAGCTTCCGCACCGCCGAGGTGCTCGAGGTGCTCGCGGAACGCCCGGGCCTGCAGCGGATCTCCGTGAGGCTGCCCGACGGCTCCACCGCCCGCGCCTATTCGGTCACCGCGCTGACCGGCAGTTGCGCCGTGGGGGACCGCGTCGTGCTCAACACCACCGCCGTCGAGCTCGGTCTCGGCACCGGCGGCTGGCACGTCGTGCACTGGAACCTCGAACACGACGAGCTGGTCCGACCGGGACCCGAGCACATCATGAAGCTGCGCTACACCAGCCTGCAGTTCGACGCCGGCACCGACGAGCTCGCCCATCCGGAGTGCGACGAGCCACTCGGCGGCGTCCCCGTCGTGGTGTGCTCGGTCCACAGCCAGGTCGCAGCGGTCGCGGCGGCCATCGCCGACGCGGCCCCCGGCACCCGCGTCGTCTACGTCATGACCGATGGAGCGAGCCTGCCGCTCGCCCTCTCGGACCTGGTGGCGACCCTGACCGAGCGCAACCTTCTGGCCGCGACGGTGACCGCCGGCCACGCGTTCGGCGGCGACCTCGAGGCGGTGTCACCGGCCTCCGCGCTCGGGCTGGCGGTGCACACCCTCGGCGCCGAGATCGTCCTGGTCGGCATGGGACCCGGGGTGGTGGGCACCGGGACCCGACTGGGGACGACCGCCGTCGAGGTGGCGCCGCTGCTCGACACCGTGTCCGCACTCGGGGGGACTCCGGTGCTGTGCGTCCGAGCCTCGAGCGGCGACCTGCGCGAGCGACACCGTGGGGTGTCGCACCACAGCGTCACGGCCGCCGCGCTGTGCGTCGCCCGGCCGTGGGTGGCACCTGTGCCCCCGGAGGCGGCAGCGCTGCCCGGGGTCCGGGTCGCGCAGACGACCCCGACGTCCGATCCCGTCGAGCTGCTCGGACGCCTGGACCTGGCAGTGACCACGATGGGACGCAGCGTGGCCGAGGACCCCCTGTTCTTCGCTGCGGCGGTGGCGGCGGGGCACCTCGCCGTTGCGTTGCTCCCGTAGGATCCCGACCCGTGGCGAAGCTCGATCGGCTCCTGAACCTCACCGCTGCGCTGCTCGAGACCACCGTTCCGTTGAGCGCGGAGGAGATCCGCGCCAAGGTGCCGGGCTACGGCGACGCCGCACCCGAGTCGTTCCGCCGCACCTTCGAGCGGGACAAGGACGACCTGCGCGAGCTCGGGGTGCCGATCGAGACCGTCACCGTCGAGCACCACGAGCAACCGCACGCCGCATACACCATCGAACGCGACCGCTACGAGCTCCCCGATCCGGGTCTTGACCCCGATGAGCTCGCGGCGCTGCACCTCGCTGCCACTGCGGTCCAGCTCGAGGGACTCGACCCCGACGACGCCGAGGAGGCCCTGCGCAAGCTGGGAGGGGTCGGCTCGCCGCGCGCAGGCGACGGCCCCGCCCTCGGTGCGCTCCCCACGCCCGACTGGCTGCTCGAGCTGTTCGTCGCGGTGCTCGAGCGGCGGGTCGTCAGGTTCACCTATGGCTCCGACACCCGCACGGTGGAGCCGGCCCGGCTCCAGTTCGAGCGCGGTCGCTGGTACCTGACCGGCCACGACCGCGACCGCGACGACCGGCGCACGTTCCGCCTCGACCGGGTGGTCGGGCCGGTGAGCTCGGGCCACGCCGGCGACTTCGAGCGCCCCGAGCAGACCCCGGCGGTTCGGCTGCGTCCGTGGGAGCTGGGCAGTGGCGACGCCGTGGTCGCGACCGTCCTGTTGGATCCGGCGATCGCCCGCAGCGCGCTCGCGGAGGACCCTGCGCTCGAGGTCGCCGAGCGCCGAGCCGACGGATCCGTGGTCGTCGCGCTCGAGGTGCGCAACCGTGGCGCGCTCGTGAACTTCGTCCTGTCGCTGCTCGATCGTGCTGAGCTGCTCGGCCCACCCGAGCTGCGCGACGAGCTGGTCCAGCGCCTCGAGGCGTTCGAGCCGGGCGGATCCACATGACCCGGCTGACCGCCACCGAGCGCGTCCAGCGGATCCTTGCCGTCGTGCCGTGGGTCGTCTCGCACCAGGGGGCGACCGTCGCGGAGATCTGTGACCGCTTCGGGATGACCCGCGACGACCTGCTCGACGACCTCGACTTCGTCTTCTACAACGTCGGGCTGCACCCGTTCACCCCCGACGTGCTCGCCGAGGTCACCATCGACGACGACCGGGTGCGGATCCACATCGGGGACTACTTCCGTCGCCCCCTGCGACTCACCCACGCCGAGGCACTCACGCTGCTCGCGGCGGGGCGGGCGCTGTCGGATCGCCCCGACGGCGATCCCGACGGCACTCTGGCCCGTGCGGTGGCGAAGCTCACCGGAGTGCTCGGCGAAGACGCCGCCGATGCGATCGGTGTTGCGCTCGGCGAGGCCGACCCGGCGCTGCTGCGTGTCGTGTCCGACGCTGCGACCGGGCACCGCCAACTGCAGATCTCCTACTACAGCTACGGCCGCGACGAGGCGTCGCTGCGCACGGTGGACCCGCACCGGGTGCTCGCTCGCGACGGCCACTGGTACCTCGTCGCGCACTGTCACAGCGCCGGGGGCGAACGGCTCTTCCGGGTGGACCGGATCGACGCGGCCGAGCTGACCGGAGCGTCGTTCGAGCCGGTGGACTCCCCGGGAGATGTCGATCCCGACCGCATCCGCGCAGGGAGAACCGTCGAGATCCTGGCCCCGCCCGACGCAGGGTGGGTGGGGGAGACCTACCCGTGTGACGAGGTCGAGCCGCTCGACGACGGTCGGCTCCGGATCGTGTTGCCGGTGACGGCGACGCCGTGGCTGGAGCGTCTGCTGCTACGACTCGGCCCGTCCGCCAGCGCCCGGGACCTCGACACCGACGAGGATCTGGGAGTGCTGGCGAGCGCCGCCGCCGGGCGCATCCTCGACCGGTACCGCGAGGGTGCTGCGCACGAGGAGTCGACGGCTCGGGGGTAGCGTTCGTCGATGGACCGCGACTCCCCCGACACGGCCACGCCCGAGGACCCCGGATCCCGTGCCGGTGCGGCTCCAGTGGCCACCACCGGAGCCACCACCGGAGCCGCCACCGACGATGCGGCCGTCGTCGCGCCGGTCCGCCGCAAGCAGGTGAGCCGATCCAGCACCCGCAACGCGCTGGAGTGGGTCGCGGTCATCGTCGGGGCGGTCGTCGTCGCGCTGCTCATCAAGACCTTCGTCGCCCAGGCGTTCCGCATCCCCTCGGACTCGATGCTGCCGACGCTGCAGGAGCAGGACCGGGTGCTGGTCAACAAGTTGAGCTACGACGTCCACGAGATCAACCGGGGCGACGTCGTGGTCTTCGAACGTCCCGAGGCCCTCCCCGCCGCCCCGGGTGACCCCGAGGACCTCATCAAGCGGGTCATCGGCCTGCCGGGCGACGAGCTCCTGGCACGCGACGGCACGCTGTACGTCAACCAGCGCGAGCTGATCGAGCCCTACCTGGCCGAGGGAACGTTCACCTTCGGGTTGGACGATCCGGTCACCGTGGGCGAGGGCGAGATCTTCGTCATGGGGGACAACCGCGAGAACTCGAGCGACAGCCGTGTGTTCGGGCCGATCTCGGAGGACTCGGTGATCGGGCGGGCGTTCAGCGTCATGTGGCCCCCGGCCCGCATCGGCGCGCTCTGAATCGACCGCTGCGGTGCCACTGGTCCAGGACGGCGGGGTCCGCTCAGTCTGGGCGGACCGCGAGCAGGCGCTCCACGTGGGCGCCGGACATCGCGTCGATGCCCATGTCCCACAGGGAGCGGGCCATGCGCTCCTGGTCGGCCTCGGAGGCATGGGCGTAGCGGCCGAAGCGGTGACAGAGCGCAACCGTTCCCGCAGTCCATTCCGGGAACCGCAGGCCGAGCGCATCGATGCCGCCGGAACGCAGCTCCCCACAGCGCCGCTCGGCCCCGAAGGGGAGATCGGCGAGACGCACCGTGTTGACCAGGCGGACCGTGTCGCTCTGTTCCCGCACGTTGCGCAGCACCTCGTGGTCGCCGTGTGCGATCCAGAGGCTGCCGGTGGCCCCGGCCCGTTGTGCAACGGAGAGCACCTCGCCGGCGACCTCCACGTCCCCGAGCGTGAGCGCGACGACCACGGCCGGGCCAACGGCCTCGTAGAGCTCGTCGAGCCCGAGGACGTGCTCCGGTAGCTCGTCACGGGCGATCGCGGAGAAGGGTCGTCGCCGGAGCCGGGTGCGGACCTCGCCGGTGCGGTCGAGCACGGCCTGTCCGTCCGCGGTCCGCCACACCGTCGAATCCACCCCGTCGGCGCCGAGCGCGAGGGATCGCTCGACCGCCACGAGCGTGTGCGGCGGCCCGTCGGTGGGGGAGCCGCCGCGCACGAGCAGCGTGGCCGGAAGGTCCAGGGGCGGGCGCTGTGGGCTCATCCTCGCCATGTTGCCAGCCGTGACGATCTCGGCGCGAAAGGTCAACCCGGGGCCCCGGTCGGCCGAAGGAGATCGAGTACGTGACACGAGGAGACTCCGATGGCGCTGATCCGAGCGACCTGTAGCGATTGCGGCGACGTGGAGCTCCGCTCGCGCGATCTGCGGGTGCGCGACTGCGAGGACACCGGCGATGCGACCTACCTGTTCCGCTGCCCGGTGTGCCGCATGATCGAGGTGCGGCCGGCCGAACCGCACGTGGTCGACGTGCTGCTCGCCGCCGGGGTCGATGCAGAACGCTGGCGGTTGCCCCTTGAGCTCGCCGAGCGCCCTGCAGGTGCGACCATCTCCCACGACGACGTGCTGGACTTCCACGACCTGCTGAGCACACCGGACTGGTTCGTCACCCTCGCGGCGATGACCGACGGCTGAGTCGGGCGCCCCGGCAGCCACGGGGGCCCGCGCTAGCGTTCGACGGTGCTCTCCGTGGTGGTGGTCCTCTCCGTGCTGGGACTCACCGGCGTGCTGATCGCACGTGCCGGTCGCTTCCTCGATGCCGCCACCGACCGGGTCGTCGCGTCGCCCCGCGACGTCACCGGCGCCGAACGCCACGAGCTGGACCGCCGCCTCGATGACCTGCACGTCGCGCTCGACCGTTCGGACGGCGCCGAGCGGTCCGAACGCTAGGAGCTGTCGTGGGCGCCGCACAGATCGGCTTCATCCAGAACATCGGCGGCGCCGAGGTGCTGCTCATCGCGATCGTCGCGCTCGTCGTGCTGGGCCCCGAGCGTCTCCCTGAACTGGGTCGCAGCGCTGGTCGGATGGTCCACAAGCTGAAGACGATGACCGACGGGCTGCAGTCCGAGGTGCGTGACGTGATGGACGATCCCTCCATGCAGCCCATCAAGGAGCTGAGCGAGTTCGCCGCACGACCTCGCCAGAAGCTCACCCAGTACGCACTCGAGGCCGAGGCGGAGGAGCGCGCTCGCCAGGAGTCCGAGCGCGCCGCTGCGGCTGCCGCAGCGTCCGCGGCGGCCGTCGCAGCGTCCGCGGCGGCCGTCGCGAGCGACGAGCCCGTTGACGACGCGGCACCAGCGGCCGACGCGCAGCACCAGCGGACGACGCAGCACCAGCGGACGACGCAGCAC
This sequence comes from uncultured Microthrixaceae bacterium, assembly GCA_942490665.1. Lineage (GTDB taxonomy): Bacteria > Actinomycetota > Acidimicrobiia > Acidimicrobiales > Microtrichaceae > SKRR01. The sequence goes on from CALNXV010000016.1 coordinate 89,095, forward strand.
CAGCGGCCGACGGGGCACCAGCGGACGACGGGGCACCGACCGACGAGCCGGTTCCGTCCGCACCGCCCGACGAACCGGGCGCCACCTGAGGTGAAGCTGTCCCGACCCTCCTTCCTCAAGGGGGCCGAGCGCGACGGCTCGGACATGACGCTCGGGGACCACCTGCGCGAGCTCCGCTACCGGCTCGTGGTGAGCGCTGGCGCGGTGTTCGTGCTGATGATCCCGGCCTGGTTCCTCTACCCGTGGTTCCTCGAGCTCCTGAACCAGCCCTACTGCGACGCGCTGCTCGTCGCATCGCCGGACGCCGAGTGCAGATTCCTCGTCCTGGACCCCATCCAGCCCTTCGCCCTGCGCCTGCGGGTGACCGGCTACGGCGGGCTGTTCATGGCACTCCCGGTGGTGTTCTGGCAGCTGTGGCGGTTCATCGCGCCCGGCCTCTACAAGCGGGAGCGACGCTATGCGGTGCTCTTCACCGCGACCTCGGTGGCGCTGTTCGTCGCGGGTGCGTTCGTGGCGTTCCTGACGCTGAGCCGGGCGGTGGAGTTCCTCGTCCAGATCGGCGGTCCCGACCTGGACGTCCGCTCCGGTCCCGCCGAGTTCGTCCGACTCGCCCTGTTCATGATGTTGGCGTTCGGCGTCGGCTTCGAGTTCCCCATCGTCCTGGTCAGCCTCCAGCTCGTCGGGGTGGTGACCCCTCAGCAGCTGTCGTCGTGGCGACGCCAGACGATCCTGCTGATCGTGATCGTGGCCGCGGCGATCACTCCCAGTGGGGACCCCTTCACCCTCGCGGCGCTCTCGGTCCCGATGTACCTGTTCTACGAGCTGAGCCTGCTGATCGGCCGCCTCGTCCTGCGACGGCGCGAGAAGGCGAAGGCCGCGGCGTGACCCAGCCCGGCGGGCCGGTCGGACCCACCGAACCGACGGAACCGACCGGCGAGGGGGGCGGCTTCGCCCACGAGTTCGAGCTCGACCCCTTCCAACGCGACGCCATCGCCGCGCTCGACGCCGGGCGCAACGTGCTGGTGGCCGCCCCGACCGGCGCGGGCAAGACGGTCGTGGCGGAGCACGCCGTGGACCTCGCGCTGCGTGATGGACGTCGGTGCTTCTACACCGCGCCGATCAAGGCCCTCTCCAACCAGAAGTTCGCCGACCTGCGTCGTGTGCTGGGCGAGGACCACGTCGGGCTGTTGACCGGCGATCACAGCATCGCCGCGGACGCACCGGTGGTGGTGATGACCACCGAGGTCCTGCGCAACATGATCTACGCACGATCGGGGTCCCTCGATCGACTCGGGTGGGTGGTGCTCGACGAGGTCCACTTCCTCCAGGACGCCTACCGCGGGCCGGTCTGGGAGGAGGTGCTCATCCACACCCCACCCGGGGTCGGGTTCGTGTGCCTCTCCGCGACCGTCTCCAACGCCGCGGAGCTCGGGGCGTGGATCACCGAGCTGCGCGGTCCGACCGACACGGTCGTCGAGCACGAGCGTCCGATCCGCCTGGACCCGCTGCTGCTGGTGGGGGACCGCTCCGCAGAGCGTGAGCACCTCGTCCCGCTCCTCGTCGACGGCCGGGCGAACCCCGAGGGCCACCGCTTCGACGCCGATCCGCCGGCGCGACGTGGGGGGCCTCCTTCCCGTGGCCCCCGGGGACGCCGTTCCCGCTTCCGCACACCGCGGCGCGTCGAGGTCATCGACCGGCTCGACGACGAGGACCTGTTGCCGTCGATCTACTTCATCTTCAGCCGCAACGCCTGCGACGACGCCGCGCGGGCGTGCCTGGACGGCGGGGTGCGCCTCACCGATGGGGTCCAGCGGCGTCGGATCCGAGCGATCGCGGAGCACCGGACCGCGGCGCTCGGCGACGAGGACCTCGGCGTGCTCGGCTACGACAGCTGGCTCGCCACCCTGGAGCAGGGCATCGGCTCGCATCATGCCGGGATGGTCCCCGCGTTCCGCGAGGCCGTCGAGGAGTGCTTCAACGAAGGGCTCCTCGGTGCGGTCTTCGCGACCGAGACGCTCGCATTGGGCATCAACATGCCGGCGCGCTCCGTGGTCATCGAGCGGCTCAGCAAGTTCAACGGGGAACGCCACGAGTTCCTCTCACCCGGTCAGTTCACCCAGCTCACCGGGCGGGCCGGGCGCCGCGGGATCGACGAGGCCGGGTCCGCTGTCGTGCTGTGGTCCCCGTTCGTCACGTTCGAGCCAGGTCGCGTCGCTCGCGGCCAGCCGCGAGTTCCCCCTCTCGTCATCGTTCCGCCCCACGTACAACATGACCGCCAACCTGGTGGAACGCTACGACCGGGCGGAAGCCGGCCAGGTGCTGCGCCGCTCGTTCGCGCAGTTCCAGGCGGACCGAGCGGTCGTGGGACTCGAGTCACGCCGCGACCGCCTCGCTGGCGAGCTCGCGGCCCTCCGGGACAGCCAGCCGGACTCGGTGAGCGCCCGCGCGCTCGACGTCGAGGGCTACGACCGCCTGCGGCGCGACCAGCGCCGCGCCGCCGATCGTCAACGGTCCCCCGACGCACGCGCCGAGGTGGCACGGTCGCTCGCTGCGCTCCGCCCGGGTGACGTCGTCGAACGTCCGACGAAGCGGGGGGTCCGGCGGCTGGTGGTGCTGGCCGTGTCCCAGCGCCGCGGCGGCGGTGTGCGGGTCCGGGCGACCGGCGCCGGAGGCCATCTGGTGCGACTCGACGCGGCGACGGCCGGGGGCGTGCTCCGACCGGCGACGCGCGTCGAACTGGAGCGCCCGCCTCGACCCCAGGACCCGGCGTACCGCCGGAGTGCCGCGAAGCTGCTGCGACGCGCCGAGGTCGACCTGGACGACGCTGCGGCCGCCGAGCGCGACCGCGGCACCGATGTCGCGACCGACCCGGGCAACGAGTTGCGCCGTCGGCTCGAGGAGCACCCGCTGCACCACCACCCCGACCGCCAAGGCCTGCTCGACGCCCGCGCACGCGTCGGACGTCTCGAAGCGGACCTGGAGCAGCTCGAGCGCGAGGCGCAACGTCGGGGCTCGGGTCTGGTCGAGCAGTTCGAGGCGGTCCTCTCGGTGCTCGACGAGACGGACCACCTCGACGGGTGGGCGCTGACCGACGCCGGCGCACGACTGCGGCGCATCTACCACGAGGCGGACCTGCTGGTGTCGCTCGCGCTGCGCGACGGGCTCTTCGACGGACTCACCGACGCCGAGGTCGCCGCCATGGCGAGCTGTGTCACCCACGAACACCGCAGCTCGGAGCCGCCTCCGCCACCGTCGTTGCCCACATCGGAGCTGCGTGCGCGATTCGAGCGGCTGGTCGTGCTGCGCACGGGCTCGCCCGCCTCGAGCGCCGTCACCACCTGCCCGAGACCCGGGAACCATCGGCCGGGTTCGCCACCGCGGCCTGGGGTTGGGCGGATGGTCAGCACCTCCACGTGGTGCTCGACGAGGACCTCACCGGCGGCGACTTCGTGCGCAACGTCCGCACGCTGATCGACCTGCTGCGCCAGCTCGGCGACCTCGCGTCCGACCCGGACACGCGGGCGAGCGCTCGCCGCGCAGCGGACTCGCTCGCCCGGGGGGCGATCCTCGGCACGGGTGCGGTGGGATGACGATCCGAAAGGGCGAGGCCTGGGGAGCGCCGGGACCGCTCGCACCCGACGCCCCGGTCTTCGAGGACGACCGGTCCGCCGCTCGCCATCTCGCGGGGCGCATCGACGAGCTCGGGGCGCCCGGGGCCGACATCGAGCTCGGCCTCGTCGGCGGCGACCTGCACCGCACGCTCGGATCGCCGCGCCACCGTCCCGCCGAGCTCCGCGGTCCTGCGGCGATGCGGTTCCCGGTGGACGTGGCGGTCGTTCGGACCGACGCCGGCGAGGACATCGTCGTGGCGCACGTCGTGGCGTCGCTGCAGCGCAGCGCGCGCACCGGCGGACCGCGGTGGTTCACCGGTCGGACCGTGGCGGTCATGAACGCCGAGTTCGTCGATGGACTCGACCTCTCGCCGCGTGGCCACCCCGACGACGGGCGCCTCGACGTGACCGACGGCGCGCTGCCGGCTGCGCAGCGCCGCGCCGGACGCCGGCGGGCGCGCTCGGGCACCCACGTGCCGCACCCCGGGCTGCGGGAAGCCCGGGTGCGGCGACTCGACGTCGAGATCTCCCCGGCGTCCCCGCTGCACGTGTGGCTGGACGGCGAGCACATCGGGCGCAGCTCCACACTCTCGGTCCGCTGCGTCCCGGATGCGCTGACCGTCGTCGTCTGATCGTCGCGTTCCGCGACGCCAACGCCGGAGCCCTCGGTACCCTCGGCGCATGGATGCATGGCACCTGCCGGAATCGCCCGGTCAGTACGTCCGGGGGGAGGTGCCCACTCCCGAACCCGGACCCGGCGAGGTACGCGTGGCGGTGCGGGCGTCTGCGCTGAACCACATGGACCTGTGGCTGACGACCGGGCTGCCGAAACCGCCCTCGTTCCCGCACGTCCCGGGCAACGACGTCGCCGGGGTGGTGGAGAGCATCGGCGCCGGAGTGGAGCGATGGAGCACCGGCGACGAGGTCGTGGTGAACACCGCCCTGGTCCCCGAGGCGGCGCTCGCCCGCGGCGTCGACAGCGTCCTCGACCCCGGGATGCGGTTGCTCGGGGAGCACTGCTGGGGTGGCCACGGCGAGTTCTGCGTCGTCCCGGCGCACCAGCTCGAGCACAAGCCGGCCTCGCTGAGCTGGGCCGAGGCGGCGTCCTACCCGGTGTGCACCACCACGGCGTGGCGCCTGCTGCGACGGGCCCGACTCGCGGCAGGGGACGCCGTGCTGATCACCGGGATCGGTGGCGGGGTCGCGACCGCAGCCATGATGCTGGCGCTGCACCACGGTGCGACGGTGTTCGTGACCTCGCGGGATCCGGCCAAGCGTCGACGTGCGCTCGAGCTCGGCGCGGAGGAGGCGTTCGACTCGGCGGGTCCGTACCCGGTGTCGTCGGACATCGTCGTCGACAGCGTCGGCCCCGCCACGTGGGACTACTCGCTGCGCACGCTGCGCCACGGCGGACGCATGTGCGTGTGTGGCGGCACGTCCGGTCCGAAGGTCGAGCTCAACCTGCCCCGGCTCTTCTTCAAGCAGCTCGACATCATCGGGGCCAGCTGCGGCAGCCAGGAGGAGTTCCGCGAGGTCACCCGGCTGATGGGGGAGGGGCTGCCTGCGGTGATCGACGACGTCGTGGCGCTCGCGGACTACGACTCGGCTCTCGCCCGGCTCCGTGACGGCGCCCAGCTCGGCAAACTCGTCCTCGAGCACCCCGGGTAGGTTGGGACGATGGACGAGGGCCGCGCGGACCCGGCACTGCGGCCCCAGCAGGTCGCTGCTGCCAAGGAACAGGTGCTGGCCGAGGTCGACCGGCTCGCGCCGACGCTGATCGAGGTGTCCCACAGCATCTGGGACCGTCCGGAGCTCTGCTTCGAGGAGCGCCACGCCCACGACCTGCTCTGCGACGTCCTCGAGTCCGAGGGCGTGTCGGTGACACGCGGCGCCCACGGCCTCCGCACCGCCTTCCGAGCGGACGTGGGGGAGCGGGGCCCGGTCATCGCGGTGTGCTGCGAGTACGACGCGCTGCCCGACATCGGACACGCATGCGGGCACAACGTGATCGCCGCCGCCGGGCTCGGCGCCGGCCTGGCGGCCGCCACGGTCGCCGGCGAGCTGGGCGGCCGGCTCCGGATCCTCGGCACACCCGCCGAGGAGGGCGGGGGCGGCAAGGAGTTCATGCTCCGTGACGGAGCGTTCGACGGCGTGGACGCGGCGATGATGGTCCACCCGGCCGACCACGACCTGCCCACCCTGACCACCCTCGCGATCCACGGGCTCGAGGTCCGCTACGAGGGAGCGGCCTCGCACGCCGCCTCGGCGCCGCAGCTGGGTCGCAACGCGCTCGATGCGGCGGTGCTCGGGTATGTCAACGTCGCAGCGCTGCGACAGCACATCCGCACCGACGAGCGGGTCCACGGCATCTTCACCGAGGCCGGCGAGCGCCCCAACATCGTCCCCCGGCGTGCCGCGGCGAGCTGGTACGTACGAGCGGGCGACACCGACGCCCTCGAGCAGCTCAAGGCCCGCGTGCTCACCGCCCTGCAGGCCGGCGCGGACGCCGCCGGCTGCACCATGACCCACCGCTGGGTCGACCCGCCGTACCGCGAGCTCGTCGACGACGCCGACCTGCTGTCGGTCTACCGCGCGAACTCCGAGGCGCTCGGCCGGCCGTTCGCGGATCCCGACGTGGCGGGTCGAGTCACGGGCAGCACGGACATGGGCAACGTCAGCCACGCGGTGCCGTCGATCCATCCGCTGGTCGCGGTCGCGCCCCCGGGCGTGTCGATCCACACCCCCGAGTTCGCCGGCCACGCCCGCTCCGAGGCCGGCGACCGCGCGGTGCTCCACGGCGCGCGGGCCATGGCCGCGACGATCGTCGACCGGTGGGCTGCGTCAGCCTCCGTCGCCGCGGGCCGCTGACCGGGCCGCTGCGCCATCCACGGGGCGTCCGGCGGTGGGACCTAGTGTCACGGCCGTGAGTGCGCCCCTGCCGACGTACGTGGCTGAAACGTTCACCGAGGAGGAGCAGTCGGTCCTCCGGCGCTACTTCTCGAACCTCGACGGCCCGGTGTTCGCCCTGGTGAACCTGCCCGAGGTGGTCAAGGGCGCACTCTTCGCCCGCTACTCGCGATCGGCGAAGTCGCTTCGGCGGCTCTTCCTCGACGAGTTCGTGGGCGAGCTCGACACCAGCGGCGACGAGTCGATCGACGCGACCATCGGCCTGGAACGCGCCGAACAGCTCTACGACCGGGTCTTCTTCGAGTACGGCGACGACAGCGTCGCCCAACTCGGCGGGGTGCACCTGGCCTGCGAGCAGTCCTCGAACCTGCTGACCAAGATCCTCGAGTGGGGTCGGCTCATGTCGTACCTCGAGCAGTCCACCCGCTACATCCCCTACGACGAGCGACTCGGTGGGCGCTACCGCTACCACCGCGACCCGGAGATCCTCTCGTCCAACCTCGGGGCTCGCTACGTCGGCGACATGGACCAGCTGTTCGTGACCTACGCCGAGCTGGCGACCGCACTCCAGGACCACTTCCGCGAGCGGTTCCCCAAGAGCGAGTCCGACTCCGACTTCGTCTACCGCCAGGCGATCCGTGCCAAGGCGTTCGACGCGACCCGGGGGATCCTCCCTGCGGCAGCGCTGTCCAACGTGGGCATCTACGGGTCCGGCCAGGGGTTCGAGGCGTTGCTGCTGCGGATGCGTTCACACCCGCTTCCCGAGGCTCGACAGTACGCCGACCTGATGCTCACCGAGCTCCGCAAGGTCATCCCCAGCTTCCTGCGGCGGGTCGACCTGCCCGACCGCGGACAGGCGACGTCGGACTACCTGGCGTCCCGGCGAGCGGAGATGGAGACGACGACGTACGAGCTCCTACCCGACGACCAAGTCACACAGCCCTCGGCGCCGGCGGTGACCCTGGTCGACTGGGACCCCGAGGGCGAGATCAAGGTCGTCGCTGCGATGCTCTACCCCTACACCGGCCTGGCGGAGACCGCCGTGCTCGAGCGAGTGCGGGCCATGTCCGTCGAGGACCGCCTGGCGGTGGTGCGCAGCTACGTCGGCGAACGGACGAATCGACGCCACAAGCCCGGCCGTGCGCTCGAGCGGACCGACTACCGCTTCGACGTGGTGTCGGACTACGGCGCCTTCCGCGACCTGCAGCGTCACCGCATCATGACCACCGAATGGCAGGAGCTCACGCCCCGCCACGGCTACACCCGACCCGTGGCGGTCGACGACGCCGGCCTCGCCGATGCCTTCGACGAGGCGATGGAGCGGTCGTCCGGGCTCTGGTCGGCGCTGTCCGAACGGTTCCCCGAACGCGCCGCCTACGCCGTGTCCCTCGCCTATCGGATCCGCTACGTCATGCAGTTCAACGCCCGCGAAGCGATGCACCTCATCGAGCTGCGGACCTCGGTGCAGGGCCATCCCAGCTACCGCAGCGTCGGCCAGGAGATGCACCGCCTCATCGCCGAGCAGGCCGGGCACCGGGCGATCGCCGAGATGATGCGTTTCGTCGACCACTCGGCGGAGCCGGAGCTGGAACGCCTCCAGGCCGAGCGACGCTCCGAGCAGCGGCGGTCCGACTCGGCCTGACCCCCGTTCCCCGCCGTCGCCGCAGGGGGAGCACGACCCGGACGAAGTGTGCCTATGATGCGCCCCGCCCGGGCCGGAACGGTCGGGGAGCCGGCGAAGTGAGCGAGTGCGAACCGTGGACGACGAGATGGATGCCGAAGAGGTCGACGAACCCGACGAGGAGCTCGAGGAGGACCTCGACGACGAGGTCGAGGACGTCGAGATCGACGACGAAGCCGTGGTCGTGGCGGTCGGCGCCGACGATGACTCGGCCGACACCGACGACGACGACGACGACGAGGACGAGGACGCCACGCCGAAGGCGAAGCGCAAGGCCGGCGACGACGAGGACGACGAGGACGAGGATCTCGATCCCGATGACGTCGAGGCCGACCTGGACGCGATCCTCAAGGACCGGATCGCAGCCGGAGACGACGAGGACGACGAGGACGAGGTGCCCGATGACCGCAGCGATCCCGAGGTGGGGGAACGCGTCGCGGCGAAGTCGGCCGAGGAGTTCACCTGCTCGACCTGCTTCATGATCGTGCACCCGCGGCAGTTCGGTCGCATGGGCCATCTCAGCTGCCCGGAGGGCTACGACCCCTGCCCGTCGGTGGCACTGGTCGAGAAGCGCCTCAAGCGCGCCGCGCGGAAGTAGCGCCGACGATCGCAGCCCCGCTGGGACTTCCCCGAGCCGGCTCCGCGCGGCAAGCTGGGACGATGCAGGATCCAGCCGAGGCGAACGACCACGAGGAGCGCGGCGGCCCGGTGGGTGAACTGCTCGCCGTGGTGCCCCGGCTGGTGCGCCGGACCCGATCACAGACCGAGTTCGTGCTCGGCGTCCTGGCCGTGCTCCCGTGCCCCCTCGCCGGTTCGGCGAGCACCGCGACCGACCCCGCCGAGACCGATTCGGCGCCGGACGACGGGGGACCCGACCGCGACACACCGGAGCACGAGCTGGTGGAGCGCACCAGCGTGCTGTCGGTGCTGGCTCGCGACGACCGACCGGAGCCGCCGGCCGACGACGCACACGAGCCCGACGCCCCACCAGCCGCTGCGTCGATCGACGCCGGCGGGTCGCCGACCGAGGCCGATCTCGCGGTTCCCGACTACGACAGCCTCGCTGCGTCGCAGGTCGTCCCCCGCCTCGCGACCCTGTCGCCCCAGGAGCTCACAGCGGTGGCCCAGTACGAGCGAGCACACCGTGGTCGCCAGACCATCCTCAACCGCGTCGCCCAGCTCGTGGCGGACTGAGGTGTCTGCAGGAGCCCAGGCGGCGGGGCCCGCCGTGCGATCCGGCACCCAGGATGACCTCGCCGAGCTCGTGCGACTCGACGGTCTGGCCCGGGACCACGTCGACCCGCTGCGTGGGGGAGCCATGTACCTGCTGCACGGCGCGCGACCGGCGCCGGTCGACGCGTCGCTGCTCGAGGACCTGGACGACCAGGGGCGGTGCGTCCTCGTGGGCCTTCTCGGCCAGGCCGTGGTCGGCTACGCCATCGCCGCGCTGGTCGAGCTCCGTGACGGGTCCGTCGTGGCGGACGTGAGCGAGCTGTTCGTCGAGCCACCGGCCCGATCCGTCGGCGTCGGCGAGGCGCTGATGGACGAGCTCCTGGTCTGGGCGCGTCGCCACGGCTGCATCGGCATCGACGCCCGTGCGCTGCCCGGCGACCGCGCCACGAAGAACTTCTTCGAGTCCTTCGGACTGGTCGCCCGGGCGATCACGGTGCACCGCGACCTGCGCCCCGTCGAGCCCTGATGAGCGGGACCACCCGCGTCGGCGGGCCCGTCGTCGCCGTCGCCGCACTCTGCCGACGTGGCGACGAGGTGTTGGTGCAACGCCGCGGCCACGGCGCCGCAGCGGGGGAGTGGGGCCTGCCCGGTGGGCCGGTGGGCGCCGGCGAGCTGCTCGCCGAGGCGACCGTGCGGCACCTGGGCGACGCGACCGGTCTCGAAGCGCTGTGCGGTCCGTTCCTCGACTGGGCGGAGTCCCTGGATGCGGGGGGTCACCTGCTGGTGATGCGGTTCGAGGCCGTCATCCTGGACGGCACGGAGCCGACAGGGCCCGACGTCACCGCCCTCGAGACCGAGTGGGTCGCCACCGGCGAGCTGGTCGATCGCCGCCTCGAACCCGGTCTGGCAGAGTTCCTGGCCGATCAAGGGCTGATCGACACCGTCCTCTGAGCGGCGCGGCTCAGCGGCCCTTCCACTGCGGCGGGCGCTTCTCGGCGAAGGCGGTGAGCCCCTCGGAGAAGTCCTCGGTGCCGAACATCTTCATGATGCCCTCACCCGAGAGCTTCCAACCGACGTCGTCGGGCTGGTCGGTCGCCTCGAGGACGATCTTGCGCGACTCGCGCACCGCCAACGGAGCGTTCGCGGTGATCTCCTCGGCAAGCCCCTTTGCGGTCTCGAGGGCCTCGCCCTCCTCGCAGAGCCGGTTGACCCAACCGAAGTCGTAGGCCCGCTCCGCCGGGAAGTCGAGCCGCCCCGTCAGCACCAGTTCCATGGCCACGTTGCGGGGCAGCTTGCGCGGCAGGCGGAACAGGCCACCTGCTGCAGCCACGAGGTTGCGTTTCACCTCGGGAACGCCGAACACCGCGGTCTTCGACGCGACCACCAGGTCGGCGGCCAGGACGAGTTCGGTCCCGCCGGCGAGCGCCGGGCCGTCCACCGCCGCGATGATCGGCTTGGTCCGCTCCCGCTGGACGAAGCCCCCGAAGCCGCCCTTCTCGGTGGACATCCCACCCGGGTCGACCGCCATCTGCTTGAGGTCCGCTCCGGCGGAGAAGATGTACCCCTTCTCGGTCTTCGCGCCGGTCAGGATGCCGACCCAGACCTCGTCGTCGGCCTCGATCTGGTCGATCGCCGACTCGATGCCGGTCGCGACGTCGCTGTTGACGGCGTTGCGTGCACCGGGCCGGTTGATCGTGATGATCCCGACGTTGCCCTGCTTGGAGTACTCGACAGTCATGGGGCAGAACCTAGCCGACGGTCTCCGACGTTCCGTGCGGTCGCCGGTGCCGCCGGACTCGACTCGCCGCCGCACCGCGGCCACACTGTGCGCCGGAATCGGACGGTCGAGCCGCCCGGGGCCGGAGCGGGGTGCCACCGCTCCGGCCATTTCCACGGTAGAGTCCGTGAAAACCCCGTGAAGTAGTGGAGGTGTCCCCGTGGGGCTTCGAGTGTGGATCGATCAGGACCTGTGCACCGGCGACGGCCTCTGCGCCGAGATCGCGCCGGACATCTTCGAGATGGACGACGACGGCCTCGCCTACGTCAAGGAGGCCGAGTGGCCGAACCGCTTCGGGCCGAGCGGCGGGTCCGAGCCGGCGCTGAAGATGGCCGACGGCACCGCTGCGGTGCCCGAGAAGCTGCTCAACGACGTCATCGAGTCCGCCGAGGAATGCCCGGGGGAGTGCATCTTCATCGAAGCGGGTGACTGAGCCCGGGCGCCGCTACGAGGCGCTCGTGTTCGATTTCGACGGCACGCTCGTGGACTCCGACGCCGCGCTCGTCGCAGCGTTCGTGACGTTGGGGGTCCCAGCGGAGACGGTCACCTTCGGACATGCCATCGGCGAGGAACTCACCCGACTCGGGTTGACCCTGGACGACTACGAGGACGCCTACGACACCGAGGTCGTCGAGGCGTTCCCCGGCGTCGCCGACACCGTCTCGCGACTGGGACGCTGGTCCCTGTGCTCGAACAAGCATCCCCGATCGGCTCGCCGCGAGCTGGAGCGGCTGGGGTGGAACCCGGAGATCGCACTCTTCGCCGAGGACTTCGCCTGGGAGCACAAGCGCCTCGGCCCGGTGCTCGACGCGATGGGCCTTCGGGCGGAGCAGGTGGCGCTCGTCGGTGACAGCGCCGGGGATCTCCACTGTGCCGAGGAGGTGGGCTGCGACATGGTCTGGGCCGGCTGGAACCCACGCGTCGCAGCGTCAGCGCCGGATGGCCGGGTGCTGCGCCGACCCGAGGAGCTACTCGACCTCTACCGCTGACCCGCTCGACCGGTCGGCCCCCTCGGGATCCGTCGGCTCGTCGGCGCCGTCGGGCGCCTCGGCCGGGGCATCGGTGCGCTCGGTCGCCTCCGGGGGGGCCTCGGTCGCCTCCGTGGAGGCCTCGGCGTCCAGGTCCCCGGCGACGGCGATCTCCGCCTCGGGCGTGACCGCGACCGCATCGGGACCGGCCTCGCCGACGACGGGCACCTCGACCGCGCCCGGCGGGACCGACGACGGGTCGGGCGACTCCGGCCCACCCTCGCCGCCCGCAGGTCGACCCGCTCGCTCGTCCTTGGGGGGTCGGGGCGTCTGCTTGCCCTTCTTGGCGCCCCCGCGCGCCCGACCGCCGCGGCCACGGCGCTTCTCGGCCGCCGCCACCTCCGCAGGATCGAGACCGAACAACTCGACGACCACGGGGATCCGGCTGGCGACCCGTCGGGCCGCATCGAGGAGCGCGTCCGAGGGCGTCTCGGGACGCCCAGCAGGCACCACCTTGGTCCGCACCGGCGAGAAGGCCAACGCATCGAGCGCCGCCGCCCACAGGTCCTGGTTGACCGTGGGCGTGAGCCCCTCGGACACCGCGGCGATGAGTCGCGTGGCGAGCTCGGGCGGAAGCGGCGTGCCGGCCTTCGGGGGGCGCGACGAGAGGCGCAGCGCACGGACGAAGCGGCCGGCGTCGAGGTTGGCGGTCATGTCGTCGATCCAGACCTGCTGCTCCTCCTCGACGCGCCGAGCGAGACCGCTGCGCAGTTGCTCGAGCAGCGCGAGGGCCTCGTCGCCACGCGCGGTGCCGTCGGCAGCCACGACGACGGAGCGCAGGTCGCGCAGGTCGAGCTCGTCCAGGTCGCGAACCGCTGCCTCGGCCCGGTCGCGCCACTCAGCGGCGCGCAGCTGGGGCAACAGCTGCTCGGCGAGGGCCACCAGCTGCGCGTCGGGCACCTCTGGACGGTTCTCGGCCCGGGCCTGCTCGTTCTGCTTGGCGATCGCCTCGCGAACTGCGGGGATCCCGCCGCGCAGCACCTGCTCGGCGATGGGCCGATGCTCGGCCGGCACCTCGTCGAGCACCGCGGTGCGATGGGTGCGCCCGGGCCGCAGCCGTTTCGGCTTCGGCCGTTCCGGCACCGGATCCGGACGCGGCCCGCGAGGGCGGTCGCCACGTCCCGAGCGCTCACCGCGGTCGGGGCGCTCACCGCGCTCTCGACGATCGCCGCGGTTGCCGCGATCCCCGCGGTCGCGCTTGCCGCCACCCCGGCCCTTCGCGGCGAGCTGGGTGGTGACGAGCGGTTCGTCGCTGCGAGTTCCGACGACCTCCACGCGCTGTGGTTCCGCCCGCTTCGCCTTCGGCGGGAGCACCGAGAGGATCTCGATCCCGTCGAGCGCGAAGTCGGCCTCGGCGCGCACGACGTCACCGACGCTCGCCCCGTCGAACAGCACACTGGCGCGCAGCTCGCCCTTCGGCTGACGGGCACCGGCGGCGCGCCAGGTCCAGGTCCCGTCGGGACGTTCGCTGGTGAGCTCGATCTCGAGACGGCGCGACATAGGTCGGCCACGCTATCGAAGTCCGGGGCCCGCCGGTAACGGCGGTGCGCTCAGTGGGGGAGCTGGTCCACCGCGTCGAGCAGGGCGTTCTCGAGCAGTTCGGGCAGCGCGGGGTGGCACCAGATCTGCTCGCGAGCGAGACGGTCGGCGGGGATCCCGAAGGTCATGGCCTGGGCGACCTGCTGCATCACGGTCGCCGCCTGGGGTCCGATGACGTGGCCTCCGAGCAGCTGACGGCTGTGCGGGTCGATCAGCAGCTTGGCGAACCCGCTGGTGTCCTCGAGCGCCCACCCGTACGCAACCCCGGCGTAGTCGCAGCGACCGACCACGAACAGCTGCTCGCGGTTGCGCAGCTCGAGCTCGGTCTCCCCGACGGAACCGACCTGGGGGTGCGAGAAGACCGCGTGCGGCACGACTCGCTCGTCGAGGCGGACGGGATCTTCGGGATGCAGCAGGTTGTGCGACACGACGTTCGCCTCGCGGTTCGCGAGATGCTTCAGTTGCAGCGGGTTGCGGATGTCGCCCAGCGCCCAGACGCCCGGGGCCGCGGTCGCGAGGGTGTCGTCGGTGACGACGTAGCCGTGGTCGTCGAGCTCGACGCCCGCAGCGGTGACCTCGAGCTGGTCGCCGTTGGGGGTGCGGCCGGTCGTGACGAGCAGCGCGTCGCCCTCGAGCTCGGTGCAGTGGCGGTGCCCCGGCCGCTCGACGGGCTCGGGGTGCTGATCGACCTCGACGGTGAAGCGTCCGTCGCGGTGGTGCACCGCCGACGCCGTCGCATGGAAGTAGCAGTCGGCCCGCTTCGTGAACTCCTCGGTGAAGCGGGTGGACACCTCGGGATCCTCGTGGCGCAGCATCCGGTCGCCGCGGTGCACGATGCTGACCTGCGAGCCGAGCCCGGAGAACACGTGGCCCAGCTCCGCGGCGATGAACCCCCCGCCGAGGATGATCAGGTGCTCGGGCAGCGCATCGAGGCGCATCACGGTGTCCGAGGTCAGATACGGCGTCATCTCGAGTCCCGGGATCGCAGGGATGCGCGGTCGGGCGCCCGCAGCGAGGACGATCCGGTCCGCAGTGAGCTCCTCGTCGCGACCGTCGGGCATCCGGACGTGGACCCTCCGCTCGCCGACGAACCGGGCGTCGCCCTGCACCACGGTGACATGGGGCTGCCCGCGCCGGTACTCGGTGCCGGACTCGGCGATCGGGTCGATCCGACCGAACACCCGGTCACGAATCGCCTTCCAGTCGGCGGGATGCGTGTCGATGTCGAGCCCCATCCGCTCCGTCGCCTCGTCCGCCTCGATCATCCGGTCCGCAGGGAGGACGAACATCTTCGAGGGGATGCACCCTGCGTTCAGACACGTCCCGCCGAAGGTCGCACGCTCGACGACGGCGACGTTCCAGGACTCGTACTCCTCGGTCAGGATGGAGTTCCCCGAGCCGGTACCGATGATGATCAGGTCGAAGTGGGCCACCGGCCGAGGGTAGGCCGGACACCGCCGCTCGACGTGGCGGACCCGCCGGCGCGCACACCGTGCGCCGCGGCACCACAGGGGGCGCAGCGGCGGGGGCAGCAGCGCTCAGCGCTGGTAGAACGCGTTACAGTTCAGCCACCGTCCGACCCGCGACCAGCGACGTCCGTCGACCAGGGGGCACGATGCAGATCGGCTACACCGAGGAGCAGGAGGCGCTGCGCGACGAGCTGCGCGCCTACTACGACAAGCTGCTCACCGACGAGGTGCGACAGTCGCTGCACGAGGAGATGGGGACCGGGCCCGTCACCCGGGAGATCGTCAAGCAGATGGCCGCCGACGGCTGGCTCGGGATCGGCTGGCCGACCGAGTACGGCGGTCAGGGTCGGAGCCAGATCGAGCAGTTCATCTTCTTCGACGAGTCGATGCGCTCGGGCGCTCCGGTCCCCATGCTGACGATCAACACCGTCGGCCCGACGATCATGCAGTACGGCACCCAGGAGCAGAAGGACCGCTTCCTGCCCAGGATCCTCTCCGGTGAGCTGCACTTCTGCATCGGCTACTCGGAGAACCAGGCCGGCACCGACCTCGCAGCGCTGCGCACGAAGGCGGAGCGCGACGGCGACGAGTACGTCGTGAACGGCCAGAAGATGTGGACCAGCCTCGCGTCGGACGCCGACTACTGCTGGCTGGCCGTGCGCACGGATCCCGATGCGCCCAAGCACAAGGGCATCTCGATGCTCATCGTCGACATGGCGAGCCCGGGCATCACCGTGGACCCGCTGCACCTGCTCTCCAGCCACGACATCAACGCGACGTTCTACGACGACGTGCGGGTGCCGGTGGACAACCTCGTCGGCGGCGAGAACAACGGCTGGGGCCTGATCATGAACCAGCTGAACCACGAGCGCGTGACGCTGTGCTCGTCGGGGCTCCTGGAGCAGAGCTACCACGAGGTCCGTCGCTGGGCGCAGGAGACGACCGAGGCCGACGGCACACGCGTCATCGACCACGAGTGGGTCCGGCTCAACCTCGCGCGGGTCCACGCAGGTGTCGAGTTCCTGCGGCTCATCAACTGGAAGGTCGCCTGGACCGCCACGCACGCACCGCTCGACGTGTCGGACGCGTCGACGATCAAGATCTTCGGCACCGAGTTCTACCTCGAGGCGTTCCGGCTCATGATGGAGGTGCTGGGGCCGCGCGCCTACGTGCAGCGGGACTCGCCCGGATCGATGCTCGCCGGGCGACTCGAGATGAACTACCGCAGCCTGCTGATCCTCACCTTCGGTGGTGGGACCAACGAGATCCAGCGCGACCTCATCGGGATGTTCGGGCTCGGGTTGCCCCGAGCGCTGCGCGCCTGAGCCGTTCGCAGACCACCGACGACCCCGACCCAGACAGGACGCACGACCCGCCATGGACTTCAGCCGCAACGACGAACAGCAGGCGATCGCCGAGCTCGCCGCCCAGGTGCTCGGCGACGCCTCCACCCACGAACGCCTGCGGGGCCTCGAGACCGGCGGCGACGCCCGGTTCGATCGCGAGCTGTGGTCCGCCCTCGCCGAGACCGGCGTGCTGGGCGCGTTCGTGCCCGAGGCACACGGGGGAGCGGGGCTCGACCTGGTCGCGCTCGGCGACGTGCTCGAGCACGTCGGCCGCACCGTCGCTGCGGTGCCGCTGTGGGAGACGCTCGGGCTCGCCGCCCCGGCGATCGCGCAGTTCGCTCCCGCCGCACTGGCCGGCGAGGTCCTCGGTGGCGTCGCCGCGGGGGACCTGGTGCTGACCGCTGCGTGGCACGAGGACGGCGCCGAGCCCCTCGCCCCGACGACCGTCGCCGAGCGGACCGGGAGCGGCTGGCAGCTGACCGGCACCCGCGTCTGCGTCCCCGCCGGAGCGATCGCGGACGCCGTGCTCGTCCCGGCCGCCATCGAGGGCGGCTCGGTCGGGCTCTTCCTGGTACGCACCGACGCCGAAGGGGTGGGCATCGAGCCGCTCGCGACCACCCTGGGGGACCCCCAGGCCGCCCTGCTGCTGGCGATGACACCCGCAGCGTTGGTGGCCGAGGGACACGAGTCACTTCGCTGGGCCTACGAATGCGGTGTCGCCACCCAGTGCGCCGTCGGGGTCGGCGTGGTCGCCGAGGCGCTGCGCCTCACCGCCGACTACGCCAAGGAGCGCAAGCAGTTCGACGTGCCGATCGCGTCGTTCCAGGCGGTCGCGCACCGCGCGGCGGACGCCTACATCGACGTCGAGGCCATCCGGCTCACGACCCTGCAGGCCCTGTGGCGGCTCTCGGAGGGGCTGTCGGCCTCGGCCGAGGTGGCGACGGCCAAGTACTGGGCCGCGACGGGCGGGCAGCGGGTCGTGCACACGGGCCAGCACCTCCACGGTGGGGTCGGCGTGGACCGCGACTACCCGCTGCACCGGTACTTCCTCTCCGCCAAGGAGATCGAGCTCCAGCTCGGCGGGATGTCGCGTCAGCTCGTGGCGCTCGGCGAGCTGATCGCCACCGAACCCGTCTGAGGCCCGACGGTCGGCCCACCGCCACGTCGTCGTTCTCGCTCGGACCGACGAGGCGACCTCAGGAACGGCGCCGCCACCGCCTGCGTCGTTCGGTGACCTGGCCGCGAACCAGACGGGTCACGATCCCAGCGAGGGCCGTGACGGCCAGGACGATGAGCCCGAGCGTCGCGAGGAGCACGATGATCACCTCGCCGCCGCTCAGCACCGCGCCAGTCTCACAGACCGGACCGGGGCCGACATCGCGGGCAGGCGTTGCGTAGGGTCCGACCATGACGCACGTACCGGGACTGTTCGGATGGGTGGACCTGTCCACCAGCGATGTGGACGCCGCCAAGCGCTTCTACGGCGAGCTGTTCGGCTGGTCCTACGAGGACGTCCCCACGCCGATGGGCCCGACCTACTCGATGTGCCGGCTCGGCGACGACGTCGTGGCGGGGATCGGGCCGCAGCCACCCGCCATGGCCGCGCGCGGGGCGCCGTCGACGTGGAACAGCTACGTCCTGGTCGACGACGCCGAGGCGACCTGTGCCGCGGCGTCCGCTGCCGGGGGAACCGTGCTGATGCCGCCGGCGGACATCATGGAACAGGGGCGCCTGGCGGTCCTGGCCGATCCGACCGGCGCTGCGGTGGGCCTCTGGCAGCCCGGTGTGCACCCCGGGGCGTCGCTGTTCAACGTGGCGGGGGCACTCAGCTGGAACGAGTTGGAGACCCGCGACCTCGAGGCCGCACTGCCCTTCTACGAACAGGTGTTCGGTTGGCGCTTCGAGCCGGGCCACGAGAGCGACTACCTGACCATCGCCCTCGACGCGAAGCCGGGGGAGGACAAGATGAACGGCGGCGCGATGTCCATGCCGCCCGGCGTCCCCGACGACGCCCCGAACTTCTGGGCCGTGTACTTCGCGGTCGACGACTGCGCAGCGACGCTGGAGCACTCGGTGGCGCTCGGGGCCGACGTCGTGGTGCCGATGATGGAGATGGGTCCGGGGACCTTCGCCGGGCTGACCGATCCCACCGGGGCGTTCCTGTTCCTCGGGGCGTTCCCGACCGGCTGACCCCGTCTCGGAGCGGAGGCCCTCGTTGCCCTCCCCCGCACCGCCGGAAATGCTCATTATGTCAAGTTGAGATGTTCCGACCCGGGCGGTCCGAACCGGTTCCGCAGCGACACCACACCCGTGCTGTGCTGCCGATATCGAACTGGAACGCGTGTTTCGCAGCGCAGAACCCGCTGAGGGACGCTGCGCTGCGGATCTGCGGTCACCGATCGAGCCCCACGGCGGCACCGAGTCGCTCCACCAGCTCGTCGGTGTCGGGTCGACGGTCGTCCGCCAGCTCGAGCCGCAGCTCCTCGATCACCTCCCGGACCCGGTCCAGGGCGTCCTCGTGGCGAGCCAGCTGGTCCGCCATCCGGATCACCCGTGCGTCGATCCATGCCTGGTCACCGGCGTGCCGCCTCGCCTCGAACGCCCGTTGGCGACAACTCCGCCGGCAGTACGTGCGCGGGCGTCCGGCACCCCGGTTCGGCGTGAACGCCCGGCCGCAATGCGCACACCGTGCCGGGCCGGCGGACCACTCGTCCGTTCCGACAGCCGTTCGCCCCGCTCCCACCCCACCGATCATATCGTCACTGTGACGTTTTGTTTCGCATGCCGGCGCGGCCGAGGCCGCTTCGGGAGCGGCTGCCGGCTCGATCCGGTGTGGGACCTGGTAGCTGGCGATCGCGTGGTCCGGAGCCCCGGCCGTGGGCGCGCACGCCGGGAGCCGCGTTGCTGGTGGCGTCTCCCCCGCCGTCGACCACGTCTTCGTCCGGTCCCTGTGCGGCCGAGTCTGCTGGACGGACATCGAGGGTTCACACACGGAGCGATCGCACGAAACACGAGGGGTCGAGCGTCTGTGCCAGCGCATCGGGTCGAGCCGAGGCGCCGGGACAGCGAGGGGTTGGTACATGGACACTGGCTCGGGGTACGACAGCGGCGGTGCTCGCCGCGTGACGGTCTGGGAAGCCGATGGCTCGCCGTGGACGGGCGTGGGGTACGGCTCGGAGATCGCCCGCCGGTTGCGCGTAGCCGGCTATTCGGCCAGCGTCGTCCCGCTCCAGGAGCGCCTGCCCGACGACGAGGAGCTCGCGTCGCCGCTCCACGTCCTGAGCGGCGGCACGACACCGGCGACCGCGACCACCGGGTGGGTGGGCGCCGCTCGCGGCCCGCTCGCCGAGGTGCTCGATCGGGCGGTGTCGGGATCCGCCAGCGTGGTCGGCGTGTGCTTCGGTGCGCAGCTCATCGCGGTGGCCCTCGCCGGGCCGCGAGCGGTCCGCCCAGCCCGACGGGGCATGGAGGTGGGGCTGTCCAGGGTTCGCTGCTCGGTGTCCGGGACCGACCACGTCGTCAGTGAGTTCCACCACCACGAGATCCGACCGGCTGCCATCCGGAGTGCCGGCGCGTCGCTCACGTTCGGCAACGACCACAGCGAGGTCCAGGGGTTCGCGATCGGGTCGACCATCGCCGGCTTCCAGTTCCACCCGGAGCTCGATCCGCGTCGGACGGCGTCGACCATCCACGCGAACCGCACGGTCATCCGCTCGGCCGGAGCCTGCCCGACCGCTGCGCTGCGGTCGGTCCGCGAGCACCGCCGTGCATGGCATCCCATGTCGTTCGACCGACTCGTCGTGAGCCGGCTCGGTCGAGTCGGCACGCCGGACGTCGCCCCGGCGGCGAGCACAGATCGAAGATCGGTCGCCTCCTGATGTGCGGCATCGCCGGCGTCTGGGGAAGCGAGCAGCCGACCGTCGTGTCGTCGATGCTGGATGCACTGCACCATCGGGGTCCCGACGCGCGAGGGATCGGCGACGACCTCGCGGTGCCCGCGACGTTGGGGCACACCCGGCTCAGCATCGTGGACCTGGTCGGCGGCGACCAGCCGTTGTTCGGCCCCGGCGGCGACACGCTCGTGGCGAACGGCGAGATCTACAACTCCCCCGCGCTCCGCGAGCAGCTGGGCCCGGACCGGTTCTCGACCCGCAGTGACAACGAGACGATCCTGCACCTGCTGGCCCAGGGTGGGCCATCGAGCAGCGGTCGACTGCGCGGCATGTACGCCTTCGCGCTTGCGAGTGGCACCGAGCTGCTGCTCGGCCGCGACCCCGTCGGCATCAAGCCCCTGTACGTCGGCCGCTCGAGCGACGACCTCATCTTCTCGAGCGAGCTGAAGGCACTCCCGCCGGGCGTGGAGAAGGCCGAGCCCCTGGCACCCGGGACCGTCTGGTCGTCCCGGACCGGCACCCACCGCTTCTGGTCCGTTCCCGCAGCTCCCGGGGACGAATCCGACGAGCCCGTCGGCGTCGCGCCGATGGACGACCACGTCGCCACGGTCCGTCGTCGTCTCGACGAGGCGGTGCAGCTCCGGCTCATGAGCGACGTCCCGGTGGGCGCGTTCCTGTCCGGTGGGCTCGACAGCAGCGCCATCGTGGCGCTGATGCGGCCCCACGTCGATGAGCTGCACACGTTCTCGGTCGGGCTGCCCGGCAGCCCCGACCTGCTCGCTGCCCGAGTGGTCGCCGACCACCTCGACACGGTGCACCACGAGTACCTGCTGGACCCGGCGGAGATCCGAGCGTGCCTGCCTGCGATCGTGTTCTCACTGGAGTCCTTCGACCAGGACCTGGTCCGCAGCGCCGTTCCCACGTACTTCACCGCCCGGCTCGCCAGCCGCCACGTGAAGGTGATCCTCACCGGCGAGGGAGCCGACGAGCTCTTCGCGGGCTACACGTACCACAAGGACATCACCACCGACGCAGCGCTCGATGCCGATGCACGGCGGTCGGTGGCGGAGCTGCACCACGTCAACCTGCAGCGCGTCGACCGGCTCACGATGGCGCACTCGCTCGAGGCGAGAGTGCCGTTCCTCGACATCGACATGATCGCGACGGCCCTCGCGATCCCGATGGCTGCCCGCCGACCCGGTGTGCTCGCGCCGGAGAAGGGCCTCCTGCGCGCGGCGGTGTCCGATCTGCTGCCCGACGAGATCGTCTGGCGCGACAAGTCCCAGTTCGATCAAGGGACCGGCGCCGCCGATCTCCTCCCTGCGATGGCCACCGAGATCGCCTCGCACATCGATCTCGACGACTACCGGGCGTGCTACCCCGACACCCAACTGCGCTCCGCCGAGGAATGCCGCTACCACGAGCTGCTGGTCGATTCGCTGGCCGACCCGGAGCCGACCCTGGCCAACGTCGCCCGCTGGTCACACCGGTGATGACACCGGACGAGCCGACGACGCGTCAGGTCCTTTACATCGACCTGCCGAAGGTGTCTGATGGAACCCAGCGACCGGGGGGCCGTCGCCCCCGGGTCCACACCCGACAACCGAGGAGGTGCCGATGTCGACCCGTCATCGTGCCCGGCAGTCAGGACCCACGTCTGCGCTCAGCGAAGAGCGCGACCGTCGAAAGGCGGAGCACCGAAAGGTGCGACGAACGGTGAACCAGTCGCTGCACCTCGCGGTGCTCGAGGACGATCACGACGATCTGGTCCTCGAGGCGCCGCACCCCACCCACGGGTACACCGACGAGCACGACCCGCCCCTCCCCCGCTCCGCCGGCGACCCCCGCAACCGGGTGCGCCACTGGAAGCAGGCCTTCTGGAAGCGCCGGACACTCGAGCGTCGCCGCAAGGCGCTCGCCCAGGAGACCGTGCTGCGCCAAGCCTGACCGCTTGACCGTGCGGGTGGCGATCCGTCGTCGCTCGCACCGGCAGCTCCACCGGTACGGTGGACGACATGGCCCGTCGACGCGCAGCGGACGACGACCACGGGGACATCGTCCCGGTGGTCGAACGCCTCGTGGAGCAGCGGTACAGCTCTGCGCTCGGTGAGGTCGATCGACAACGAGCCCTGCACCCGACCGCGGACGTCGACGAGCTCGCCGCCCGCATCATCCGTCGCTACGCCCGTGAGCTCGCCATCGGCGGAGCGGTCACCGGCGGTGCCGCGGCTGCGCCGGTCGCCGGCGTCGCGGTCGCTGCCGCGTCGGCGGGCGCCGACGCGACGTTCAGCGTCGGCAGGCTCAGCGAGATGGTCATGGCCATCGGGATCGCGTACGGCCACGACACCTCCACCGTCGACGAGCGCCGCACCGCCGTCCTGACCGTCATGGGCCTCGCCGACGGCGCTGCGGTGGGTGTCAGCGGCCTCGCGGCCCGGGTGGGCGCACGCGGCGGCTCGCGGCTGATCCAGCGGCTGCCGACCGGCGCAGCGCCGGCGGGTGCCGGCGCCGGTCGACGGGCGGTGGCGAAGCTGACCACCTCGAAGGGCCCCTGGAGCCTCACCGCCCTCATTCCCTACGGGATCGGCGCCGGGGTCGGCGCCACCGGCAACGTCGTGCTCGCCCAGGCGGTCGGCCGGGCGGCCAAGCAGTACTTCGCCGCCGGCGGCGACGCCGACGCCATCGTGGTCGAGGACATCGAGTTCGACGTCGAGGTGCTCGACGCGGACCCGACGACCGAGCGACCGCCAGGCGAACGGAGCGGTGACGACGTGGTCGACGCTGAGATCGTCGACCCGGACCGCCGCGCCGACGGCTGAGCACCGGGCGGCCGCGACGGTCCGGACCGGATCGACCCGGACCTGACCGACGACAGGTCCCGATTCCGGATCGGTCCGCCATGGGTAACGTCGGCCCATGACCGAGCTGACCCCCGCCCTGCTCGACGGAGCCGACCTGCGCACCGACGAGGTGCTCGAGGTTCGCTCCCCCTACGACCAGCGGGTGGTCGGCGCCGTGCCGCTCGCCGGCGCCGCGGAGCTCGGCCGCGGCGTGGCGGTCGCGCTCGAGCGCCACCGCGGTGGCGCGCTCCCGACCCACGTGAGCGCCGCGATCCTCGATCGGGCTGCGCAGCTGCTCGCCGAACGCCTCGACGAGTTCGCCGTGTCGATCAGCGACGAGTCGGCGAAACCGATCTCCACGGCCCGCGTCGAGGCTGAACGTGCGCTCGACACGATCCGCTTCTCCGCAGCGGTGGCTCGGACGTTCTCCGGTGAGATGGTGGCCATGGACGCCAGCTCCACCGGCGCAGGCCGGTTGGGGTACGTCATGCGCGTGCCGGTCGGCGTAGTCGCGGCGATCTCGCCGTTCAACTTCCCGCTCAACCTCGTCTGTCACAAGATCGCCCCCGCGGTCGCCGCCGGCTGCCCCGTCGTGCTCAAGCCGGCGTCGGCGACCCTGTTGACCGCGCTGCGGCATCGGGCGGCTGTTCGAGGAGGCCGGCCTGCCGCCCGGCTGGCTCAACGTGCTGCCCTGTCGGGGGTCGACCGCGGATCACCTCGTCGAGCACCCCGACGTCGCGGCGATCTCCTTCACCGGCTCGCCGGAGGTCGGCTGGGGGATCCGGGCGCGCGCGCCGCGCAAGCGGGTCGGACTCGAGCTGGGCAACAACGCCCCGGTGATCGTGGAGCCGAGCGCCGACCTCACCGTGGCGGCCGCCAGGATCACCGCGGGCGGCTTCGCGTTCTCGGGCCAGACCTGCATCTCGGTCCAGCGCGTGTACGCGCATCGCAGCCTCCGCAGCGAGCTCGTCGACGCGCTGCGCGACCATGCCGCGCAGCTCACCGGGGGGGACCCCGCCGACCCGGCCGTCGACATCGGCGCCTGCTCCATCACCCCCGACGACACCCGACGCGTCGGGAGTTGGATCGACGAAGCGGTCGGCGACGGCGCGACCTTGGTGCGTGGCGGCACCGACGACGGCGGCGTGCTGGCAGCGACCGTCCTGGACGAGATCACCCCGGGCATGCGGGTCTCCACCACTGAGGTGTTCGGCCCCGTGGTCGGCGTCGCCGCCTACGACGACTTCGACGAGGCGGTCGCGCTCGCGAACGACACCCGCTACGGGCTCCAGGCGGGCGTGTTCACCAGGGACGTGGGCACCGCGCTCGATGCGGCGGCGCGCCTGGACTTCGGCGGCGTCCTCATCAACGAGGTCCCGACCTGGCGCGCCGACCAACAGCCGTACGGCGGGGTGCGCGACTCGGGCAACACCCGCGAGGGACCGGCCTACGCGGTCGAGGAACTGACCGAGCGGCGGATGGTGGTCATCCAGGGCTGAGCGGCCGCAGACGGGTCCACTGCACCGACTCGACCTGCACCGACGTCAGCCTGGTCCCTGGATCCTGCGCCACGGCTGGGCGTCCTCGAGCTGGAGGGCCAGCTCCAGCAGCCGGCGCTCCTGGCCACTCCCGGCATGGAACATCATCCCGACCGGCAGGTTCGTCACGTCGTCGTGGCCGACCGGCAGCGAGACCGCCGGCAGTCCCGTCACGTTGTTCCACGGCGTGAAGCAGACCCACTCGGCGACGCGGGGAAGCAGCTCGTCGAAGGCCAGCGATGTGTCGAAGTGACCGATCTCCGGCGGGAGCTGCCCAACGGTGGGGGTGATGACGACGTCGTTGCGGATGAACAGCTGTGCTGCCTCGTCGGTGGACCGGCGCAGGCGTCGGATGGCGCCGGGCAGCTTGGCGAGGTTGCTGCGACAGTGGTCACCGAACCCGCGGACCACCGGGGTGAGCGCTGTCGCGTCGAACGAGGGGTCGAACAGCTTCGGTCCGCCGCTGCGGATCATCAGCGTCAGGAACCCGTAGTACAGGATGAAGTCATCCGCGAGCGACGGGCTGATCGGGTTGTCCAGCTCCTCGACGTCGTGGCCGAGCGACTCCAGCAGCGCCACGGTCTCGGCCTGGACGCGTCGCGTTGCTGTGTCGAGTGCGGCACCCGTGCTCGTCTCGCTGACACACCCGATGCGCAGCCGGCGGTCGAGTGGAGGGCCGAGCGGTCCGACCCGGCTCAGCGACCTCGGCGGTGCGAGACGCTCGGCCTCGGCGAGGTACGCCCAGGAGTCCCGCACCGAGCGGGTGACGACACCGTGGGTGGTCACCCGGACCGGGAGCAGCTTGGTGGTCGCCTCCTCGACGATCCGGCCCCGGGTCGGCTTCATGCCCACCAGACCGCACGCCGCAGCAGGAATGCGGATCGACCCGCCGCCGTCCGCCGCGTGTGCGATCGGAGCGACCCCCGCCGCGACCAGCGCGGCGGACCCCGACGACGAGCCACCCGGGGTGTGATCGGTGTTCCAGGGGTTCCGGGTGGGCGCGGCGTCGGGGAACTCGGCGCTGCAGATGATCCCGAACTCGGGCAACGACGTCTTGCCGAGCACGTTCATCCCCATAGCGATCAGCTGCGCGACCTCCGGGGCGTCGTGGTCCGCCGGTCCCGCGTCGGCAAGCGCCCCGGACCCCCACCTGGTCGGGAATCCCGACAGGTCCGACATGTCCTTGATCAGCGTCGGGACACCCCGGAACGCTCCCTCCGGCAGCGCATCGGCGCCCGCCAGGGCACGGTCGAAGCACTCGAGCACGAGCGCGTCGAGGTGGGGCTCGACGCGCTGAGCGCGTTCGACCGCCGCCGCGGCGAGCTCCCCCGGCGAGACCTCCTTCGCTGCCACCATCGCAGCGAGTGCGACGGCATCGTGGTCTCCGAGCGCGTCATCGCTGACGGCGTGGACGGTCGTGGACGTCATCGGGTTCCTCTGCGCATGGCCCGACACTACGGGCCGCGTCCGAGCAGCGGCTCAGCCACGGCCCGGCCGCGCCGCGGATCGGTGAGGGTCAGTTCACGCTGACGTCGTCGGGGTACAGCCCCTGGCTGGCCAGTCGGCCGCCTTGTCGACGCATCACCGACCGCCACAGCCCCTCTGGGTCGACGCAGAACACGTCGTCGGGCATCGCATCGATGACATGCCACGCGCCGGCTGCGAGCTCCGCGTCGAGCTGGCGTGGACCCCAGCCGGAGTAGCCGGTGAAGAGTCGCACGACGTCGACCCCCGCGACCTCGCCCTGGAGCAGCGCGTCGGGCTGCACGAGCACGATCGGCCCCACGACGGGGGTCACGTGCTCCCCCGTTCCGCCGAGGCGTGTCCGACCGAGCGCGAGCATGCCGCCCACCTCGACCGGTCCGCCGAGGAAGAACTGCCCGGGGGACGCGACCCGGTCCGCGAGCTGCGGCAGGTGCAGCGAGACCGGATCCTCGGTCGGGCGGTTCAGGACGAGCCCGAGCGCGCCGTGCTCGTCGTGTTCGAGCACCAACACGACGGTCTGGTCGAAGTTCTCGTCGCCCATCGCCGGGATCGAGACCAGCAGCCGTTGATGGGCGGCGCCGTCGACCGCATCAGGGGTGTCGCTCACCGGATCAGTCTCGCAGACGGGCTGAGCCGCCCGTGGCTCAGACCAGATCCAGCGACAGCATGCGGATCGCATTGCCTCGCAGGATCTTGTACTGCACGTCCGCGGGCAGGTGACCCATCATCTTGCGGGCCACCTCCTCGGAGTGCGGCCAGGTCGAGTCCGTGTGGGGGTAGTCCGTCTCGAAGGTGATGTTGTCGACGCCGACCTTCTCGAGGCTGTCGAGGCCGTGCTGGTCGCGGAAGAAGCAGCCGTAGACCTGGCGGTAGTAGTAGCTGGAGGGGGGTTCGGGGATCGTCTCGGCGACCCCGCCCCAGGCGCGGTGCTCGCTCCACACGTCGTCCGCTCGCTCGAGCAGGTACGGCAACCAGCCGATCTGGCCCTCGGAGTACGCGAGCCGCAGCTCGGGGAACCGGACCAGCACCCCGGAGAACAAGAAGTCCGAGAGGCTCGCCATCGAGTTGTTGAAGCTCAACGTCGCAGCGACCGCAACGGGCGCATCGGGCGAGGTCGCCGGCATCCGCGACGACGAGCCGATGTGCATGCACACCACGGTCTGCGTCTCGGCGCACGCCGCGAAGAAGGGGTCCCAGTAGCCCGAGTGGATGCTCGGCAGGCCCAGGTGCGGCGGGATCTCACTGAAGCAGACGGCGTGACAGCCCCGGGCAGCGTTGCGGCGCACCTCGGCGGCGGCGAGGTGCGCATCCCACAGCGGCACGATGATGAACGGGACGAGGTGACCGTCGGACTCGCCGCACCAGTCCTCGACCATCCAGTCGTTGTAGGCGTAGACGCAGGCCTCGCCGAGCTCGCGGTCCGCCGCCTCGGTGAAGGTCTGCCCGCAGAACCGGGGGAACGACGGGAAGCACAGCGACACGTCGGTGTGGTTCGCGGTCATGTCCGCGATGCGCGCGGTGCGGTCGTAGCAGCCGGGGCGCATCTCGTCGTAGGTCATCGGCGTCATCGTCATCTCGTCGCGGCTGTAGCCGACCGCCGCGACGTGACGCTTGTGGATGTAGACGAGGTCCTCGAACACCCAGCAGTCCGCCGGACGACCGTCGTCGGTGAACTCCTGTTCGTAGGTGCCACCGCCGATGTGGCGCATCGAGCCCACACCGCGCCGCTCGACACGGGGACCCCGCTCCTTGAAGCGTGCCGGAAGGTGTTCGCTCCACACGTGAGGCGGTTCGACGACGTGGTCGTCGACGCTGACGATCCTGGGCAGCTCGATGTCGGGATCGTGCGTGGCGCTCACCGCGGCCTCCTCGGCGAAATCTGACGGGTCGTCAGATCGTAGGCGCGTCCGCGCTGTGGCGACCTGTCGGCGCAGAGCCAGCGCAGCCGAACAGGCCCGGACCCACCCGAGCGCTGAGCGCACCGGAGGGCCCCAGAGCGAACAGAGCGCTCAGAGCACCGGCAGCGAGCTGGCGCCGTCGGTCCCCCACCAGCTCGCTGTGAGCGCGAATCCTTCGATGGACGACGTGGGCATCGTCATCTCGAAGCTCCGGCGGTAGCCGGTGTGACGGATCAGCCACCGACCGTCGTGGCGTTCGTAGCGGTCCTCGTAGAACGCCGCGCCGATCAGCAGGAAGTCCCACTCGCTGTCGACCACGATGTCCTCGAGGGCCCACGTGGCCTCGGCCGTGTCGCCGTCGAGTCGGATCTCGGGGTGGTGCGCGCGGTGGCTGGAGTGGAACTGCTCGCGACCCATGTTGCGCTCCACGAACGCCACGATCTCGTCGCGCCCCGAGTACGTGTAGCGCCCACCGCTGTAGGCGGCGGTCGCGTCGGGCAGCAGCAGCTCGGCGAGCCCCGCCCAGTCCTTCTGGTCGAGACACCGCAGGTAGGCGTACTTCAGCGCCTTGATCTCCTCGCGGTCGGTGAGCTCCTCGAGGTCCATCAGCGCGTCCCGGGCGTGGAGGCAGCCGGTGCGGTGATCCGGGGCAACTCGGCGACCGGCACGACCGCCAGCCCGGTCCGTGCGTCGGGGTGGTCGCCTGCGGGCCGCAGGACCTGCTCGGTCAGGTCGAGCTCCGGCGCGAACAGGTCCTGGCGGGGTGCCGCAGCGTCGGGTGCGGGGGCCGGTCCGGGCGCCGTGCCGGTCGGGACCCGCCGGCTGCGACCCCACCGCCACCAACCGAGCGACAGCCCCCCGGCGAAGGCCGCGAGGATCAACCCCAGCGAGAACAGGAACTGGATCAGCCTCAGCACCTCGTAGCGCACCACAACCCCCCGGTCGACGACCCCAGCGCGGCAGGGACTGTACCCGGCGGAACCCTGGGCCGGGGCCGATCGCCGGCGCCCAGCGCCGGATAGGGTGCGCATCGACCCCGCTCGGGGTCGAGAGCGGCGGGGGTGCCGCGACCATGACGACGCCGGAGGAGACCGCGCCGGAGGGGGCAACGACAGCGGACGCTCGGGTCGCTCGCCTGCTCGGGGACCTCGACCTGGACGAGCGTGCGGCGCTCACCGCTGGCGTCGACATGTGGCACGCCGCCGGCGTCGACCGGCTCGGACTGGTCGGTCTCAAGGTGGCCGACGGTCCGGCGGGCGTGCGCGGCGAGCGCTTCGTGGGCACCACCTCCGCCTGCCTGCCATGCGGAACGGCCTTGGGTGCGACCTGGAATCGGCCGCTGTTGGAGCAGGTGGGCCAGGTCCTCGGCGAGGAGGCACTGACCAAGGCGGCCGACGTCGTCCTGGCCCCCACCGTGAACCTGCACCGCAACGCGCTCGCCGGACGCAACTTCGAGTGCTTCTCCGAGGATCCGCTGCTCAGCGCCCGCGCCGCGGTCGCGGTCATCCGGGGCATCCAGTCCACCGGCGTCGGAGCGTGTGTGAAGCATCTCGTCGCGAACGACAGCGAGTTCGAGCGCCACACCATCTCCTCCGACGTCGACGCGTCCACGCTGCGCGAGCTGTACCTGCTGCCCTTCGAGGCGGCGGTCCGGGACGCGAAGGTCGTCTCGGTGATGTCGGCCTACAACCGACTCAACGGCGTGCACTGCGCCCAGGACCGTTGGCTGCTCACCGAGCTGCTGCGCGACGAGTGGGGCTTCGACGGGATCGTCATCTCGGACTGGTGGGGAACCAAGGGCGACGCGTCCGCCGAGGCAGGTCTGGATCTCGAGATGCCCGGCCCCGCGAAGCACCTCGGCGCCCGCAGCGCCGAGCGCGTGCACTCCGGGGAGCTCGACCCGGCCATCCTCGATGCCAGTGTGGAGCGCGTGCTGCGCGTCGCGGGCCGGCTCGGGGTGCTGGATCTGACGCACCGCCCGGCGGAGCGCTCCGTGGACCGGGTCGAGCACCGCGAGGTGCTCGCTCGGGCGGCGACCGAGGCCATCGTCCTGTTGCGCAACGACGAGGTCGACGGCACGCCGGTGCTCCCCCTCGACCCGTCCGCGTTGCGCCGCGTGGCGGTCATCGGCCCCGCCGCCGACAGTCGGTCGGTGAACGGCGGCGGATCCGCGGCGATGAACCCCCACCACGTCGTCACGGTCCTCGAGGGGCTGCGCAACCGCCTCGGACCCGAGGTGGACATCGTCCACGAGGCGGCGATCGACCCGTCGCGCACCGCACCGCCGCTCGACCCGAGACGCGCCGTCACGCCGGAGGGCGAGCCCGGCGTCCAGCTCGAGTACCACGACAACCGCGAGCTCGCCGGGGACCCGGTCCACGTCGAGCGCGTCGACACCCCACGGCTGACCTGGCTCGGCGACGACCCGGCGCCCGGCGTGCGCGGCGGCGCCTTCTCGCTGCGGGTCCGTGCGACGTTCGTCGCGGACCTCACCGGCGAGCACACGTTCACGCTGGTCACCGGCGGCACCGGTGGTCGACTGCTGCTCGATGGCGAGGTCGTGCTCGACAACTTCGACGACCAGCGCCCCGGCACCGCGTTCTTCGGACTCGGGTCCGAGAGGTGCGTGCTGCACTGCAGCTCGAGGCGGGCCAGCGCGTCCAGCTGGTCGCGGAGTACGTGTCCTACGACGGGCTCCCTGCGGCGGCGCTCCTGGTCGGCCACGTCGGCCCGGTGCCCGAGGACGGCCTCGGGCATGCGGCGCGTGCCGCAGCCGACGCGGACGCTGCGATCGTGGTCGTCGGCCTCGACCAGGACACCGAGACCGAGGGCGAGGACCGTGCGTCCCTGGCGCTCCCGGGCCGCAGCGACGAGCTGATCCGCGCCGTCACCGCGGCGAATCCCCGCACGGTCGTCCTCGTCAATGCCGGATCGGTCGTGGATCTCGATGCCGCCGAGGGTGCCCCGGCGGTCGCGCAGAGCTGGTACCTGGGCCAGGAGACCGGCGTGGCGGTGGCGCGCGTGCTGTGCGGCGACGAGTCGCCCTCGGGCCGGCTGCCGATGACCTACGGCCACCGCGCAGAGGACTGGCCCTCGTGGCTGAACTACCCCGGCGAGGACGACCACGTCCTCTACGGCGAGCGGCGCTTCATCGGCCACCGGGGCTTCGACGAGTCGGGCGTCCCGCCGCGGTTCTGCTTCGGGCACGGGCTCAGCTACACGACCTTCGGGTGGGGCGAGCCCACGGTGTCGCCCGGGCGGATCCCGCTCGCCGGGGCCGAACCGCGCTGGGCGACACCGGCGTGCGAGGTGGCCGTCGAGGTGTCCAACACCGGTGCGCGGTCCGGCGCCGAGGTCGTGCAGTGCTACCTGGTGCCGGTCCCCCGACGCCCGCACCGTCCGCAGCGCCAGTTGGTCGGGTTCGCGAAGCTGCACCTCGCTCCGGGCGAGTCGGCCGTCGCGTCGATCACCCTGGACGAACGATCGTTCGCGGTGTGGGACCGCCGACGTGGTGCCTGGCGGGTGGATCCGGGGCGCTACGAGCTCCGGATCGGGTCGTCGATCGACGATGTCCGAGGGGTCGCGACCGTCGAGATCGGACCCAGCCAGGTCGAGCCCGACCGGTGAGCGTCCCGATGCGATCGCTGTTCCCCTCGAACAGCGATCGCACCGAGCGTGCGCGTCCGGGCCGGATCGTCGCTCAACGTGGCGGGTCGGCCGGATCGAGAACGGAGACCGCCGGTTCGGCGAGCATCCGACCCAGGAGCGGGAGCGGGAGGCCCAGCACCCCGCTGTCGTGCTCTGCGACGACCCGGGTCACGAACGGGGCGAGCGGCGCCATGGCAGCACCGTCCTCGAGTCGGTAGGAGCCGGCGGTGTCGAACGGCGTGAACCGCTCGACGTAGTCGCGGGCCTCGGACTCGTCGAACCGCCGCATCGTCACCTCGACCTCGTCGATCCCCTCGACGCGTCGGCCCGTGCCCGCACGTTCGACCACCAGCGCGTTGACGAGCCGATGTGTCGAACCCGACATCGCGAGCAGCTGGGCGACCGCCGAGTCGACGGCCGGCTGCTTCGTGAGCTGCATCACCGTGTCGTCGCGTTCGAGCACGCCCACCTGGTCGCCCGCCAGGACGAGCGCGCCGGGGTGTCGCACGGCGACCACCGCCGCCTTGCGGCGTGCGAGCTCGAGAGCGAACCCTGCCGCGCCCAGCTGGTCGAACAACGCATCGAGCGCGCGTTCGTCCACCTCGGGTGCGTCGATGCGCACGTCGGCGGCGAGCCCGTCGAGCAGACGCGCTCGGTAGGGCGACGCGGAGGCGAGCACGATCGGTTCGCTGAGCACCGCGGGAGTCTGCACCACGTGCTCGAGGATGGCTCCCCCTACGCTGCGGCGATGCCACCCGACACGGCCTCCTCGCCGGACACTCACGGCTCCCCCGGGTCCACCAGCAGTGGCACGGCCGTGGTGACGATGGAGCTGCAACGCGGCGTCGTCGGCGACCTCGCCACGATGCCGGCCCTCGCCCGGGCAGCAGCTGCACGCGGGGCGCTCGACGCAGCCGGGCGGCTCGTCGCCGGCGCTCGATCCGCCGGGGTGAGCGTCGTCCACGCCCGGGTCGGCTGGCGCGCTGACCGACGCGGCACACCGGCCACGACGCCACTGGTCGCCGCACTCTCCCGACGCCCCGAGCACCTGCTCGAGGGCAGCGAGGCGGTCGAACCCGTCCCGGAACTGGGCGACACGGGCCCCGATCTGGTCTCCTGGCGCCGCCACGGCCTGACTCCCTTCACCGGGACCGACCTGGACGCACTGCTGCGTTCCGGCGGCATCGACACGGTGGTGGCCGCGGGTGTGTCGCTGAACGTCGGCGTGCTCGGCATGTGCCTCAGCGCTGCGGACCTGGGCTACCGGGTGGTCGTGGCGAGCGACGCCGTCGTCGGGGTCCCCGTCGAGTACGGCGACGCCGTGCTCGCGAACTCCCTCGTCGGCGTGGCGACGACGCGCACCGTGGACGAGATCCTGGCCGACTGGTCGTCGGAACGGGCCTGACCGTCAGCTCTCGTGCAGCGCGCGGGCCAGCTGCTCGGCCCGCTCGACCACCTCGGAGCGCGACGTGCCCGGCACCATCAGCGCCACCCAGTCGATCCCGAGTTCACCGAGCTGCGCGACCTCCTCGGCGAGAGGGCCGATGGCCTCGTCGGGCGCCGCGAGGTAGCCCGGCAGGGAGAACGGCACGAAACAGGTCGTCAGCGGCTCGCTGCGACCGAGCTCGGCACACAACTCCCCGGCGCGACGGAGCCGCGTGCTGAGCTGCTCGCGGTCCTCGATCGCCGCGGTCCGCAGCGCGCCCGCTGCCCCGGGCGGTGTGGGGAACGGGCACCAGCCCTGACCGTGACGCACGGCTCGGCGGATCGCCGCAGTGCTGTTGCCGCCGACCCAGATCGGCGGGTGCGGGGTCTGCACCGGCACCGGCAGCGCTCGCACGCCCCGCGCCGACCACCCCTCCCCCGCCGCTTCGACGACCTCGCCCGACCAGATCCTCTCCAGCACAGCGAGGTCCGCCGACAGCCGATCGCCCCGTGACTCGAAGTCGGCGCCGAGCGCCGCGAACTCCGGGCGGAGGTACCCGGCGGCCACGCCGACGATCAGCCGACCGTCGGAGGCGACGTCGAGGCTCGCCAGCGCCTTCGCCGCCAGGAACGGGTTGCGGTAGCCGAGCACGTACACGTTGGTGTGCACCAGGAGACGCGTCGTGGCCGCAGCGGCGAGGGTGAGCGCCACGGTCGGCTCCAGGGCGTGGTGGCCCCCGGCCGCGAGCCAGCGCTCGTCGGGCGCCGGGTGGTCGGTGACGTAGGCAGCGTCGAAGCCCAGGCGCTCGTAGCACGCAGCGAGCGAGCTGATCCCGGCCGCGGTCACCAGATCGGTCCCCACCCGCTCCACCGGGAGCCCGAGCGAGACGCGGGTGCCGGCGACGACCATGCACGCCCGATCCACGCGGACGCCGCCGCCGGCCGTCTCGTCGCTGGGCTCGAACGGGCGACATCCAGCTCCGACCTGGCGCAGTCCGCGACCGAGCGTGGCGAGCAGTCGGACGCCATGTGCGCGAGGTCGACGTGGTCACCACGTCGTCGTCGCCCATGGACCACGAGCACCTCGGCCCGTCGACCCGCCCGAGCGGACCCTCGTCGGTCCGGTCCGCCCAGAACGCTCCCACGACGACGATCGCATCGACGGCGACCCCGGCGGTGGGGAGGCGCAGGGCGACGGCGCCGCCCTGTGAGTACCCGACGACCACCACGCGGCGCCCCCCGGAGCGGATCCGAGCGACGAGGTCACCGAGACGGCGGACCGCCTCGTCCAGCTGGGCTCCGTCCGCACCGGTGGGTCCGGTGTCGAACCAGCTGCGGACGCCGGCCCCGAGCACCGGGGCGCCCGGGGCCACGACCTCCCACCCGGGGGGCGCAAGACGCTGTCCCCAGCGGCGGGCCGCCGATGGCTCGTCGCCGTGGCCGTGCAGGGCCACCAGCACGCCGGCGCCGACGTGATGGTCCTCGGCGGTCGGGCGGCGCACCGGACCATGCTCGTCCCGTGTCGGGCAGGGCCGCAACACCGGTGGAAACCGCGACCGCCGACCCCAGACTGAGACCGTGCTGCCCCTGGGTCGACGGCGCCGCCGGGCGTCCGAGCGACAGCCCGCGCTCGATCGACAGCTCCAACAGCTGATCGACGACCACGCGACGGCAGTGTTCCACCTGGCACGCGGCGTGCTGCACGACCGGTCCCTGGCCGAGGACGTCGTCCAGGAGACGATGATCAAGGCCTGGCAGTCGCTGGAGACCTTCCGCGGCGACAGCTCGCAGCGGACCTGGATCCTGCGCATCGCCCACAACACCGCCATCGACGCGCTCCGACGTCGCAGGGACCGGCTGATCCCGCCCGCGGAGTTCCCCGAGGGGCCGGGCCGACCCGGCGACGACCCCGCCCGGCGGGCGAGCGACCGCGAGGACCTGGTCGGCCTGCGCCGAGCGCTCGACGACCTCGACGAGCTGAGCCGCTCGATCGTCGTGCTGCGCGAGGTCGAGGGGCTGTCCTACGACCAGATCGCCGAGACCCTCGAACTGCCCATCGCCACCGTGAAGACCCGACTCCTGCGTGCCCGACGCGCCCTGCGCGCCGCGGTGCACACCGACCCGGAGGATCCGACATGACCGGACCGCGCACCGCCCCGCCCGACCAGGACCCCGACGAGCCCGACGAACCCGACCAGCTGCTCGCGTCCCGCCTGGGCGAGCTGCTCGACGGCGACGACGATCTCGGTGGACGAACCACCGAGTCGGTCGATCGTCGGCTTCGGGCCCGTTCGGCCGCCTCGCTGGGCGCCGAGCTGCTCGCCGTGGGCTGGTGGACCGCGACGGCGCTGCTCGACGCGCCCGGGACCGACGAAGCCACCGACGCATCGACGGCCGCGCGGACCCACCAGGGACTCACGGCCCCACCGGTCGGTGCCGATGAGGAACGAGGAGGCACCTGACATGGACGACGTGGCATGGATCTGGGCGGCGGTGGCCATCGGCAGTGGATTGCTCTTCGGCGAGATCGCGGGCCGTCTCGTACGTACGACGATGCGACGGCGCAGTGCGGTCTCCCCCGGCGCCGCCGAACGCGTCGCATCGCTGATCTTCTGGATCTCCACCGCCGTCGGGCTGGTCCTCGCGGTCGCGATCGCCGACGAGGCTGCGCTCGAGGACCTCGGCGACCGACTCGGCGAGTCCATCCCGCGGCTGCTCATCGCCGTAGTGGTCGT
>CALNXV010000017.1:0-7898 GCA_942490665.1 uncultured Microthrixaceae bacterium
CGGTTGCGGACCGTGACCGGCCCGAGCTGCAGCGGCGTCCAGAGGAGATCGGCCATGTGGGGCGCAGGCTACCGAGCGGCGTCAGCGCGGCGGAATCGGCCGGCGGTGGAACCGGCCGGTGGCGCGCTCGACGGGTTCAGCCGGACCGCCCGGGTCGCCGTTGGTCGCCGAGGCGGGTGTCAGGCCGGGGCGTGGCGACGGCGACCGAGCATGATCGCAGTGACCACACCCGCGACGGAGGAGACCGCAGCAGCAGAGCCACCGGCGACCGCAGCGACGCGGCCCCACAGCACCCGACCACGATCGCCGTCGAGCAGCGAGGTCACCCGGCGCTGGGAGTCGACGAGCACGTCACCGACGGGCTCGAGGCCGAAGCTCACCAGCCGACCCTTGTGGACATGGCCGAACAGACCGCCCGGCAGGACCACGGCGACGTCGTCGTGGGTGCGGAACGGGGTGTTCGCCGTACGCGCCATCTCGATCGCCTGGGTGATGGTTCGTTCGAGCGTAGCGCTCGACGAGCTCAGGGTCTCGCTGATCGATTCGCTCAGGGTCGTGGTTGCCATCGGTGCCTCCTGTGCGGCTGGTCGCCGCGTCCCGCCCGTTCGCTTCCCGCCGTTGTCAGGGTACCCGTGTTCGGTGCCAGGTCAACAGGCGGATGCCGGGGCGTGACGCCCGGTTCCTGAGAACTGTCGAGGCATCTGCGCCCCGCCGGAGCTCCGGGTCAGCCGAGCGCGAGCGCAGCGCGGCGGCCTTCGAGCACCGCCTCATGGATCGTGCGCGGCGCGACGCAGTCCCCGACGCGATCGACGTGGACATCGGGATGGGCGCTGAGCGCCTGCCAGAGCTCCTCGTCGGGGAGTCGGTGACCGGCGTCGACCACTGCGGCGGCACGGTGCTCGCGACGCTCGGCGGTGAAGCGGTCCTCGGCCACGACGACGCCCTTCTTGACCGCCCGCAGCAGGCTGCGACGGCGGAGCACCACCCCGGCCTGCTGGAGCCGTGCGTTGGCCGCGGCGAGGTCGCCCGATCGAGCGAGCTCGTTGCCGACGATGTTGTCGGGGGTCATGATCTCCACGACGCGACCGAGCGACGCGAGCGTCTCGGCGACCGACACCCCGATCGGACCACCGATCGGGTCCCAGACCACCACGGTGCCCTCGGGGAGCACGTCGGGGTCCTCGAGCACCTCGGCGGGGCCCCGCACGGTCGCGGCGCGGGTCACGCTGTAGTCGCGATCGCCCGGACGGCCGCCCACGGCGAGCACGACGTGCGCCCCGGGGAGCGCCAGCTCGTCCGCATCGGCGCGGTGCCCGGCGAGGAGCTCGACGCCCAGACGGCGGCACTCGGACTCGAGCCAGTCCGCCATCAGCGCAAGTCGTTCCCAGCCGACGCCGCGCGCTGCAGCGCGGACGGTGCCGCCGAACCGGTCGGACGCCTCGAGGACGCGCACCCGGTGGCCACGCAGCGCCGCGACACGTGCGGTCTCGAGGCCGCCGGGCCCACCGCCGACGACGGTGAGCTCGACGGGGTGCGCTGCTCGGCCCTCGACCGGTTGGTCCTCGGTCTCGTGCCCAGAGAACGGGTCACCCAACGAGCTGACGATCGGATTGCGGTTGTCGCGCACCTGGCTGCGCTGGTTCGACAGCACGCACGGGCGGATCCGCTCGGGCGTGCCGGCCGCGAGCTTGGCCCCGAGCTCGGCGTCGCTGATCTGGGCACGCGTCATCTCGACCGCGTCCGCCATGCCCTCGGTCAGGGCCCAGGTGGCCTGGTCGACGTCGACGATCGATCCCTGGGCGACGACGGGAACGCGACCGCCGGTGGACCCGCGCACCGCGGCGCGCACCGACGACGTCAGCTCCAGGTTGAACCCGGGCGGGGTGTGGCCGTCGGGTCGGGTGGCGCCGACGGAGAAAATCGAGCCGCGCACCACGGTCAGCAGGTCCACACGCGCCGGGGCCCGCGCCGCGAGCTGCGCCGCCAGCGCCGGAGCGTCGTCGGGGGTGATGCCGGCCCACGGGGCGAGCTCGTCACAGCTCAGGCGCAACGCGACCACAGCGTCGTCCCCGACGGCGTTGCGGACCGCATCGAGCACCTCGGCGAGGAACCGGGTCCGGTCGGTGCCCCACTCGTCGCCGCGTTGGTTGGTCAGCCCCGACAGGAACTGGCGGGCGAGCGAGTACTGCCCGGCGTTCACCTCGACGCCGTCGCAGCCGGAGCGCACCGCGCGAGCCGCTGCATCGGCGAACCCGGCGATCACCGCCGCGATGTCGTCGGGTTCCATCGACTTGGGCACTTCGCGGGTCGCGACCTCCGGGACCCGCGACGGTGCCCACAGCTCGCGCTGGTTCCAGTGGGAGCTGCCCTGGCCACCGGCGTGGCCGATCGCCGCGAGCACCAGAGCTCCCTCGTCGTGGCACGCCGCGGTCACGGCCGCCCACCCGGCTTCGGCGTCGGCGGCGAGCGGGGCACGCTCATAGGGGTGGTCCGACGGGTGGACCGATGCCTCCTCGGTCACGATGATCCCGGCCCCGCCGGCGGCGCGGCTGCGGTAGTAGGCGAGGTGGCGCTCGGAGAACTCGCGCCGCCGGCCCAGGTTGGTCTCGTGCTGGCCGAACACGATCCGGTTCCGCGCCGTGCGCGGACCCACGTCGAGCGGGTCGAGCAGCGTCGGGGCGGCCGGATCGGTCACGGGGTCATGGTGCCCCAGCGCCCCGGCCGCACGACAACCCGAGGGAAGCCGGGGCGCCTGCCGGCGACGCCGACCGCTCAGCTGGTGATGGCGATCACGGCGCTGACACCGGTGAAGGTCGCGATCACGGCCAGCAGCGCGACGAAGGCGTAGGTCAGCTTCGTGGGGTCGACCCGATCGGCCAGCCGCCCACCGACGATCGTGCCAGCGACCGCGGTCACCAGGAACGGCAGCGCCGCGGCCCAGTCGATCTCGTTCGATCCGGCACGCAACGCCAGGGCCATCGCGGCGTTCACCGCGATGACGACGAGCGACGTGCCGACCGCCTCGGGCATCGCGAAGCCCAGGCTGAGCACCAGGGCGGGCACGATGACGAAGCCGCCGCCGACGCCGAAGAAGCCGGTCAGCGTGCCGACGATGGTCCCGGCGACCACCACCTTCACGGCCGTGCGTGCGTCCAGGTGGATCTGCGTCGCGACCGGTGCCGTCACCATCGTGTCGGACCCCATCGTGTCGGACCCCGTCGTGTCGGCACCCGTTGCGTCGGCACCGGTCCTGGCGGAGCCCGCGGAGGCGGACTCGCTGTCGTTCGGGGAACCGCCCGGTGCGTCGGGGGCCCGGTGACCCGGCGCGCCGGGATGGCGCGGCAGGGCGACGTCGACACCGGCCGCCGCCTCGAGGTCCGCTGCCTCGAGGTCCTCCTCGCACGGCTCGGCGCTCTCGGTGCTGCGCCGCGTGCGCAGCACCATCGCGACTCCGGCGACGACCATGAACACGCTGAACGCCAGCAGCAGCACGTCGCCCTCGACCCCACCGTTGAGCCAGGTCCCCACGACGCTGCCGCCGAGGCCGGCGACCCCGAAGAGGAGCCCCGCAGCGAGGCGGACGTTGCCGCGTCGCCAGTGCGGCACCACGCCGATCAGCGCAGCGACCCCGACGACCAGCAGGCTGGTGGCGGTGGCCCCCTGGGCCGACTCCCCCACGCCGTAGACGAGGGCAGGGACCGCGAGGATCGAGCCACCGCCACCCAGCGCGCCGAGGCTGAGCCCGACGAGGAACCCCAGGGGGCTGGCGATCAGCGACCGCACGTCAGCTCGCGATCCCGGCCGTTCCCGCCGGAACCGCACCAGCGGCGTCGGCACCAGCGGTCGAGGTCAGCTCGGCGACGATCCGGTCGACGTCACAGGAGTCGTCGCGGTTGTAGGGCAGCTTCGCGAGCGCCATGCCCATCGCACAGGTGTCGGTGAGCGCAGCGAAGGTCAACCCGGCGCCGACGAACCCGGAGACGAACCGGGCCTTGGGCCAGCGCAGGCTGGCGACGATGCCGCCGAGGACGATGGAGCCGGCGACGAGGCGGACCTGACGCTCGAGCGCCCAGGTCTCCACGCCGCGGCGCACCTCACGCCGGCCGTCGTCCCAGGCGTCCATCCCGCCCTCGAGGACGTGCACGTTCGACATCCCAGCACCAGCCAGGCGCTGCTCGGCCTGGCGAGCCCGGTTGCCGGTGCGACAGATCACCACGACCGGCATCTCGAGGTGGCGGTGGAGCTCGTGGGCGTGTTCGCCGAGGGTGTCGAGTGGGACGTTGTAGGCGCCGGGGATGTGCGCCGTGCCGAACTCGACGGGCGTGCGCACGTCGAGCAGCCGGAGGTCCGCGTCGGCCTCCAACAACTCGTCGAGGGCGGCCACGTCGAGTCGGGTGGGGATCGTCGGGGTGGCGCTGCTGGCGGAGACGGAGCTGAGGTTCGTGGTCATCGGTGGTGGTCCTGTTCTGATCTGGCTGGGGGGTCGGATGGTCGGTGGGTCGGGGCGCGTGCCGTCAGGCCCGTCGCCCGAGGTCACAGCACGTGGTGGATGTGGGCCGCCGGGTCCGGCGGCCGCCGCGTCAGGCGGCGCTCATGGGCCGCGTGTCCCAGGCGGCGATGCCGCCCATCAGGTCGCTGACGTCGCTGGCGCCCCGGGTCCGCAACCAGCTCGCGGCGACCGACGAGCGGTAGCCGCCGGCGCAGTGCACGACGATCGGGCGGGAGAGGTCGAGCTCGTCGACCCGACGGGTCAGCTCGGCCAAGGGGATGTGGACGCTGTCGGGGATGGCGCCGAGCG
Source organism: uncultured Microthrixaceae bacterium (assembly GCA_942490665.1). Lineage (GTDB taxonomy): Bacteria > Actinomycetota > Acidimicrobiia > Acidimicrobiales > Microtrichaceae > SKRR01. The sequence goes on from CALNXV010000017.1 coordinate 4,799, forward strand.
CCCGCTCGCCGATGTTGCGCACGTCGAGGACGACGAGCTCCGACAGCTCGTTGCGCCGCTCCGCGAGCACGACCGCCGGGACCCTCGACGCCTGCTCGGCATGGGAGGGGGCGGCGGCGAGCTTGGCCTCGACGTCGACCAGCGCAGCAACGGCGTTGTCGAACCCGATGCGGCTCATGCGCAGACGAGCCTCGTCCATCTCGTCCCCGGTCGATGCGATGATCACGACCCGGTCGTCGGGTCCGACCACCATGCCGACGTACTCGGCGAAGCGGCCGTCGAGGCCGACGTTGACCGAGCCGGCCAGGTGACCTGCTGCGAACAGCGCCGAGTCGCGCACGTCGAGCAGGACGGCGCCGCTCTCACCCAGCGACATCGCAGCGTCGAGCTCGAGCTGCTCGAGCGGTGCGTCGTCCATCAGCTCGTGACCGCCCTTGTTCGTGGCCACCGCATGGGAGAAGTACGCGGGCGCCGAGGGCTGTCCGTCGGTGACCACGTCGATGAACTGCTCGGGGGTCATCGGGGCGAGCGCGTAGTTCGTCAGCTTCTGCTCACCGATGGTCGAGACCGTCTCGGTCGAGAGGTTCTTGCCGCACGCCGAGCCGGCGCCGTGCGCCGGGTAGACCAAGGTGTCGTCGGGCAGCTGCATCAGCTTGGATCGCAGCGAGTCGTACAGCGAGGTGGCGAGCTCGTGGGCGGTGACCCCGACCGACGCGAGCAGGTCGGGTCGGCCGACATCGCCGATGAACAGCGTGTCGCCGGTGAGGACCGCTGCGGGGTCCGGGCGCTCGCCCTCCGCGCACCCCGCGAGGTCGCGCACGACGACCGAGATGGACTCGGGCGTGTGGCCGGGCGTGTGGAGGAACTCGAGCTCGACCTCGCCGAGCGAGATCCGCTCACCGTCGTGGACCAGTCGGGCCGGGAACGACGGTGTGGCGGCGTCACCGAAGATGATCTCGGCACCCGTGGCGGCGGCCAGCTCGAGGTGGCCCGAGAGGAAGTCCGCATGGAAGTGGGTCTCGATGACGTAGGCGATGCGCAGCCCCGCACGCTCGGCGTCGGCGACGTACTCCTCGATGTCGCGGCGGGGGTCGACGACCGCTGCGAGCCCGCTGGACTCATCCGCGATCAGGTAGGAGGCCTGGGAGAGGCAGTCGAGGTAGTACTGGTCGATCTTCATCTGGTCCTCGCTCGGGTCCGGGGTCATCGTTCGGCGGGAGCTGCTCGGAGGGGCCCGAGACGCTGTCCGACATCAGTGCCAACCCGGCACCCCGGCAGTCTATGCCCAAATGTCCGAACATTTCTACTCGTGGTGCCCGCGGGACTCGGGCGACCCGACCGTGGAGGGCTCCAGGGTCGTGTCGACCTGGGCGCCCGACCACCGGGCGACGAAGCTGTACCGGTCACCGCGCACCACGCTGTGACGCCATTCGATGGCCCGGTCGCCGTCGGAGGCGAGGCGTTCGATGGCGAAGACCGCGATGTCGTCGCCGACCCCGAGCAGCTCGCGCTGCCTGGAGGTCGGCAGCTGGGGCTCGATCCGTTCCCACCCGTGCGTCGGCGTCACGTCACAACGCTGGGCGAGCTCCCGGTAGAGCGCAGTGTGGCTGAAGTCGACCTCGAGCAGCGGCCCGGCGAACGTCGCCGGGAGCCACGAGCAGTCGACGGCGAACGCTTCGTCGTCGATGAAGCGGACCCGCTCGAGGAACACGAGCTGCTCGTCGCGGTCGACACCGAGCACCTCGCCGGCCTCCCGGGACGACTCGGTCCCCGTACGCAGCTCGAGGGTGAGCACCTCGGACCGCTGCTCGAAGCCCTGTGCCTCGGCGGAGGCGAAGAGGCTGTAGAGCGCACCGAGCGGCTGCTCGATCGCTGATCGGCGCACGAAGGTCCCGCGCCCACGCGCCCGTTCGAGGACGCCCTCGTCGTGCAGGCGGCGAACGGCGTCGCGCACCGTGTGGCGACTCACGCCGTAGGTGTCCATCAACTCGTGGTCGGTCGGGAACCGCTCGGCGAACTCGCCCACCTCGAGCCGCGTGCGCAGGTCGACGAGCACCTGTGCCCACAGCGGCTCGGTGGCGTGCCGATCGATCCGCTCGGCACGGCCGCCGGACCGCGAGCCGCTCGCCGTCACCGTCGCGGGCGCAGGCGGACCGGCGCGGGGACCGCGACGCCGGGTCGCGAGTGGTCCGCTGCGGGGGTCGGCGCGGGCGACCCGTCGGCCGCGAGCGCGGCGAGCAGGGGCTCGGCGTTGCCGAGCACGCACTCTGGGTCCGGGTCGGTCAGCTCCAGGCCGACGAAGAACTTCGACGCCATGCATCCCCCCTGGCAGGCGTCGTAGCTGCCGCAGCTGACACACGCCCCCTCGCTCTCGGGCTCGCGCAACGAGGCGAACAGCTCCGAGGTCCGCCACACCCCCGTGAACCCGCCGTCGTCTCGGACGTTGCCGGCGAGGAACTCGTCGTGGATCACGAACGGGCAGGCGTAGACGTCGCCGACCGGGTCGATCAGGCACACGACGCGGCCCGCGCCGCACAGGTTGAGACCGGGGAGCGGGTCGCCGAGCGCGGACAGGTGGAAGAACGAGTCGCCCGTGAGCACGTCCGGCCGGCCGAGCAGCCAGTGGTAGAGCTGGCGCTGCTGGGCCTGGGTGGGGTGCAGCTCGTCCCAGCTGTCCGCGCCGCGACCCGAGGGGCGCAGGCGGGTGACGCGCAACTGCGCTCCGTAGCCGTCCGCCAGCTCCTTGAACTCGTCGAGCTGGTCGACGTTGTGGCGCGTCACGACGAGGCTGATCTTGAACTCCCCGAACCCGGCGTCACGCAACGCGTCCATCGCCGAGATCGCTGCGGCGTGAGCCCCCTCGCCGCGCACCGCGTCGTTCACCCCGGCGTCCGCACCGTCGAGCGAGATCTGGACGTCGACGTAGTCCATCGTGGCGAGGCGCTGCGCGGCTGCGTCGTCGAGGTAGGTGCCGTTGGTCGAGAACTTCACGCCGACCCGGTGCGCGGTCGCGTACTCGAGGATCTCGAAGAAGTCGCTGCGCAGCATCGGCTCGCCACCGCCGAGGTTGACGTAGAACACCCCGATCCGCTCCAGCTCG
>CALNXV010000018.1:0-28979 GCA_942490665.1 uncultured Microthrixaceae bacterium
TCGGCCAGTTGCGCCGCAACGGCGTCGGGGGCTGCATCGACGTCGACCACCACGAAGGACGACGAGGCGTCCTCGTCGCCGACGATCTCGGTCTCGGTGGCCGAGACCACGCGGTGCGGCGCGCTCGGCAGCGGGATCTCGGCGGGGAAGTCGGCGGGGAGCTCACCCTCTGCGCTCACACGGACCGAGCCCTCCTCGCTGTCGACCGACACGTTCCCGTCGTCGTCGACCTCCACGTCGGAGAACGTGGACGGTGTGGCCATGTCGGAGCCGTCGTCGGCGCACGCACCGAGGGCGGCAACGACCACCACGGCCGCCGCGGCTGTTCCCGAGCGAACAGCGAGCGGTCGCCGCGTCGGAGCAGCGGGACTCACAGGGTGGCGGGCAGCATCGCCTCGACGAGGTTCGGCCCGGGCGTCGCGAGTGCCGTTTCGAGCTGCTCCGTGAACTCCTCGGCCGTGGTGGCCCGGGTGGCTCGCACGCCGAGGCCGCGTGCGATCGAGACGAAGTCCAACTCCGGGCGGGTCAGATCCAGCATCTCGAGCGCCTTGGGTCCCGGGTCCGCCCCGACACGGCTCAGCTCCATGTTGAGGATCGCGTAGGAGCGGTTGTTGAGGATCACGGTGGTGACGTCGAGCTGCTCGCGGACCTGGGTCCACAGCGACTGGATCGTGTACATCGCGCTGCCGTCGGCCTCGAGGTTGAGCACCTTGCGGTCCGGGCAGGCGATCGCGGCACCGGTGGCCACGGGCATCCCGTAGCCGATGGCGCCACCCGGCAGGCACAGCCAATCGTGGCGGGGGGCACCAGCGGTGAACCCGGAGACGAAGAGCCCGGCGGTGTTGCCCTCGTCGACGACGATGGCTCCCTCGGGCAGCAGCGCGCCGATGGCCAGGGCCAGCGTCTCGGCGTTGAGCGGGCCGGTCGGTCGGTCGGGACGGAACGCGCCGGCGGGCGTGGCGCCGTCGGGTGCTGCGCCGAGTGCGTTCGGCGAGCTGGGCGAGGGCCGCGGTGGCGTCCGTCACCGGCGGTGGCGAGCACGTGCACGGTGCAGCCCTCGGGGACGAGGTCGGATGCCTTGTCGGGGTAGGCGAAGAACGACACCGGCGAGAGCGCGTCGACCAGGCACCAGGTGGGCCAGCCCGTCGAGCTGTGCCTGGGCGAACTCGGCCAGGTAGCCGAGCCGCTCGACCGCCGGGATGCCCGCTCCGCGCTCGAGGCGTGGCGGGAAGGTCTCGGCGAGCAACTTGGCCCCGCGGGCGTTCCCGATCCGTGACACCGGCCGACCAGGCCGGCCTCGAACATCGTCGAGCCGCCGAGCAGCAGCGCGGTCGGCTCGCCCGAACCGAGGATCGCGGCGATCTCGTCGATCCGTGCGTCGTCGACGAGCCTCGGCGCGGTCGGCGTCACCGGTGCAACCGGGCCGGGGGAGGGGGACCAGCACACGTCCGCCGGCAGGACCAGCGTCGCGACCTGTCCGGGCGGGCCCATCGCCGCCGCGACGGCATCGGCTGCGTCGTCGGCGACGGTGGCCGCGGCGTCGCTCGACCGGATCCAGGTCGACACGCCCGACGCGATCGCAGCGATGTCGCTCTGCAGCGGTGCGTCGTACTTGGCGTGGTAGGTGGCGTGGTCGCCCACGATGTTCACCACCGGGACGTTCCCACGGCGAGCGTTGTGCAGGTTGGCCAGGCCGTTGCCGAGGCCCGGGCCGAGGTGCAACAGCACGGCTGCGGGGCGGCCCGCCATCCGGGCGAAGCCGTCGGCGGCGCCCGTCGCGACACCTTCGAACAGCGCCAGCACGGAGTGCATCTCGGCGACGTCGTCGAGGGCCGCCACGAAGTGCATCTCGGAGGTGCCGGGGTTCATGAAACAGGTGTCGACACCCGCGTCGACGAGGGTCCGGATGAGGGCCTGGGCGCCGTTCATCTCGTCGGGGTCGGTCGGGGCCGCTGCGTCGGTCATCGGGTCTCCTGGTCTGGGTGGCGCCGGGCCGGACGGCCCGGGGTCGGTGCCCCGGTGGGGGCTCAGTCGAACAGCACGCCGGGGTTGAGGATGCCGTTGGGGTCGAACGCGGTCTTGATGCGACGCATGAGCGCGATCTTGGCGGGGTCCTCGAGCGCGTTGAAGTACGTCTTCTTCGCGTGGCCGACGCCGTGCTCGCCCGAGATCGTCCCGCCGAGGCCCATGCCGGCCGCGAACAGCTCGCTGAGCAGGCGGGCGCGCCGCTCGTCGTCACCGCAGAACACGCCGAGGTGCACGTTGCCGTCCCCGGCGTGGCCGCATCCGGCGATCCATGCCTCGTGCTCGGCGGCGAGCGCACCGACCTTCTCCATGAACACCGGGATCTGCGCTCGGGGCACGACGATGTCGATGATGTCGTCCGCGTTGTTCGCCTTGGCCATCCAGAACGCCTTCTCGCGTGCGTCGATGAGCTCGCCGGCCGAATGCGGCGGCAGCGCGTAGACATCGATGGCGCCCAGGTCGAACAGCATCTCCGAGAGCCGCTCGGTGTCCTCGTCGAGACGGGACTCGATGGAGTTCTCCATCATGACCACCAGATAGGCCAGCGCAGTGTCCTTGACCTCGGCGGGGATGCCCAGCTCCAGCCCGCAGAACGACTGCGTGGCCGACATGGTGAGCAGGTCGATGTACTCCAGGATGAGCGGCCCGATCCCCGAATCGATGATGCGGGGCACCGCATCGGTGACCTGCTCGAGCGTGGTGAACGGCGCCAGGACGGTCCGCTGGTGCTCGGGTCGGGGATACAGCCGCAGGGTCGCCTCGGTGACGAGCGCCAGGGTGCCCTCGCTGCCGATGATCAGCTGCGTCAGGTCGTAGCCGGTGGACGCCTTGACGAACTTGCCGCCGCTGCGAAGGACCTCGCCGCCGGGAAGGACCGCCTCGACCCCGAGGACGTGGTGGCGGGTGACCCCGTACTTCACCGCCCGCATCCCACCGGCGTTGGTCGCGATGTTGCCGCCGAGGCTGGCGGAGTACTCGCCCGGGTAGACGGGGTAGCTCAGTCCGTGCGAGGCGGTGACCTCGTCGAGCTCGTTGAGGCGGACCCCGGGCTGCACGACGGCGACGTGGTTCTCGGTGTCGATCTCGAGCACCCGGTTCATGCGCTCGAACGACACCAGGATCGAGTCGGTGCGGGGGATCGCCGCACCCGACAGCCCCGTGCCGGAACCTCGTGCGGTCACCGGGATCCGCTCGCTGTGCGCGAAGCGCAGCACGTCGGCGACCTCCTCGGTGCTCTCGGGGCACACCACCACCGCGGGGGTGCACGGCCGGCGGCGGTCAGGCACTCGTCGTGGGTGTAGTCCTCGGCGATGCGGTCGCCGCTGAGCACCCGGTCGACGGGACTACCTGTCAGCTGTTGGACGATGTCGGGCATCGAGCGTTCCCCGGGTAGTCCCACTGGCTCGAACTGGGCCCACAGTGTGCCAGATCCGACGAGAGGGCACGGACCCCATTGGTGCCGCGGGGTGGGGGAGACGTGCGGTGCCGGAATGCAGTGGAGACGATGACGACGATGCCGCGGACCCCACCCTGACGGAGCCAGTCTCGCCACGCTTCCAGCGCCATGGCCGGATGGCCTGCCCTGGACCGACGTCCCGCCGGAGGTCGTGTGCGCACCGGGGCGTGGCGTGCGGTCGTCGCCCAGGCAATGCCCGGACCGCCTGCTCGAGGCCGCTCGGCGGGCCCGAGGCCTCGCGGACGAGCTCCATGGGGCAGTTCACCGCCGCCCGGTGCCGGAGGCAGTCGGCTCGGGGGGATCAGTCCGAGCAGCGACTCCTCGAGCAGGGGACCGTGGCGCTCGCGCGAGCCGAGAGCGCTGGCCGAGGATCTCGCCGGTCGCAGCTTCGCCGGTCAGTACGTGACCCGGCTGTCGGTCGACGACGTGGGCGGCGCGGTGGCTGCCTATCGGGACTGCCTCGCCTCGGCGTGGGCGAAGGGAACGCAGGGGTACCGGCGGCGAACCGCGGATCCGGCCGCGACGGCACCCGACGACCCTGCGATGGCGGTCATGGTGCAGCCGATGGTGCATCGTGGGTGACGGTTGGGCCGGCGCAGCGTTGAGCGACGGCGCAGGCGGCGTCCCGAGGTGTGGGCCTCGAACGAGCACAGCAGGTCGACCGCCTACGTGCTGGTCATGGGCGTCGGAGAGGCGCGAGGGGGGGGGAGAGGACGCCGAGCAGTCTGTCGCTCGCCGTCGGGAGCGAGGACGCGGCGAGGTCGTCCGGCCGAACTGGTCGCGCACCTGGTCGCGCTGCGACCGCGGCGACCTCGCCCAGACGTGCCTGCAACGCCTACCAGGCAGCCCGCGGCGTGGTCTCCGACCCCCGGCGAGGTCGACGGACCGGGGAGCGATCGTCTCGAATCAGTGGTGGCTGCCAGCTCGGCCAGGCGGCTGCGACCCACGAGCGCGTCGATGCGCTGAGGGAGAGCGTCCCGGTGGTGGGCGCTGAGCGACGGCGCCTCGCACGAGGCGAGACCGATGGACGGGTAGGGGGCGGCCGCGCGTCGCCTGCTCGCGTGCCCGGTCGCGGTAGAGCGCCTCGCAGCCAAGTGTCGAGCGAAGCGTGGCCGAACAGCGACCACCCGAGACGCCGGCGCGCTCGGCGATCCGACGCCGGGGTGGGGGATAGGACCAAAGGCGCAGCGCGGTGCGAGGCACGCCCGGCAGCGGAGCGCCCCAGGGCCTGTACGACACGCAGCGGATCGCCCTCGACGAGCAGGATCGAGGAGCGCCTGCACGATCGCCGGCGCAGGTGCGCTCACCGGGCGCGGCACCCGACCGTCGGTGGCTGGCGAGCTCACCGCCTCCAGCGCAGGGGGCCCGACCCACGGCCCGCGCCACGCGACGGACCGGCGGCGCCGAGGGGAGGGGCCGCGCGGCCGCGGGGGCTCATCAGGCGGTGCAACGCGCCCGCTTCGGCGGCGGCAAGATCCCGTAGAGCGCCTCCAGGTCGGAGAGCGCGGACACCGAGCGGTACCGAGGCGGGGGGGGGGGGGAGAACCGCGCGGAGGAAAGGGGCCACGAGGAGGGGGGCCGCAGCGCGCGTCGGTCGGCCGGTCGGCCAGGTGTGGGGGGTCCGGTCGATGAAGTCGCTGACGGCGCGGGCGAGCTCAGGGCCGCGGTCCTCCTGGAGGAAGTGGCCGCCGCCCTCGATGGTGGTGTGGGGCTGGCGGGTGCCCCGGGATCGCGCTTCTGCAGCGAACGCGTCCGGCGCCCCGCGGTGATCGGGGTCCTGTCGCTGAACGCGGTCAGGAAGGGCTTGTCCCAGCGCTCGAGGACCTCCCAGGCCGCGCGGTTCGGCCGGCGCCGCGGGATCGTCGGGGGTCGTCGGCACCAGCATCGGGAAGCGGCGCGCCGCCGGCCTTGTAGGTGTCGTCGGGGAAGGGCGCTTCGTAGGCGCCGATGACCTCGTCGGACAGCTCGGTGGTGGTGCCCATCTGGACCACGAACCCGCTGTCGAACACCTCGACCTCCTGGGAGAACCGCTGCCAGTCGCGGAACGCCTCGCCCGGGTGGCTGGTCGCCGGTGGGCAGGAAGGTGTTGGCCACGACCACCCGGGCGAAGCGATCGGGGTGCTCGGCGACCAGGCGCAGGCCGATGAGGCCGCCCCAGTCCTGGCAGACCAGGGTGATGTCCCGCAGATCCAGGGCGCGTCCAGCCACGGCGCATCCAGTCGACGTGGCGGGCGTAGGTGTAGTCGTCCTGCTCGGTCGGCTTGTCGGAGCGGCCGAAGCCCACCAGGTCCGGGGCGATGACGCGGTGCCCGGCGGCGACGAGCGACCGGGATCATGTTGCGGTAGAGGTAGCACCACGACGGCTCGCCGTGCATGCAGAGCACCGGGCGCAGCGTCGCCGGGGGCCCTCGTCGACGTAGACGATGCGCAGCCGGGTGCCGTCGGCGGAGTCACCTCGACGTAGTGCGGCTCGTAGGGCCAGTCGGGGAGCCCGTCGAATCGTTCGTCGGGTGTGCGAACGATCTTCACAGCGGAGTCCTTTGCAGTCGGAGTGCAAGAACCGTAGCGGTCGACCCCCGTGGCGCCGTCACTCCGCGGCTGCGAATTGCTGCTCCCGACGAACAGCGATCCGCACCGAAGCAGTGCGAGATGTGCCGACGAGCGTTCCAGATGCGTTCGAAGTTGCGCACCAGCTCCCACTCGGTGACGGTGCCGTTGAACGCCTTCCACTCCTCGCGCGCTGCGTGCAGCAGGTGGAAGTGGACGTCCTCGCCGAGGCCATCACGGGCGAACTCGGAACGCTCGAACAGCCCGATCGCCTCGACGAGGTTCCACGGGATCCGCTCGACGTCCTCCGCCGTGTAGGCGTTGCCGGCGTAGGGGTCGCCGCAGTCGAGGCCGCGGTCGATGCCGTCGAGACCCGCGGCGATGACGGCGGCGAACGCGATGTACGCGTTGCAGTCCGCCCCGGGGATCCGCGACTCGACGCGCATGCCCGCCCCCTGGCCGACCAACCGCAGCCCGCAGGTGCGGTTGTCGGGTGACCACACCACGGCGGTCGGCGCCCACGAGTCGGGCTGGTAGCGCTTGTAGCTGTTCACGAACGGCGCGAAGCACAGCGACAGCTCACGGGAGTGCGCCAGCAGTCCGCCCAGCCACGACCGGAAGACCGGGCTCATCTCGGTCGGGTCATCCTCGCTGGGACACAGCGGACGATCGTCGTCGAGGCTCCAGATCGAGGAGTGGATGTGACAGCTCGACCCGGGCTGGTCCATCGACGGCTTCGCCATGAACGTCAGCGCCTTGCCCTGCAGGTGGGCGATCTCCTTGGCGCCGTTCTTGTAGACGGTGTGGTGGTCCGCCATGCTCAGCGCGTCGCTGTAGCGCAGGTTCAGCTCGTGCTGGCCGGGGGCCGCCTCGCCCTTGGAGAACTCGACCGGCAGACCGGCATCGACCATGCCGTTGCGGATCGCCCGGACGAGCGGCTCGTCCTTGGTCGTCTGGAAGATGTGGTAGTCGAGGTTGTACCAGGACGAGGTGTGCTCCGCGAGGTCCCGGTAGCTGGTGCGGGCGAGCTCGTCGAAGGGGCGGTCGTAGGCGAAGAACTCGAGCTCCGAGCCGAACTTGACCGTCAGTCCCCGCTCGGCGGCGCGATCGAGCTGGCGCTGGAGCACCTGGCGGGGCGACACGGTGACGGGCTCGCCGTGATGGTCGACGATGTCGCAGAGCACCAGCGCGGTCCGCTCCAACCACGGGGTCACCCGCAGGGTGGTCAGGTCGGGCCGTCCCCGGAAGTCGCCGTAGCCCCCGTCCCAGGTGGCGTAGCGGAAGCCCTCGAGCACGTTCATGTCGACGTCGACGGTGAGCAGGTAGTTGCACGCCTCGATGCCCTCGCCGTCGGTCCCGTCGGTGCCGACGACGTGATCGAGGAAGAAGCGCCCGGTCACCCGCTTGCCCAACAGGCGGCCCTGCAGGTCGACGAACGCGACCACCACCGTGTCGATCTCGTCGTCGCGCACCAGGCGGGACAGGGTCTGCAGGTCGATCCGGCCGGTCACGCTCATCGGTGCACCACTCTCCTCGAGGTCCACGGGTACTGCGTCCGCTGCGACCTTCTCCAGGCTCGGGCGCCGCCTACTCGGCGGCGTCCCCGAGCGGCGTGGTGTACGCCGCGGTGATGCCGCCGTCGACGAGCAACGACTGACCGGTCATGAACGACGAGTCGTCCGACGCGAGGAACAGCGCCCCGTTCGCGATCTCGATCGCCTCGCCGAAGCGGCCCATGGGGATGTGGACCAGACGCCGGTTGCGCTGCTCGTCGTCCTCCATGTACTTGGCGAGCAGCGGGGTGAGCACCGGCCCGGGACACAGTGCGTTGGCCCGGATCCCACGCCGGGCGTAGATCACCGCGATCTCGCGGGTCATCGACAACACGGCGCCCTTCGACGCCGTGTAGGCGATCTGCGGGGTCGCCGCGCCGAGGTGGGCGACGAAGCTGGCGACGTTGACGATCGACGTCGACGGCGCCACCCCGGGTCCGCCCGCCGCAGCGACCGTGTCGAGCATGGCCGGTATGCCGTGGCGACAGCCGAGCGCCAGGCCGGTCACGTTGACGCGCAGGGTGGTGTCCCAGACCTCGACCGGGGTGGTCTCGGGGCCGTCGTCCTCGGCGAGCGACACGCCGGCGTTGTTGTACAGCACGTGCAGCGCGCCGAACGTGTCGATCGCGTGGGCGACCGCGGAGCGCACCGAGGACTCGTCGGTGACGTCGCAGCGCACGGCGCTGGCCTCGCCGCCCGCAGCGCGTATCGCTGCGACGGCCTCGGTCGCGTCCGCGACGTCGGCGACCACGACCCGGGCGCCCTCGCGGGCGAACAGCTCCGCGGCGGTGCGGCCGAGTCCGGTAGCGGCCCCGGTGATGAGACAGACCTTGCCGTCGAGACGCGCCATGACGCTCCTGTTCGCTGCGATGGGCCGGCGGCGGGGGAGCGCCGGGAACGACCGTCGCAGCGTAGTCAGCGGACCTCGCGCCCCCTACACTCCCGGCCATGTCGCAGCCCGCACCGCCGACGACCCGACCCATCAGCCCCCTGCTGCCCGAGGGCGCCCAGCTGCTGATCGGCGGCATGTCCCGTCCCGCCGCCGACGGCGCCACGTTCACCACGTCGAACCCGGCGACGGGCGAACCGATCTGCGAGGTCGCCCGCGCCGGGTCCGCCGACCTGGATGCAGCGCTCGCGAGCGCCACGGTGGCGTTCGACTCCGGCGCGTGGTCGTCGGTCAACGCGACCGAGCGCGGCCGGGTGCTGGCGCGCATGGCGGACCTGGTACGCGAGCATGCCGAGGAGCTGGCGCCGCTCGAGCTCATGGATGCCGGTCACACGATCTCCGACGCCCGCGGCGAGGCCGAGGCGGTCGCTGCGGTGTTCGACTACTACGCCGGCGCCGCGAACAAACATCTCGGCTCGGTCGTCCCCACCCAGGACGACGGGCTCGGCGTGGTGATGAAGGTGCCCGTCGGGGTCTGCGGTCTGATCGTGCCGTGGAACTTCCCCATGGTCATCGCCACCTGGAAGCTCGCTCCGGCGCTCGCGGCGGGCAACCCCGTCGTGGTGAAGCCCGCCTCGCTGACACCGCTCAGCGCCCTGGCGCTCGGACGACTGCTCGTCGAGGCGGGCGTCCCGCCCGCGGCGGTGTCGGTCGTCCCCGGCCCGGGCGCCAGCGTCGGCGACGCGCTCGTGGGCGACCCGCGCGTCCACAAGATCTCGTTCACCGGCGACTCTGCGACCGGCGCCGGGATCCTCCGACGCGTCGCGGACAACATGACGCGCGTCTCGCTCGAGCTCGGCGGCAAGTCCGCCGCGATCGTCTTCGACGACGCCGATCTGGAGCGGGTGGTCGACGCGGTGCCGTACTCGGTCTTCGAGAACGCCGGACAGGACTGCTGTGCCCGCAGCCGACTGCTCGTCCAGCGGGGCGTCTACGACCGGGTCGTCGCGGGGGTCGCCGAGCGCACCGGTCGGCTCCGCGTGGGCGACCCGACCGACGCGGCAACCGAGGTCGGGCCCCTCATCTCCGAGTCGCAGCGCACCACCAGCCTGCAGTACCTCGACATCGCACGTGACGAAGGCGCCGAGGTGGTCTGTGGCGGCGCGACGAGCGGCCCCGGATGGTTCCTCGACCCGGCGATCGTCGCCGATGTCGACAACACGATGCGCGTCGCCCGCGAGGAGATCTTCGGGCCGGTGCTGAGCGTGATCCCCTTCGACGACGAGGCCGACGCGGTGCGCATCGCGAACGACAGCGAGTACGGGCTGTCGGGAACGCTGTGGACCCGCGACATCGGTCGTGCGATGCGGGTGACCGCCGCGGTGCGCACCGGGGTGATGTCGGTGAACACCAACCGCAGCGTCCGTGTCGAGCTGCCCTTCGGCGGCTTCAAGCGGTCGGGTCTGGGCCGCGAGCTGGGACCGGCGGCGCTGGATCACTACACCGAGGCCAAGACCGTGTTCTACTCGGCGGACTGAACGTCGTGGCCCCGCGGCGCGAGCGTGATCGCTTGGCGGACCGGCCGATGCTGGTCGCGGCCGACCCGCCTGCGTACGACCCGTGCCAGCTGGTGCCCGGCGCGTTCACCGCACGCCAGTGCGACCGGATCGTCGCGCTCGCCGAGGCGCTGCCCGACGAGCTCGGCGGGGTCGAGGGCGACGACGGCGTCGTCGAGGATGCCGAGGTACGGCGCAGCACCATCACGTGGATCCCGCCCGACGACACCAGCCGGTGGATCTACGACCGGCTGTCCACGGTGGCGGAACGGGCGAACCGCCGCTACGGCTTCGAGCTGAGCGGTTTCGGCGAGGACCTGCAGTACACGCGCTACGACACGCCGGGCTCGTTCTACACCTGGCACCAGGACGGCCTCGACGGCTCGGTCGGGCTGCGCAAGCTGTCGATCGTGGTCCAGTTGAGCGACCCCGCCGACTACGACGGCGCCGAACTGGAGCTGTTCGCACTCGGCGAGGACGAGTCGGTCTCGGCCAGGTCGTCCCGCACGGTGACCGACGCCGACGAGGACACGGCTCGGGCGGCCGAGGTGGATGCGGCCTGGCGAGCCGCGAGCGCTCGCCGGGGCACGGCGATCGTCTTCCCGGCGTTCGAGTACCACCGGGTACGGCCGCTGCGCAGCGGCGTGCGCCGCTCCCTGGTCAGCTGGGTGAGCGGTCCGCCGTTCCGCTGACCGGGTCGGCCGTGGGGGCCGGCTCGCCGGTCGCCGCCAGTCCGCCCTCGTCGAGGGGTGGACCGAAGCTGGGCCGTGGCCCCGTGACCTGGGTCGCCACCACCACGAGCGCGACGACGACCGCCAGCACCGCAAGCGTCGTCCAGTGGGGCCGCCGAGTGGCGCGACGACGTCGCGGCGGGGTCGCGTCCGTGCCGGTCAGTTCCGGGTCTCCGAGGTCGCGGTACCGCACACCCGGCGGCGGGGCGATGACGCCGGCGAGCTCTGCGGTTCGTGCAGGGTCCTGGCCCACGGCCTCGGCGACGAAGTCGACGGGATACCCGGCGAGGTGCACCAACGCGCCAGCGACCCGTTCCTCGGGCGTCGCACGCTCGAGGCGGCGCCGGAGCGCGGCCCGCAGGCTGCGACGGGCACGTTCGTCGTCGTCAGCCGGCTCATCGTCCGGCTCGGGTGCAGTCCCGACGCCGAGGGACACAGGACCCACGGCCTGGCGAACCGTGTGCTCGACCAGCAGCACGAGCCAGTCGGGACGCTGCAGACCGCCCTCGAGGCGGACCTGTTGGGCGGCGATGCCTGCGACCGCACGAGCGGCGGGCCGGTCACCCAGCAAGCGGTACGCGATGGCGTACGCGTTGGCCTCGAGGGTCTGGTCGTTCTGCTGATCGCTGGACGGCTCGGCCACGGCTCCTCATCGGTCGGCGACACAACCTAGGGCCGACCGACCGGGTTCCGGGTACCCCGATCCACCGGCGTGGCGCGCCAAGATGTCCGACGATGGCGCCACCCCAGGATCCGCCCACGGGCGACGAGCCGACCCGAGCCACCAGCGCCACGCCCGCCGAACCGCGCCGCCAGTTCTTCGTGCCGGCCCCTGACGGGGCGCCGCCGGCATCGCGTGGTCGGGCGACGCCCGGCCCACCGGCGCCTCCCCGACGCGCCGAGCCGGCTCCGCAACGGCCGCCCCAGCCGGCGAGACCAGCGCAGCCGAGACCAGCGCAGCCGAGGCCGGCGCAGCCCAGACCCGCGCAGCCCACCCGCGCTCCGTCACGACCCGGTCCGCCCGCACCGCCGCGGCGACGGCTCCGCAAGCGGTGGCTGCTCGTGATCCCGCTCCTGCTCGCAGCGCTCGTCGCCGGCGTCCTCGTATGGGCCTACCGCACCTACGACCGCATCGAGCGCGTCGATCTCGACGGCGTCCTGGATCCCATCGCCGGCGACGCGACGAACTACCTGCTGGTCGGCTCCGACTCCCGGGCCGAGCTGGACCCGGACGGCGACACCGGGGTGACCGGCCGCCGCAGCGACACGCTCATCCTGTTGCGGGTCACCCCCGACGGCTCGACCATGATGTCGATCCCGCGGGACCTGTGGGTCGAGCTCGCCGACACGGGCCAGATGGGCCGCATCAACGGCGCCTACAACGCCGGACCGGCGAACCTCGTGCGGACGGTGCAGGCCAACCTGAACGTTCCGGTGAACCACTACATGGAGGTCGGCTTCGGGTCCTTCGCCGGTCTCGTCGACGCGATCGGCGGCATCACCATCGACTTCCCGAACCCGGCGTTCGACACGGCGTCGGGGCTCGCGGTTCCCGCTGCGGGCCCGCAGGTGCTCGACGGCACCCAGGCACTCGCCTACGCACGGTCGCGCAACTACACCGAGGTCATCGACGGTCGGGAGGTCACCGACGCGACCGCCGACCTGGGCCGCCAGCAGCGACAGCAGGAGTTCCTGCGAACCGCGCTCGCCGAGGTGGGAGCCACGCGCAATCCCTTCACGCTGGTGCGGGCCGCGGATGCGATGTCCTCGGAGCTGATCGTCGACTCGGGGCTGGGATTCACCGAGGCCGTGTCGCTCGTCCGTCGACTCGGCGGCTCGTCACCCGAGACGATCGTGCTGCCGACCGAGGGCGCCCGGCGGGGCAGCGCAGCGGTGCTGGTCCTGGTGGAGCCCGACGCGCAGACCGTCCTGGACGGATTCCGGTGATCGAGCGGAGCCGCCGGCTCGGGAGCGCCCGCAGGCCGCGGGTAGGATCGCCGCCATGGCCACCCCCCCAGCAGCAGTCGACGGTTCCTCCGAACGCACCACGTCCTTCAAGGAACCCTTCGAGATGGCGATCGACCCGAGCCGGACCTACCAGGCCGAGATCGTGACCAACCACGGGACGATGGTGGCGCACCTGCACGCCAACGACGCCCCCGGAACGGTCAACAACTTCGTGAACCTGGCCCGCTACCACTACTACGACGGTCTCGTGTTCCACCGGATCATCCGCGAGTTCATGATCCAGGGCGGGTGCCCCGAGGGCTCGGGCCGCGGCGGCCCGGGATTCCGCTTCGCCGACGAGCTGCCGCCGGCGGGTCGCTACCAGGTCGGTTCCCTCGCGATGGCGAACGCCGGCCCGAACACCAACGGCAGCCAGTTCTTCATCGTCTCGGGTGCCCACGGCGTCCAGCTCCCCCCGCAGTACTCCCTGTTCGGCAAGCTGATCTCCGGCGAGGACGTGCTCCAGGAGATCCAGTCGGTGCCGACCGGTGGACAGGACCGCCCCAAGGACCCTGTGGTGATCGAGTCGATCACCATCACCGAGTCCTGACGGCCTCGATGCCCGCGCGCTCGCGGGCAGCCGTGGCGGGCGGCGTCGCCGCGGCGGCGCTCACCGCAGCGCTGCTCGTGCGCCGGTCGCGTCGTCAGCACGGTTCGGTTCAGGCTCCTTCGGCGCTGCAGAAGTGGACCACGCCCGGTTCCTCGGCCCCAGAGAGCCGAGTGGCAGGGCACGTCAGCTCGACCGACCGGGCGCGTCGCACCGCGCAGCTGGCGCGCATGGGGGCCACGACCGGCTCCAACTACGCGTCCATGCGGGCTCGCAGCGCGTGGGCGACGCCCGAGCGACGCGACCAGTTGCGAAGCCAGTTCGAGCTCCGCAGCGCCGAACAGGTCGCCGAGACGCTCGGTGGGATGAAGGGCGCGCTGATGAAGCTCGGCCAGATGGCCAGCTACCTCGATCAAGGGCTGCCCGAGCCCGTCCGTGACGCGCTGGCACAGCTCCAGACCGACGCCCCGCCGATGGCCGTCGAGCTCGTGGCCGAGATGATCACGACAGAGCTCGGCGCGCCGCCCGAGCAGGTGTTCGCCAGCTTCGAGCTGGAGCCGATCGCGTCCGCCTCCATCGGCCAGGTGCACCGCGCGTGGACCCACGACGGCGTCGAGGTCGCGGTCAAGGTCCAGTACCCGGGCGTGGACCGGGCGATCGCTTCGGACCTCGAGAACACCGACCTGCTCTTCCAGCTCATGGGCGTCCTGTTCCCGGGGCTCCGACCCGAACCGATCGTCGCGGAGCTGCGTGAGCGCCTCGTCGAGGAGCTCGACTACCGGGCCGAGGCCGACAACCAGCGGCTCTTCGCCGATGCGTACCGGGGCCACCCCTACATCCACGTCCCCGACGTGGTCGACGAGCTGTCCACCGGCCGCGTCCTGACGACCCACTACGCACACGGCGCACGTTTCGCCGAGGTGCTGGGCTGGTCCGACGAGGAGCGCCAGCTGGCGGCGGAGTGCCTGTTCCGGTTCGCGTTCGGCGGCATCTACGGACTGCACGCCTTCAACGGGGACCCGCACCCCGGCAACTACCTGTTCAGGCCGGGTGGGCGGATCACATTCCTCGACTTCGGGCTCACCAAGCGGTTCCAGCCCGACGAGGTCGACGTGTTCGAGCGGCTGATCCAGGCCATCGTGATCGACCGCGACATGCCGGCCTTCCGCCGCATCGTCGAGGACGTCGGCATCCTTCCCGAGGGGCTCGACATCGATGACGGCGAGCTCGCCGAGTACTTCGGGCACTTCTACGAGTTCGTGCTCGAGGACGAGGAGATGGAGATCACACCGGAGTACTCCTCGGAGTCGCTGCGTCGGTTCTTCGACCTCGGCGGACCCCACGCCGAGATCATGAAGGCTGCCAACCTGCCGCCGTCGATGGTCATCATCCAGCGGATCAACCTCGGCCTCTACGCACTGTTCGGCGACCTGCGGGCCCGCAACAACTGGCGGCGGATCGCCGAGGAGCTCTGGCCCTTCGTCGACCGGCCGGCCTCGACGCCGATGGGGGAGCGCATCGCCGAGTGGAGCGCCCCGGGCTCCGCGACCCCGCCGGTGGCGGCCGCGCCCTGAACGTCGCGGACCGCGCTACTCGACGAGGCGGATCGGGTTCCCGAGGATCGCAGCGGACCAGGTGGTCGTGTCGTTCACGCCAGCGGGGAAGTCCGCGAGCACCTTGACCCAGCACCCGGTCAGCGCACCCTCGTCGCAGGTGTAGTCCGATGGGATCGGGATGTCGACGTTGACGCTGCGGCCGTTGAACCCGGTGCCCGAGGACACGTTGTTCATCGTGCAGGTCGACTCGTTCACGTTCAGCGTGGCGCCGTCGTTGCGCGCGAACCCGCAGCCCGAGAAGGTCGTCGCGTACTCCGACGGCGGCAGGATCTGCAGCGTTCCCGCTGCTGCGGCGTCGCCCATGTCGAACAGGGTCACTCGCAAGGTGCGTCCCGCGTCGTAGGGCAGGACCCGGGCCAGGAAGAACTCGGTGTTCGCTCCGTCCGCGTTCGCGTAGATCGGCAGCCGTCCCCGAGCGTTGATCGTCACGTTCGATCCGTCCGTGCTGTCGATTCCCGAGCCGAAGCCAGCGAAGATCGACATCCGGTTGTGCCCGGCCTGGGAGTTGCCCGATGCGTAGTCCAGCGGGTTGAGCGCGGTCGCGTTCGAGCGGACCTGCAGGATGTACTCACCGGTCTGGACCGAGCCGGCGGGGATCTCGCAGATCGTCGCGTTGCGGCGGAACACCTCGGCGAAGGTCCACGGCGCCTCGCCATCCACGACCGCCTGGTCGTCCTCGACCCCGTCGGCAGGGTTCAGGTACTCGAAGATGTCGGTGTTGTCACCCGTCCCGGGGTTGAACGCCGGCATGGTCGTGGTGCATCCACTGACGACCGGGTTGTCGACGTCGCTCCACGGGGTGTTGTCCGGCGCCCGGACGATGAAGGTGGTCTCGGTGTCCCAGCCGCCGTTGATCCGTTGGTCACCCGTGCACCACTCGGTCAACCCACCGGCGTAGCGGACGTCCGCATCCGCGCCGTAGATCCCCTGGAGCGCAGTCAACTGCCCAGCGTCCGGAAAGACGTTGCGTTCGCAGCGGTCACCGACGTAGATCTGGCCCGGGTCGTAGACCTGGATCTGGAGCGGCTCGCCGGAGGGGCGGTTCTTCACGTCGAGGGCGAAGAAGTAGCCGTCGAAGGAGTACTCGTCGTTGCCGATCCCCGGGTTGGCACCGGTTCCGCAACCGGCGACCGAGTTGTTGCACTCCTTGGCCTGATACCGGTCACCCGAGGCCTTGGTCGAGTTCGGTCCGGCCACGTTGATCCAGAACTGCGGCGCGTTCTGGCCGTTGGCGGGGTCGTTGCCGAGCTTGTTCTCGGGCGAGCCCATCGGGACGGGCGCGATGTACTCCGCCACGGCCTCTCGGGTCAGGGTGACGTCGTTGATGCCGAAGATCTTCACGAAGAACGTCGAGACCTCGGTCGTCACCGCCACGCGCAGACGGTTGGGGTTCGCCTCCTGGGTGACGGCGACGGTGGCGTTCTGGTCGGCGCCGGTCGCCCGGAAGCCGTTCTTGGCCGTCTCGGCACGTGCGGTCGACGTGGCGCCCGCCACGTCCGCCGGGAGGAACACGACGCCCGCATGGGCTCCGGCGTCCGCCGATCGCTGCAGCCGCTCGGCCTGGAACCACCAGTTGGAGAGGTCCACGGCGAAGCCCGTGAAGCCCACCAGCACCGTCAGCATCAGCGCGAACCAGACGAGCACGATGCCGCGCTCGCGTCGTGAGCGCTCAGCCCACCGTCGGCGGGCCGGGCGGGAGGCTGCACGGCCGTCGTGGGTCGATCTCCGCAACATGGCGCTCACCCGCCGCACGCATCGGTCGGCAGCGGTTCGAGGCGCATCACGGTGTGCCCGCCGACGGTCCGCTCGGATCCGAACACCCCGGTGATGTAGTCGTGGCGGGCCTGGACGTAGACGCCGATCGAGTCCACGTCGATCCCGCAGGCATCGGCGTCGGTCCAGGAACCCGACACGTAGTCCATTGCGTCGGTGGCGGGATTCCAGGCGAAGCGGATGCAGTCGCTGGAGCAGCCGCCCGTCATCCCCGGGCCCGGGAAGCCACCGGAGGGCGCGCCATCACCCGAGGAGGCGTCCACTCGGTAGATCGCCATGCCGATCGGCGTAGCGTTGTTGAGCACCTGCAGGTCCGCTGCGGTCGCGGCGGCGATCGCGGTCCGGGCCAGCTCCTGTGCGTCGCTCGCGCTGCCGGCCTGGGAGTACTCCGTCGCGGCCAGACGTGCGCCGCTGCGGCTCGAGGCCGTCGTCGTGGAGTAGCTGGTGAAGAGCAGGCCGAACTCGAGGATGCCGAGCACCAGCAGCACGATCACCGGCAGGACGAGCGCTGCTTCGACCATCACCGCACCCTGTTGCCCGCGTCGGTGCGTGGGGAGGAGGGCGCCGTGTCGGTGTGGCGATCGAGGACGGTCGTGCAGAGAGGACATCACCATCGAGGGTGTCGGCCTCACACGACGAAGTCTTTAGGCTGAATCCCCCACCAGCTGAGTCGACGGGCCCAAGTTGGCCGATCCAGCTGACGTCGGGCACAGCTCCGAGCCCGGTCCGCCGGTGCCGAGCACCACCCGACACAACCGCTCGGCCTGACGGCTGCCCAGCTCGTTCGGGTCCAGGTCAGGAGCGAAGACGTGTTCCACGAACGCGCTGAACACCCCACCGATGCACAACTCGACCACATCGTCGAGCGCCTCGAACCCAGGGCTGGCGAGCTCGGGGACGTGCGACTCGAGCAGCAGGCGGACGCCGCTGCGGAACACCTCGAGCAGCGCCGTGCCGGTGGGGAGAGCGACCGGGTGCGAGCGGAGGCCCTCGCCGAGCAACAGCCGCAGCACGGGCTCCTCCTGCAGCGCCCCCGTCCAGAACACCTCGAACACGGCCCGCAGCCGATCCTCGGTGCTGCCGGACGCGTCCAGCTCGATCGGCTCCTCGAGCCGGCTCGAATACCGCCGCTCGGCGAACACCGCAGCGAGGAGCGCGTCCTTGGAGGGGAAGTAGTGATAGATCGCCGCGACCTGGAGCCCACACGCAGCAGCGAGCCGGCGCATGCTCATCGCGGCCGAGCCGTGCTCGGACATCAGCGAGAGCGCCTCGTCGAGAATGTGCTCACGCTGGTTCGGGGCGGTCATCGTCGCATCCGCGATCTCAGTGCTCGACCGGGCAGCCCGCGCCGGGGGTGAACGACGCGGGCAGGTGGTTCAGTGCCAGCACCAGGCTCGAGTCCCCGCGGGAGGGAACGACGTCGGCCGGCACGCTGATGTCGGGAAGACGGGTCAGCAGCTCCTGGAAGACCGTGGTGACCTCCATGCGCGCCAGGTTGGCGCCCAGGCAGAAGTGCGGGCCGATGCCGAACGCGAGGTGGGGGTTCGGGTCACGGGTCAGGTCCAGCGCATCGGGGTCCTCGAACACCTGTGGGTCCCGATTGGCGCCTCCGTACAGCATCAGCACCCGGTCGCCCTCGTGGAGCTCGGTGCCGCGGTACGAGTGGTCGTGGGTGACCGTGCGGATGAAGCCCAGCACCGGCGTGACGTAGCGGATGATCTCGTCGACGGCGACGGCCATGAACTCCTCGTCGTGCAGGTTGTCGAGCATCAGCTGGCGCTGCTCGGGGAAGCGGCTGAGTGCCACGAGCCCGCCGGTGATCGCGTTGCGGGTCGTCTCGTTGCCGGCCACCATCAGCACCGTCAGGAACGCGAGCAGCTCGTCGTCCTGGAGGCGCTCGCCCTCGGCGGCCATCGCGTCGAGCATGTCGTCGCCGACGCCCGCGAGCGCCTTGTGGTCCTTGGCGAGCTCCCCGCCGTCGAACGCCTGGGTCAGGATGCTGATCAGGTCGTCACGCGGGTCCTCCCGGCGTTGCGCGATCAGGTCGAGTGTCATCGTCGCGAACTCGCCGAACGCCGCGGCTGCAGCGTGCAGCTGCGGTGAGTCCGCATCGACGTGTCCGTCACCGGCCATCATCGCGTCGGACCATCCGTACATGCTCAGCCGTTGCTCCGGATCGAGGCCGAGCATCTCGCAGATGATGATGAGGGGGATGTGGATCGCGAAGTCCGAGACGAACTCGACATCGCTGCGGGTCTCGAGCTCGTCGATGATCTGGTTCGTGAGGTCGCGGACGTGGGGGATCAGCTCCCGGACCCGCCGGGGGGTGAACCCCTTGTTGATGAGTCGCCGCTGACGGAGGTGCTCCTCGCCGTCGAGGGTGATGATCGACATGTCTCCGGCGATCTTGGGCCGCACGCCGAACCGGTTGCAGTAGGTCTCGGGCTCGCGGGAGATGGCGAAGACATCCTCGTGGCGCGCCGCGACGTACAGGTCGTTGGCGGCGTCGTAGTGGAGTGCGTCCTGGTCTCGCAGCCACCCGTAGAGCTCGTAGGGGTCGTCGAAGACACGGGGGTCGGTGAAGTCCGTTGCTGCGAAGTCGGCCCGCTGGGGCCCCTCGACCATGGTCATCTCGTGCTCCTGGGGGTTCCGGATTCGTACTGCGCACCGCCCACCGTAGGCCCGACCGAACGTTCGTTCAAGGACTCGTGCGGTTCGGCGGCGATACGGTCCTGACATGGCACTCGACCCTGACACGGCACTCGACCCTGACACGGCACTCGACGCCGCACCCGCGGGGCCGTCGACCACCGTCCCCTCGCCGGCCACGGCTCCCTCAGGCCCCGCCGTGCACCCGACCGAGGGCCCGACGTTCGAGACGGTCGACCCGCGCACCGGTGCGCTGCTGGCAACGGTGCCGGAGCACGACGCCGACGAGGTCGCCGCGACGGTCGCCCGGGCGGCGGAGTTGGCGCCACGCTGGGCCGCGCTCGACGTCGCCGAACGCGTGGCCCACCTGATGGAGGTCCGCGACCGGCTGCTCGACCGGGCCGACCACCTCGTGGACGTGATCTGCGCCGAGACCGGCAAGCAGCGCACCGAGGCGCTGACCACCGAGATCATGCCCGTGTGCGAGGCGATGGACTGGTACCGGCGCAACGCCGGCGACATCCTCGCCCCGCGCCCGGTCGGCACCGGCACGCTCGCCCACAAGCGGGCGTGGGTCCGCCGCGAGGCGCTCGGGGTCGTCGGGGTCATCAGCCCCTGGAACTACCCGTTCACGCTCTCGATGACGCCCCTGCTGACCGCGCTGTTCGCCGGCAACGCGGTGGTGCTGAAGCCCTCGGAGGTCACCCCGACGGTCGGTCTCGCCATCGGCGAGCTGTTCGAGCACCCCGTGTGGGGCGACCTCGTGCAGGTCGTCACCGGCACCGGTGCCACCGGTGAGGCCCTGGTTCGCTCCGGGGTCGACAAGGTGGCGTTCACCGGCTCCGTGCCGACGGGCCGGCGGGTCATGGCGACCGCGGCCGAATCGCTCACCCCGGTGTTGTTGGAGCTCGGCGGCAAGGACCCGATGATCGTCTGCGACGACGCGGACCTGGAACGCGCCGCACGCGGCGCGGTCTGGGGGGCGTTCCAGAACGCCGGGCAGACGTGCATGTCGGTCGAGCGCGTCTACGTCACCGAGGCGGTCGCGGAGGAGTTCATCGATCGGGTGATCGTCCACACCGGGGAGATCCGCCAGGGCGACGGGGGAGCCGACGGGTCGGGCGACATCGGATCGATGACCGCAGCGAGCCAGATCCCGATCGTCGAATCGCACCTGCGCGACGCGGTCGAGCGCGGCGCGCGGGTCGTCGTGGGCGGCGAACGGGTCGATCGGCCGGGGCTCTGGTTCCCCCCGACGGTGCTGACCGGGGTCGACCACTCGATGTTGATCATGACCGAGGAGACCTTCGGCCCGGTGCTCCCGATCATGGTGGTCGCCGACGTCGACGAGGCGGTGCGCCTCGCCAACGACTCGCGCTACGGGCTCAACGCGTCGGTGTGGAGTGGCGACGACGACCTGGCCGTGGACGTCGCGAACCGCCTCGAATCGGGCAACGTCTGCATCAACGACTGCATCGTCTCCTACGGCGTGCCCGGGCTGCCCTTCGGCGGGGTGAAGGACTCCGGCATCGGGCGGGTGCACGGCATCGAGGGCCTGCACGAGTTCAGCCGAACGAAATCGATCCTCGCGTCCCGAGTCACTCCCTCACGTGAGCCGTGGTGGTACCCGACGCCGGACGGCCTCGACCGGGCGGCGCTCGCCGCGCTTCGGCTGCGGATGCGCTCGGGGCTGACGGCGAAGCTGCGGGGGCTGAAGCCCCGGCGCTGACTGCCCGGGCTGCCACACCGATCGCTCAACCGGCAGGATCCTCGCCCTGCAGTGTGCGCAGCAACAGGCGAACCACGGCATCGACCGGTGGGGACTCGCCACCACTGAGGGGCTCGACGCTGCAGAACACCTCCGTCGTCTCGTTCGCGCGGCCCTGCAGGCTCAGGACGACCGAGCTCGTGGGCGCCTCGACGAACTCGACGATCACCTCGAGGAGCCCGGCGGAGGGGTCGAGGTAGCCGATCTCGCCGAGGCGATGGGCCGCGTCGATGACCGCCAGCAATGCCTCGGCACCCGGCGCGTGCACCGCGATCGTCTCGTCGTCGACGAGCTGCACGCGTTCCGGGCCGCGGTCCGCGGGGCCGCCGCTGCGCTTGCGGGCATCGGTTGCCGAGGGACGGGTACCGGGCCGGGCGGAGTCGGCGGCGTCGCCATCGTCGGACGGCCCTGTCGTGGAGCGGGGTTCCGGTGAGCCGGGTGCTGCCGGACCGGACTCGTCCGACGCTGGGGGCGGGGGCGACGGTGGAGACGGACGTGGGGGCGCGGTGAGCAGCACCCGGTAGGCGAGACTCAGCGCGACGGTGCGTTCGGTGGCGTCGCGAGCGGCGTTCACGTCCGGATGGGTCCGCCGGAGCGCGCGGCGGTACGCCGCACGCAGGTCGTCCGGCGAGGCACCGGTCGCGACGTCGAGGACCCGGGCCGCCTCCTCGACGCTCATCGACGGCGAGCGACGTGCCACGGGCTCAGCGCAGCGCGGCGAGGAAGTCGAGGACCGCGGCGCTGAAGGCGTCGTTGCGATCGCCGGCGACCATGTGCCCTGCGCCGCTCACGTCGACGAACTCCGCGTGCGGGCACAGCTCCCGAAGGTGCGCAGCGGTCGACTCGCTCACGATGTCCGACTCGCGGCCGCGCACCAGCAGCGTCGGCACCTCCAAGCGCCGTGCCGCGTCGTCGAATCGTTCGGGCAGGATCTCGGAGCTGAGCGGGGTCGGGCCACGGAACATCGCCGGGTCCCAGTGCCAGCGCCACCGGCCGTCCTCGCCGCGACGCAGGTTCTTCGCCAGACCGCCGTTCGCGGAAGGACGCGAGCGGTGCCGTCGGTAGTCGGCGACCGCGTCAGCGGCCTCGTCGAGCGAGGCGAACCCGTCGTCGACGCGGTCCAACATGAACGCGACGATCCGGTCCACACCCGCTCGCTCCAGGCGAGGGGTGACGTCGACCAGCACCAGCGCCTCGACCGATCCGGGGGCGAGCTCGCCCTCCGCCAACAGGCCCGAGAGCCCGCCGAGCGATGCGCCCACGACCACCGGTGGGACGCCGTGGGTCTCGCTGAGCTGACCGCACACCTCGACGACGTCGCGTGCGAACGTCTCGTACGCGTAGTCCTCGTCCGCCGGGCGCTCGGAGTCGCCGTGGCCACGTTGGTCATAGGCGACGCCGGCCCACCCCGCGGCGGCGACCGAGTCGAGCGTCGCGCCCCAGCTGTGGCGGGTCTGGCCGCCTCCGTGGATGAGCAGCACCGGCCGGCCGGTCGCGGGGCCAGCGATCGACGCCGCGAGACGGAGCCCGCCGCTCCCGCGCAGCGTGACGGCGGCCGGCGGCCTGGCGGCCCCGGCGCTCACCGCAACGACCGCAGGAGCTGCCAGGTGCGTTCGTGCTCCTCGCCGTCCGGGGCGGTGATCGCTGCGGCGAACTCGGTCACGCCCCCGTCGCCGAGCCGCCGCAGCACGTCCGTGACGTGCTGCTCGTCGCCCAGGATCGCGATGTCGGACGGGTCGTCGACGCCCTCCAGGTCGAGCATCGCCCGGTAGGACGGCAGGCCGCCGTAGAGCGCCAGCTGCTCGGCCACGAGCGACCGGGCACGATCGACGTCGTCGGTGACGCAGATCGGCAAGCTGGCCACGACCCGCGGACGGGGCTGGCCGGCGGCGTCCGCGGCCGCGGTGATGCGCGGCACGACGTGGTCGAGCAGCGCCCGCTCGCCGGTGCACCAGGTGATCGTGCCGCAGCCGCGGGACCCGGCCAGGCGCAGCATCTGCGCTCCGAGCGCCGCGATGATCACGTCGGGGGCCTCGACGCCGCGGATGTCGAGGCGGCCGATGGCGGTGACGTCCTCGCCGCTGACCGACACCGACTCACCCCGCAGCAGGGGCAGCAGCGCGTCCAGGTACTCGCGCAGGTGACGCACCGGCTTGTCGTAGGAATAGCCCCACATCCCCTCGACGACGACCTGGTGCGACAGGCCGATCCCGAGCGCCAGTCGCCCGCCGGTCGCCGCCTGCACCGTGAGTGCCTGGCCGGCGAGCATCATCGGGTGCCGGGGGAAGGTCGGCACCACCGCGGTGCCCAGTTCGATCCGGTCGACCTGCGAGCCGACCACCGCGAGCGCGGTCAGAGCGTCCAGCCCGAAGATCTGTGCGAGCCAGAACGAGTCGAACCCGTCCGCTTCCGCCCGCGCCGCGAGCTCCTGGAGCTGGCCGAGGGTCGCGACGCTGCCCGTGCCGTTGATGCCGATGCGCATGTCCGTCTCCGATCGCGCCGGTCGGGGCCGCTCAGTGAAGGGTGAGCTGGACCGGCAGGGACTTGATACCGCGGATCGAGGGGTTCGTGCCCCGAACGATCCGACCGCTGACCTCGACCCGCTCCACCCGGTCGAGGAGGGCGTCGAACATGATCCCCGCTTCCAGCCGGGCCAGGTGTGCTCCGAGACAGTGGTGGATCCCGGGGGCGAACGCGACGTGGTCCGCGTCGTTGGGCGCGTCGGGGTAGCGGTCGAGGCGCATCTCACCGGCATCGGGCCATTGCGTGGTGTCACGGTTGGCCGAGGCGTAGCAGAGGAACACCTTCGCGTCGGCGGGGATGGTGACCCCGCCGAGCTCGGTCTCCACCAGCGTGTTGCGGAACAACCCCTGGACGGGGGAGAGGAACCGGATCGACTCCTCCACCAACGGCGCCAACAGCGAGCGGTCCTGCGCCACGGCGTCCCAGATCTCGGGGCGCTGCGCGAGCTCGACGAGCATGTTCGCCATGAGGTTGGTGGTGGTCTCGTTGCCCGCGACGACCAACAGCACGCACATCGAGACGATCTCCTCGGGGGAGAGCCGGTCCCCGTCGGGGGTCCGGCCGAAGAGGATGCCGACCATGTCGTTGGGGTCGTCGATGTCCGCGGTGCCGGCGTCGAACTCGGCCTGTCGGCGGGTGACGAGCTCGACGAAGTACAACGCGAACTCGACGATCTGCAGCTCGTTCTCCTCGGTCGGCGGGCCGGCCATCTGGTCGACGGTCGCATCGGACCAGCGACGGAAGTCGGCCCAGTCCTCGGTCGGGATTCCCATGATCTCCGCGATGAGCGTCACCGGCAGCGGCTCGCAGATGTCCACCAGCCCATCCACCGCGGCGACCCCGCCCGCCGGCGTGTCGCCGAGCGCACGGTCGACGATCTGCTCCACGAGCCGTTCGATGCGGGGACGGAGCCGATCGATCGCCCGCGGCGTCCAGTGCCGCGCCACCAGGCGCCGCACTCGGGTGTGCTCCGGCGGGTCGAGCCCGACGAGCATCGGCACCGGGCGACGCTCGTAGCTGTTGCCCTGGTTCGAGCTGAACACCTCGACGTTGCGAGCTGCGCTGACCAGGTCGGCGTAGCGCGACACCACCCAGATGTCGTGCTCGGCCACGTGGTACACGGGAGCGTGCTCACGCAGCCAGGCGAAGTGGGGGTACGGGTCCTCGAGCACGGCCGGGTCCCACGGGTCGTACGCCCCCGACGGGCCGGTGGACTCGTTCTCGGTCACGGTCATCCGCCGAACCTAGCGGCGCGCCCCGGTCGACACCGATGACTCGGGGTCAGAAGTCGGGGTCAGCACTCGGTCCGCACTCGGTCACCCACCGATCCAGGCGCCGAACGCCGCGACCATCGCCTCGACGTCCGCGACGGCCATCACCTCACGCGCCGAGTGCATCGACAACTGCGCAACGCCGACGTCCAACGTCGTCACCCCCAGCCGAGCCGCCGACAGCGGCCCGATGGTCGACCCACACGGCAGGTCCCCACGGTGGGAGTAGTGCTGGACGGGAACGCCGGCATGTTCACAGGCGAGCGCGAACTCCGCAGCACCGGTCGAGTCGGTCGCGTAGCGGGTGTTGACGTTGTGCTTGATGACCGGCCCACCACCGGCGCGGACCTGATGCGACGGCTCGTGCCGCTCGGGGTAGTTCGGATGCGTGGCGTGGGCCATGTCCGCCGAGAGCAGGCGGGACCGGGCGAGGACGCCGAGGTGGGTCGAACGGTCGAGCCCGAGTGCTGCCGCTCGCTGCTCCAGCACCGCCGCGACCCAGGCCGAGTCCGCGCCCGTCGCGGAGGTCGAGCCGACCTCTTCGTGGTCGACGAGCACGATCACACCGGGACCGCCTCCGCTCCAGCGCAGCGCGAGCAGCGCCTCGACCGCGCCGAAGCAGCAGCACAGGTCGTCGAGGCGGGCAGCGGCGAGGAACTCGCCCCCGGCGCCGATCACACCGGCGGGCTGGTGGTCGAAGCACGCAGCGTCCCAGGCCAGCACGTCGTCGGGTGCGGTGTAGACCAAGGTCAGCCGCTAGTCACCCTCCCTCGGGACGCCGAGTCCCCAGACGGGGGTGAGGTGCGCCTGGCGGTCGAGGCGCAGCCCCTGCTCCGACAGACCCCGGTCCAGGTGGATCGCGAGCTGCGGGACCCGCAGGACCGGACCGTCGCTGCGGAACAGACGGTGCTCGACGCCGTCGGCAGAGCGCAGGGCGACGCGTCCCGCGAGGCCGAGATCGCGGTCGAGCCACCGAGTTGAGGAGGGCGCGACATCGAAACATTCAGGCTGCAATTTGATAAGAAAACTCCATTAAACTGGAATGCCATTGTAAAGTCAGGAGGAAATTATCCGTCTGTGCGATTCTTGAAAATTACAACGAATGAAGGAATTACAGGATATTCTTTGACGAAAGGATCAGTGAGTGATATTCTTTCTTTTGCGAATAAGCTGAAGGGAAAAAATCTGTTGAACATCGAAGAGATGTGGGATACCATGTATTTTTATAATCGAAAACCGGTCGCCAAAGGCAAGGAGATTGGTGCTATCGGAACAATCGATCTCTGCCTATGGGACATTATTGGTAAAGCAATGCAGTTGCCGGTTCACAGGATTATGGGTACTTGCAGGGAAAAGATCCTTGCCTATGGCGCTGGAGGTTATTATGCAGAAGGTAAGGGAATTCCCGAGTTAGTTCGGGAAATGGAAGGCTATGTCAGGGAAGGCTGCAAGGTGGTGAAGATGAAAGTTGGGTATTTTGATGCCAAAAAGGATGCCGAACGAACCAAAGCTGTGGTAGATGCCCTCGGCAATGATGCGCGTGTGATGGTCGATGCCAACAATGGCTACAAAACAGCATACGAGGCCATTCGTTATGGCAAATTGGTCGAGCATCTTGATCTGTATTGGTTTGAAGAACCCGTAGCCCCGGATGATTGGCGCGGCAATGCCGAGGTCAGAAAGGAACTCAACATCCCGGTCGTAGCGGGAGAAAATGAATTCACAAGATGGGGAGCACGCGACCTGGTGGACAATCATGCGTGCGACATCGTCAACATCGATACAGTTAAGGGAGGAGGGCTGACAGAAATGCGAAAAATAGCGGCTCTGTGTTCAGCCTATCATATACCGGTCGCCCCGCATGGCAACGCGCATATGAATATTCATGCCCTGGCATCCATATCAAATGCGATTATCCTGGAGACCTATCCGGCGAAAGCACGGGATTTCAATCCGGCCTTGCCCGCCTTCCCGCTAAAAGATGGCTACGTGAATGCGCCGACAGGCATAGGTCTCGGCATGGAACCAGATCCTGCCCTGGTCAAAAAGTACCGGGTAGAATAGTAAGCATAGTGTGTAAATCAGGCCTGAGACAAATAAATCGGTATTAAACCCCAGGCGGCAGTAGGCTACGGGGAATGCGACCGCCTCTCTCCTCCTCCGACGCATAGGAGTATTCAGATGCCTGTAGTTGGATGCGCGATGTTACAGCAGACCTTCCCTAAGTAAGCTTCAACTTTACCCTGCTGGCTCAGTAAATTCACCTCGCTTGTGCCATTCAACCATCCCGCTGAATACGACCGGGGAAGTGCTCAATGACATCTGTAACCGTCTCAACATCCTGGTCAGTGAATCTACTGATTTGCTGATAGGTGTAAATGTCCAGCACGTTCAGCTTTTCCTGGCTGAAATCACCAATTCCCTTGATTTGAGTCAGATCATCGGCCTCTTCAGTGGTGTGCCAACCCGATTTTTGAATAATCGATTTTATGTTTTCTCCTTTTCAGGCGTTCGAACAACGCCGTCCTTTTTCCGCCGCTGTGCACAAGCTCCTGCGCTTGTGGAATCCATTCCTCACGGTCAATTCTGCCAGGGAAATATTCCAAAGCTTTAGTTACACCTTTTTCATCTTCTTCAGTGAAGCTGGCGATTTGCCTGAACGTATAGATGTCTAATGCATTTAGCTTTTGCTGTATCCAGCCGCCTATACCGCTGATGATCGTCAGGTCATTGGCTTCT
Organism: uncultured Microthrixaceae bacterium; assembly: GCA_942490665.1. GTDB lineage: Bacteria > Actinomycetota > Acidimicrobiia > Acidimicrobiales > Microtrichaceae > SKRR01. The sequence goes on from CALNXV010000018.1 coordinate 27,651, forward strand.
TCCTTATGTGCGATCCCTATTCGATCATAATTGATCAGATCTTTGCGTCTGCTTATTCTGTCGAGAAGATCGGTTTTTTCTCCATTGCTATACACAAGTTCCTTTGCCCAGGCCACCCATTCATCCCGTTCGATGCGACCTGGGAAATACTCAATGGCTTCATTAACGTCTTCAATATCCTTTTTAGTGAAATTGCTGATCTGGGAGAATGTATAGATATCAAGTGCATTCAAACGCTGGGCAATAAACGGTCCGATCCCGCTGATCATCATCAGATCATCTCTTTCTTCTTCTCTGGCTGTACCGAAGCTGTCATAGTTAATCGATTTCTTTCGCTCCGAAATTCTAGCCAGGATCTCATCAGCTTCGCGCAATTCCTCATCCTTTTCTTTTAACTGTTCCTTCAAATCATCCACTTCCCTCACAGCTTCATCGTACATGCCTTTCAATTTGGTAATTTCTTCCTGCTGTTTCTTGTTATCAGCTTCCAGCTGTTTGTGCTTGCTCACCAGCTCTTCCAGCTCGCTGGCTTTATCACTGAGTTGTGATGTTAGAGATTCAATTTCATTCTTTTGAGTCTGCAGCAATTGGTCGAGCTCATTTTTTTCATTTTCCAATGAAGCCATTCGGTTTTCAATCTCTTCTATTTTGTTTTTGCATTTTGCTCTCCAATAATAGTACACTGTGATCGACCCAATAGCTGCGGCTACGATCAGCATGGTCAGAATTTCGATGGCAGCACCTGTTCTGGTCTGGGCGGCTTGTAATAGGATAGTTTGCATTGGTGCGGTAGTTGATAGATAATTATTTGATTTCGATGGTGGTTCTCCGATTTAGCGCTCTCCCCTCCCCGGTCGAGTTATCCACGATGGGTTCCCGCTCTCCCAAAGCCCTAATTTGCATACGATCATCTGTAATTCCATGTTCAGTCAGAAATGTGCTTACGGAAGTAGCCCGTTTCAAAGCGAGAGATTGATTGTAAGTCGCTGATCCGAGATTATCGGTATGGCCGGATATTTGAATTTGGCTATCCGTATTTTGCTCCATGTACTTTTTCATTTGCTCCTTATAGGCGCTAAGTGTAGATTCCTCATTAAAATCCGAACGATCGAATTCATGGTTGAAAGTAAAAATACCAGGATTATCAATCGGTACTTCCGCGGCCTCTTCCGGCACTGTTGCTGGTTCTGGTTCAGCTGCTTGCCCCGGTTTATCGGCAGGTTCCACAATAGAAACTTCGGCAGGGGTAGGTTCGAAATCTTTGATTTTATAGACGTACCAGTAGGTGGATGCTGCTGACCAGATGATAAATGCCAGCACTCCGGTGAC
>CALNXV010000019.1:0-14545 GCA_942490665.1 uncultured Microthrixaceae bacterium
ACGATCACGGTGAACCAGGACCCGAACCCCAAGTTCTACGTGCGTCCTGGTGGCAGCACCGGACCTGACTGCGGCCCGATCCTCGACCCGTGCTCGAGCATCGTCGAGGCACAGGCCAACGCCGTCGCCAACGGGATCGGCATCGTGCGGGTCGCAGGCGGCACCTACAACGCGCCGATCACCCTGGCCTCGAACATGGAGATCAGCGGCGGCTGGACCCAGGACTTCAGCGACTTCGGGCCGTCCGAGGTCACCACGGTGTTCGGCAACGGGACCACACCGGCGGTCACCGTCAACGGCGTGACGAACTCGACGGTCAGCGGGATCAGCGCCCAGGGCGTCAGCCGCACCTCGGGCGACGCCGTCGGCATCCTCGTGACCGGCGGCTCGAGCGGTGTCGCCATCGGCGACAACGAAGCCCCCGAGACCTTCGTCGGCGGTGGCGTCGGTCCGAACCCGACCGGCCTGCTCGTCACGGGCGGGTCGCTCGTGAACGTCGTGAACGCGAACATCAACAGCGGCACGCCGGCCGGTTCCGGCGTCAGCGCCTACGGCGTGCGTGCCCTCGGCCTGTCGGTCGTGAACGTGACGCTCTCCGAGGTCACCGCCCAGCCCGGCACCGACGGCGTGACGGCACCCCAGGGTGTGCCCGGCCAGGCGACGTCGGGCTGCAGTGGCGGCAACGGCGGCAACGCCAGCGCCGGCTACAAGGCAGCCCCGGGCGGCGGCGGCGGTGGCGGCGGTGCGCCAGGGGTGGCAACGGCGGCAGCGGCGGTACGTGGCGGTAGCTACAGCGGCGGCGTTGCGCTACTGCGGCGGCAACGGGCAGGCGGACCGGTGGCGGTGGCGGTGGCGGATCGGGCGGCTGTGGCTCGCTGTTCGGGTGCGGCGACGACGGCTGGCGGCGGCGCCGGAGGCGGGGTGCTGCTGGCACCGCGGGCGCCGCGGGCAGCAACGCCCCCAACGCGAACGACCTGTACTCGCCCACCAACGGACCTGCCCGGCTCCACCGGCCAGGCCGGCAGCGGCGGCGGCGGTGGCGGCGGCGGCGGCAAGTCCGCGAGCGCCATCCGGCGGCGGTGGCGGCGGCGGCGGCGCAGGCGGCAACGGCGGTGCTCGCTGGTGCGATCGCCGGGACCTCCGGCGGCGGCTCGTTCGGCATCTACGCCAACAGCGCCAGCGTCAACGTCAACTCGTCGACGGTCACCTCCTCGGCCGGCGGTGCCGGCGGCGCCGGTGCCCCTGGCGGTCGCGGCGGCAACGGCGGCAACGGCGGCAACGGCGGCAACAAGTCGTGCTGTGAGGCCGGCGGTGGCGGTGGCGGTGGCGGCGGTGGCGCCGGTGGCGGTGGCGGCGGTGCCGGTGGTGGCGCCGGTGGCCCGTCGATCGCGATCTTCCAGGTCGGCGTCGGTTCGCTCAACGTCACGGCGAGCGCCCAGTTCCGCGGCCGGTCATCCCAGCCCAGCGGCGGCGCCGGCGGTGCGTTCGCCGCGCCCGCCACGGGCGGCGTCGGTGGCATCCGGGGCAACTGTGCCCTCATCGGTGGGTGCGGCGGCGGCGCCGACGGTGCCTCGTCCGGGCCCGGGAACACCGGCCCGGCCGGCGGGAACGGACCCAACGGCGTGCTCTACCGCATCTGGAACAACGGCACGATCACGTTCTGATCGATCCGGAACGCGATGACTCGGGGGCGCTGCTGCGGCGGCGCCCCCGAGTCGCGTCCAGGGTGGGGGTCGATAGCCTCGGGTGGTGCACGTGTCCCGCCGATCCGGTCCTCGCGTCCGCTGGGACCTGATCGGCTGCGCACGCGCCGGCCACGCCCTGGTCGGCGGGGACGTCGCGACGATCGAACCCGGCGACGACGACGTCCTGGTGCGCGTCCTCGACGGGGAGCGCTGGCATCGCTGTCTCCGCTGCGACGCGTGGGTCTGGTTGCCGGTCCCGGCCGCACCGACCAGGACGCACCTGCCGGCACGCGACGAGATCGAGCTGCCGATGCGCGGCAAGCCGCTGCGCGACCGCTACGTCCTGCGACTGATCGCGCTCGAACGGCTCCTGCACGTCATCGTGTTCGCCACCGGCGCGGTGCTGATCCTCGCCTTCGCCGGCAACCGCGATCTGCTCCAGGCGGACTTCCGTGAGGTCGTGGCGGCGCTCGAGGGCGGTGACCGCACGCCCGGCTCGGGGGTCCTCGCCGAGATCGCGAAGCTGTTCCACTTCACCGACCGGTCGCTCTACGTCGTGGCAGCCGTCGCGCTCGGCTACGCCGCGCTCGAGGCGGTCGAAGCCGTCGGGTTGTGGTTCGCCAAGCGCTGGGCCGAGTACCTCACGTTCCTCGCCACCATCGCGTTCCTCCCCCTCGAGCTGCACGAGCTGAGCGAGCGGGTGACGTTCCTGCGGCTGCTCACGCTCGGGGTCAACCTGGCGGTCGCCGTGTACCTCTTGTGGGCGAAGCGGCTGTTCGGCCTCCGCGGCGGGGGACGAGCCGAGTCGGCGTTGCGAGCGCACGACGAGGGCTGGGGCGCCGTGGAGCGCACGACACCGCCCTGACGGCGGACCGACTCAGGTGTGGCCGCCGCCCAGGTGCCCCGAGAGGCGTCCGTGCAGCTCGGTGCTGTGCTCATTCAGTCCGATGATCTCGGCGTGGGTGCCGTGGCGGTCGAACCGGTCGACGATCGTGTCGAGCACGGCGACCGCCGAGCTGTCCCACACGTGCGCGTCGCTCAGGTCGATCACGACGTTCGGGGTCGGTTCGTTGTAGTCGAACGCATGGACCATCTCGTTGGTCGACGCGAAGAACAGCTCGCCGGTGACGTGGTAGGTCCGCACGTCGTGCTCCGGGTCGACCACGTCGGTCACCTCGACGAGGTGCGCGACGCGACGGGCGAAGAAGATCGCGGCGAGGAGCACGCCGGCGAGCACGCCGAGCGCCAGGTTGTGGGTGATCACCACGATGGCGACGGTGACGACCATCACGGCGGTCTCGCTGCGCGGGGTCCGGCGCAACGTCGCCGGGGTGATACTGGTCCAGTCGAAGGTCGTGACCGCGACGACCACCATGACCGCGACGAGCACGGCCATCGGGATCGCAGCGACGACGGGCCCGGCGACGAGGATGAGGATCAGCAGGAACACGCCGGCCGACAGGGTCGAGAGCCGAGTGCGTCCACCGGAGCGCAGGTTGATCATGGACTGGCCGATCATGGCGCATCCGGCCATGCCGCCGAGGAAGCCGGTGGCGACGTTCGCGATGCCCTGCCCACGCGACTCGCGGCCGGTGTCGGAGTTCTCGTCGGTCAGGTCGTCCATGAGCTGCGCCGTCAGGAGCGACTCGAGCAGACCGACCACCGCGAGGGTGAAGGAGACCGGGGCGATGATCGACAAGGTCTCGAACGCGAACGGCACGTCGGGCAGGGACAGGCCGGGCAGCGCTGTGGGGAGGTCTCCCATGTCGCCCACCGTGGGGACCACGAGCCCGAACAGCGCGGCAGCGCCGCCGACCGCGACGATCGCGACCAGCGGCGACGGCACCGCGGTGGTGATCCGGGGGAACAGGTAGATGATCGCGATGCCCGCGGCGACCATGGCGTAGACGACGAACCCGCCGCCCACGATGTGCTCGAGCTGGGCGAGGAAGATCAGGATCGCCAGGGCGTTCACGAACCCGGTCATCACCGAGCGCGGCACGAAGCGCATGAGTCGACCGACGCCGAGGGCGCCGAACGCGAGCTGGATGACACCGGCGAGGATCGTCGCGGCGAACAGGTACTCGACGCCGTGGTCGCGCACGAGGGGCACCATCACCAGGGCCATGGCCCCGGTGGCGGCGGAGATCATGCCGCGGCGCCCGCCCGCGAAGGCGATGATGATCGCGATCGAGAACGAGGCGTACAAGCCGACCTTGGGGTCGACGCCGGCGATGATCGAGAACGAGATCGCCTCGGGGATCAGTGCGAGGGCGACGACGATGCCGGCGAGCAGGTCGCCGCGTGGGTTCGAGAACCACTCGCGGCGCAGGCGGGACGCGCTCGCGCGTGAGATGGCAGTGCTGGGGGACATCAGTGCTCCGGTCGTGGCGCGGCGTCGGTCGATGCGGCGCGGTCCCCAGGAGCCGACACACTCAGCCGGACAGCCACACAGCTGATCGTCGAGGCGATCCCGCGGACCGCACCACCGTAGCGGTGGAGCGGTCGCCCACCCATGCCCGACCGCTGTGACATCCGGCGTGGCCCGCCGGTCGGACTATTGACAGGACTTCTTGTCCATAGGAGAATCGAGCGGTGCTCGCCTCCGCTGCGCCCGTCCAGGTCGGGGTGATCGATGACCCATCGGCCGCGGTGGCCGTCCTGGACCCGCTGCGTGCGCGGATCCTCGGGGCGTTGCGGGAGCCGGGCTCGGCCAGCACGGTGGCGCGGGACCTCGGCGAGTCGCGGCAGCGGGTCAACTACCACCTGCGCGCCCTCGAGGAACGCGGCGTGCTCCGCGAGGTCGGGCACCGCCAGCGCCGTGGGCTGTCGGAGCGGATCGTGCAGGCCACGGCCGAGTCCTACGTCGTGTCACCGTCGGTGCTCGGGGAGCTCGACGCGCGCCCCGACCGCTGCGACCGTCTCTCGACGGCCTATCTCCTCGCGGTGGCCGCCCGACTGCTGCGCGAGGTCGCCACGCTGTCGGGGAGATCGGACCGGGCCGAGCAGCCGCTGGCCACGCTGACCCTCGACAGCGAACTGCGCTTCGGGTCGCCCGACGCACGCGCTGCGTTCACCGCCGAGCTCACGGCGGCCGTCCACGACCTCGTCGCGCGGTACCACGACGAGTCCGCTCCGGGTGGACGCTGGCACCGCCTGGTCGTCGCCGCGCACCCGAGCACACCGCCCGACCCACCGACCGAGGAGCAGCCATGAGTGACGACCGACGGGAGATCCGCCTCGAGGTGGAGGTGCCCGGAACACCGGAGGAGGTCTGGCGCGCGATCGCGACCGGTCCGGGCATCTCCTCGTGGTACGTGCCGCACACCGTCGAGGAGCGCCCCGACGGCGCAGCGATGGCCTCGTTCGGGCCCGGCCCCGAGATGCAGGTGCCGGGTCGCGTCGCTGCGTGGGAACCGCCGGAGCGCATCGTGTTCGACGGGGGACCCGATGTCGGCGGACTCGCCTTCGAGTGGACCATCGAGGCCCGCGACGGGGGGACGTGCGTGGTCCGGTTGGTCAACTCGGGCTTCGGGAGCGGGGAGCCGTGGGACGACCAGTACGACGGGATGGTCGAGGGTTGGAGGCTGTTCCTCACGAACCTCCGGCTCCACCTCGAGCACTTCGCCGGCCGGACGGCGACCTCGTCGTTGCCGATGGCGATGTGGGCGGGGCCGCGGGCCGACGCGTGGGCGCGGCTCACCGGCGACCTCGGCCTCCCCGCGGCGCCCCAGGTCGGTGATCGGGTCGAGGCCGAGGGGCCGGGCGATGTCACGCTCGCCGGCACCGTCGTCGACGCCGAACCGTGGCGTCTGTCGTTGGTCCTCGATGCGCCCGCACCCGGGACGGCGTTCCTGGCCGTCGAGGGCGCCGCTGACGCCGAGGTCCTGGGCGTGTCGATCTGGACGTACCTCTACGGCGACGAGGGGGCGGCGGCCGCGATCAGCGACGGCCCGCAGTGGTCGGCCTGGCTGGCCGAGCGCGCGGTTCCCGACACCTGACCCGCGCCGGCGCTGCGCTGCGTCGTCGACGTTCCCGGCGCGTCGGACCGCTGAACCGCCGGCCAGGTAGGTTGCCGGGGGAGGAGCGTGTCGTGGATCGCAGCGCGAAGACCGACCAGAGCGGGGAGCGGCGGCGCTCCGCTGCGCTCATCGCCGTGTCCGCGGCCGGGGTCCTGCTCGCCGTCGTGGCGGTCGTGGTCGTCCTCGTCGCCGACGGCGCCGAACCGTCGGACCCCGTCGAGGCGGACGGGTGGTCGGCGACCGCGGTGCTGTGCACATCGACCGATGCGTTCGAGGTGCTCGGCGAACCCGAGCGAGGGGACGTGCTGCGGCTGGGCGAGGACGAGGACGTCCTGTCGAGCGCGGGCTGTGTCTCCGCTGATGCGGGCGCCGACGCCGTGGCGGTGGACCCCGACCGGTCGGCGTTCCTCGTCGGCACCGGCGTCGACCGCGACGACGTCCGCCTCGTCGGGGTCGACGCGAGCGAGGAGCCGGTCGCACTGCGCGCCGAGCTCGAGATCCCCGGCGACGAGTGCGTGGTCACGGCGGAGTTCCGTGGCGTGCTGGCACTGCTGGTCGAGGGGCCGCCGGACGCCTCGATCCCGACGGTCGAGGTCGCCGACTTCCCCGTCGACTGCTGAGCGTCGCACCGCCGCCCGTCGCCGGTACCGTCGACGCATGACGCCTCGCCGTACCGTGCCGTCGGCCGCGATCCTGGTGCTCCTCGCGGCCGTTGCGCTGGCCGGCTGTGGTGGCACCGATGAGGACGCAGCGACCGGGTTCGAGCAACTCGGCCTGTCCCCCGATGACGGCCGGCTGGCGCCGCTGGACTGCCCCGCGACGCTCGAGGGCGACCCCGACGCGGTCTGCGCGCTGGTTTCGATGCCCACCGACCACGGACAGCCCGACGGCGACGAGCTCCAGATCGCGATCGCTGCGCTGCCCGCCTTCGGCGACGATGCCGGTGCACCGATGGTGTACCTCGAGGGTGGGCCCGGGTTCGGCGCGATGGCCTCGGGCGACGACTGGATCGACGGGAACCTGGCCGAGCTGCGCGACGGCCGGGTCGTCGTGCTCGTCGACCAGCGCGGCACCGGCTACGGCGAACCGTTCCTGGGCTGCCCCGAGGTCGAGGAGCAACTCGACGAGTTCGCCGACGAGGTCGACGCGATCGAGGCGTGCGTCGATCGGCTCGGCGACGACGGCGTCGACCTGGACGACTACAGCTCTGCTGCGAACGCCGCCGACATCGCCGAGCTGCGTGCCGTGCTCGGCGTCGAGGAATGGGACGTGATGGGATCCTCCTACGGCACCCGCCTCGCGCTGACGCTGGCCCGCGACGATCCCTCGGGCATCGGTGCGCTGGCGCTCGACGGGTTGTTCCCGCCCGAGGCCGACGGTGCCGGGCCGGTCGGCGCGCGCGAGACCGGCGGGTTCGCGCTCGACGCGTTCGTCGAACGCTGCGAGTCCGACCCGGACTGCGTGGACACGGTGGGTGACCCGCGCGGCGCGGTGGTCGATGCCATCGACTGTGCCGAGTCCGACGACGAGCAGCTCGGTGTCGACGGCACCCTCGTGGTGAACACGATGATCGACCTGCTCCCCGACCCGACCCTGCCCGAGCTGATCGCGACCACCGCGGACTGCGGGTCCGGCGCACTCGACGAGCTCGCCGCGACCTCGGAGGAGACCGCGCTCGCCCGCATTCAGGACGAGCCCGGCGACGACGAGGCCCGCGAGGGAGACAGCCTGGCGATGGCGCTCGCGATCAACTGTGCCGAGGAGCAGGCCCTCGCGCCCGCCGGCCCCGGCCGGGGGCTCGACTGGCCCGACGAGGTGGTGGCGGTCGTCGACCGGATCGGTGAGCCCGACCCGTCGTGCGACGTCGTCGACGTGCCCGACGCACCGGCGCTCGAAGCCGACCCGGTCACCGCCGAGATCCCGACCCTCGTGCTCAACGGCACCCTCGACGCAGTGACCCCGCCGAGCTGGGCCCGGCGCGCCGCCGACGCACTCGCCGAGGTGCAGGTCGTGTTCGTTCCCGGGCTCGGCCACGACGCGGTGACCGACCCCTGCTCGGTGTCGATCGTCGCGGCGTTCCTGGCCGATCCGGCAGCGCAGGTCGACACCAGCTGCCTCGACGACCTCGACCCCACCGGTTCCTGAGCCGCACCGCACCGAGCTCGCCGTTCGCTGACCTGCGAGACTGCCCGACCGTGACCAGCGACCCCACCCGCGACGTGACGTCGATGATCCGGCCGCGCCGGGAGATCACCGGCATGTCCGCCGTGCTCGTCACCTTCGACGGCGACGGCGCGATCGACTGGGTCGCGCTCGAGGCGCACATCGCCCGCACCGCCGCGGCCGGCCTGGTCCCGGCGGTCAACATGGACACCGGCTACGTCCAGCTGCTCGACGCCGCCACCCGTGGACGGATCCTGGACCTGACTGCAGCGACCACGACCCACCCGGACGGGTTCGTCGCCGGCGCCCACGTGGCGGACGCGCCCGGCGACGCCCACGACCACGGCGCCCACGTCGCTGCGGCGCGGCGCATCGCCGAGCGCGGCGGGACGCCGGTGGTGTTCCCGAGCAACGGCCTCAACTCGCTCGAGCCCGACGCCTGGGTCGCAGCCCTGGCTGCACTGGGCGCCGAGCTCGGTCGGTTCATCGGCTTCGAGCTCGGTGCGCAGTTCGTGCCCTACGGCCGCATCTACCCGCTCGAGGCCTACCGCGGGCTGCTCGCCATCCCCGAGTGCGTCGGCGCCAAGCACTCGTCGCTCAGCCGCGCCGCGGAGTGGGACCGGCTGGCCCTGCGCGACTCGGTCCGCCCGGACTTCGCGGTCCTCACCGGCAACGACCTGGCGATCGACATGGTGATGTACGGCTCGGACTACCTGCTGGGCCTGTCCACGTTCGCCCCCGAGGAGTTCGCGCTACGGGACCGCTACTGGCGCGACGGCGACGCCCGCTTCCACGAGCTCAACGACCTGCTGCAGTACCTCGGGTGCTTCACGTTCCGAGCGCCGGTGCCCGGCTACCGCCACGACGCCGCGATGTTCCACGTGTTGCGGGGGTGGGCCCGCTCCGATGACGTGGCCGACGGGGCGGCGCGCCGGCCCGAGTCGGATCGGGCCGTGCTCGCCGACATCCTCGAACGCCTGGGGGCGCTCACGTGAGCGCGGCGGTGCGCTACCCCCAGGTCAAGAAGCTGACCACGGTCGAGGCGGTGCGCGACCGCTGCGCCGAGCTGGGCATCGACCTCCCCGTCGTCGACGAGGTCGACCCGGCCGGTCCGCTGGCGTCGCCGGTCGAGGTGCACGACGCAGCTCGCGTGCTGCGCGTCCCGAACCGGTTCGCGATCCTGCCCATGGAGGGCTGGGACGCGACGCTCGACGGCCGCCCGACCGACCTGGTGCGGCGGCGTTGGGCGCGCTTCGGAACGTCCGGTGCCGGGCTGGTGTGGGCCGAGGCGACGGCGGTGCGCCCCGACGGTCGCGCGAACCCGAACCAGCTGCTCCTCGACGGGTCCACCGTCGACGAGCTGCCGGGCTGCGCGAGCTGCTCGCGCCCGACCAGGTCGTCGGGCTGCAGCTGACGCACTCCGGTCGGTGGTCGCGCCCCGACGGTGCAGCGGCGCCCCGCACCGCGTACCGCCACCCGCTGCTCGACCGGCGGGTCGGCGCCGACGCGTCATCGGTGCTGAGCGGCGACGAGCTCGACGAACTGGCCCGGGACTACGTCGACGCGGCAGTGCTGGCCGAGCGCGCCGGGTTCGACTTCGTCGACGTCAAGGCGTGTCACGGGTACCTGCTCCACGAGCTGCTCAGCGCGCACGACCGCACCGACGGCCACGGCGGCACGCTCGCAGGTCGGACCCGGCTCCTGCGCACGGTGATCGAGGGCATCCGTCGACGGGTGCCGGGCCTGGCGGTCGCGGTGCGGGTCTCGGTGTTCGACCTCGTGCCGTACGTCGCCGGGCAGGACGAGGTCGGGGTTCCCGAGGTGATGGGCGCCTACCGCCACGCCTTCGGCGGTGACGGAACGGGACTGGGCATCGACCTCAGCGAGCCGCACGCGCTCCTGGATCTGTTGGCGGAGCTGGGCGTCGGCCTGGTGTGCGCCACCGCCGGCAGCCCGTACTACGTCCCCCATGTGCAGCGTCCCGCGTACTTCCCGCCCTCGGACGGCTACCGGCCGCCGGAGGACCCGCTCGTCGGCGTGGCCCGCCAGCTCGCCGCGACCGCTGAGCTCGCCGCCGCGCACCCCGACATCCGCATCGTCGGCTCGGGCTACTCCTACCTGCAGGAGTGGCTGGCGCACGTGGGCGAGGCGGTCGTCGCCGGTGGCGGTGCCGACCTGGTCGGGCTCGGCCGGATGGCGCTCTCGATGCCGGACCTTCCCGCGCGGGTGCTCGCAGGGGAGCCGCTCGAGCGGCGGCTGATCTGCCGGACGTTCAGCGACTGCACGACCGCGCCGCGCAACGGGCTGGTCTCGGGGTGCTTCCCGCTCGACCCCTTCTACAAGGCGCACCCCCAGCGGGTGCAGCTCGCTGCGGCGAAACGGGCCGCGGCGCCCTGACCGGCGCCGCTCAGCTCAGGTCGAACAGTGAGGCGTTCCCGTCCCGGCCGAGCAGCCGCTGGGCGGGGGTCTGCTTGTCGATGTGGCCGATGAGGTGCCGGTAGGTGCCGAAGCCACACAGGTCCGCCAGACGTGGTGGGAACCCCGCCACGGTCTCGAGCGCCAGGCCCAGCTGCTGGTTCTCCTGCTGGCGGACCCAGCCGGCGCAGTAGTTCATCGCGATGCCGTAGCGGCGCTGGTCGGTCGTGTTCGCCCCGCCGCCGTGCCAGAGCGACCCGTGCCACACCAGCACGCTGCCCCGGGGCATCTCGGCCGGCACCGAGTCGTGGTCGGCGCCGTACTCGGGCTCGTCGCTCCAGCGGTGCGAGCCGGGCACGACACGGGTCGCACCGTTCGCCTCGGTGAAGTCGGTCAGTGCCCACATCGTGTTGCACACCGTCGCGACGTGGGGTCGCTCGAGGGGCATCACCTGGTCGTCGGCGTGGATCGGCTGCGCGGTCTCGCCCGGGCCGATCGCGATGCTGGACAGCGATGACACCAGACACCCCCGGTCGAGCACCCCCTCCACCACCGGGAGCACCCGGGGATCGACGGGGACGGCCTCGAAGAGCGGGCCGTGCGCGAGCAGGTTGTAGATCCGCACCGTCCGGCGCCCCTCGAAGGAGTTGCTCGCGGGGAGGACGCCGAGGTCCGCTTCGAGCCCGTCGAGGCGGGCGACGAGTGCTGCCGCCCGCTCGCCGTCGAACACGTCGCGCAGGACCGTGTAGCCGTCGCGGTCGATCGCGGCGAGGTGCTCACTCGGGTCGGGGTCCACCATCGGCGACCAGCGTAGGGCCCGGCTCAGACCCCGAACGGGTAGGTGTCCGCGAGCAGCTCGCTGGATGCACGGGCGGGCAACGGGTCCACCGCGCCGGTGCGGTCGAACCAGACGTACTCGTCGAACTGGTCGGGCAGCCGCGCCTGGAAGTAGTGGCTCTGCAGCTCCGTCTCGGGCCGGTAGATCACCCCGATCGCCCGTTCTAGGCGGGGATCGTCGAGCTCGTCGCGGACCTCGGGTCGGGCGGGCTCGCGCAGGGCGAGCAGCATGGCCGGGATCCCGCTGTCGTGGAACAGCCGCTCGTAGCTCCGGTGGTGCGACGGGCGCACCACCTTGCGTTCCATCGGGCCACCCCAGTCCGACGCCGCGGCCACCGTGCCCTCGTGGGTGCCGAAGCCGATCAGGTACGCGTCGTCGCCGTACTCGCGCCGACAGAGCTGGCCGACGTTGTGCTCGCCGCGAGCGCCCATCTCGGTCGCCGATGCATCCCCGATGTGGGAGTTGTGCTCCCACACGACCACCTTGGTGCCCGGGCCGCGGTGGGCGCGCACGGCTTGGAGCGTCTCGAACATGTGCTGGTCGCGCAGGTTCCACGAGGCGACCGACCCGCGGTACATGACCCGGTAGTAGCGCTCGGCGTCCGCGACGACGAGCGCGTTCTGCGCCGCGTCGAAGAACGCGTCGCCGTCGTGGGCGATCAGCTCGAGCCGTGAACGCAGGAGGTCGGTGAGCGTCGCGACGACGCCGTCCTCGCACCCGGTGAACCCGCCGGTGAGCACTGCGTGGCCATAGCGCGCCGGGTCGTGCTCCCAGGGGGTCAGACAGCCGTACCGGGCCCGCGCCACTGCTGCAGCGTCGGGGTCGACCCGGTCCAGATAGCCGAGCACCACGTCGCGCGAGGTGAACAGGGAGTACAGGTCGAGCCCGGAGAACGACACCTGCCGGTGCGGGTCGTCGACCGTGTCGTTGTGGGCGCGGAGCCACCCCACGAAGTCGGCGACCTCCCGGTTCGCCCACATCCACGTCGGGAAGCGTCGGAAGGTCGCCTCGCTGCCCGTCGCGACCGGTCGACGCCGGACCCTCGAGTCGATCACGGCGGCGTCGGGCCAGTCGGCCTCGACCGCGACGGCGGTGAAGCCCTTGCGGCGGATCAGCTCGGCGGTGATCCGGGCTCGCATCCGGTAGAACTCGCTCGTGCCGTGCGAGGCCTCGCCGAGCAGCACCACCGGGCAGTCGCCGATGCGGTCGAGCAGCGGGGCGAGCTCGGCGTCCTCGATCGACCCGAACGACTCGCCCACCTCGGCGAGCAGGGCCGGGACGCCACGGGTCGGCCGGGACGGGACCGTGAGCCGCGTGACCTCGTGGCCGGGTGCCACGTCGTCGGGGATCAGCGGCACGAAGCGCACCGCACCGAGGTGCTCCTCGGAGAAGGAGTCGCCCCGGCGACGGATCCGCAGCAGCTCCTGGCCCCGGGTCTCGGGCCCGACGGGCATCACGAGCCGGCCGCCGTCGGCGAGCTGTTCGAGCAGTGCGTCGGGGACGACCGGGGCGCCCGCGGTGACGACGATCGCGTCGAACGGGGCGCGTTCGGGCCAGCCGAGCGTGCCGTCGCCGTGGAGCACGTGGACGTTGTCGGCGCCGACACCGGCCAACGCGGCGGCGGCGTCGTGTGCGAGCGCTGCGTGTCGTTCGACGGTCCACACCTCGTCGGCGACCCGGCCGAGCACGGCGGCGCCGTACCCCGACCCGGCGCCGATCTCGAGCACGCGGTCGTCGGGGCCGAGCTCCGCGGCCTCGGCCATGACCGCGACGATGTAGGGCTGGGAGATCGTCTGGCCCTCGGCGATCGACAGCGGGGTGTCGTCGTAGGCGAACTCGGCGAGGTCCTCGGGCACGAAGCGCTCGCGGGGGACCGCCGCCATGGCGTCGAGCACGCTTCGTTGGGTCACGCCGCGCGCCGCGACATCGCGCTCGACCATGCGGTGCCGTCGTCGATCGTTCACGACACAACCATAGGGTGGCACGCACGGGGCGCGCTGCGACATCGTCGGGGTCAGGGCCGCAACGCCCGACGGATCGCGGCATCGGCGAGTCGCGTCGGGAGCAGGTCCAGTGCGCGGCGCGACCACGCCGGGCTGACCGAGTACGCCGCGCGGGGCCGACGGGCGCTCAGCGCGCGCTCGACGACCCGGGCGAGCCGCTCCGGGTCGTGGGCGCGATCCTCCTCGGCGGCCGCCAGCTCACCGGTCCGGCGGAGCAGGTCGCCGAAACGGTCCGACGAGTCGGCCGCCTCGGCGAAGCGCCGACCGATCGAGGCGACCATGCCGGTGCGGAACGGGCCGGGCTGGATCTTGATCACGGTCACGTCGCGGAACATGAGCTCGCGTCGAAGTGAGTCGCTGTACGCCTCGATCGCGTGCTTCGACATCGCGTACGCCCCGTTGAACGGTCCGCCGCTCTGCCAGCCCGTCTCGGAGCTGATGTTCACGATGCGGCCGCGGCAGCGCTCGACCGCGTCGTAGAACGCCTGGTTCACCCGGTAGGTCCCGAACAGGTTGACCTCGAGCACCGCGGCGACCACCGACTCGGGCAGCTCGATCATCGGGCCGACCTCCAGCAGCCCGGCGAAGTTGACCACGGCCCCGACGGCGTCGTGGCGCGACGTCACCCGGTCGGCGAGGTCGTCGACGGACTCCCGGTCGGTCACGTCGAGCGCCTCGGCCTCCACGTTCGCGACCGCCGCGAGGGCGTCGAGGCGTGGGCCCGCCAGGTCGGCCGCCACGACGCGCCAGCCGGCGTCGCCGAGTCGTCGACAGGTCGCCGCGCCGAGCCCGCCGGCCGCCCCCGTGACGACGGCCACCGGTCGATCGGTGGTGGTCATGTGGACGCCCCGACGGCGGCGGCGAGCTCGGCGGCGGCCGCCTCGAGGTGTCCGGTGAACGACCTCGGGTCCCCGGCGACCGTCGGATCGACGGTGACGCCGACACCGAGGTGGTCGACGTAGGAGATCACGCACATGATGAGCCCGAGGTTCCCGACCACGTCGATGAAGGGGTGCAGGCCCAGCAGCCGTGATCCGCCCAGGTGCAACGGGACGCGCGAGCCCGGGATGTCCGACACCGCCAGGTCGACGAGGGGTTGGCGGTCGAGCACGGCCGGGACCACCGCCCGCAGCAGCGGGGGCGGGAGCAGGTCGACCACGGCGAACAGGTGCCGGGTGAGGAGCCCGGGACCGGTTCCACCGCTCGGGTGGGTCTGTCGGTGCACCGTCCGCACCCGCTCGACCGCGTCCTCCTCGTCCACGGGGAGCTCGACGCGTGAGATCGAGAAGCGGTTGCCGAGCGAGGCCTCGGACCGGGAGTCGCCGACGGGGATCAGCGCATGCGGTCGTCGCGTCGCGGCGCTCCCACCCAGCGCCCGGCGACCAGCCCCAGCACCACGTCGTTCACGCTCGCTCCGCA
>CALNXV010000020.1:0-32021 GCA_942490665.1 uncultured Microthrixaceae bacterium
CGTCGCCCTCGGGCGGTGCTGTGGTCGTCGTTGCAGCGGTGGGGTCCGCGGTGACGCCGAGCTGCTCAGCGGCGCGTGCCACGAGTGCCTGTGCCTGCTCGATCAGCTCCTGGTACGCGCTCAGGTCGCGGGCCTCGAGAGCGGCATCGGCCTCCTCGAAGCGCTGGTCGGCGGCGGCGAGCAGCTCGGTGGCGTCGCGTTCGTCGCCGTCCTCGGGGACCGTCGTGGACGTCGTCGGCTCGTCCGGGTCCTCCTCGCCACTGCCGTCGCTGTTGCCGGGCGCCTCGATCGGCGGGGCGCCCACGGCGCCATCGGGGTTCGAGTCCAACAGGTCCGACATGGCCTGCTCGACGGTGTCGCCGAAGCCGACCGCCTCGCCGGAGGACACCACGACCCGCTGGATGGCGAAGCGCGTCGAGGACTCCTCGGCCGCGTAGATCGGCCGCAGATACACGAGCGCGTCGCCCTGGGGGAGGATCAGCAGGTTCCCGAATCGCACCCTCGAGCCGTTGCGGCCGACGAGGGTCTGGTACTCGGCGACCGGCCCGTAGGTGACCATCTTCCGATTGGCCTGCACCGGCCCGTCCACGTTGTTGTTGCGCTCCACCTCGCCGTCGCGTGTGGTCACCATCTCGATCTCCTCGAGCTGGCCGTAGCTCTCGGGATCGTTGCGCGCGACCATGATCGCCGTCAGGTTCCGGCCCGTTCCGTCCCCGGAGGACAACACGTAGGGCCGGGTCAGCACGAACTCCGTCCGCTCGGACGTGCCGATGCGCATCTCTTGGTAGTACGGGTCGATCGGGCCGTCGGAGCCGGCTGCGTCGTCGGCCTCGTTGCCCACGCCGCGGTCCGACGGGCGGGGCGCCACGATCCAGCGGTCGCTGTTGTTGAAGAACGTCGCCGGATCGCTCTGGTGGTAGCGACCCCACACCAGGGTCTGGGTCTTGAAGAGGAACTCGGGGTACCGGAAGTGGTCGCGCACCTCGTCGGGGATCTCGTCGGTGAACAGCTCGGGGAACGCTTCGGCCCACGCCCGGATGATCGGGTCGGGGTCGCCGTAGAGCTCGTCGGTCAGGTAGAGCGTGACCGTCCCGTCATAGGAGTCCACGAGCGCCTTCACCGAGTTGCTCAGGTAGTTGAACGAACCGCTCGACCCCTCGTCCACCACCGCCGCATCGACGCGTTGGGCGTACGGGTAGTCCGTGGTGGTCGTGTAGGCGTCCACGATGTACTGGACCCGCCCGTCGAGGAGCACCGGGTAGGGGTCCGGATCGGTCTCGAGGAACGGGGCGACCTGGCGGACACGGTCGACGATGTCGCGGTTGTAGATGACCCGCGACTCGTCGGTGATGCTGTCGGAGATCAGCGGTTCGATCTGGCCGAAGCGCAGGGCGAACGCCGCACGACGGACGATCGAGGACACCTGCACGCCGGCGGTGCCCTCGTAGGCGGCGGGCACGTCGTCGGTCGACAGCTCGGTCTGCTTGGTGTTGACCATGGAGTACCCCTCCATGTCCTCACCGTGGTAGATCTCCGGCTGCTCGAGGGGTGGCAGGTCGATGACCCGCGGCGGGATGCCGTCGATCAGGAAGTTCGGCTGACCGCGGTCGTTCACCTGGTTCGCCGGCGCGATCGACGCCGCGTAGCCGTGGGTGAAGACCAGGTGGAGCTTCTCCCAGGTCGGCCCCGTCACACCCGCCAGGTTGAGCTCACGCGACGAGATGACCACCGGGGTCTGCTCGTCCTCGATCTCGTAGCGGTCCACGTCGACGTCGCGGAACGTGTAGTACTCGCGCTCGACCTGGATGTCCTGGATCGTCGGCTGGATGATCGTCGGGTCGAGGAGCCGGGCGTTCTCGAGGTTCCCCGGGTTCTCCTCGACCATCTCGGGGGTGATGACACCCTCGTAGTCGAAGTTGGTCTCCTCGACGTCGGCCATGTCGAGCGCCGTGCGGGTCGCCTCGATGTTGCGCTCGATGAACGGCGTCTCACGGGCGAGCTCGGCCGGTGCCACCTGGAAGCGCTGGACGAACGCCGGGTAGATGCCTCCTGCGATGATCGCGACGACACCCCAGAGCGCCAGGATGATCACCGGAAGCGCCCAGCCCTTGCGGCGGATGTTGACCAGCAGCAGCACGCCGGCGAACAGCGAGATGAGGATCATCAGCTGGATCGCGGGGAGCGCGGCGTTCACGTCCGTGTACCCCGCCCCGTCGAAGGAGTCGCCACCGGAGGTGACCAGCTCGTAGCGGCGCAGCCAGTAGTCCGCCGCCTTGGTGAACGCAGCGAGCGCCCCCAGCACCGACAGCTGGATCTTGGCGTTGGTGGTGATCCGCTCGCCGAGGGGCTGTGTACGGATCGCGCCGTTGAGGTAGTGCACGATCGCGACCGCCACGATCGTCACGAGCAGGAACCCGAAGAGCCAGTCGACCACCGTGGTCAGGAAGGGCAGCCGGAACACGTAGAAGCCGATGTCGGTGCCGAACTGCGGGTCGTCGACCCCCCAGTCGCCACCATGGCGGAACAGCAGCCACTCCCGCCACTGCGCCGAGGCGCTGAACCCGGGGATCACCGCGATCAGCAGCGCCACCACGAGCCAGATGAGGCGCTGGCGACCCGCGACGAGCTCGCGGTAGCGGACGAGCAGCTCGTCGTCGGGGCCGCTGGTCGGGCGGAACCTGGGCGCGATGCGGTCCGCGATGACCAGGTTGACCCACAACAGCAGGAAGAACACCAGCGTCGTGGCCACGCCGAGGGTCACCTTGGCGGAGAGCAGCTGGCTCCACACCGAGGACAGATCGAGCGAGTCGAACCACAGGAAGTCGGTCCAGAACGTCGCGAGGGTCCGCAGCGAGAGGACCACCACGACGAGGGCGATGATGGCGACCGCCAGGACCACTCGTCCCCGGTTGGAGCCGCCCTCCTTGTCGCCTCTGCGCCCACGACGCGGCGGTCGGGGCATGTCGTTCGGGTAGCGCACGGGGTCAGGCTAGCGACGCGCCGGGACCAGGATGCATCGGCATCCCGGGTGCGCCGGCGGCATGAGGTCCCCCGTGGGGAACGGCTCCTCACAGGGGGTGGCGCCGCCCAACGCGTTGTCCTCACCGTCGGCGCAGGGCAGACCGCCGTTGTCGACCATCCACTGCCACGGCGTCCCGGGGCCGGCAGCGCGGCGCTCGCCCTCGGCGAATCCCGCGACGGCGAGGTCGCCGGCGAACTCGCTGAGCGACGACCGCAGGTCGCGGTACGCGGAGCGGAACCGGTCCGCGAGTTCGCTCGGATCGACGCCGTCCTCGTCGGCGTCCGCGAAGGTGCGCAGCAGGTGGGCCCGGTGCAGCGAGAGGAACGCAGACACACGTGTGTCGAGCACCTCGCGGCCCGTCTCCCCCTCGGGCGCTGCAGCGCCCGTGGTCCCGGCGAGCTCGGACCACAGTGCTGCACCGGCCTCGGTCGCCTTGTCGAACTCGGGGGCGAGCGCGTCGGCCCAGGCCGCGTCGTCGGCGCCGGTCGGCAGGATCTCGGCGGGGTCCGGGCGGCCACGCTTGACCCGACGGAGGCGGTCGAGGATCTCGTTCTGCTCATCGGACGCGAGGCGCTTGAGTCCTCTCGCCAGCGCCTTCTCCACCGGGGCGAGCAGCTCGTCGCGGTGGTCCAGCACCGACGCGCCACCGACGTCGCCGGCGCTGTCGTCCGAGGTCCCGTCATCGGAGGTCCCGTCCGCGTCCGGCGCAGACACCGGGTCCGACCCGTCGGAGCCGTTGTGCCCGTCCGGCCCGTCGGAGCCCGCGGCACCCTCGGTCAGGTCGATCGCCGGATCGTCCAACACCTCGGTGGACCCCGATGCGGGTGCGGCGGACGGAGCAGCGGATGCCGCGACCTCGGCACCGGGACTCCCGGTCGCGTCGTCGACCGGGTGGGCGGAGTCGTCGACGGGGTCGGCAGAGCCGTCCGCGGAGTCGTCGACGCTCTCCTCGCCGCGGATGCGGGCGAAGAGATCGTGCACGGTCGCGCCACCCGAGGCCGGGTCGTCGCTGGAGACGGCCTCGGTGGAGACGGCCTCGGTGGAGACGGCCTCGGTGGAGACGGCCTCGGTGGAGACCGTGCCACCGTCGGTGAGCGCATCCTCCCGGGCCTCCGCAGCGGGCGTCGGGCCGACATCGAGCTCGGCGGCAGCGGAGCCGCCCGAGCCCGGGTCGGCGCGGACCGATCGGTCGCCCTCGATGCCGAGCTCCTCGCGCAGCTCGCCCAGCTCACGCTCCGGGTCCGCGACCACCGCGGCCGCAGCGCGGTCGGCCGCTTCCGATGCGGCGTCATCGGCGGCAGCGAGTCCCTCGACGGTCGCGGCCACGTCGGCACCGGTCTGACGCAGCAGTTGGACGATCTGGTCCCGGCCGGCGAGCGCGCCCTCGATCTGTCGGCGAGCGACGCGGCGGCGCTCAGCGAGGTCACGGAGGATCCGCTCGCGGGCGACGCGCACCTCGTCGATCATCTCCCGGCCGTCGGAGCGAGCCTGCTCGACGATCACGTCGGCCTCGGCGTCGGCTGCCGAGCGTGCCGACGCGGCTGCCTGCTCCGCCTCCGTCCGGATCCGCTCGGCCGCGGTGGTGAGCTCGGCGGCGCGGTCCTCGGCCTCGGCGGTGCGTTCGGCGAGCACCGCCTCGGCGGAGGCGAGCAGTTCCTCGCTGCGCGCCTCGGCCGCCGCCAGACGCGCCACCGCGCTGGCATCGGCCTCCTCGCGGACCCGCGTCGCCTCGGCAACCGCCTCGTCATGGGTTCTCGCCGCCTCGTCGCGCAGCGTCGTCGCCTCGGCACGCATCGCGTCCGCGGCCGCAACGGCCTGCTGCTCGGTGCGGGAGCGCAACTCCTCGGTCTCGATCTCGGCCTTGGATCGGATCTCGGCCGCGGCATCGCGAGCAGCGGTCACGATGCGTGCGGTCTCCTCCCCCAGCACACTCGCGATCCGGCTCTCGTCCAGCTCGCGGGACTGCTCGAGCTCGTCGTGGAGCGCCGCGATCCGGGCGAGCAGGTGGGCATCGCGGACCTCCCACGTCCGCAGCGCGTCGGCTGCACGACCCAGCGCAGCGTGCACCTCGTCGGGCTCGAGCCCGCGCCGGGACCGGGTGAAGTCACTCGCCGCCAGCGACGCCGGGTCGAGATCGGGCGGGTCGGGCGGCGCGTCGGTCATGTGCCGATGCTACGAGCCACCCGGTCCGTGGTGGCGGAACCTCGCGCGGCGGTCCGCGCTCAGGCCGGCACCCTGAGCCCGTCGGGCGCGAGCACGTCGACCGCCTCGGTGATGTCGTCGACCGGGCGGAGCTCGACGGCGTCGCCGGCGATGCGGCGCATCTCGGCCTGCTCGTCCTCGGGGGTCTCCGCCGGGTACAGGAACAGATCGATCCCCGCCCGACGCACGGCCGCGACCTTCTGGGGCGTCCCGCCGACCGGACCCACCGACCCGTCCGGTGAGATCGTGCCGGTCACGGCGATGCGGCCACCGTCGGTGAGCTCCTCCGGAGTGAGCCGGTCGATGATCGCCAGCGTCCATGCCAGCCCGGCGGACGGGCCGGACACCTCGCCGGAGTCGACCTCGACGTCGACCTCCGACTCGATGCTCGGCGCCGACACGTCGACCTGCACCCCGAGCACGGGGCGCTGCGCGTCGTCGGGCGCTGAGCCGAGGCGAACGACCAGTTCCCGCTCCGTCGTCGGGAGCTGGGCCGCCTGCTCTGCATCGGTCGACGCCGCGCTCGGGTCCGGTCGACGCACGACGACCTCGACCTCGTCGCCCGGCGACCGGTCCGACAGCTCCTCGGCGATGTCGTCGGGCATCGTCACCTCGGACCCGTCGACCTCGACGATCACGTCGTCCACGAACACCACGTCCTCCGCGCCGCTGTCCTCGCTGACCCCCAGCACGCGGGCGCCCTCGCCGTCGAGGGTCGCGTCGATGCCGAGCTCGTCGAGCGCCACCATCGTGGCGGTGAGCTTCGACAGGTCCATGCGCTGCCGGTTGAGCTCCGGGCCCCGTCCTCGGTCGCCCTCGGGGTACATCTCCTCCTCGGTGCGCACCTCACCGCATCGTCGAGCCAGGCTGCGGACCATCAGCGCCGGGCGTGGCGCGTGACATGTAGACCGTCGTGAAGAGGATCTCGCCGCCGGGTTCGAACGACTCCGCCCCGGAGACCTCGACGCGCTGTTCGGCGGGTCGGACCGCTCCGGGCTGCACCAGGTAGTAGGGCAGCTCGACGAGGAACGCTGCTGCGGTCCCAGCGCCGAGGACCGCGACGATGGCGACGACGATCCACCAGCGGCGGTGCCGCCGCCGGACTCCGGGGTCACCGGAGCTCTCGCCGGGTCCGGCACCGACCGGGCCGGCTCCGTCGTCTGGGCCCTCGGTGGCTACGATCGGTGTCGACATGGTCACGCTGCTCGTCGGGATGGTCGTGGTGGCCGCGTCGGCCGCCGGTTTCGGAGTCGCGCTCTTCGGGCGGCGACCGGTCCCTCAGCCTGCCATGTCGGCCCCGTCGGGGGACCCCGGGCGCCTGGTCGGAACCGACGCCGCTGAGGGCGTACCCAGCGAGCCCGTGGCTCCGCCCCGGCGCCGCGCAGCAGATCTCGGCGGCACGGCGGCGAGCAGCTGGTTGCGCCGGCTCGTGGCGCGCGACGCCACCGTCGACCACCAGCCCGATACCTCCGTGGTCCTGTCGCGCTGGGAGCGTGCCCGCTCCGCGCTGCTCCTGGGCCTCACCGTGGTGGGACTCGCGGCGATCCTCGGCGGCGTGCTGAGCGTGGTGGTCGTCGGACTGGTCCTGCTGCTCACCTGACCCGGGCCACGGCCCGGTCGGGCACCGGCGTGGTCAGCGCAGCGCCGCAGCGAGCGCCGGTTCAACCACGCAGGCGCGGACGGCCTCAGCGGCCGAACAGCCCCCGGCGCGCTGGCTGCGCATCCTCGGCCGGCTCGTCGGCCGGTGGTGTCGGCGCGGCTCCTGGCGGCGGCGGGAACCCTGACGACGCTCGAGCTGCCCGCTCGGCGGAGCGAACGGACTGGCCGGCTGCGGACGGACTCCGGCGCCGGCTCGGGCGCCGGCGGTGCGGGCGCGCTCGGAGCCGGCGGCCGGGGATGCCGGGGCCAGGGAGCAGCTGCGACGGGGAGCGGGCTGCGGGCGCTGGCGCCGACGGATGCACCCGAGTTCAGCGCCTGCAGCTCGACCTTGTAGTAGGGCTTGAGGTCGAACTTGACCTCATCGAGCTCGAAGATCCGGATGCTGTCGATCCCTTGGTCGTTGCGGAGCTTCTCGACGAAGCTGACTGCGTCCTCGATCGACTCGAACTGGTTGTATCCCGGATCCCCGCTCGGGGTTCTGGAAGATCACCATGTGCTGCGACACGTTTGCCTCCTGGGTAACTGCGTGGACTGATCAGTGTAGGTGCCTGCGCCCGGAATCGGACGCTCCCCCGACCACGAGCGTCCGGCAGACGGTGCGAGCGTGACGGTCGCCGTCGTAGTGGGCCGGCCGTCACCACGGCCCACCCGATCTGGATCGGTCACTCGAACTGCTGTGCCGTGAGCTCATCGCTGTAGTTCGACCAGGTCACCCTCGGGAACCCACGTGCCAGAGGTGCGGGTCATGAACTGCAGCTGGTTGTAGCCGAAGGGGTCCGCCGCACCGTCGGTCGTCCACTCCAGCCCGTCGAGGTTCATCCCGAAGGTCACGTCGGACTGGACCCACGCCGTGTTCATCACCTTGGCGCGGTCGAGCTCCGGCGCCGCCTCGAGCAACTGGACCAGGTACGCACCGAAGGTCCAGCCGGTGGCCACGTTGAGGTCGTCGAGGTCCTCGGCGCTCAGGCCGGCTGCGGCGGCACCCTGCTCCTTGAACTCCACCACGCTCGACTGATCTGCGCTGGCCGGGTCCGCGGGGTCGTAGGTCGCCCGGCTGCTGAGGGTGCCCTCGGCGGCGTCACCGGCGATGTCCATCAGCACCTTGGAGGAGCAGGTGAGCGTCACGTAGGTCAGCGGCGTCCAACCAGAGCTCTGGATGGCCTTCAGCGCGTTCGGGCACGGCAGCGACGTCACGCCGAGCAGCAGCGCATCGGCACCGGAGCTGGCCAGGGTGGTCACCTGGCCCTGCGGGTTGGTCTCGGTCTTCGGGTCGAAGGTCTGCTCGCCGACGATGGTGATGTCGGTCCCCTCGATGGCCGTCTTGAAGGCCTCCACGTAGGACTGTCACCGAAGGAGTCGTTCTGGGAGAGGATCGCCACCTTCGCGTCGGGCTGGTTCTCCTTCAGGTAGTCCGCGAACGCGATCGACTCGAGCGCGTAGTTGGGCAACCCGTTGATGATCCACGGATCCTTCTCGGGATCACCGAAGCCGGGGAAGCCGGTGGCCACGGCAAGGTTCGGCACGCAGAGGCCCTGCTCCTCGAGTGAACTGCTGGGCCTGCTGGTTGTTCTCGGTGCCGACGTTGCCGACCATCGCGAACACGCCGTCGTCGTTGACGAGGGTCTCGACGTTGGCGCGGGTCTGCTCCGGGAGGTACTGGTCGTCGAGCGACTTGAGCTCGAGCTGACGACCCTGGACGCCGCCCTGGGCGTTGGCGTAGTCGAAGTAGGCCTGGATACCGATTCGGACCTGGTCGAACACCGAGAACAGCCCGGACTGCGGCAGCGAGTTGCCGATCAGGATCGTGTCGTCGGTGACACCCTGGGTGCCGTCGTACTCGTCACAGAGATCGGGATCGGCGAGCAGCGTCGTCGCCTCCTCGCTGGTGTCGCCGCCGTCGCCGTCATCTCCTCCGCTGTCGTCGTCGCGGCCGCAGGCCGCGGCGACCAGCGCCAGGGCCAGCAGCAGCGCTGCCAGACCCTTCCATCGCGTCGTGGTGTTCATGGGATACCTCCTGGGTGTTGACGTCGTTGTTGTCGGTGGTGTCGGATCGTCGGGTTGTCGGTCGAGTCATGCCGACGGCTCGGGGCGAGTCGCTGCCGGCGGGTGCGCCCGGCCTGTGCAGCGCGCATCGGCGCGGCGACTGGCGGAGCCGGGCGAGGGTTCGTCGGTAGACGCCGACGATGCCACCCGGGGCCACGAGCATCACGAGGATCAGCACCAGGCCGAACACGACCTGGGTGTACTGCTGCGACTCCGCCGGGATGGACTCTCGCAGCACCACGATGATCGTCGCGCCGATGACCGGGCCGATGATGCTGTTGACGCCACCGAGCACCGCAGCGACGAGCAGGGTGATGGACAGCACGATGGTGAACGAGGTGGGCGACACCGCGTTGTTGAGCACGGCGAACATCCAACCGGCCACCCCGGCGATCGCGGCGGAGACCCCGAAGGTCAGGACCTTGTAGGTGGACGTCGGGACCCCGGCGACCTCGGCGGCGGTCTCGTTGTCCCGGATGGCGACCAGGCCCCGGCCGACGCGGGAGTTGACCAGGTTGCGCACGAGCACGAACACGACGACCGCGATGACGAGGAAGACGTAGTAGCGCCACTGGTCGTCCGCCAGGCCGGTCCAGTCCGGGGCGCGGAACCCCCTCCGGTCGACAGGAACCGCCGGCGACCCACCTCCTGGAGCTGCTCGGAGTCCCCGTACCCGTCACGGGGCACGAGGCCACGCCCGACCGTCGAGCCGGTGATGTCGCCCAGGCGCACGACGATCTGCGGGAACAGCGTGGCCAGCGCCAGGGTGACCAGGGCCAGGTAGATGCCGGTGATCCGCAGCGCCGGCAGCCCGACGATCAGCCCGAGGAGGAACGCTGCGAGCACCGCCAGCAGACCGGCCACCGGGTAGGACAGCCCGTAGTCGACCGTGCCGATGATGGTGACGTAGGCCCCCAGCCCGAGGAACGCCCCGTGGCCGAGGGAGATCTGGCCGTTGTACCCGGTGAGCAGTGCCAGTGCGAGGGCGGCGACCGCGATGTAGATGATCTCCCCGGCGCGGTTCACCGACGTCGCGGTGAGGACCTGCGGCAGGGCGACGGCGGCCACGGCGAGGGCCGCCCAGACACCGACGCGCGGCCACGAGACGTCGCGGGTCACGCTCGGACCACTTTGGCCGTACCGAACATGCCCTGGGGGCGGACGAGCAGGACGATCAGCACGAGGGCGAACCCGGGCAGGAGCCGCAGGTCCGGTCCGATGATCGCGACGTAGCCGACGATGAGCTCCGAGACGAGGCCGATGATCAGGCCGCCGACGACGGCCCCGAGGGGGCTGTCGAACCCACCGAGCGTGGCGGCGGCGAAGGCGTAGATCAGGACGACCTGCATCATGTTCTTGTCGACCGCGAAGTTCGCCGAGGCGGTGAAGGTTCCGGCGAGGGAACCGATCGCGCCGGCCAGGCCCCAACCGACCATGAGCGTCGTGGTGACCTTGATGCCGGCCAGGGCGGCGGACTCCTGGTTCGAGGTGACCGCTCGCAGCGCGAGTCCCAGCTTCGTGCGCTGGAACAGCAACCCGAACCCGATGACCAGCACGCCGAGCACGGCCAGGATGCCGAGCACCTGGACGGCGATGCCCGCCCCGAAGAGCTCGACCCGACCGTCACCGAAGACGCGCGGCACCGGCTTCGCGGTGGTCCCCCAGATGATCGCTGCACCGTCGTTGAGCATCAGGAACAGGCCGATCGTCACCATCACCACAGCGAGCGGGTTCGCCTGGCTCCCTCCCAACCGCACGATCAGGAGCCGGTAGAGCACCGCGCCGACGACGAAACCGATGAGCAGCGAGGCGATCGACGCCGCCCACCAGGGCAGGCCGACGTCGAAGAGGTTCCAGGCGACGAACGCCGTGAACATCGCCATCTCGCCCTGGGCGAAGTTCAACAGGCCCGAGGCGCGGAAGATGATGACGATCGCGAGCGCCAGGATGGCGTAGATCGCCCCTGCCTGGAGGCCGTCGAACACGCGTTGGACGAAGAGCTGCACGCCGGTCAGACCCCCAGGTAGGCGCGGCGGACCACGTCGTTGGATCGGAGTTCCTCGGCGGTGCCGCTGGCGACGATCGTGCCGGTCTCGAGCACGTAGCCGCGCGCCGCGATCTCGAGTGCCAGGTTGGCGTTCTGCTCCACGATGAGCACCGTCGTGCCGAGCTCGCTGTTGATCTCCACGATGCGCTCGAACACGTCGCGGGTCACCAGCGGGGCGAGCCCGAGGGACGGCTCGTCGAGCAGCAGCAGCCGGGGCCGCGCCATCAGGGCACGGGCGATGGCGAGCATCTGCTGCTCGCCCCCGCTCATCGACCCCGCCGTCTGTTCGGAGCGTTGACGCAGGACGGGGAACAGGCCGTACCACCGCTCGATGTCGGCGACGACGTCGTCCCCGCTGTGGACGAAGCCGCCGACGCGCAGGTTCTCCTCGACGGTCAGCTCGGGGAACGTCCCCCGGCCCTGGGGCACGTGGGCGACCCCGAGACGCACCAGGTCCTCGGGCTTGCGTCCGACCACGTCGGTGCCGTCGAACATGACCGTCCCGGCCGCCGGGATCATCCCCGACAGCGCTCGCAGCGTGGTGGTCTTGCCTGCTCCGTTGGCGCCGAGCACGACGACGATCTCACCCGAGTCGACCGAGAGGTCGAGCCCCTTGAGCACCTGGACCGGCCCGTAGCCGGCACTCAGGTCCCGCACATCGAGCAGCGTCATGACCCACCGCCCAGGTACGCCCCGATGACCCGGGGATCGTTCTGGACCTGCGCCGGCGGGCCGTCCGCGATCTTCTGGCCGAACTCCATCACGACGACGTTCTCGGAGATCTCCATCACCATGCCCATGTGGTGCTCGACGAGCAGCACGGTGAGCTCGAACTCGTCTCGCAGCGCGCGGATCGTGGCGCCGAGCTCGTCGACCTCGCTGTGGGTCAGACCGCTCGCCGGCTCGTCGAGCATCAGCAGCTTGGGGCGCCCGGCGAGCGCCCGAGCCAGCTCGATCCGCTTGAGCGTGCCGTAGGGCAGACCTGCAGCGGGCATCCCGGCGACCTGCGCGAGTCCGAGGCGTTCGAGGATCGCGAGCGCCTCGGCTCGCAGCTCACGTTCCCGCTGGCGCGCCGGGAATCCGAGCAACCCGGCCCAGAACCCCCCGGTCGTGCGCGAGTGCGCGCCGACCATGACGTTGTCGAGGACGCTGAGGCCCTGCACCAGGGCGAGGTTCTGGAACGTCCTGGCGATGCCGACTCCCGCGATCTCGTGGGGAGCCAGCGAGAGCAGGTCGATGCCGTCGAAGCTCACGCTGCCGCCGTCGGGTTCGTACAGACGACTGACGACGTTGAACAGCGTCGTCTTGCCGGCCCCGTTGGGACCGATCAGGGCGCAGACCTCGCCGGGGGCGATCGAGAACGACAGCCCGTCGAGGGCGGTGACACCCCCGAAACGGACACGTACGTCTCGGACCTCGAGCTGTGCGGTCAGCCCGGCCACCGATCCCTCAGCCCCGTCGCGCTCGCTCGATGCCATCGCGGCTCGGCCCCCCGTCGGTCAACTGGACTCACCCCCCGGTGAGTCCTCGGACTGTAGTCCGCCGCAACAGGTGACCCGTGACACAGCGGCGACGGTCCCGTCGGCCGGACGACTCCGTGACGTGGACCGCTGTTCAGCGGCGCGACCCCATGAACATCTCGCGCAGCTCCTCGTACGACTCGACGACACGGCCGGCCCCGAGCACCACCGATTCCAGCGGCTGACGCACGATTCGCACCGGGACATCGGTCTCGTCCTCGAGGCGCAGGTCGAGCCCTTTGAGCAACGACCCGCCGCCGACGAGGTGGATGCCGTGCTCGATCAGGTCCTGGGCCAGCTCTGGTGGCGCCTCGGCGACGCAGGCGAGCACCGAGTCGACCATCGCGTTGACCGGCTCGGCGATCGCGACGCGGACCTCGTCGGCGGAGAGGATGACGGTCTTGGGCAGCCCGGACATCAACTCGCGTCCGCGGACCTCCGCTCGCACCTCGTCGGGTGTCGGTGAGGCCGACCCGATCAGGATCTTGATCTCCTCGGCGGTCTGCTCACCGATGGCGATGCCGTACTCGCGCCGGATGTAGGTGATCACCGCGGCGTCGATGTCGAAGGACCCGACGCGGACCGCCTGCAGCGAGACGACCCCGCCGAGCGAGATGAGCGCGGTCTCGGAGGTGCCACCGCCGATGTCCACCACCATGTTGGCCATCGGCTCGTTGATCGGCAGCCCGGCGCCGATCGCGGCGGCCATCGGCTGCTCGATGAGCTGCGCCTCGGTGGCGCCGGCCTTGCGGGCCGCCTCGGTCACCGCCCGCTTCTCCACCGCAGTGATCGCGGAGGGGACGCAGATGACCACGCGGGGCCGGTTGAAGCGGTTGACCCCGACCCGTTTCAACAGCAGTCGGATCATCTCCTGGGTGACCTCGAAGTCGGTGATCGCGCCCTTGCGCAACGGCCGGACCGCCACGATGTAGCTCGGCGTGCGGCCGATCATCTTCCACGCGTCGCGGCCCATGGCGAGGACCTCGTTGGTCCGGCTGTTGAGCGCGATGACAGAGGGCTCGTTCAGGACGATGCCCTCCCCCCGGGCGTAGACGAGCGTGTTCGCCGTGCCCAGGTCGATCGCGAGGTCGCGGGCCAGCTCAGGCTCCCCCGCGCCGGCGCGGTGCGTCCGAGGACGGCTCGTCCTCGGGCGCCAGGGCGCGCAGGGTTTCGTGGAACTCCTCGATCGACGAGCGCGGCGAGGACGCCGGCGGCCGGTTGCGGATCCAGAGCACGAGCAGCCCGACGACGCTGAGCGCGACGGCGACGAGCAGGTAGACGAGGTTGCTCACCCTGACCATCGTAGGACCGTGTAGATCCTCGGGCGGAACCCAGGTCGCGCCCGCACGATCCGGCCCGCGGTCGCTGGACGGGGTGCCGTGGCTACATTCGGTCCCCATGACCGGACGACAGGACCGATGATCGAGGGCGACGAGCCCTCGCCGCGCTGGTCGTCCGGGGACCCCGGTGACGGCGGTCGGGCGTGGCGACACCCCAGCGAGGTCGGGCTCGCCACCCGGGGTCGGGCCGATCGCCGGCGCTCGAGCCTGGTCGCGGGCGGGATCGTGCTCGGCGGTCTCGGGCTGTTGGTCGTCGGACTGCTCCTGGGCGGCGAGAGCAGGTCGGGACCGATCGACCCGACCGGGGAATCGATGGAACGGGCCGCTGCGTCGCTCGCTGCGGTGACCGTGGTGGATCCGAGCGGAGCGAGCCACCGGGCCACCGCGGTCGCGCTCGACGGCAGCGGACACCTGGTGCTGCACTCGTCGAGCGTCGAGGACGCCCGCGAGGTCTGGGCACGAACGCCCGACGGATCGATGGTGGCCGCCGAGCTCGTGGGCGCCGACCATGCCGCGTCCGTCGCAGTGCTGCGACTCGCCGGACCGGCCCCCGACACCGCGCGTGTCGCCACGGAGATGCCCGACGCCGACGACGCCCTCCATCTCCTGCAGCGTGGGCGCTCCGGGCTGCGGATCTCCGCGGCCACCCTCGACCGGCCGGCGGACCCGGTCCGCCTCGTCGGGCTCGACCTGCCCGAGGCGACGCCGGGAGCCGGATGGTCCGTCCTCGTCGACGGGTCCGGCGATGTTGCCGACGGAACGGGGAGCGGATCCGACCCGGCGGTCACCCCCGCCAGCTCCGCGGTGGTCGGCGGCGCCCCCCGCGCCCCGTCCGGGTCGGCGGTCGCGGTCGACGAGGACGGGCGCGTGGTCGGGATCGTCGAGGTCGAGGCGAGCGGGTCGATCATCGACCGGCCCCATGACCTCGTGCCGGCGCGCAGCGCCCTGCGCGCCGCGACCGCCATCATCGACAGCGACTGAGCGCCGCCCCGTCCAGCGCCGATGGGCGCCGGCACGTACCATCGGCGCGGTGAGCACCTCCGGCCCGTTCGGCCCGGGGCCAGCGGGTGACGACGACCCGTTCGCCTCGGTCAACTTCTTCCTCCAGAACATGCAGGCGATGCTCGCCGGCCAGTCGGGCGGGAGCTGGGACAGCGCGGCCCAGCTCGCCGGAGCGATCGCGACCCAGGGGACCCCCGAGGACAACGTCGACCCGCTCGACCGCGCCGCGATCGAGCAGCTCGCGCGCGTCGCCGAGCTGCAGGTGGTGGAGGCGACCGGCCGCCCGATCGATGCGTCGATCCAGCTCGAGCCGCTCAACCGCACCCAGTGGGCCCGCCGGTTCCTCGACGACGAACGCCCGCTGCTCGAACGGTTGTCCGGCTCGATCGGCGCGGCGATGCGCGCGCAGCTCGGCGAGCTCGACGCGCAGGGCGACGGGTTGACCGACCTCGGCCTGCCGGAGATCCCGGGCATGCCACCGGACGCGCTGTTGCAGCAGCTCATGTCGATGATGGGCCCGATGCTGCTCGCGATGATGGCCGGCAGCACCGCCGGCCACCTGGCGTCGCGCGCGCTCGGCCACTACGAGCTGCCGTTGCACCGTCCGTCGGACGGGCCGCTGACGATGGCTCTTGCGAACGTCGACGGCTTCGCTGCGGACTGGGAGCTCCCCCGGGACGGGATCCGACTCTGGGTCTGTCTCTCCGACGTCGCTCACCACCAGGTGCTCAGCACCCCGCACGTGCGGGCCCGCCTGGACGAGCTGCTCAGCTCGTACGTCTCCGGCTTCAGCGAGGACCCCGCACAGATCGAGGCCCGTCTCGCCGAGCTGGGTGTGCTCGACGTCGGGAGCGGGTCCGAGCCGGAGCTCGAGGCCTTCCAGCGCCTCGCCGGGGACCCCGACGTCCTGCTCGCTGCGATGCAGTCGGATCACCAGCGCGACCTGATGCCACACATCGAGGCCCTGGTGGCTGCGGTGGAGGGCTACGTGGACCACGTGCTGGACCGCATCGGCGGTCGGCTGGTGCCCGACTACGAGCGCATCACCGAGGCACTTCGGCGACGGCGGGTCGAGGCGGCGGCGGCCGACCGCTTCGTGGAACGGCTGTTCGGGCTCGAGATGTCCCAGGGCACCTTCGACCGGGGCGGACGCTTCATCGGCGGGATCGTGGAGCGCGCCGGCGA
Organism: uncultured Microthrixaceae bacterium; assembly: GCA_942490665.1. Lineage (GTDB taxonomy): Bacteria > Actinomycetota > Acidimicrobiia > Acidimicrobiales > Microtrichaceae > SKRR01. Next base: position 16,021 of record CALNXV010000020.1, read on the forward strand.
CGAGGCGCTCGCCCGTCTGTGGTCCGACCACGAGGCGCTGCCGACGCCCGCCGAGCTCGAGGCCCCCGGGGCTCTGGCTGGCGCGGGTCGGCATCGACGCGGGCGGGTTGGACCTCGACGACCTCGACGTCGAGGTGCCGGACTTCCCCGACCTCGACGACTAGCGCTGCGCGGCCACTTCCCGCCGACCCGCGCCAGTCTGGGTGGCACCAGCACCGCCCACGGACCTCACGCCACCCAGAGCGATCGGCCTCCGCTGGCCCGGGCCAGTCTGGGTGGCACCAGCACCACCCACGGACCTCACGCCACCCAGAGCGATCAGTCTCCGCCGCGCCCGGACTCGGGGCCGCCGGACTCGGGGCCGCCGTTGCGCCGCTCCCGCGCCACACGTGCCCGCCGACGGACCTCGCTCGACACGGTCCGAGCCGTGGGCAGGCGGGGTGGCTCCGCGCCACGTGCCACCGCGCGGGTCGAGACCAGGTAGAAGGCCGCCGCACCGGCGGCGAGCGCCGCGACGAACGCTGCACCGAGCTGGCTGGGCAACGTGACGATCACCGGGAGCGCCGCGCCGAACACCCAGATGACCTGGAAGCGTGACTCGAAGCGGGCGAAGGACCGCCCCCGGTTGGCGTCGGGAGCGTCACGCTGCACGACCGCGTCGAACGCCTGCTTGCCGGCCGAGGCGCCCATCGCGACACCGAGCGCCAGCAGCGCCTGGCCCGGGAGCCCGGCGAGCACGAGGCCACCGACACCCGCCGCAGCGACCAGCGCCAACGCGCCGGCGAGCAACAGCTCCTCGGGGATGCGGCGGCGCAGCAGCGGCGCGACCGACGCCCCCACGAGTCCCCCGACGCCGGTCAGCGCGATCACGACGCCGAAGTGCCACACCGGCGGCGCTCCCGCCGGCGCCACGGACGCGGGGTCGACGACCCGGCCCGGCTCCGCCAGCGCGCGGCCGGCGACCGCGCCCAGCTCGGGGCGGGTGTCCGCGCCGCGCAGCGCGAACGCCAACAGGAGCGTCACGAACCCGACGATCCAGCGCAGCGTGCCCATCGCCGAGGCGGCGGAGAGCACACCGGCGCCGCGCAGCTCCTCCTGCTCGTCGATCCCCTCGGGTTCCGCTGCCACGGTCGTCACCGGCACCCGCAGCGATGCGATCGACGCGGCGACGAACACTCCGGCGCACACGAACGCCACGGCCCCCGGGCCGACCAACCACAACACCAGCCCTCCGGGCGCACCGGCGGCGAACGCGGCGAGCCCCGAGAGCAGCTGCAGCTTCGAGTTCGCCTCGACCAGCGCGTGGTCGCCACTCACGACGGTCGGCACGATCGCCGCCTTCGCGACCGCATAGGACTTCGCGAGCACCAGCATCAGGAACGCCTGGGGGAAGAGCAGGAGGCTGTCGGAACCGGCGCTGGAGATCATGAGCACCGCGACGACGGCTCGGCCGACGGCCGAGCCGATCAGCATGAGCCGCCGACCGCCCGGCGTCCGATCCATCAGGGGGCCGATGAGCGGGCCCACCAGCGCGAACGGGGCCATCGTGAACAGCAGGTACAACGCGATGCGCCACCGTGCGCCCGACGGGTCCAGCGAGAAGAACAGCGACCCGGCGAGCACCAGGGCCACGAGCGCGTCCCCACCCGTGGAGAGGACGTGGGTCAGGGCGAGTCGTCCGAACGGCGACGACGTGTCGATCCCGCCCCAACGACGCCGACCGTCGTGGTGGGGGCCTGGAACGCTCATCGACGCCATCGTACGGCGCCCGGCTGCGCCAGCAGCCGGCGGCACGACCGGACGTCGGGCAGCCAGGCGTTCAGCGTGGCAGGGCGTACTTGTACCCCAGCCCCCGGATCGTCACGATGCGCGCCGGGGTCGACGGGTCGTCCTCGATCTTGGACCGGAGCCGCTTGACGTGGACGTCCAGGGTCTTGGTGTCCCCGACGTAGTCGCTGCCCCAGACACGGTCGATGAGGGTGGAGCGCTGCAGCACCCGGCCGGCGTTCTCCATCAGCAGGGTCAGCAGCTCGAACTCCTTGAGGGGCAGGTCGACCAGCTCGCCGTGCACGCGGACCTCGTGGCTGTCGGCGTCGACCTCGATGCCGTCGAGGCGCAGGACCTCGTGGCCGCCGAGGGACTGCTCCGCACCCGTACCCCGGCGACGCAGGACCGCACGCATCCGCGCGACCAGCTCGCGCAGCCGGTACGGCTTGGTGACGTAGTCGTCCGCGCCCACCTCCAGCCCCACGACGGTGTCGATCTCGGCGGCCTTCGCCGTGACCATGATGATCGGGACATCGGTACGCCGACGCAGCTCGCGACAGACGTCGATCCCCGACACCGTGGGCAGCATCACGTCGAGCAGCACGAGGTCCGGCGCGACCTCGTCGAAGCGCTCGAGCGCCTCGGCGCCGTCGCGGGCCGTGGCGACGACGAAGCCCTCCCGCGCCAGCCCGACGGTGAGCGCCTCGATGAACGCCTCCTCGTCCTCGACGAGCAGCACGGTGCTGGTCGTCGTCGAGGAGGCCCCGGCCGTGGCCGGGTCGGACGTGGCGCCGGACGTGATCATGGGTCACCTGGGGGGTCGTGGGCGGGTACGGGGACGGGACCGGAACTGGCGCGGGGTGTGTCCGCAACGAGATCGACGGCGACGGGCAGTGCGAGACGGAACACGGTGCCGACGCCCTCGGTGGAGTCCACGAGGACCTCGCCACCGTGGTTGCTGGCGACGTGGCGAACGATCGCGAGCCCGAGGCCGGTCCCGCCGGTGCCGCGCGACCGCGCCCGGTCGACGCGGTAGAAGCGCTCGAAGATCCGGTCGAGGTCACGGCGCGGGATGCCGACGCCGGCATCGGCGACGCTCAGCTCCACCGTCCGGTCCGCACCGGTCCTCGTCGCGGCGAGGACGATCTCGGACCCCGACGGCGCGTACTTGACCGAGTTGTCCAGCAGGTTGAACAGGGCCGAGACGAGCTGGCGCCGATCGACGTGGACCCGCAGCGCGGGATCGGCATCGACGACGACGGTGATCTCGGCCTGGTCCGCAGCCGCAGCGATGCGGCCGACCGCCTCGCTGAGCACGGACATGACGTCGAGGTCGCTGAACTCGGCGTCATCACCGAACTCGATGCGGCTCAGCTCCAGCAGGTCGTCGACCGTGGCGGCGGCCCGGTCGGCCTCCGCGATCATGCGCTCGGCGAGTCGAGCGACGACGTCGGTGTCGGGCTCGTCGCGGATCGTCTCGGCGAGCAGGCCGAGCGCGCCGATCGGCGTCTTGAGCTCATGGCTGATGTTGGCCACGAAGTCCCGTCGGACCGTCTCGGTCCGCTTCTGCAGCGAGCGGTCGTCGATCAGGGCCAGCCCACCCGGCTCGCTCCCGTCGTCGAAGGGGTAGGCGGAGACGAGGAAGGACTGCGCCGGTGGCCCGAACAGCTCGACCTCGCGACGGGACGCGACGCCCTCGAGCGCCAGTCCCAGCAGCTCGCGCACGGCGGCCTCGACGAGCACGAGTCCGTCGCGCGCCTCGGGGAACCGCCGCGCCGCGCGGTTGCGGAAGACGTCCGCGCCGGACGCGTCGCAGACCACGACGCCCTGTTCGATCTGGTCGACGGCCTGGCTGAGGCGCAGCAGCAGCCCGGCCGGGTCGGGCGCCTCGGGTCGCTCCGACCGAGCCGGGACCTCGGGGATCACCGCGGCGCCCACGTCGCTGGGCGACACGTCCGGTCCGGACCCCGGCCCGGACCCCGGCCCGCGGAGCCGCCCGATCGCGACCCCCGCGACGAACACGCCGATGGCGACGGCGAAGAGCGCGACGCTCTGCACGCCCGTCATCGGTGCGCCCCCTGGAACATCAGCTGGCCGGGGACGGCGCCCGCAGGTGTTCAGCCAGACCGTCGGGCTCCGCGCCGGTGATGCCCGTGAGCGAGGTCACCACCGGGTGCCCAGCGGCGGCGAGCGCCGTGTCGGACCCGGCTGGCAGCTCCGCGTCCGTGGGGACCAGACCGAACTCGACGCGCTCGTCGGTGCGGGCGAGGAACTCGGCGTGCACCGCACCGATCGGAGCGAGCGACCCCCACCGGACCGGCCCGAGACGTTCCGACGCAAGATCAGGGACGCTGAGGTTGATGACGGTCCGCTCGCCCGAGCCGGGCAGCCACCCGAGGACCTGCGCCGCGAGGTCCGCAGCGACGTCCCAGTGCTCGATGCTCGCCTCGTAGCCGTCGATGCTCACCGCAACGCCGGGGATCCCGAGGTTGGCGCCGGTCAGCGCGGCGCCGACCGTGCCCGAGTGCAACGTGACGCGCCCGGTGTTGAGTCCGGGGTTCACCCCCGAGGCGATCATGTCGGGTCGGGGGCCGAAGGCACCGAGGTGCGCGGCGAACACGCACAGCGCTGGTGGACCGTCGAGCTCGATCGACTCCACCTCGTCGAGTCCGGCGAGCGGCATCGAGCGGTAGCGGATGAAGTCACCCTGGCCGAGGTTGCCGATGGCCGCACCGGATCCGCTGCGGTCGCCCTCGGGGGCGATGGCGACCACGTCGTGGCCCTGGCGTGCGACGGCGGTGACCAGCGCCCGCAGGCCGGGGGCGTGCAGCCCGTCGTCGTTGGTGACGAGGACCCTCACCCTGCGGGCCCCCCGTCGTCGACCTCCGGCAGGTCCGGTCCGCGCGCCTCGTCGGTGTCGGTCAGCTCGGTGAGCGGTTCGACGCCGGCCTCGGCCTCCCGCATTCGTTGACGGGCCGAACCGGTCTTCTCGGGCAGCCAGCCGGTCACCATGTACAGCACCCGCTCGCCGATGTTGACCGCGTGGTCGCCGATGCGCTCGTAGTACCGACCGATCATCGCCATCTGGACCGCGCCCTGCAGCGAGATGTTCAGCTCGGAGTGCGACCGGAAGATCGCCTGGACGTAGGACACCTGCAGCTCGTCGAGACGGTCGTCGATGTCGTCGAGCGCCGCGGCGAGCGACGTGTCGGCGTCCACGTAGGAGTCGATGGCGGTGCGGATGAGGAAGCTCGCCTCGACCCCCATCTGCTCGATCAGTCCCCGGATCTGCGGGCCGAACTCGACGTCGTAGATGCGACGCGAGGCCTTGCAGACGTTGACCATCAGGTCGGCGGAACGCTCGAGCTCGCCGACGAGACGCAGCGTGGTCAACAGGAAGCGGAGGTCACCGGCGATCGGCGACTGCAACGCCAGCAGGCGACAGCAGTTCTCCTCGATGCCGAGGCAGAAGTCGTCGATGACGTCGTCGCCGTCGATCAGCTCCTGGGCTGCGTGCAGGTCGCGGTCCAGCAGCGCTGCGGTGCCACGCCCGATCGTCTCGGAGGTCATGGCGCCGAGCTGGATCAACTCCGAGCGCAGATCCTCCATCTCCTGGTGGAACTCGACCCGGAGCTCGTTCACGACCCCACCTCCCCGGACACGGCCACCTGGCCCGACGTCATCCGAAGCGACCGGTGATGTAGTTCTCGGTGCGCTCGTCGGCGGGGTTGGAGAACATCTTGTCGGTGTCGTCGAACTCGACGAGCAGGCCGGTGCGGTTGTCGCTGGTCTCGTTGACCTCGGTGACGAAGAACGCCGTCCGGTCGCTCACCCGCGCGGCCTGCTGCATGTTGTGGGTCACGATCACGATCGTGTAGTCCTTCGCGAGCTCGTGGATGAGCTCCTCGATGCGGGTCGTGGCGATCGGGTCGAGCGCCGAGCAGGGCTCGTCCATGAGGATCACCTCGGGGTTGCAGGCGACCGCGCGGGCGATGCAGAGCCGCTGCTGCTGGCCACCGGAGAGCCCGAGCGCGGAGCTCTTGAGGCGGTCCTTCACCTCGTCCCACAGCGCTGCACGCTTCAGGGCCGACTCGACCACGTCGTCGAGGCCCTTCTTCTGGCCGGCGATACGCGGCCCGTAGGCGATGTTGTCGTAGATCGACTTGGGGAACGGGTTCGGCTTCTGGAAGACCATGCCGATCCGGCGGCGGACCTCGACCGGGTTGACCTTGGGGTCGTACAGGTCGACGCCGTGGTACCGGATGTTGCCCTCGACCCGGGCGATCTCGATGAGGTCGTTCATCCGGTTGAAGCACCGCAGCGCGGTGGTCTTGCCGCAGCCGGACGGGCCGATGAACGCCGTGATCTCGTGCTGGCGGATCTGCATCGAGACGTTGCGCACCGCGAGGTGGTCGCCGTAGTAGACGCTCATGTCGTCGACGTCGAACACGACCGGGTGGTCCGGACGGGGCTCGGTCTCGGTGCCCTGCTCGGTCGTCGCGGTGTCGGACATCAGGGAGATCGTCGCACCTCCCGGACGTCGCGTCACGTTGCGGGGAGCTCGGGTCTCGGTCGGGTTCGACACGTCGGTCACCTCTTCTTCTCGTAGTGGTTGCGCAGCAGGATTGCGCGCGGCGTTGGCGATCAGCACGATCGACCAGCAGCACGACGATGGCGGCGGCGGTGTCGGTCCGGAAGCCCTCCTGGGGCTTGCCGGCCCACGAGGTGATCACGATGGGCATGGCGGTGAACCGGTCCTGCAGGGCCGACACGTCGAGCACCGACGGGTTCGAGCCGAGGCGATTGGTCACCGCGCCGACGAGGATCAGCGGTGCTGCCTCGCCGAGCGCCCGGGCGAGCGACAGCACCGTCCCGGTCAGGATCCCGGGCGCCGCATAGGGCAGCACCTGGCTGCGCACGACCTCCCAGCGGGTGGCGCCCACGCCGTAGCCCGCCTCGCGCAGCTCGGTCGGCACGGCACGGATCGCCTCGGCCGACGTGATGATGACGATCGGCAGGACCAGCACGGCCAGCGTCAGCCCGCCCGCGATGACGCTGCGGCCGCCGGTGACGCCTCCCAGCGCGTTCACGAAGATCGCGAACCCGAGGATCCCGTAGACGATCGACGGGACCCCGGCCAGGTTGCGGATGTTGATGTCGATGAAGGTGGTCAGCCGGTTCTTCGGGGCGTACTCCTCGAGGTACACGGCGGCGGCGATCCCGAGCGGGAAGGCGAAGACGACGGTGAAGGCACCGATCCAGAAGGTGCCGCGCAGCCCCTGCTGGATCCCTGCGGTGTTCGGCAGCGACTGCAGGGTGCCGGTGAGGAAGTCGCCGAGCCGGGTGGAGAGCACCTCCCAGCCCGCCGACAGCACTGCGAGCCGATCAGCACCACCGAGGATCAGCAGCGAACAGGGACAGGCAGCGCCGAGCAGGCCGCACCTGGAAGATCGGCGCCCTAGAGGTCGCTGCCGCTTGGACCCGGTGAGCTCCTTCTGGACGGCGCCGCGTGTGGTCGTGGTGGCGATCTTGAGGGGGGTGCTGAGTGCCATGGTGATCGTTTCCTCGGACCGGTCAGTACTTCTGGCGGACGCGCCGGACGAAGCGGTCAGCGAACAGGTTCAGCGACAGGGTGATCGCGAACAGGACGATGCCGACGAAGAACAGGCTCTGGAAGGTGAGGCCCTCGCCGACCACCGAGTCGGTGCCCCGGCCGCCAGCGACGCCATGGCGGCGGTCATCGTCAGGCCCGGGCTCGAGCGGGTCGCTCTCGAAGAGGGCGCCGCCGCTGCGACCGGCGGCGATGAACACCACCATCGTCTCGCCCATCGCGCGCGACACGGCGATGATGAACGCCGCGACGAGCCCGCTGACCGCGGCGGGGATCACGACCTTGGTGACGGTCGTGATCTTGCGGGCGCCCATGCCGTAGGAGGCCTCGCGCAGCGAGTCGGGAACCGCGGCCATGGCGTCCTCGGACACCGAAGCCACGATCGGGATGATCATCACGGCCACGCCGACGCCGGCGGCCATCATCGTCTGCTGGGGCGATCGCGCTCCAGATGTTCTGGATGATGTTCGGGGGCGATGAAGGTGAGGGCGAAGAAGCCGATCACGACGCTCGGGATGCCGGCCAGGATCTCGATGACCGGCTTGAGCATGCGACGGACCCGGGGTTGGCGTACTCGGTCAGGTAGATGGCGGCGCCGAGGCCGATCGGGCCGGCGATCACCATCGCGATGACCGTGACGATCACGCTGCCGACGATGAGCGTCGAGATGCCGTAGTCGCCGCGCCGGGGGAACCAGCCGCTGGCGTTGAAGACCTGCGTGCCCCAGTCGACCTCCGCCATGAAGGTCCAGGCCTCCCGGACCAGCGAGATGACGATGAGCGCGCTGATCACGACCGAGAGGAACCCGGCGATCCACAGCAGGACGTGGGCGACGGTCTCGGCGGCGGCGATCGGCGTTGGTCGCCGGCGAGGTCCTCGACGGTGAGCGACATGCAGTCGTCTCCGGGGGTCGGGCCCGCAGCTGCTGCGGGGCGGACGAGTGGCGGATGCCCGAACGAGGCGATCGGGACGATGCTAGGTGAGCATCGCCCCGACCGCGGTGTTCGGGACGGGAACGGTCAGGACTCGGTGGTGCCGGTGGTCCGGTCGTTCCAGGTGGTGCGGGTCTCCTCGAGCTGGTCCGCCGGGAGCTCGACGTAGCCGACCTCGGCTGACCGCGGCGATGCCGTCGTCGGAGAGGTAGTAGTCGACGTACTCGGCCAGCGCCTGGTTGCTGTCGGCCTTGTCGGCGTTCACGTAGATGAACAGCGGCCGCGAGATCGGGTACGAGCCGTCGGCGATGGTCTCGGTCGTCGGCTCGATGCAGTCACCGTTCGGCTCCGCAGACACCGCGATCTCCGTGACGGTGTCACCCGCCTCCTCGGCGAAGGCGAAGCCGACCCAGCCGAACGAGGTGTCCGAGCCCTGGATGCCCTGGATGATGACGTTGTCGTCCGCCGAGGACGAGTAGTCGGCACGGGTCTGGGCGACCTCGTCCTCGGTGATGTCACCGGCCTCGACCGGTCCTCGGCGACGGCCTCGATCACGAGCTCGACGAACGAGTCGTAGGTGCCCGACTCCTCGCCGGGGCCGAAGATGTCGAGCGGTGCGTCGGGGAAGCTCGGTGTCCGAGCCCAGCGCCGAGGCGAGCTCCGAGGCGTCGGACCACTGGTCGAAGCCCTCGGACTCGGGACCGACGAGCGCGTACATGTCGGCGAAGCTCGAGGCACTCGACCGCCTCGTTGGCCGGGTTGGTCATGACCGCGATGCCGTCGATGCCGATCTCGCAGCTCGATGAACTCGATGCCGTTGTCCTCGCAGTCGGCGATCTCCTCTTCGTCCTTGATCGGGCGGGAGGCATCGGAGATGTCGGTCTCGCCCTCGCAGAACAGCTGCGAACCCGTCGCCGGTGCCCGGGACCGTCCACGTTCACCTCGGCGGAACGCCCGTGTCCTCCCAGAGCTCGGCGACCCGGGTCGAGATGGGCGCCACGGTCGAGGAGCCGGAGACGTTCACCGTGCCGGCGTCGCCGCTCGCCTCGGTGTCGGAACCTCCGTCGGAGCTGTCGTCGTCGCTGCTGCAGGCCCCCAGGACCAGCGTCGCAGCCAGCGGGGACCGCCAGGATCTTCGAGCCAGCGGCTCGGTAGTGGGAATTCACGGAATGCACCCTCCTCGGGTTCAGCGTCACGTCACACTCGTCGTCAGACCGGGATCGGGCGACACCGACGCAACATGGACCCAGGGTGGCCGGCGTCGACCCAGTGAACCGGAGGTGAACTGCTGCGCGAACGTGGGTGAAGGAACGCCGACAGCGGCCGCTGAGGTCGACGGGTCACCCCGACGTTAACGGTGCGTGACCGACGTGGACGTCGAACCAGTGGCCGAGCACCTCGACGGTCGTGCGCCCAGGTCAGGAGCTCGGCGGCCTCGTCGGCGCACCCAGCGGATCTCGTCGACCTCGTCGTTGGGCAGGAACGAACCGTCGTCCGAGCGCCGTCATCGCCCAGTAGCGCACCGCTTCTTGGACCCGTGGGTCGTCGAGGTAGCGGACGTCGGCCAGCTCGGCGCCGAGGCGGCATCGCAGCCCGGTCTCCTCGGCGACCTCGCGCAGCGCGCCTGTCTCGTGGCGTTCCCCGTCGTCGAGCTTGCCCTTGGGGAAGGTCCAGTCGTCGTAGCGGGGGCGGTGCACCACCACGACCTCGATCGCGGTCCGGTCGTCGGTCGCCAGACCATCCCGCCGGCGGCCTCGATGACCACCGCGTCGGCCCGGTCATCGGTCAGCGCCGAGCTCGACCGGGCCGCGCTGATGGCCTCGTCCTGCAGCTCGACGTGGGTGTCGATCGTGCCGCCGGGCTCGACGTGGTGCCACGGTCGTCCAGGCATCGACGTCCAGCAACCAGGCGAGCGTGTCGTCGGCGAGGTTCACCGCGAGGATCTCGTCGATGCGCTGGCGCAGCTGGGGGTCGACCACCGGGGTGAGCGCCTCGACGCGGCGGTCGAGGTTGCGGGGCATCAGGTCGGCGGACCCGATGTAAGAACCGGTGCGCCGGTCCGCGCCCGTTCGCGAACCGGTAGATGCGCGAGTGCTCGAGGTAGCGACCGACGAGGACCGCACGCGGATGGTCTCGGACAAGCCGGGCACCCCGGGGCGCAGGCAGCAGATGCCCCGCACGATCAGGTCGACCCGGACGCCGTCTCGGGAGGCGGCGTACAGCTCGTCGATCATGTCGGCGTCGACGAGGCTGTTCATCTTCATGATGATCCGGCCGGTCCCGCCGCGGCGGCCTCGATCTCGCGGCGGATCAGCTCGACGAGCCGCGGACGCATGCCGTGGGGCGCCACGAGCAGCTGCTGGTAGTGCGACGTCGCGGGCGTAGCCGGTCAGGTAGTTGAACAGCTGGCTGAGATCCGAGCCGATCCGTGGCTCGACGGTCAGCAGGCCGATGTCCTCGTAGAGCCGCGCCGTGCGGGAGTTGTAGTTGCCGGTGCCGATGTGGCAGTAGCGGCGGATGCCGTCGCCCTCCGGCGCACCACCAGGCAGGTCTTCGTGTGGATCTTGAGGCCGACGAGGCCGTAGACGACGTGCACCCCGGCCGCTCTCCGAGCGCCGGGCCCACTCGATGTTGGCCTCCTCGTCGAAGCGCGCCTTCAGCTCCACCAGCGCGGCCACCTGCTTGCCGTGCTCGGCGGCGCCGGATCAGCGCCTCGACGATCGGGCTGTCGCCGGAGGTGCGGTACAGCGTCAGCTTGATGGCCAGCACGTGCGGGTCGCGCGCGCCTGGCGGATGAACTCCTCGACCGAGGTGTGAAGGAGTCGTACGGGTGGTGCACCAGCATGTCGCCGTCGCGATGACCGCGTTGAACAGCTCGGCGTCGTCCTCGTCGTGGCGGAGCCGGCGCTGGGTGACCGGCACAGAAGGGGGTCCTTCAGGTCGGGCGCGGTCGATCGCGTAGACGCTGCCAGAGCCGGTCGAGGTCGAGCGGGCCGTCGAGGCGTACACGTCGTCGTCGCTCGAGCTCGAGTTCTCGCGGAGCAGCTCGAGCGCCTCGGATGGAGATGTCGTCCGTCGACCTCGAGGCGCACGGCCTTGCCGAACCGGCGACGGCGCAGCTCCATCTCGATCGCGGTCAGCAGGTCGTCGGCCTCGTCCTCGTCGACGGTCGAGGTCGGCGTTGCGGGTGACGCGGAAGGCGACGCTGTCGAGCGACCTCCATCCCGGGGAACAGCTGGTCGAGGTGGGCGGCGATCACCTGCTCGATGGGGCACGAACCGCTCGCCGTCGGGCATCACGACGAACCGCGGCAGGAGCGACGGCACCTTCACCCGGGCGAACCGGCGTTCCTCGGTGGTGGGGTCGCCCACGATCACACCGAGGTTGAGCGACAGCGTCGAGATGTAGGGGAAGGGGTGTCCCGGGTCGACCGCCAGCGGGGTGAGCACCGGGAAGATGAGGCGCTGGAACTCGTCGGTGAGCCACTCGCGGTCGTCGTCGTCGAGCTGGGCCCAGTGGAGACGGATGCCCACCTCGCCAGGCCGGTCGAGTCGCCCGCAGGAACTCGTCGGTCAGACGGCCTCGAGGCGGTGGACGAGGCGGGTGACGGGTCGCGGATCTCGGCGAGCTGCTCCGCGGGCGGTCATGCCGTCGGCTGCGACGGGTGACTCCCGCGCGCGACCTGGTCCTTGAGCCCGGCCACGCGGACCTGGAAGAACTCGTCGAGGTTCGAGGAGAAGATCGCCAGGAATTTGGCCCGTTCGAGCAGCGGCACCGCCGGGTTGGCGGCCAGGGTGAGCACGCGCCCGTTGAAGTCCAGCCAGGACAGCTCGCGGTTGAGGTACGGCTCGGGTCCGCGTCCGACCGTCGGACATCCGCCGTCGCCTGCCCCTCGACCGTCGACGATCGTGCCCCTTGACGGCCGACGACCGCAGGTTCCTCCGCGCCGGCCTCGACGAGTCAGCCCTCGGCGGACGGCCGGCGAGTCGTCCTCTTCGTAGCCGAGGTCCCACTCGAGCATGAAGTTCTCGCGCTCGGCGTCGCGGTTCACCCGCTCCCGGTTGCGGCGGAACTGGGGGTCGTGCGGCGGCAGCAGCATCAGCCGGGCGTTCACCCGGAGCCGGAAGTCGTTGATGATCTGCGGGTCGCCGAAGTCGGAGCGGATCTCCCAGTGGGGTGCGACCGGACCCAGGTAGACGATCTTCACGTGGCCACGGGGCGGTTCGGTCGTCGGCATCGTCGGTCGATCGCGTGGTGAGGAGCGACAGTGACCCGACAGCGCAGACGACGGCGGGTGCATTGCACGCAGCCGACCTCGGCGCCAGCTCGATCGACGGTGCGCGGGTCAGTCGGCCCGCGAGGTGGCGGCTGCCGCTCGGTCTGCCCGCGCGTTCGAACGATGACCTCGATCTGGTCGTCGCCCGCGGACTTCGCCGCACCGCCTGGCCGACGTCCGGGCGGTGCGGATGCGACGGCCGTCGACCTGGATGATCACGTCACCGGCCTGCAGCCCGGCTGTCGGCGCCCGAACCCGGCTGGACCTTCTGGCACGAACGCACCGGCGGTGGCGGTGATCGAGAACCGCTGGGTGACGCTGGGGTCGACCGCCGCGACGTCGAGGGTCTCGACGCCCAGCACCGGCGTGCGCCTGCGACCTCGCGACCGCACTGCAGATCGTCGATCAGCGCCGTGATCGGAGTCGATCGACAATCGCGAAGCCGATGTTCTGGGCATCGGCGAGGATCGCGGTGTTGATCCCGACCACCTGACCGGCGGTGTTGACCAGCGGCCCGCCGGAGTTGCCGGGGTTGATCGCCGCGTCGGTCTGGATCAGGTCGGTCGAGCGTGTCGCCCCGTGGGGAGCGGATCGAGCGGCTGAGCGCCGAGACGATGCCGGTGGTGACGCTCGGTTCATCGCCGAGGTTGAGTGCGTTGCCGATGGCGACGACGTCGTCGCCGACCTGCAGGTCGCCGGACGCCCCGAGCTCGGCCGGAGTGACCGGCTCGGTCAGGTCCTCGGCCTTCACGAGGGCGACGTCGTTCTCGGGAACCGCGCCGATGAGGCGGGCCTCAGCGGTCCGGCCGTCGGCGAAGTCGACCTCGATGCTGCGTGCGCCCTCGACGACGTGCGCGTTGGTGAGCACCAGTCCGTCGTCGGTGATCACGATCCCGATCCTGCGGCGTCACCCTGGCGCTGCCGGTGTGCAGCGAGACCACCGAGGGGCTGACCTTGTCGAGCAGGCCCTTCAGATCGAGGTTCTCCCCCGCCATGCTGTTCGACGGGCGGCCCTGCTCGGCGACCACCGGGGTCGCCTGGGTCGAGGTCGCGTCCTGTCGGTCCCACAGCGCTGCGCCGACCACGCCGCCGGCGACGATCGCGCCGACCAGCCCACCGACGAGCGCGGCCCGCACGCCGTTGCCCCGTCCACCGCTGCCGGCGCCGTGCACCGCCGGGGCGCCGCTCCGAGGTGGCGGGCGGGCGGCGCGGGCGCCTCGCAGCGGACCCAGAGCAACTGCGGCGTCCGAACTGAGGGCGGCGCACGGCGGCGGAGTGGCGTCCGATGCGGGCGCAGCCCACCCGTGATCACCCAGCGGCACGAGTTAGGGCGGCGCCGACCCGGAGGTCGGGGCCATCGGCGCCCAGCGAGCGGCGGTCGCGGTGCTGGGGGTGGGCGCTGTGGGGGACTCGACCGGCGCCGGGTCGGAGCGTGCTCGAGGGAGGATTCCACTGCGGCGCCGCCCAGCCGGACGGGGCGGCTTCGGGCGTCGAGGGGAACGTCGTCGTTCGTCATGGGATGCGAGTATGCGGCATCGGGGGTCCCGCGTCGACACGCCGCGGGTCCCGTCCGAGAGCACTCTCAGAGCAGCGTGAGCCGCAGGCTCAGACGGAGCAGGCGAGCTCGGATCCAGCCGCGGCGCTCGCGGCGCCGACTGCGGGGCTCGGAACGTGTCTCAAAGATCGCTGTGACCCCGGCACGATCCGGGGAACAAATCGGCGCCCGGTAACACGTCACTCTCACCACTATGAAGGCACGAGCTGTCGATACACACTGGATGTCGGTCGGGAACTGCGCCGAACGTCCCCCGAGTCTCTTCTTCCCCTCCGACGGCGTCGGGGTCGAGGTCGCCCGCCGCGTCTGCGACGGATGTCCCGTGCGCACCGAGTGTCTCGAGTACGCGCTGGTCAACCGGATCGACCACGGCGTCTGGGGCAACGGCAACGCAGCGAACGTCGCCGGATCCTCAAGAAGCGCAGGCAGAAGGAGTTGGCCGTCCAGCCCGGCTGAGCCCGCGACCCACCATCTCAGTCAACCCCCCCCCCCCCCCTCGACGGTCCCGTCAGCCGGTACCCCCTGACCGGCACCGCCACGACACCGGATCCGTCCGGCGTCGTGGCACGTCCACCGAGCCGACTCGGTGCGGGCCGGGTCCGGCTCAGGTGATAGATCCTTCGCGGCGAACGGTGGGACCCCCTTGTCGACAGCACTTCGAGTGGTCGTCGTCTCGCTGGTGGCGCCGGACTCGGACTCGCCGTCCTCGCCCTCCGCCAGGCCGGACTTGAACTCCTTCTGCGCCTGACCGAGGCTCCGGGCCAACTTCGGGATCTGCGACCCGCCGAAGAGCACCAGGGCGATGATCACGACGATGATCCACTCGTTGCCACTGAACATGTGCGCGAGCCTACCGGCAATGCCTCCCGGACCGGCGTCGGAATGCAGCGTCGGTGCTCCCGGCCGGAGATCCCTCCGACACCGGGCTCAGGGCTGACCACAGCTGCACTCCCAGGACCCGCTGCGCATGACGACACCCGCGACCACCAGCAGCTTCGGCGGCGAGAAGCTCGAGTGGCGCGGCGCGCCATCGACGGCGAGGACCGGGCGCGTCGAGAGGGCGCGATCGTCGCGGCGCTGGTCGCACTCGACGAGCTCACCGGTCCGGTCGCCGTCGGCTGGTCGCTGCCGACCGACGGCGAGGTCGACCTGAGCGGAGCGACCGAGCCGCTGCTCGAGCGGGGCGTGTCACTGTGGCTCCCGGTCGTCGGCCCGAACATCTCGATGCGTTTCGCCCGCTTCACGCCCGGGGATCGCCTCGTCCAGAACCCACCCGGGGGGGGGGAGGGAAGGAGGGAAGGAGGGAAGGAGGGAGAGAAGAGAGAGAGAGAGAGAGGGAGAGAGAGAGAGAGAGAGAGAGAGAGAGAGAGAGAGAGAGAGAGAGAGAGAGAGAGAGAGAGAGAGAGAGAGAGAGAGAGAGAGAGAGAGAGAGAGAGAGAGAGAGAGAGAGAGAGAGAGAGAGAGAGAGAGAGAGAGAGAGAGAGAGAGAGAGAGAGAGAGAGAGAGAGAGAGAGAGAGAGAGAGAGAGAGAGAGAGAGAGAGAGAGAGAGAGAGAGAGAGAGAGAGAGAGAGAGAGAGAGAGAGAGAGAGAGAGAGAGAGAGAGAGAGAGAGAGAGAGAGAGAGAGAGAGAGAGAGAGAGAGAGAGAGAGAGAGAGAGAGAGAGAGAGAGAGAGAGAGAGAGAGAGAGAGAGAGAGAGAGAGAGAGAGAGAGAGAGAGAGAGAGAGAGAGAGAGAGAGAGAGAGAGAGAGAGAGAGAGAGAGAGAGAGAGAGAGAGAGAGAGAGAGAGAGAGAGAGAGAGAGAGAGAGAGAGAGAGAGAGAGAGAGAGGGGGGGGGGGGGGAGGGGGGGGGGGGGGGGGG
>CALNXV010000021.1:0-16372 GCA_942490665.1 uncultured Microthrixaceae bacterium
CGACCTCGAAGAGCGCCTCGGTGATCTCACCCAGGGTGCAGTGCCGCACCGTGTCCATCAGGACGTCGAACAGGTTGTCCCCCGCGAGTGCCGCATGGCGGAGCCGGTCCAACGCGGCGGGTCCCTCGCCGGCGTGACGGGCCCGGAACGCGTCGACCGCCTCGATGCGCTCACGCTTCTCCGCGTCGCTCGAACGCGCGAGGTCCACCTCGGGCCGCGGTGCGTCGGCATCGGGGGCGACGAACGTGTTGACCCCGACGATCGGCAGCGACCCGTCGTGCTTGGCGTGCTCGTAGTGCATCGACTCGTCCTGGATCCGGCCCCGCTGGTAGCCCGTCTCCATCGCGCCGAGCACGCCACCGCGCTCGCTGATCCGGTCGAGCTCGTCGAGCACGGCGGACTCGACCAGGTCCGTCAGCTCGGAGATGACGAAGCTGCCCTGCAGCGGGTTCTCGCACGCCGTCAGGCCCCATTCGCGGCCGATGATCAGCTGGATCGCCAGCGCCCGACGAACCGACTCCGCGGTGGGCGTCGTCAGCGCCTCGTCGTAGGCGTTGGTGTGCAGGCTGTTGGCGTTGTCCGCGATGGCACACAGCGCCTGCAGCGTCGTGCGGATGTCGTTGAACGCCATCTCCTGGGCGTGCAACGACCGGCCCGAGGTCTGCACGTGGTACTTCAGCTTCTGGGAGCGGGGGTTGGCGCCGTAGTCACGCATCGCGATCGCCCAGATGCGCCGGGCGACGCGACCCAGCACGTTGTACTCGGGGTCCATCCCGTTGGAGAAGAAGAAGCTGAGGTTCGGCGCGAAGTCGTCGATGTCGAGGCCGCGGGCGAGGTAGGCCTCGACGTAGGTGAAGCCGTTGGCGAGGGTGAACGCGAGCTGGGTGACGGGGTTCGCGCCGGCTTCGGCGATGTGGTAGCCGGAGATCGACACGGAGTAGAAGCGCCGCACGCGGTGCTCCACGAACCATTCCGCGACGTCCGCCATCATGCGGAGCGCGAAGTCCGTCGAGAAGATGCAGGTGTTCTGGCCCTGATCCTCCTTGAGGATGTCGGCCTGCACGGTGCCCCGGACCCGTTCGAGGACCTCGGCCGGGTCGAGCTCGGGGTGCTGGTCGATCGCGACGTTCAGGAACATCGCCAGCACGACCGGTGCAGGGCCGTTGATCGTCATCGACACCGACGTCGACGGGTCGCACAGGTCGAACCCCTCGAAGAGCGTGGCCATGTCGTCCACGGTCGCGACCGACACCCCCGAGTTGCCGATCTTGCCCCAGATGTCGGGACGCTCCGCCGGGTCCGATCCGTAGAGCGTCACCGAGTCGAACGCGGTGGACAACCGGGTGGCGGCCTGGCCCTCGGCGAGCAGATGGAAGCGGGCGTTGGTGCGCGCCGGGCCGCCCTCCCCCGCGAACATGCGCGCCGGGTCCTCGTCGTCGCGGCGACGGTCGAACACGCCCGCGGTGTACGGGAACGAGCCCGGCAGATGCTCGGATCGCAGCCATCGCAGCAGATCGCCGGCGTCCGAGACGTCCGGGAGGGCGAGGTTCGGCACCGGCGTGCCGGCCAGCGACCGTCGCACCGGCCGATCGGGGCCGACGAGCTCGGCGTGACGGTCGTGCCACGCCGCCAGCAGCGCGACGTCGCCGGGGTCGAGCTCGTCGCGCAGCTCGGCCGCGAGGACCGCGGCCTCGGTCGCGTCACGACCCGCTGCGTCGAGGTGCTCGGCGGCTCGTTCGAGCTGGTGCACCTGTCGCATCGCAGCTGCGTTGCGTTCCGTGGCCGCGTGGTGGGAGCGCACCGCGTCCGCGACGTCGGTCAGGTAGCGCACCCGGTTGCCGGGAACGATCCCGTGGCCGTGGTCCGCGGAGTGACCGAGCGCGATCCGGTCGAGCACGCCGTCGCTCGTCACCAGGCCGTGCCCGGCGAGGCGGTCGCGGAGCGACCGGTAGAGCTCGGTGACGCCCGCGTCGTCGAATCGACTGGCGACCGTGGGGAACACCGCCATGTCGTCGGGTGACCGGTCGAACGCTGCACGGTTGCGGACCAACTGGCGAGCGACGGCCCGCAACGCATCGGCGCCGCCGCGACGGTCGGACTTGTTGATCGCGACGACGTCCGCGAAGTCCAGCATGTCGATCTTCTCGAGCTGGGTGGGCGCCCCGAACTCGGGGGTCATCACGTACAGCGACACGTCGGCGAACTCGACGATGCCCGCGTCGCCCTGGCCGATCCCCGGCGTCTCGATGATCACCAGGTCGGCGCCCCAGACCCGCGCTGCGTCGATCATGACGTCGAGTCGCTCGGGCACCTCGGCGCCGGGGTGGCGGGTGGCGAGGGAGCGGAACACGACCTGCGGGCTGTGGATCGCGTTCATGCGGATCCGGTCACCGAGGAGCGCACCGCCGCGGCGACGGGTCGGGTCGATGGCGAGCACGGCGATGCGCAGCTCGTCGCGCTGGTCGATGCGGAACCTGCGAACCAGCTCGTCGGTCAGCGACGACTTGCCGGAGCCACCGGTGCCGGTGATGCCGAGCACCGGCGCCGCCGATGGGCCGGCGAGCTCCCGGAGCCCGGCGGTCGTGGCCGCATCGAGGCCGTCCGCCTCGACGACGCTCAGGAGCCGGGCGAGGGCCCGCGTCGATCCCGCCTCGACCTCGTCCAGGCTCGCTCCCGAGGCGGCGAGGTCCAGGTCGCACGCCGCGATCATCGAGTCGATCATGCCGTCCAGGCCCAGGCGTTGGCCGTCCTCCGGCGTGAAGATGCGCGTCACGCCCGCCGCGTGCAGCTCGTCCACCTCGGCGGGCGAGATGACCCCACCGCCGCCACCGAAGACGCGCACGTGGCCGGCCCCTTCGGCGCGCAGGCGTTCCACCAGGTAGCGGAAGTACTCGACGTGCCCGCCCTGATAGGAGCTGAGCGCGATGCCGTGGACGTCCTCGGCGATCGCGGCCTCGACGACCTCGTCCACGGAGCGGTCGTGGCCGAGGTGGATCACCTCGGCGCCGTGGCGCTGCAGGATGCGCCGCATGATGTTGATCGCCGCGTCGTGGCCGTCGAAGAGGCTGGCGGCGGTGACGAAGCGGGGGACCGACATCGACACACGGTAGCCAGCGCTCGCCGGCAGCCCGCCGGCTCAGCCGACGAACGCGAGCGAGCGGGGCGCCGAGGCCGAGCCATCGGCCGGCGTCGCCGAGGCCGATGCGGGCGCAGAGGCCGGCGCCGGTGCGCCCGGACCGGGAACCAGGTCGTCGATGTCCGGGGCCGCGCCACCGGCCATCACGACGGTGGTCGGCTCCGAGGCACCGACGAGGACGCCATCGCGGTACGCCAGCACCACGCAGCGGTAGGTGGTGCCGCCGCGCAGGCCGGTGACGGTGATCGGCGAGCTCGTCCCGTCCTGGGACGACGTGGGGGCGCCGGCGGCCGAGCACTCCGCACGGAACGACGTCGCAGCGCTCGCCGCTGCGATCGACGGGCCCGCCGGGAGGATGGCGTCCGCGTCGAACGTGAGCGTCACCGAACCGGACCCGGTGGACACCGATCCGACGGCCACGGCGTCGCAGCCGAAGCAGACGTCGCGGACGACGGTCTGACCGGGTGCGACGGTGGTCAGCGTCGCCCCCTGGGCGATCGGATCGGGGCCCTCGCCGTTCGGGATGTCGAGCAGCTGACCGCCCCACCAGATGGCCGGGTAGGCGACGATCCCCGACGGATCGACCACGACCTCGCTGGGGTCGTCCTCGGGGCCGTCGCAGCCGACGTAGACGAGTGAGAAGGTGCCACTCGGAACACCCTCGAAGGCGTAGCTGCCGTCGGGCTCGACCGGGGCGAACCGGACGTACTCGTCGGGGGCGTAGAGCACGACGCATGCGCCGGTCATCGCGTCGCCACGCAGGTTGCGGACCGTCCCGGTGATCGCTCCCGGTGCGCCGGGCTTCAGCACGGCGTCGATCCCGACACGCTCGTCACCCGGCGTGAGTGCCAGGGGCACCGCCGAGCTGGGATCGGCGGTCCCACCCCACCAGCTGGCCGCGAGGGTCGGGGTCTCGTTGCAGTCCAGGAACTGGATCCGGTAGGACCCGGCATCGGCGACGAGGAGCTCATAGGTGCCGTCGCCGTCGGTTCGGACGGATCCACCGAAGCGTGCGTCCGACGTGGCCTGGACGCAGACGTCGCCCACGGGATCCCCCGCTGTGTTGGTGACCCTGCCGGCGACCGCGGCCGCCGGTCGGAGCTGTCCGTCGATCGCTGTCAGCTCGCCGCCGGCCACCACGGTGAGGACCGTGGCGTTGCCGAACGAGTCCGCCCCGTCGAACCACTGGGGAACGAGGCGAGCGCTGTCGTCGCACTGCTCGAACAACACACGGGTCGCACCCGGCGACACGCCCGACATGACGTAGGTCCCGTCCGGCTCGGTCCGGGCGAAGCCGATGCCCGAGATCTGGTCGGCGTCGCCGCGTACGCCGATGACGCAGAGGTCCTCGAGCGGCGCGCCGCCCACGTCGGTCACACGGCCGCGGATCGTTCCGCCGACCTGCATGGTGGCGTCGATCCCGGTCCTCTGCTCTGCGTCGGCGAGGGTGATCGGGGTCGCGGACTCCGGGTCGGGCGCACCCTGCCACCACTGCTGGACCAACATCCCGTCGTTGCAGTCGGCGAACTCGACGAGGTACTGGCCGGCCGCGAGGTCGGTGACGACGTAGGTCCCGTCGAGCTCGGTGGTGGCGGACCCGACGCTCTGGCGGTCCCCGTCGACCAGCTCGTCGACCCTGACGCAGATGCCCGCTGCCGGCTTGCCACCATCGCTGGTCACGCTCCCGGCGATCGAACCGCTCGGGGCAGCACCGGCGTCGCCGACGGCGACGAACAGTGCGAGCAGGACGACCGCTGCCAGCACCGCAAACGGGCCGCGGCTGGGGATGACGGTTCTTCGCATGTCCGTCCCATCGGCGGTCGTGGCGAAGAGTTCAGCGTTTCGTCATCGGTTCCGCCGGACGACGGCGCATCCCGGTCGGTACCGTCAGCAGCATGACCACCACCAAGCGGAACTGGATCCTCGGCGGCGTCGGCATCGCCGTCATCCTCGGCGCGATCGGCTTCGCCGTCTTCCGGCCCGACAAGCTCTTCGTCGACGACGTCGTCGAGGAGGAGCTCGACGCGGACGTCGCAGCGGCGCTCGACGCCACCACGACCGCTCCCCCGACGACCGCCGCGCCGGACGCCGGCGAGGCGGCGACGACCACCGCACCGCCCACCACGGTGCCCGCCGGGCCGGTGGTCACCTCGAGTGGCAGCTGGATCTCACTGGGGCGCTACACGACGACCGGCGAGGTCGCGGTGGTGACCGACGGCGACGCGTCGACCATCGTGTTCGACGAGCTGGCGACCGACAACGGACCCGACCTCTTCGTCTACCTGTCACCCAACGACGCGGTGGACGGCGAGGTGCTCCCTGAGGGCTCCCTGCTCCTCGGCGGCCTCCAGGGCAACATCGGCACCCAGACCTACGAGATCCCGCCCGGCACGGATCTGTCGCAGTACCGATCGGTCGTCATCTGGTGCGACCGCTTCTCGAGCGCCTTCGGCGCGGCGCAGCTCACCCCCGCCTGAGCGCAGTCGCGTGCCCGCGGTCGGGCGATCCGACCGGAGCCGACGAGAGCAGCGACGTCAGCAGCGTCCGGGTCGCCCGGGACTCCTCGTCGTCGAGGGTGAACTCGACCGGCGCGAAGTCGGTGCAGCCGGCGTCGGCGTATCGCTCGATCCCCGCACGTACCTCGTCCTCGTCGCCGATGAGGCTGGCTGCGCCCGGCCCGGATGCATCGTCGCGGTCCATGACTCCCCGGTAGGAGGGGAGGTCGTTGTAGCCGGCCAGTATGGCGTCCACCGCGGCGCGGACCTCCCCGACGCGGTCGGTCACGCACAGCGGGACCGAGGCGACGATTCGGGCGGGACCCGCCCCGTCGGGTCGCGCTGCCGCCAGGGCGGGTGCGATGTGCTGGGAGATCGCCGTCGGTCCGGCCAGCCAGAGGATCGTCCCATCGGTTCGCTCCGCGGCCAGCTCCAACATCCGCGGTCCCATCGCCGCCACGAGCACGCCCGGTGGCTCCGCCGCACCCAGTCCCGCGAACCCGTCGAAGTGGCCACTCCAGAACTCGCCGTCGGCATCAGCGACGCGATCCGCCATCGCGGGCAGCAGCACGTCGAGGTATTCGCGCATCTGTTGGGCCGGTTTCGCGAACGGCAGGGCCAAGGTTCGCTCGATGGGCTCCTTGTGGGCGAGCCCCACACCGAGGGTGAGGCGGTTGCCGACGATCTCCTGGGTGGTGAGCGCCTGGGTCGCGAGCATCAGCGGATGTCGGGGGAAGATGGGGACCACAGCCGTGCCGAGCTCGATGGACGAGGTTGCCTGCCCGATCACCGCCATGACGGTCAGTGCGTCAGGGGTGCCGATCGACTGGTTGATCCAGTAGTGCGCGAAGCCGTCGGCCTCCACCTGGGCGGCGTGCGCGGCGATGTCGACGATCGGCACGCCGAGGGTGGTCTGTGACGAACCGTTGATGCCGATGCGCATCCGCTCAGCCCTGCATCGACGTGACGTCCGGCTCCGCTCCACCCTGGTCGAGTCGGAACGGCGGGTACTCGTCGCGCATCAGCGCCACGTAGGGGATCACCCGGAACACCCATCGGTTGAGTCCCATCACCAGGTCGAACACACCCCTGGGATACCTGCCGACGAACAACAGGACGACGGCCGCGAAGAAGACGAGCACCGAGAGGAAGCCCGGGAAGGAGTACTCCCCGCTCGCGGTCGCCACGGTCGTGCCGCCGATGATCCCCAGCACCACGTAGTGCGGGATCGCCAGGAGCCACCACTTGACCAGCACCAGACCGCGGCTCAGTCGCTCCGGGTACTCGACCGCGAAGGTCGCCGGGTAGTCACCGGCCTCGCCGAGCGTGAACGGCGGGTAGCGGTCGGTTCCGAGTGCGGCGTAGCCGTAGTAGACGACACGCCACGTCCAGCGCAGCACACCGACGTTGAAGTCGAACAAGGACCTGGGGTAGCGGGACGTGAACAGGATCGCGAAGAACGCCACGAACGTGACGATCGAGAACGCGACCCAGAGCGCTGCCAGGACGATGAGGTGCGGGATCAGCAGGATCCACTTCACCAGCCACAGCCACCGGCTCACCGGTTCATCGAGTCGGGCCTCGAGCATCACCGGGCCGCCCACGTGCGGCGCCCCCGACAACTCGATGTGCGATCGGCTGGCCAGACCGATGACCCCGACCACGAGCATCGCCGCGCCGATCAGAAGTCCCAGTCCGCCGACGATCGCGGCCACGACTCCCACGGTGACCACCCACGGCGACGTGGCGGCCAGTGCGGCGTCAGCGCTGACCCCGGCGCTGGCGTCGGGGCTCATGATCACCACCGACCAGTTGCCAGAGGTGGGCTCCCACTCCACCTGCTGGAGGCCGCTTCCTTCTGCCGATGCAACCCAGAAGTCCTGCTCCCCGGGTGTGCCGCTCGGTGCTCCCCGACCCCGGTAGCTGTACTCGACCGCGAACGGGTCGAAGCTCATGTCGGTCACGATGGCCCTCGACACCCCGTCGAGGTAGGCGGCCACGTCGGAGCTCCGGCCGATACCCACGAAGATCGGCGACTCACCCGACCCCTCGATGTCCAGGCGGACGGTGGCGACATCACCCAACTCGAACCCCGTCTCCTCCCCGGTCGGGTCGGCACCGAGATCGACCTCGTCGGACGCGATGGCGTACGAGGTCGTCTCGACCCGTTCGGAGGGGGTGGCGAAGAAGCCGTCGTCGTCGGTCTGGGTGGCGTTCGCCCAGAGCAGGAACCCGCCGCCGAAGAACGGCGCCAGCGCGAACAGCGACACCAGTGCGCCCGCCACGGCCAGGATGATCCAACCGACCGGGACGGAATGGCGTGACGGCCGCTCCGGGGCGACGGAGCCTTCGGGCTGCGACCCTGAGACCGGTTCCATGGAGGACATCGCTCACCCGACCTTCGCATCGATTCCCCGCGAGTCTCACAGACCGACGTCGCCGTCGCGACCATTCCTCCGGGAGCCAGCCCGGGTCCATCAGCACGAACCGGGTCCGGCCGGGCCTGGTCCGGCGCCACGCGTCCCGTCGGGGGCACCAAGTACCATCGGCCTGAACCCGGCACGCCGACCCGAGGAGCATCACTCCCAGGTCTCGCGCCGGCCTCGCCTCCGTAGCTCAGGGGATAGAGCATCGGTTTCCTAAACCGTGTGTCGCAGGTTCGAATCCTGCCGGGGGCACCACCAGTGCGCTCGCCGACCGACCTCCCGGACCCCACCCTCGTCGGAGTTCTCGATCGGGCGGAACGGCGGCGTCTGATGTCCTGATGCGAAGCTGACCCGGGTGGGACGGCACATCCAACGTGTCTCGGTGGTCGGGAACTCGGGATCCGGCAAGACCCGGCTCGCCGGCGAGCTCGCACGGGTCCTCGGCGTGGAGCACATCGAGCTCGACGCCATCCGCCACCTGCCCGGGTGGGAGCAGATCGACCCCGGCGAGTTGATGGCTGCGGTCGGTGCGATCGCGGCGACCGACGCGTGGGTGATCGACGGGAACGACGGGACCGTCGTCGAGGGTCCTGTCTGGGAACGCGCCGACACCGTGGTGTGGCTCGACCTGCCCCGCCGGGTGGTGATGCGCCAGGTGATCGCGCGGAGCGTGCGGCGCGTGGTGACCCGCACGGAGCTCTGGAACGGGAACCGGGAGTCGTGGCGGAACCTGCTGGCGTGGGACCCAGACACATCGGTCGTCCGATGGGCCTGGACCCGACACGAGACGTACCGGCAACGCTTCGGCGCCGCACGGGCCTCGCCGACGCTGGAGCATGTCCGATTCGTCCGTCTGCGTTCACACCACGAGATCGACGAGTGGGTGCGCACCGTGCGAACGACGCGCCCCCGGTAGCGCCGGTGCCGCCCCCGGGGGCGGGTTCGGACCCTCGTATGCTCGGTCGTCCGCCCCAGGACCCGTCGATGCAGCATCGAGTGCCACCCTTCTCACGCAGGTCGGTCGCCGTCGCGCTCGTCGCGCTGATCGGACTGATCGGGGTCGCCTGCGCGGACCGTGCGCCGGTCGAGGAACCGGGCGCCCCGACCGACCGCGGCACCAGCCGCGACGACGACGACGCCGCCGACCAGCGCGGCGCCGGTGACCGACCGAGCGATGGAGCTGTTCGAGGCGGCATGCGACGGTCGGGTCGAGGTCTCGGTCGCCGGCGCCGCCCCCGAGGAGCTGTCGTCGATCTCCGGGCTGGCCGCGAGTCGTCGACACCCTGGCGTCGTGTGGGCGATCGAGGACAGCTTCGAGCCCGCCGACCTGGTGGCACTCGACCCCACCGGGACGACCCGGGGTCGGATCCGCGTCGCGGCCGGAGCGCTCGCCAACCTCGACTGGGAGGACCTCGCGGTCGCGCCGAGCGCCGACGGCACGTCGCAGGTCCACATCGCCGACATCGGCGACAACCTCGGCATCCGCCGCGAGGTCCGCATCCTGACCTTCGACGAGCCCGCGCTCGATGCGACCGGCGTCGAGGCCGACGACCTCCGGCTGACCTACGAGTCGGGTCGCCCGAACGCCGAGGCGCTCGCGGTGATCGACGAGGTGGTGTGGGTGATCGACAAGACCACCGACGGACCCGCCACCATCTGGCGTGGCGAACCCGACCCCGCCGACACCGAGCGCGGCGTGCTGCGCCCGGCCGGCGCGGTCGACCTGGGCGGCGAGGCGGTCACCGCGATCGACGTGTCACCCGACGCGACCGTGGTGGCGCTGCGCACGATCGACTCGGTGCGGCTGTTCCCGCTCGGCGACGGAGGCGACCTGGTCGCAGCGCTCGCCGGCGAGGGCTGCGAGGCACCCCCGCCGCCGGAGCCCCAGGGGGAGTCCGTGGCGTTCGTCGACGACGGCGCGGCGCTGGTGACGGTCAGCGAGGACGAGTCGGGGGGACGTGTCGAGCTGCACCGCCTCGCTCAGCGGTAGTCGGGGTTCGGGAAGTCCATCGAGCAGCCCGCATCCCACATCGACCGCTGGTTGCCGTGGGCGGGGAAGCCACCGGCGTCGCGCAGCAGCCGGGCGAGGTGCAGCAGGTTCCACGACATGAAGGTGGCGTTGCGGTTCGTGAAGTCGTTCTGGGGTCCGCCGGATCCCTCGTCGAGGTAGCTCGGTCCCGGCCCCGCCTCACCGAGCCACGCAGCATCGGCCTGCGGCGGGATCGAGTAGCCGAGGTGGGCGAGGGAGTACAGCACGTTCATCGCGCAGTGCTTGGCCCCGTCCTCGTTGCCGGTCACCACGCAGCCCCCGACCCGGCCGTAGTACGCCCACTGCCCCGCGTCGTTGAGCTCGGCGGAGTTGGCGTAGAGCCGCTCGATCACCTGCGTGCAGACCGACGACTTCTCGCCCAGCCAGATCGGTGTGCCGAGGATCAGGATGTCCGCCGCCATCACCCGCTCGTGCAACGCCGGCCAGTCGTCACGAGCGGCACCGTGCTCGGTCATGTCGGGCTGCACGCCGACGGCCAGGTCGAGATCGACGGCGCGCACCTGGTCCACGCTCACGCCGTTGGCCTCGAAGATCGCGATCGGGATGTCCAGCAGGCCCTGGGTGTGTGAGCGCTCGGGCGACGCCTTGAGGGTGCAGTTGATCACCATGGCGGAAAGGTCGGAGACGTCCCACGGGCTCGACTCGCAGAGCTCTCGTTGGCGGTCGTCGAGGGTCACGTGCGCTCCTGGTCGGGAATCGGGGCCGCGACCACGTCGGTCATCTCGACCACCGTCGGCGCGCTCGGCGGTCCCACCGGCCGACCGAGTCCCAGTCGCAACCCGCCGGGGTCGCCGGACCAGTCCAGCACGACCCCCGACGACCGGTCACCCGTGACGTCGACGACCGTGGTCGTGGGCGTCGGACGGACTCCGGGGAGCACCGTGTCGGTGGTCCCCGCACCGGACGGATCGCGATCGAGCACGGCCCAGACCGCCCGGCCCCGGGCCCAGAACCGGGCCCGGGTCCCGTCCGGCATGACGACACCGCTGCGGATCCAGGGGCGCGACGCGAACATGGAGGCGCCGCTCCCGGCCGCCCACTCGCCCAGCCAGGCGAGGCGGTCCAGCTGCTCGTCGGGGATCGAGCCGTCGACGCCGCGGGGGCCGACGTTGAGCAGCAGGTTCCCGCCGGCGGCGACGATGCCGGTGCAGGTGCCGATGAGGCCCCCATGGGTGAGGAAGTCCTCGGGTGACGACGCAGCGTTGTAGCCGAAGCTCGAGTCGATCCCCCGGACGCACTCCCACGGGTCGCGCTGCACCGTGTCGAACGCGACGTACTCGGGTGTGCGCACGTCGAAGTGCGGCGGTCTGGGCGGGACGAGACCACGTTCCGAGCGCGCGTTGCGGGTCGCCGCCACAGCGAGCAGCCGACGGGCCGCACGGAGGCGCAGCAGTTCGAACGCCTGCGACCACGGCAGCCACCGGTCGTTGACCACGCCATCGGGAACCGCGTCGTAGTAGTCCTCGAACAGCCGCCACAGTCGACCGGCCGTGGTGGGCCAGGTGATGTCGTTCCAGAGCACCGAGGGCCGGTACCGCGCGACCAGCTCGCGCACCTGGGCCTCGGCGTAGTCCGGGTAGGGGTCGCGTGGGAGCGCGGCGGCGACGTCTGCGACCGAACCGAGCGGCCGGTCGTCGAAGGTCCAGTCCAGCCCGCCGGAGTAGTACACGCCGAAGCGCAACCCGACCGAGCGCACCGCCTCGGCGAGCTCGCCGACGACGTCACGGCGCAGGCGCCGCCCGCGCCCGAGGGGGTGCGCGACGTCGGTCGGCCAGAGGCACACCCCGTCGTGGTGCTTCGCCACGAGCACGACGTAGCGGGCGCCCGCATCGCGGAACGACGCTGCCCAGGAACCGGGGTCCCAGTGCTCGAGGCCCTCGTCGAACTCGTCGACGAACGACGAGTACGGGCGGTCGCCGTGCACCTCCCGGTGGTGGCGGGCCGTGGAGCTGGCCGGGAACCGCAGCGAGTTCTGGTACCACTCGGTGTAGGGCGTCTCGGCGAGCGCATCGGGACGTCCGGAGGCGAGCAGCTCGCCGATGCCGGTGTGGGTCGGCGCGAACGCCGGCACCGAGGCCGGGGTCCAGTGCACGAAGATCCCGAGCTTCGCGTCGCTCCACCAGGCCGGGATCCGGTGGCGGCGGAGCTGACGGAGCCGGGAGCGGTCGCTCACCTGGCCGGTCGGGGACCGCGCAACAGGGTGCCGGGCAGCTCGCCGGTGTGCTCGCCGCCCGAGAACGTGACCACCCCGGACTTGACCGTGTGCAGGTAGCCGGCAGCGGTCTGCATGAGCCGCCGTCCACCGGCGGGCAGGTCCCGCACGATCGTCGGCGGGTGACACGCCAGGGCGTCGAGGTCGATGACGTTGAGGTCCGCCAGGTACCCCGGTGCGACGACCCCGCGGTCGGCCCATCCCATGTGGGTGGCGTTGCGCAGCGTGTGGCCGTGGACGACCGTCTCGATCGGGATGCGGTCACCACGGCGCCGGTCCCGGCTCCACACGGTGAGCGAGGAGGTCGTCATCGATGCGTCGCAGATCGCGCCGCAGTGCGCCCCGGCGTCGGAGAGCCCGAACAGCGTGTTGGGCGCCGAGATCATCTCGAAGATGTCGTCGAAGTTGCCGTGGGCGAAGTTGAACAGCGGCAGGTAGAGCAGCTGGGTGCCGCCGCGCTCCAGCAGCAGGTCGTAGACCAGCTCGGCGGGCTCGACCCCCTTGGCGCGGGCATCCGCCGCGATCGACCAGTCGGCGTCGAGCTCGTAGTCGACGGGGTCGCTGAGGGCGAAGATGACGTCGAACCCGCAGATGATCTGCTGCACGATGCCCGGCTCGAGCGTCGCGGCCAGCTCGGCGTGCTCGGCCAGGATGCGGGCCTTGCGCTCCGGGTCGCGGAGCGCCGCCACCCGGTCGGCCAGATCGAAGATCGCGAGCTCAGCCATCGACGCGCAGAACGCGAAGGGGTTCGCGGTCGCCTCGAGGCCGAGCAGCACGCCGATCGGTCGCGGCGCGACCTGGGCCTTCACGTCGAGCCCACCGGCGACCATCCGGTCGACCCAGTCCATCTGGTACCGCCACCGTTCGGGCGAGTGGTACGCCTGCTGCATGGTGAAGCTCAGCGGTCGCCCGCTGGTGCGGGCGAAGGACTCCAGCAGGTCCAGCTCGCGCTGGGCGACGTCGTCATCGGGGGTCTGGTAGAGGTCGCTGATGAGCTGCACGACCCCGGCGCCCTCGGCACGCATCGCGTCGGCGATGGCGAGCAGCTCGGCCTCACCCGCGGTCAGCGTGCCGATGTTGGCGCCGGCAGACGTCTTGTGGATCTCGGTGCGCGACGTCGCGAAGCCCATCGCCCCGGCGGCCAGCGCCTCGCGGACCTGGCGGGCCATCTCGGCGAGCTCGCCCTCGGTCGGGGCCTCGGTGTGGTCCGCACCGCGCTCGCCCATCACGTAGGTGCGCAGCGCAGCATGGGGCAGGTGCGCCGACAGGTCGAGGGTGTGGGGCTTCGCCTCGAGCGAGTCGAGGTACTCGGGGAAGGTCTCCCAGTCCCAGGTGAGCCCCTCGGCGAGCGCGGTGCCGGGGATGTCCTCGACCCCCTCGAGCAGGCTGATCAGCCAGTCGTGGCGGTCCGGCGCGGCGGGCGCGAACCCGACCCCGCAGTTGCCCATGGCGATGGTGGTCACGCCGTGCAGCGACGACGGCGCGACCACCGGGTCCCAGGTGACCTGGCCGTCGAAGTGGGTGTGGATGTCGATGAACCCGGGGGTGACGAGCGCACCGTCGGCGTCGATCTCGCGTACTGCGGTGCCGGTGACGTCGCCGACCTCGGTGATGACCCCGTCGGTCACGGCGACGTCGCCGCCGCGGGGCGGCGAGCCCGTGCCGTCGACGACGGTCGCGTTGCGGATGATGAGATCGGCCATCGGGTCCCCCTGGTTCGCTGGGCCCGTTCTACCCCCTGGCCTGCGGTGACGCTCGTCGGCGGCGGTAGCGTGCGGCCGTGACCGGCCCGCAGGAGCCCGACGACCCGCTGGCGCTCAGCGAGCTCGGCACGACCACGCACCGAGCGTTCGTCGCAGGGTCCCCGGCCGGTCCCCTCGTCGCGGTGCTGGGCACGCTGGTCGTCTCGAACGTGATGGCCAACCGCGTCCTGCCGGCGTGGGCGTACGTGCCGTGGAACTGCGGGGTCGCGGCCCTGCTGGTCGTCATCGCAGTGCGCGCCGACGGGTGCAGCGCCGACGAGCTGGGCCTGTCCCGGCGCCGACTCCCCGACGGGCTCCGCTGGGGCGGCGCTGTGGTCGCGGGGCTCGCCGCGGTGTACCTGGCCGGGGTCGCGCTGCCGTTCACCCGCGAGCTGTTCGAGGATGACCGCGCCGACGTCGCACTCAGCTCACTGCTGTGGCAGGTCCTGGTGATGGTCCCCCTCGGGACGGTGCTCATGGAGGAGGTGGCGTTCCGCGGGGTGCTGCCCGCGATGCTCCGGCGGCGCTTCGCCCACCCTCGCTCCGGGCCGCTGCGCGCCGACCTGGTCGCGGCGGGGCTGTTCGGCCTGTGGCACATCCTGCCGGCCTGGAACGTCAACTCGGTCAACCCGCTGTTCCGAGAGCTGCTCCCGGGTGCGCTCGGCCAGTTCGCGGCGATCAGCGCTGGTGTGGTCGGGACCGCGGCTGCGGGCATGGGGTTGTCCTGGTTGCGGAATCGATCGGGCAGCCTGGCTGCGCCGATGCTGTTGCACACGGCGACGAACAGCCTCGGCTACGTCGTGGCCTGGCTCGTGCAACAGAGCTGACCACGCCGGTCGCGCTCGGTGGACCGACGCGATCAGTTGGTCAGCGCCCGCAGCTGTGAGGCGACCGCCAGCTGGACGACACCGAAGAAGATCAGCCGGATGCCGATCAGGAACGCGAGCACGAACACGGTGATGTCCGGCCAGACGATGGCGAGGATCCCGACGACCACACCGATCGCGCCGACCGCGGCGAGGAACCCCCAGTAGCGCATCACGTCGCGGTCCGCGATGGCGAGGCCCACCTGCACCAGTCCCGTCACGATGATCGAGATCCCGACGAACACCGCCAGGAACCACAACGACTTGCCCGGCCGCAGCAGCACGACGATCCCTGCGAGCAGGAACAGCCCGCCGAGCAGGTAGCCCACCCAGGGCCGGCGTCGGTCGACCGCCGCGACGAGCTCGCCCAGGCCGTTGAGGAACAGCGCCAGCGCCAGCAGCACGGCGAGGGTCGCGACCGCCGCGCGGGGACTCAACAACAGCCAGATGCCCACGCCGATCGACACCACCCCGAGCACCAACCACAGGATCCACATGTTCGGCGAGATGCCGCGCACCTCGACGTTCGGCTGCATCGACTCCATGTATGCAGCGTAGGCCCCGGCCGTTGCCGGGGAGCGGATCAGCGCTCGACGTCCAGGGTGAACTGCGCGCTCAGCTCCTCGAAGTCGCCACGTGGCGCGGTGACCTCGACCTCCCAGGTGCCGGTCAGCGGCAGGTCCGCGTAGCTGACCGAGTGACCACCGGTGATGAACTGCATGTCGGGACGCAGCGGCCCGAGGTCCTCGGACAGGAGCAAGAACGCCAGCTCGAGCTCGCCGATCCCACCCATGAGCCGTCCGTCGGGCTCGAACGCGATCACGTGGACCTCGTTGGTCCCCCGCCGTGCGGGCTCGACGGTCAGCTCGACCTCGCCGGAACCGAACGGCCGACGTTCATCCAACTCGCCGCCCGCGCCACCTGACCCGGTGCCCGGGGGCGACACCTGCGCCAGCACGGTTCCGGCGAGCAGCGCCACGACGACCACCACGACCTCGATGCGCACACCGACCGCGAGTCGTGCTCCTGCGGCGCCGGACCGCTCGGGGTCGCGCAACGCCGGACCGAGACGGAACCGGTGGCGCGCCGCCAGGCCCAGGGCGACGACCAGGAGCGCCGACTTGGCGAGCGCGATCTGTCCGTACCCGCTGGTCACCACTTCGTCGACGGGGACGCGTTCGAGCACCAGGACCGCGCCGCTCACCGCCAGCACCGCGGCGGCCGACGCAGCGATCGGAGACAGGCGGCGGACCCCCGCAGCGGCCCCGTCGGCGTCGGCGGTCCGCAGGTCCCGCTCGAGCAGCACCAGTCCGACGATCCACACGATCGCCGCGACCACGTGCGCGATGGTGAGCGACGCCGACAGCGCCACCGGTTCGAGCGACACCGCGTGCCCCTGGGCGGCGACGGCGACGACGAGGGCCGCCGCCACGCCGAGCCCGATG
>CALNXV010000022.1:0-11360 GCA_942490665.1 uncultured Microthrixaceae bacterium
TCGGCCCCAGCAGGTCGACCAGCCTCCGGCCCAACTCGAAGGGCCGCGGGCGCTGCACACGGGGCAGTCGGGCCATCTGCACACGATCGGTCGAGGCGGCCGAGGCCGCCGGGCGGACCGGATCACCCTACCGTCGCAGCTTCGGAGCTCCGGAGGGCGGGTGAGGGTCAGTCCGGGGCTCGTTCCCGACTCGGGAGCGTGGCGCCGGAGTCGACGCCGTCGATCAGCGAGTCGAAGGTCTCCGCGGCGATCGCCGGGGCGAGGGTCATGCCGCGACTGCCGGCGCCGGTCACCACCACCACGTCCTCACCGATCGTCTCGCGCCACCACAGGCGATCGTCGGTGCAGCGGTGGTACACCCCGGACCAGCGACGCTGGACCGGCCCGGGGGGCTCGCCGAGCAGCAGCTCCAGCCGATCCAGGAGGTGGCGGTAGGGCCGCTCGCTGAGGTCGAACGCGAAGGGCTCGTCGTACTCGTGGGTGTCACCGATGGTGAGTCCGCCCGACGCCCGCTGGACGCAGATGAGCTGGGCGTCGAACTCGTCCTCGACGGGCGCTGCGGGGGGCAGGCGCTCGAGGGCAGGCACGTCGTAGCCGGGTTGGCGACGCAGCGACCCCCCGTCCGCGATCGGCGTCGTGAGGCGGCGCGGGTGCGGCGCGGTCTGCAGCATCTGGAGTCGAACACGGCGCAGCGGCGCACGCGGCGCGAGCGTGGTCGCGATCGCGGACGGACGCGAACCGGGGCAGACGATGACCAGGTCGCCGGTGTGCACCCGTCCGGTGTCGTCGGTGACCCGGCCGGTGTCGACCTCGACGCTCTGACGGCCGCCGTGGAAGCGGTAGCCGGGCCCGTCGAGCACCTGATGGCGCAGCGCGCCGAGCGCGAGTCGAGGCTCGATCACGGCGTCGAGCGAGCACCACAGCCCGCCGAGGAACTCCCCCTGCAGTGCCGGGTTCCGCTCGCGGATCTCGTCGCGGTCCAGCAGCTGGAAGCCGCGGGTCGCCGAATCGTCCCGGTCGACGAGCTCGGCGAACGCGTCGAGGTGCACCTGGTCGGTCGCCAGGGTGATCGAGCCGTCGGGGCGGAACCCGAGCTCCGGCGCCCGGAGTGCGAGCTCGGACCAGCGCCGTCGCGCATCGAGGGCGAGCCGGAGGTCGAGCCCCGGCGCGCGGCCGCCGATCCAGAGCATCCCGAAGTTGCGGACGGTGGCCTGCTGTGGCTCAGCGTCCATCTCGAGGTGCTCCACGTCCCAGCCACGGGCGCGGGCCTCGACGGCGTGGAGGGTGCCGAGCACGCCGCCACCCACGATCACCACCCGACCGTCCCGCACGCGGCGAACCTACCCCGTCGCCCGATCGGGACGGACCGGGTCCGGCCGGTGCACGGTGCCCGTCGGGGTCGCGCGGGTGTTGGCGAGGCGTGGGTCCGTGTGCTCCATCCGCAGCGTGAGCAACGCCTCGGCGGCATCGGCACGTCGGCTCGCGTACGCCGGGTCCGAAGCTCGGTCGACGAGCTCGCCGGGATCGTCGGCCAGGTCGAACAGCAGCGGTGGGAAGCCACCGCAGAATCGGACGTACTTGGTCGACGCGCTCCGCAGCACGGCGATCGCGGCCTGGTCCTGGCGGATCCCGAACACCGACTCGATGATCGTCGAGGTCGGCTCCCGGAAGTCGAACTCCAGGTGGACCGCGTCCCGCCACCCCGGTGGCGCGGCGCCGTCACCCCGCAGCAGCGGCCACAGCGACGCGCCGTCGCAGAAGTCCGACGGCGGAGCGCCGACGGCCTCGAGCAGCGTCGGCACGATGTCGACGTTCTCGGTGAACGCGTCGACGACCCGTCCCCCCGGCACCTCACCGGGCCAGCGGATCAGCAGTGGGATCCGGTACGACTGGTCGAAGAACCCGAGCTTCTCGACCAGCCAGTGGTCACCGAGCTGCTCGCCGTGGTCCGACGTCAGCACGACGATCGTGTCGTCCGTGCGTCCCGACGCGTCGAGCCCGTCGAGCAGCCGACCGACCTGCGCGTCGACCTCGGCGACCATGCCGTAGTAGGTGGCCTGCAGCTGACGCTGGTCGAGGTCTCGTTGGGGTGCGGGGACGACCCCCATCGCTCCGGCGAGGAACGGATGCCGCTCGGTCTCCATCTCGCGGGTCGCGCAGCGGACGGGAGCGGGCACCTCGGCCGGGTCGAACATGTCGTGGTACGGGGCGGGGGCGAGGTACGGCGGATGCGGCCGCAGGTACGAGACGTGGGCGCACCACGGATCGTCGTCGGCCTGCCGCTCGCGCAGCCAGTCGAGGACGGTGTCGGTCATGAAGGCGGACTCGGTCTGCTCGGCGGAGTAGCGGGCCGGCGCCCAGGTCGCGCCCCGGTCCGGTGGGACGTCGACGTCCGCCGGTGCGTAGATGCCACGTGGGTCGTCGGGGACCTCGACGCCCTGCGCTACGAGCCACGCGAGCCACGGGCCGATGTCGTCGTCGAGCAGCAGGCCGGTCGCGAACCCGTCCATCGGCTGTTCGTAGCTGGTTCGCCGGGGATCGTCCGCTGCGAGGGTCGACGGGTCGAGCGCGGTGTCGCTGTAGCCGAACAGGGTGGGGTCGTAGCCGTGGTCCCGAAGCATCCGGGGCAGCATCGGGAGGTGGTCCGCCAGCGGCGCCCCGTTGCTCGTGACCCGATGGTTCATCTGCCACAGCCCCGTCAGGAGCGAGGCCCGTCCCGGCGCGCACGGCGCGCAGTTGCTGAAGTGGTTGGTGAACCGGGTGCCACTCGCTGCGAGGCGGTCGAGGTTCGGCGTCCGAACCACGCGATGGCCGGCGACGCCGAGGCAGTCGGCGCGGAACTGATCGAGGGTGATCAACAAGACGTTCGGACGGCGAGGTCGCACGACGCCACCGTAGGAGCCGGGCCGACCGCTCGGCTCAGTAGAACGCGTTCTCGTTCCGGTACGGTTGCCGCCATGGCCATGCCCGCTGGAATCGGCGTCATCGACACGATGATGGATCTGCCCTTCGACGACGTGCGCTCGATCTACGAGTTCCTCGCGCCGAACCTCAAGGACACCGCCTCGAAGGAGGAGTTCGAGTTCCCGGCGCAGTACATGTTCAAGAAGGTGCCGGGCGCGATGGAGGCCGGGTCGGACCCGGTCGCCCACACGCTCGCGCTGATGGATCACCACGGCATCGAGATGGCGCTCATCGGCTCGGGGGGCGAGCACCAGGTCCGGGCGCTGGGGGACCACCCGGACCGGTTCCTCCCGTCGGCCGGGGTCGACCCCAACGACGGCATGAAGGCCGTCGAGGAGATCGTGCGGTTGCACGAGACGGTCGGGCTGAAGGCGATCGCGGGCTTCCCCGCCGGGTACAACCCGCAGGTCCCGATCAACGACAAGCGTTGGTACCCGATCTACGCGAAGTGCTGCGAGCTCGACATCCCGGTCTTCATGTGCACCGGCGTGCCCGGTCCGCGGGTCCCGATGGCATGCCAGAAGACGGAGCTGCTCGACGAGGTCTGCTGGTTCTTCCCCGAGCTGACGATCGTGATGCGCCACGGCGCGGAGCCGTGGGAGGAGCTGGCGGTGAAGCTCATGCTCAAGTGGCCGAACCTGTACTACTCGACCTCGGCGTTCGCCCCGAAGTACTACCCCAAGGCGATCGTGGACTACGCCAACACCCGTGGCGCCGACAAGGTCATGTACGGCGGGTACTTCCCGATGGGGCTGACCCTCGATCGGATCTTCTCCGAGCTGCCCGATGTCGCGTTCAAGGACGAGGTCTGGCCCAAGTTCCTGCGGGAGAACGCACGTCGGGTGCTCAAGCTCGACGGTTGACCGACGCGGATCGGTCCGGCCGTTGCCGGCCGGACCGATCACCGCGGGGTGCTCAGCGGCGTTGCGTCAGGAGCGGCGTTGCGTCAGGAGATCTGACGGCGTTGCCGGGACACTGCGGACAGCGTGGCGCCGAGGATCAGCAGCACGATGCCGGCCACCACGATCGGAGTGGAGCTCCCGCCGGTGAAGGCGAGGACGCTGGGGCTGTTGGCCTCGGCGTCGTCCGCGGTGACCCGGGAGCTGAAGACGACCTCACCACCGACTTCGGTGGCCGATGGGGTGGTCGTGCCCTCGGCGTTCGTCGATGGCGCCACGCCGGTGGTGGTCGTCGCCTCGGTGGTGGTCGTCGGTTCGGTGGTGGTGGTGGTCGTCGCCTCGGTGGTGGTGGTCGTCGGTTCGGTGGTGGTGGTCGTCGGCTCCGTGGTGGTGGTCGTCGGCTCCGTGGTGGTGGTCGTGGTCGGCGGCGGCGCATCGTCGTTGGTGAAGGTGCAGACGATCTCGTCGCCCTCCGCCAGGTTCGCCGTGAAGGTCGACCCGTCGATGACCACCTGGCGCCCGCTCTCGGGTGGGGTGCACTCCAGCGACTGCAACGTCCATCCCTCCGGCACCGTCTCGCCGACGGTCCAGGCGACGTCCGCGGCCCGGATGAAGGTGATCTGGTCGGAGCCACCGGTCTGCGTCGGGCGCAGCGTGAAGGTGCCACCGGGGATGAACGACGTGTCGCCGGTGAACTCGAAGGTCGTGCCGCCCGCGGCCTGCTCGGTCAGCTGCTTGCGCACGGTGATGCTCACCGGCTCCGGCGGCTCCGCGACGTAGTAGGCGTAGCAGAACACGTGCCGGGCCTCGGCCGGATAGCGCACGAACTCCACGTTGTCGCCGTTGGCGTTGTCGGTCGCGCAGCGCAGTGCCCCGAACGAGGTCGACAGGTCACCGAGCGGCAGCGCC
The DNA here is from genome assembly GCA_942490665.1 of uncultured Microthrixaceae bacterium. Classification (GTDB taxonomy): domain Bacteria; phylum Actinomycetota; class Acidimicrobiia; order Acidimicrobiales; family Microtrichaceae; genus SKRR01. Next base: position 4,773 of record CALNXV010000022.1, read on the forward strand.
TTCGTGCCACCCTGGATCCACAGCCGGCCGTTGGTGGTGAGTCGGACCTGGTCCTCGGTCAGCGTGTAGGTCACGGCGCCCTCGATCGTCCGGCCGGTCTCGTTGCCGGCGGCGTCGAGCTCCGGGGTCGAGGCGAGCGTCGTCGCGATCGCGTTCTCGCCGGTCACGGTGGAGAGCTCGGCGGTGGACGGAGACTTGCCGGTGATGCCGGTGCCCCACTGGAAGTCCCAGCCCGTGAGCGGCGAACACCGGTCCTGGGGGGCGGCGGATTCCTGCACCGGGTTCACGACCTCGCCGCGCGCGTAGTTCGTGTTCGGCCCGAGATCCTCGAGGCTCTCCTGGATGTTGTTGCGATTCCGGTTGGCGATGATGTCGGTGTAGGCCGGGCAGGTGCGCGCCGCCAGGGTGACGGTGTACGGCTGGGGTGACGCGGCTACGGCCGGGACGCTCTCCGGGCCGCAGAACTGCACGCTGAGGATCTCCGGCACCACGCCGTCGACCGGCGTGAGCAGTGAGTTGTCGAACGTCCCGGCGAGCTGTGCCGTGTCGACGGTCGTGGTGGACGATCCGGGGCCGCCCTTCACCACGACAGCGGAGACGAGCTCGGACGAGGTCCAGGTACCGCCGGTCGCCGTGCCGTCGTTGATCGTCACGGGCGACTCGCCGCTGCTCGCCAGGTAGGCGCCGTCGACGACGTCGAAGCGGGCGATCGCGGTCGAGCCGCCCGGGCAGCTCGGTTGGTCCGAGGCGGAGGTGGTGCTGATGACACCGACGCCGACGAGGACGGCGCCGATGAGCATCGCGGCGACGCCTGCCCTCAGTCCGGTCGTCGCACGGGACGGTGTCGCTCCGGTCGGGTCGTCACCAGGCGTGTCGAGTGTGGGGTCCTCGGTCATGGCCGTTCTCCGGTCGTGTCGCTCGAGCCGAGACGCGTGACTCCGCGTCCGGCTGTTGCCGACCCTGTCGGCACGTCCTGGCTGGGGCTGAGTGGTTCGTCGTCGGTGGGATCGTCGTGGTCGCTCCGCCGGCGTGGTCGCAGCAGCACGCCGAGCAGGCCGAGCACGCCGACCCCGAGCGCCACCGCCCAGCCCGTCGAGGTCCGCACCATGGTGAGCGGCAGCCCGATCGTGGGCACCGATGCCACCACGACGCCGACCTGGCGGGCCGCCGGGGCGGACCAGGTCTCGCCGGTGTCGTTGGCGTCGCCGCGGGTCGTGACCTGCACGACGTCCCCATCGCTCGACACCTCCGACGACGCGATGGGTGAGGCTGTCGCGAGCCTGCGGTGCGTCGTAGCGGGTCACCACCTCGCCGGTGCGGAGGTCGCCGACCTGCTCGTTGGCCACCAGCACCACGTCACCGACCGAGTAGGTCGGTTCCATCGAGGTGCTGCGCACGACCAGCGGTTGGAGCCCGGCCAGCACGAGCCCGAGCGTGAGCGCGACGGCGACCGACATCGCGACGACCAGGCCGACGGCGAGCCGGTCGATGCGCCGGCTCCAGCCGCTCGGAGCCTCGTGCTCGTCGACGAGCGGTACGGCGGGAGCGAGTGGACCGGACGCCCCGTCGAGGAGGACCGCGGCCCACGCGCCGGTGTCGGGGGCGACGGCGCGCAGCTCGACGCCGAGCAGCTCTGCGCCGCGCCCACGGGTCCGCCGCCCGGCGATCGTGCCGTCGAGGACGAGCTGCGTGCCGTCGGGTCGGCCCACCCCGACGGTGACCTCGTCGCCGACGGTGAGACCGGTCACCGGTCCGACCACCGCGAAGCCGCCGGGTGAGCCGTCGACCACCCGCCACTCGCCGCCGCGTCCTGCGATGCCGTCTGGTTCGATGGCGGCTCGTGCGACGACGGCGGGGACGTCGAGCGGGACCCGGAAGCCGACCCGCCGCCAGGATCGCTCCACCAGGGACCTGACGGTGAACACCCACAGCAGGACGAGCAGCACGGCGGCGACGCCGGCGGCGAGGCGAGCCACGTCGTCACCCGGGCGGGCGGTCAGCACGACGCTGGCGGCCGCGGCGGTGGCCACGAGCGCCAGCCAGACGAGGGGGCGCGTCGGGACGGCGAGCCGGGCGGGGCGCACCCGGCGGCTCAGCGCCGAGGCCGTCGCTGCGAGTGAGCCGGGCAGCGCGTACAGGCCGGCCACGGCATCTGCCACCGGTGCCGGTCGCGTGCTCGTGGCCAGGCGAGGTGCCAGCCAGCGCAGGACCACGGCGGCCGCAACGAGCGCAGCGAGCACCCCGTCGCCCCGCCGGACGGGTGAGCCGCCTGCGAGGAGCACGAGGGCGGCCAACCAGAGGGCGACGGACCAGCCCGACAGCGCACGCACCAGCAGCCCGGCGGCGACGGCGCGGGCCCGCACCCCCGAGCCGGTCGACATCGCGGCGTCGGACAGGTCGGCCGCAGCGGCTCGTTGGCGGGCCGTCGTGTCGGGCCAGTAGCCGTCGGCCGCGACGGGCGCCGCCCGACGCGCCAGTGGTGCGTCGACGGTGGCCCCGACCAGTCCCGCGTCCGCCCGTTCCCGCAGCCAGGAGCCGAGCGGTCGACCGGGCGTGAACGGGTGGGCGCGCAGCAGCGACGCCCGCACCACCGTGGCGTCCGGCTCCCAGCACCACAGGCCCGCCGCCGTCGCCCGTCGGCGGAGCCGAGCATCGAGCAGCTCTCGGCGGGTCGGGCCGAATCGGTCGCGGTTGAGCGGCTCGGCGGTGCCGACGACCCAGGACGCGCCCTCGGTCAGCCGGGACGCCGCCTCGGAGCACCCGCTGGCCGGGAGCGCACGCGCCGAGACGAACAACACGGCGTCGACGTCGCGCTCGAGCGCCGCCACGGGCTCGACAGGATCCGCATCCCAGGCGTCGGCCTCCGCGGCGCGCACCACGACCACGGTGGGATCGAGTCCCTGCGGCGTGGCCCGCTCCGGCGGGACGACGAGGGCCACGGGACCGGAGGCCGCGGCGATGGCAGAGGTGGTGCGGGCGACCTCGTCCGGTACGCCGCCGAGGTGCATGACCGTTCCGATCCGAGCGGTCGCGACGTCGCCGGCACCGAAGCGATCGCCGTCCGGCCGGCCCCCCTCCCGTCCGGCCTGTCCGGACGGGGTCAGGGCCACGGCGAGGCTGCCACCGAGGCCCCAGAGGAGTGCGCCCGCCAGGACGCCGACGAGCAGCCACCGTCCGGGTGCCGCCAGCGTCACCACGGCGACGGCAGCGGCCGACGTCGTCAGTGCGGCGGTGACGGCGCACCATCGCCCGGCGCGGACGGTCCCTGCTGCGCTCATGCACGTCCTGTCGGCCGGCTGACAGGGGGGCTGAAGGAACGCCGAGTGGTGTGACCTACTCGACCTGCAGCCTGGTCGCGACGACCTCGCGCTGGTGGTACTCGCGGACGTCGCCGTCGAGGTCGACGGTCGCGACCACCTCCGGGTGCCCCGCGCAGCCGCCGAGCTCCGCCCGGAACGCGCCGGGCTCGCAGACGAAGCGCAGGTCCTCGTCGAAGAAGGCCAATCGAGACGGGTGCACGGTGAAGGTCACGGTCGCGGAGGCACCCGGGGCGAGCGCCACCCGTGTGAACCCGATGAGTTGGCGTTCGGGACGTGCGACCGACGCGACCTCGTCGCACACGTAGCACTGCACCACCTCGGTGCCGGTGCGGTCGCCGGAGTTCGTCACGGTCACGGTCAGGCTGGTCGGCTCCTCCGTCGTGCCCTGCGCGACGAGGAGGTCCTCGTAGGCGAACGTCGTCGTGGTGAGCCCGAACCCGAACGGGTGCAACGGCGCGCTCGGCGAGTCGGTGTAGTCGCCCCAGAACTGGCTGCGACCCCCACCGGCGCGCGGGGCGTGGTGCACGGGCACCTGCCCGACCGAACGCGGCAGCGAGATCGGCAGGCGACCCGAGGGAGCGATGCTCCCGAGGAGCACCTCGGCGAGCGCGGTGCCGCCCTCGATCCCTGGAACCCAGGCGACGAAGGTCGACGCCGCGTGTGCCTCGACCTCGGCCAGGGTGTGCACCCGGCCCGAGACGACCACAGCGACGACCGGGGTCCCGGTGGCATGGACCGCTCGCAGCAGCTCGAGCTGGACCCCGGTGAGCGCGAGATCGGTCGCATCGCGCGCCTCGCCGACGGTCGCGTCCGGGGTCAGCCCGGAACGACCGGCCAGGCACACGACGGCGACGTCGGCCGCCTCGGCGAGCGTCACGGCCTCGTCGATGCCGGAGCGGTCCTCGCCGCTCACGGCGCATCCGGCGGCGTGGGTCACGTCGGTGCCGGTGCCGTCGAGGGCGTGGCGCAACCCGGCCAGCGGGGTCACGATGTCGGGGAGGTGCGGCCCCGGACCGAACGCGCCGCCGGCCTCGGGGAGCAGGTCGGCTCCCGCTGCACCCGCGCCGTAGATGATCTCGAGGTGCGCGGGGTAGTGGTAGTCGCCCTCGGCGAGGCGGGGGTCGTCTGCCGCGGGACCGAGCACCGCGACCCGACCGAGCCGCGTCGCGTCGAGGGGAACCGTGCCGTCGTTGTCGACGAGCACGAGGGACTCCAGCGCTGCGCGTCGGGCGAGGCGCCGTCCCGCGTCGGTGCCGAACGCCGTCGTCGCAGCCGCCTCGTCGACGAACGGGTCCTCGAACAACCCGAGCGCGAACGTGTGACGCAGGACCCGGCGCACAGCGAGATCGACCACCGCCTCGGGCACCACCCCCGCCTCGATGAGCGGCGGCAGCTCGGCGAAGCAGTCGAGCGAAGGGAGCTCCTGGTCGAGCCCCGCGATCAGGGCCTTCGCGGCCGCCACGCCCTTGGTGGGCGCGACCCGGTGGTGGGTCCGGAGCAGGTCCACCGCGAAGTAGTCGGCGACGACGGTGCCGTTGAAGCCGAGCTCGTCGCGCAACAGCTGGGTCAGCAGCGCCCGCGACCCGGCGGGGGCGATCCCGTCGACCGACGAGTAGCTGTTCATCACCGACGCCAGATCTGCGTCGCGGACTGCTGCGGCGAACGGCTCGGCGTGCACCTCGCGCAGCTCGCGCGGCCGAGGTGCACGGGCGCGCGGTTTCATCCCGCCCTCGGGCGCCGCGTACCCGAGGAAGTGCTTCCCGGTGGCGATCACGCCGTTGCGCAGATGTGCCCGCTCGGGGTCCGGGACCTGCGGGGAGCTCTGCAGGCCCCGCACGTAGGCGACGCCCAGCGTGCCGGCGAGCACCGGGTCCTCGCCGTAGGTCTCCTCGACGCGACCCCAACGAGGGTCCCGTGCGACGTCGAGCACCGGGGAGAGCGCCTGGCGCGCACCGACCGCGACCATCTCGGTGCGGATGTGCTCGCCGATCTCGCAGATCAGCTCGGCGTCCCAGGTCGCGCCCAGCCCGATCGCCTGGGGGAACTGCACGGCGTCGCGGGCGCAGAACCCCGCCACGGCCTCCTCGTGCACGACGGTCGGGATCCCGAGGCGGGTGTGGTCGCGCAGCCAGCGTTGGATCTGGTTGTGGAATCGGGCGATCCCCGCGGGCCGCAGGCCGGTCGACGCGGCGATGCGCGTGACCTGCCCGGTGCCGTTGGCCATGAGGCGCGCCGCCGCCTCGTCGGAGAAGTCGGTCACGCCGTCCTCATCGGTGGCGACGAGCTGGGTGGACCAGACGCAGCCGAGCTGGGCCAGCTTCTCCGTGAGCGTCATCCGGTCGAGCAGGTCGTCGAGTCGGGCCTCGATCGGCAGCGCCGGGTCGAGGTAGGGCGTCCCCGGGTCGGACTGGTCGTCGCGTGCGGCGGTCATCGGGTCACGGTACCGAGTCCGCGCCGGGCGCGGCCCGGGCGTCGGCCACGACGACGCCCGCGAGCGCCAGGAGCACGACCACGATGCCGGCCACCTGCACGGCGGTGACGCCCTGGTCGAGGAACACCGCGGCGGACAGCGTCGAGAGCACCGGGATGAGCAGCGTCGCGAGCGAGGTGATGATCAGCGTCGTGTGGCCGTGCGCCCAGTTCATCAGGATGTGCCCGGACCCGGGCAGGGCGACGATGCAGGCGATCGCGAGCAGGCGACCGGGGGTCAACCCGCCTCCGTCGGACCCCAGCTGCGCACCGAACACGGCCAGCGGTGCGACCACGCCGAGGGCCACGATGTTCATCACCGTCATGTACTCGAACGTGTCGAGCTCGGTTCGCGCGCGCTTGGACGTGATGAAGTACGCCGCCCAGGTCAACAGCGCGACCCCGGCCATGAGATCGCCGGCGAGGCTGCCGGTGCCGCCCGCGGCTGCGCCGAAGGCCACGAGCGCCACCCCGCCGATCGCCACCACCGATGCCACCGCATGGCGGGGGCGGATACGTTCGCCGAACATCACCGCGGCGAACCCCATGATGACGAGTGGCTGGAGTGCTGCGATCGTCGTCGCGTTGGCGACGGTGGTCAGGCGGATCGCGACGAAGAACGTCGCCAGGTTCGCACCGAACGCCACCCCGCCGGGCCAGCCGAGGCGGAAGGCCCGGGAGCTGAGGCGTCCACCGCGCAGGTACAGGATCGGGACGTAGACCACGACCGCGACGACGAGGCGCCAGAAGGCCACGGCCAGCCCCGACATCGGGATCGACGCGATCAGCGTGTTGCCGA
>CALNXV010000023.1:0-29542 GCA_942490665.1 uncultured Microthrixaceae bacterium
AAGGGGGCACCCCAGAAAAGGGGGGTTTGTACCCGTGTTTATACGTCAACTCCTAAAAGCCGAATTCCGCCTTGCGGAAAGTCGCCCGTGTCCGGCTGACCACTGGTATCGAAGTGACTGCCTATATTCCAGGCATCGGGCACAACCTTCAGGAGCACTCGGTGGTTCTGGTTCGTGGCGGGCAGGTCAAGGACCTGCCGGGCGTGAGGTATCATATTGTCCGGGGAACACTGGACACTTTAGGTGTGGATGACCAAAAACAGGGTCGCTCCAAATACGGCACTAAACGACCCAAATAGATGGGTGTTAATCGTTATTTGTTATTTGTTAATCGAAGTGTCATACCGAAGATTATCTGGTAAATTCAAAAGCAGCTTCCGATCAGCTTGAATAAAAATAACCAATAACCAATAGCCAATAACCAACAGCAAAGCATGGGGCATGTATGCCAAGACGAAGAGAAGTTCCAGAACGACCGGTAATTTCTGACCCGAAATACGACAGTAAACTGGTCTCAAAGTTCATAAACAGCGTTATGCGAGACGGCAAAAAAAGTACAGCCGAGTCTATTTTCTATAGTGCTTTTGGCATCATGGAAAACAAAGCGAAAGAATCACCGCTGAAACTTTTTGAAAAAGCGGTTGAAAACGTACGGCCGATGATCAGAGTAAAATCCAGACGGGTTGGTGGTTCAACCTACCAGGTTCCCACTGAAATCCGCCCGTCACGGCGAACCGCACTTGGTATCAGATGGATCATCGGGTATGCGCTGAGGAGGACCGAAAAAGGGCATGGCCAATCGGCTTGCAGCAGAACTTACATGGATGCCGCCAACAACCGGGGTGCCTCGGTTAAGAAAAGGGAAGATACTCACAAAATGGCGGAGGCCAACAAAGCGTTTGCCCACTTCCGCTGGTAGGGCCGCTTTAAATGGTAAACGATTAAATTGGTGCAGGAGGCATACATATCAATTAGATGCCCTATGCAATTGAAAGGAGGGACGGTAATATGGCCAAGGCAAAGTTTGAGCGGACCAAGCCGCATGTCAACATGGGAACAATCGGGCATATTGATCATGGTAAGACGACGTTAACGGCGGCGATCACCAAGCATCTGGGCTTAAAGGGGCAGGCGGAATTTGTGCCGTTTGACCAGATCGACAAGGCACCGGAGGAAAAGGAGCGCGGGATAACGATCGCCACAGCGCACGTGGAGTATGAGACGGCCATCCGTCACTATGCCCATGTGGGGCTGTCGGGTCATGCGGACTATATCAGAACATGATCACGGGAGCCACCCAGATGGACGGAGCGATTTTGGTGGTGGGCGCCGATGTTGGACCGATGCCCCAGACGCGTGAGCATATATTGCTGGCCCGTCAGGTGGGAGTGCCCCAGATCGTGGTGTTTTTAAACAAGTGCGACATGGTAGACGATGAGGAGCTCATCGAGCTGGTGGAGCTGGAGTTGCGCGAGTTGCTGGACAAGTATGATTTTCCGGGCGATGACACGCCGATTATTCGCGGCAGTGCGTTAAAGGCTCTGGAGAGCGACGATGCTGATGGTGCGGAGGCGCAAGTGCATATTTGAGTTAATGGATGCGATCGATTCATTTATACCGGAGCCTAAGCGGGATGTTGACAAGCCGTTTTTGATGCCGATCGAGGATGTGTTCAGCATATCGGGACGCGGGACGGTGGTGACGGGCCGGGTAGAGCGCGGGATCATCCATGTGGGCAACGAGGTAGAGATCGTGGGGATACGCCCGACGTTAAAGACGGTGTGCACGGGAGTTGAGATGTTTCGCAAGCTGTTGGATGAAGGTCAGGCGGGCGATAACCTTCCATCGCCGGGCACTACCGCCTGGCGCGCTCGGTGTGGACGGCGGTGAGCAAGTCGCCGGCGCCGCAGCTGCTCAGCGGAGACGACGTGATGAACCTGCTCGGCATCGAACACGGGCCGGCCGTGGGGCAGGCGCTCGACGCGCTCGAGGAGGAGATCGAGGCTGGGGAAGTGACCGACGCCGATGGCGCACGGGCCTTCCTCGAGGCGTGGTGGCGGCGCGACGCCGCGGGCGCGGCCGATGCCTGAGCTCCCCGAGGTCGAGACCGTGCGCCGCCGCCTGCTCACGTGCCTGCCAGGTCTCCTCCTGCGGGAGGTCGTCGTCAACGACCCCACGGTGAGCGAGCAGTCCGAGGCGGAACTGAACGCGCTGCTGGCCGGGCGCGGGATCACGGGGCTGCGCCGGCGCGGCAAATACCTGCTGGTCGACCTCGGATCCGTGGAAGCGCGGGCGTGCATGATGGCGAGGCCGGCGGGCGAGACGGCTGCGCAGGCGCCCCACTCGCCTGACCGCGGCCATGCGAGCCCGGCCGTCGCGGTCATCCCTGCGCATGACCGGGGCGCGCTCGTCTTCGCCGGAGCGGACGAGCGTCCGGCGCGCTTCATCTGGCGCCTCGACCCCGCAACGGACCTGCACTTCCAGGATGTGCGGAGGTTCGGACGCCTGGGCCTCCGAGCCGGCGGCCGAGGACAGCTTCGCCTCGCGCGGCATGGGGCCGGAGCCCTTCGGGCCGAGTTCACGCTCGCGTATCCGCGCGGCGCGCTGAAGGACCGGCGCGCGCCGCTCAAGGCGTTCCTGCTCGACCAACGCCGCATCGCCGGCGTCGGAAACATCTACGCCGACGAGGCCTTGTTCCAGGCTTGGCTGCACCCGTTGCGCGCAGCGGGGAGCCTCGGGCCGCGCGAGGCGCGGCGCCTGCACGCCGCCCTCCTCGAGACATTGCAGGCCGGCATCGACCACGAGGGGTCGAGCATCGAGAGCTTCATCGACCCCGCCGGCGAGCGCGGCAGCTTCCAGGAGATCCTGAGCGTGTACCAGCGCACCGGCAAACCGTGCCGCGTCTGTGGGACGATCGTCGAGCGGATCGTGGTCGGCGGTCGCGGTACCCACTACTGTCCTCGATGCCAGCCGCGCCGCGGCAGCATGGCACCCGAGGATCCCGTCGGCGCCTCGGCTCGGCCGCGCCGCCGCCGCGGCTCGGCGAAGCCGGCCGACTGGGAGGCCCCGGGCCGGTGAGCCTACGGGGCGTCCACCGGTGAGCGACTCAGAGGGTGGCGCGGTCGCCCCCGGTCGTATCGCCGCGACACCACAGCTCTATGTCGTCCTCACCCGCGTACCGCGGCGGACGACGATCCGGGTGGGCGCGCTCGGCGCGTTCGCGTTCGAGCGCGGCTGGTACGCCTACGTGGGCAGCGCCGCACGCGCCCGTGAAGCGCGCGTTGCGCGCCATCCTTCCTGGAGAAGCCGCTGCGCTGGCACGCCGACTACCTGTTCACGGCGTTCCCGGCCGGGCGCGCCCACGGCTCGTCGACGGCGCGACGGGGAGGTGCAGGCTCGGCGGCGCCACGGCGGCGCTGCCCGGCGCGGAGCGCCCGCCCGCCGCTTCGGCGCCGGCGACTGCACCGGCGGCACTCTCATTGCCACCATTGACCTGCTCAAGGAAGCCGGCTGTAAAACAATCAAGGGTTTGTTCCTGGTGGCAGCCCCCGAAGGGATTGCCAAGGTCGAAGAAAAACATCCGGACATTGATATTTATACCGCCAGCGTAGATGAATGTCTTAATGATGTCGGTTACATCCTCCCGGGACTCGGGGATGCCGGAGATAAAATATTCGGGACTAAGTAATATCAACCCGTGGGGAAGCCCTAACAAATTAGAGTTTCCCCCTAGTTTAAAAGGAAACCAATTTAAGATGTCGCAGAACACCTCAACTTCAACTGAGTATAACTTCCGGGTAAAAGACTGCTTTTTGGGTGCCCAGATGCTATTTGTGGCCTTTGGCGCACTGGTTCTGGTCCCCCTGCTCACAGGGCTGAATCCCAATGTAGCGTTATTCACCGCAGGACTGGGAACCATAGTATTTCAAGTCGTTACCAAAGGTAAGGTTCCGGTATTTTTAGCCTCCTCCTTTGCATTTATCGCACCCATTATTTACGGAGTAAAAACCTGGGGTATCCCGGGAACCATGTGTGGTCTGGCTGCGGCCGGTGTGGTCTATATCCTATTGAGTCTTCTTGTGCGATGGCAGGGAAGCGATATCATCAAACGGGTATTGCCTCCAGTGGTAACCGGCCCTGTAATCATGGTTATCGGGCTAATTCTTGCACCGGTTGCCGTTTACATGACCATGGGCAAAACCGGGGACGGCGCCATTGTTCTCTTTCCCCAGGCCAAGGCCATGACCGTGGGACTCTGCGCCCTAGCGACCACCATCCTGGTTTCCATCCTGGGCAAAGGCCTGCTAAAACTGATCCCCATCCTCTGCGGTATTGCAGTGGGGTATATCCTGTCACTGTTCTTCGGGTTTGTTGATTTTTCCCCGGTTGCCAATGCCCCCTGGTTTGCAGTGCCCAATTTTGTCATGCCGGAATGGAATCTGGAGGCCATCTTCTATATAGTCCCCATCGCCATTGCCCCGGCCATTGAACATTTCGGGGATGTAGTGGCCATCGGCGGCGTTACAGGTAAAGATTACCTCAAGGAACCCGGGATTCAGAACACCATGCTTGGCGATGGCCTGGCCACCTCCCTGGCCTCTTTTCTGGGCGGACCGCCAAACACCACCTACTCCGAAGTGACCGGTGCGGTTGCGCTGACAAAGATGTTCAACCCGGCCATCATGACCTGGGCGGCCATTACCGCCATGCTCCTGGCCTTTGTCGGCAAACTGGGCGCCATACTCCAGACCATTCCGGCACCTGTTATGGGCGGCATTATGCTCCTGCTTTTCGGTGCCATCATGGTCGTAGGCTTAAATACACTGGTCAGATCCGGTGACGACCTTATGGAAGCCCGGAACCTGAGTATTGTAGCCCTGATCCTAATCTTCGGTATCGGAGGAATGAGCTTTTCAGCCGGCCAATTCCAGCTACGGGGTATCGGTCTTGCAGGTATTTTAAGAGTTCTGTTCTCGAAGCCCCAGATGCGCTGGTTCGCCGCCAGCATCGAGTCGTTGTGCGCGGACGGGTCCTGGTCGTCGACGTAGTTGCACTGCACCGAGACGCGGTCGCCGGGCTTCCAGTTGCGCACCGCCGAGCCGACCCGGAGCACCACGCCCGACGCGTCGGAGCCCACCGCGTGGAAGTCCCGGGCGTGGCGGGCACCCCAGACCGATTCCTTGCCGAGCCGGTCGAGGAACCCGAAGGTCGACAGCGGTTCGAAGATCGAGGTCCACACGGTGTTGAAGTTGATGGCGCTGGCCATGACGGCGATGACCGCTTCGTCGGGGGCGAGCTCGGGCAGGGGGATGTCACCGACGTGCAAGCTCGTGCGCGGGTCCTTGTCCCAGGACTCGACGCCCTCCCACATGTGCTCCTCCTCACGGAGCACGTGGGCGGCACGGGTCGACGCAGGCAGCTTCAGGTTCGCCAGGTCGTCACCGCTGGCACCGGACTGGATGGCGTCGAGGATCTGCTGCATGGGCGGCGAAGCTAGCGCCGATCACCGGGCTGCCATCCGACCCGGCCAGCGGTCCGGACCGTGGCTCGACGCCGCGGTGTTCAGCGGGTCGATGCGCGGATCCGTCGCCGGTCGCGCTCGCGCGGGCGGAGCGGTCCAACCAGCTCGGGGAGCCGTTCGATCCGGGCGATCACCGAACCGACCACGGCGAGGATCAGCACGTAGGCCGCGGCGAGCGGGCCGAGGTCGGCCTCGACCCCGGCAGCGACGCCGAGCCCGGCGATGACGATCGAGAACTCGCCGCGCGGGATGAGCATCGTCCCCGCGCGCCACCGGCCGTGCTTGCCCACCCCGGCCCGACCGGCGGCCCACCACCCGACCGCCACCTTGGTGAACGCGGTGACGACGGCCAGGCCGATCGCGATGGGCAGCACCGGCGGCAGCGCCGCCGAGTCGATGCCGAGCGCGAACAGGAAGAAGAAGATCGTCGCGAACAGGTCACGCAGCGGCCCGAGCAAGGACCCGGCGCGTTCCTGCGCCGGACCGGAGATCGCCAGGCCGACCAGGAACGCTCCCACCGCGGCGGACACCTCGACCTCCTGGGCGAGCCCGCCGACGAGCAGCACCAGGCCGAACACGGTCAGCACCATCACCTCGTCGGACTCCGAGTGGATCAGCCGGCTCATGAAGGGCCCGAAGCGCATGGCGAACACGATGATCACGAACACCACGCCCAGCGCGACCGTCACCGAGATGAGCCCGGTCACCAGCGCCGTTCCCGCCAGCAGCACACCGATGATCGGCAGGTAGACGGCCATGACCAGGTCCTCGAGCACGAGCACCGACAGCACCGTCGAGGTCTCGCGGTTGCCGAGCCGATCCAGATCGTTCAGCAGCTTCGAGATGAGACCCGGACGAGGAGATGTAGGTGACTCCGCCCAGCAGGATCGCGGGGATCATCTCCCAGCCGAGCAGGAGCGCAGCCGCGAACCCCGGCAGGAAGTTGGCGAGCAGGTCGACCGCGCCGCCCAGGAAGTTGCGACGCAGCTCGGTGGAGAGCTCGACCGGGGTGTACTCGAGCCCGAGCGCGAACAGCAGCAGCAGCACCCCGATCTCGGCGCCGAGCTCGATGAACTCGTCGGTGATCTGGATCGGGATCAGGCCGCCTGCGCCGGCCAGCAGCCCGCCGAGCAGGTACAACGGGATCGGGCTGAACCCGAACCGTGCGGCGCCGCGCGCCAACAGCGAGAGCACCACCAGGATGGCGCCCAGCTCGACGAGCGCGGTGGCGATCTCCGGTGCAGGTGGCTGCGAGGACCATGCCCGGGAGCCGGAAGGGTCATCAGGTCGGTGGTGAGCAGGGCCAACAGTGCGTCGACCGCTTCGGGCGTACCGACCGACACGAGCACGTCACCCGATTCGAGCACGTCGTCGGGCCCGGGCGCCGCGTTGGTCTCCGACCCACGGGTGATCGCGACGATGCTGGCACCGGTGGTCTTGCGGACCCGGGCGTCGCCGATGGTCGACCCGGCGAACGGCGACCCCTGCGGCACGGTCAGCCAGTCGATCGACAGCCCTTCGAGACGCTGCAACGACGCCGCCGCCTCGCTCACCCGGGTGGCGCCGAGCAGATCGGCGAGCACGGCGGAGTCCTCGGGATCCAGGTGGATCACGGCTCGGCAGCGGTCCGGGTCGTCGCTGTCGTAGAGGAACAGCTCGCGCCGGCCGGTCCGAGTCGTGAGCACTCCGAGGCGCGAACCTCCGGCGGTCTCGAACTCCTGACGCACCCCGATGCCAGGGAGCTCGGTCTCGTGGATCTCGGTCACGGCACCTCCTCGGGTGGGGCGAGCCTAGGCCGCCCGAGGAGGCACGCCGTGGTCGCTCGGGGACGTGACCCGGGCGGTGGCCAGGTCAGCCGGCGGCGGCGTGCGCGTCGGACTGGGAGCGGACCAGCTCGACGATGTCGCCCATCACCAGGTTCACGTCCTGGAGGTGCAGGCCCCACTGCGGGGTGATGTCGCCGCCGATGTCGTCCGCCCGCGGATCCGACGGGTCGGACCGAACCGTGGCCTCGAGGTAGTTGAAGCCGTCGCGCTCGACGCACTCCGCGACCACCAGGCCCGGGGTGGTGACGAACGGCGTGGTGACCTCACCGACAGCAGGGTCGATCCAGGTTGCCGCGTCGCCGTCGGTGCCGAGCGAGGACAGGATCGACCCCGACGGGTCCGCCGGGAAGTACGGGCGACACCTCGGTCGGGCCGTCCCCGGCCAGGTCCGCCGGGTTGGTGCACAGCGCCACGCCGTCGCCGGAGCGGGGACGGCCGAAGAAGGAATCGGGCGGCGGCGGCACGTCGGAGCGGAACGTCGCCCACGACAGCACGCATCCCGTCTGCTCCGGCGCGCGGCAGGCGGCGATGTTCTCGAAGTCGCCGCCGACGTCCTCGCCCTCGGGCACTGCGACGCTCGGAGCCCATCAGGTAGGCGGCGACGAGCACGTCACGCACGTCGGGGTTCGGGTCCACCTCCTCGGCCATCAGCTGCTTGAGCACCCATGCACCCTGCGAGTGGCCCATCAGCACCACGCCCCGACCGTCGTTCTGGGTGGCCATGTAGTGGGCGAACGCCTCCCGCACGTCAGCTGGGCCCGGCGGCGGCTCGGGGGTGGCGCCCGGCGCCGTCGTGGTCGTCGCTCCGCCCAGTCCGGCCACGAGGCCGGCGAGGGTCCGCTGGCGGTACACCGGAGCGAACACCCGGCACACCTCGCCCAGTCGGGCCGCCTGGTTGAGCGTGACGAACCGCTCCTCGTCGCCGGGGACGAGATCACTGGTCGCGCCCGGGTCGCGGGAGATGGTCGGGTACACGTAGAAGCAGTCGACCGGGGGGTCCTCGGCGGCCGCCCACGGCTGCTCGGTGAGCGTTCCGTCGGCTGCGACGACGGTCGCGTCGAGGCCGTCGTCGCAGATGTCCTCCGCGTCGGGGTGGCAGACCCAGTTGGCCAGGTCGGCGTAGGTCGCACTCGTCGCGCCCTCGTAGCGCTCGAGCGTCCCGCCCGCCGCTGCCGCGTCCGACTCGGCCCCGTCGGTGCCGGACGGAGCCGCCGCCCCGCTCGGCTCCCCGGAGTCGTCCGCAGTCGTGTCGCCGTCAGCGCTGCACCCAGCGGCGACCAGCACCGCCACCAGCGCCGCACCGAGGACCGACCCCACGCGTCGTCGCATGACGGGGACGATACCGTCCTGTCGTGACCGCTGACCCCGGCGCCCATGTGCCGGTGCTTCGCACCGAGCGGCTGGTCCTGCGGGGATGGCGCAGGTCGGATCGCGAGCGGTTCGCCGCGCTCAACGCAGACGAGCGGGTCATGGAGCTGTTCCCCTCCACCCTCGATCGTGCGGAGTCCGATGCGATGGTCGATCGCGTCGTCGGCCGTTGGGCGGACGGGCGTCCGTCGCTCTGGGCGGTCGAGGTGCCGGAGGTCGCGCCGTTCATCGGGTTCGTGGGCCTGTTCGAGCCGTCGTTCGAGGCCGACTTCACCCCGTGCGTCGAGGTGGGGTGGCGACTGGCGGCGCAGCACTGGGGGCGGGGCTACGCCACCGAGGGCGCACGAGCGGCGTTGGGGTTCGGATTCGGAACGCTCGAGCTCGACGAGATCGTGTCGTTCACCTCGGCGGGCAACGAGCGCTCGCGTCGCGTCATGGAGAAGCTGGGCATGCGACGAGACCCGGCCGAGGACTTCGACCACCCGACACTGCCGCCGGGGCACCCCATCAGCCGCCACGTGCTCTACCGGCTGTCGACCGATCGCTGGCGCTCGTCGCGCCAACACGTGCCCGACGGGGGCCCGGCGCCCTTCGACTCGCCCGGGGGCCACGGGTAACCTCGCCGCACTGTTCGTTCGGGCCCGCACGGCCCTCAGGGGAGGTCCACCATGGCTGGTTCCGTCATTCTGTCCGGGGCTCGCACGCCCATCGGCAAGCTCTCCGGCTCGCTCGCCGGCTTCAGCGGTGCCGACCTCGGGGGCCTCGCCATCACCGAGGCGCTCGCCCGTGCCGGCGTGTCCCCCGAGGACGTCGACTACGTCTTCATGGGCCAGGTGCTGCAGGCCGGCACCGGCCAGATGACCGCCCGCCAGGCCGCGATCGCCGCCGGCATCCCGCTGTCCGTGCCGTCGACCACCATCAACAAGGTCTGCCTCTCGGGCATCAACACGATCATGCTGGCCGACCTGCTCATCCAGTCCGGCCAGGCCGAGGTCGTCGTCGCCGGCGGCATGGAGTCCATGACCAACTCGCCGTACCTCCTGCCGGGCGCCCGCGCCGGCATGCGCCTGGGAGACGGCAAGGTCGTCGACTCGCTGATGTACGACGGCCTGTTCTGCGCGATCGACCAGGTCGCGATGGGCGCCGGCACCGAGAAGTACGCCGCGACCGCCGGCATCTCCCGCGACGCCCAGGACGAGCTCGCCGCGTCGTCCCACGAGCGTGCGGCCCGCGCCCAGAAGGACGGCCACTTCGACAACGAGATCGTCAAGGTCGAGATCCCCCAGCGCAAGGGCGACCCGGTGCTGTTCGAGATCGACGAGGGCGTGCGTGGCGACACCACCACCGAGTCGCTCGCCAAGCTGCGGCCGGCGTTCGACAAGGCCGGCAACATCACCGCCGGCAACGCCTCGCAGATCTCCGACGGCGGCGCCGCGGTGATCGTCGCGTCGAAGGCCGCTGCGGAGCGCATCGGCGGCTCGCCGCTCGGCGAGATCGTCGGCAACGGCCAGGTGGCCGGTCCGGACCCGTCGCTGCTGACCCAGCCGTCGCAGGCCATCCTGGCCGCCACCGAGCGGGCAGGGATGTCGGTGTCCGACATCGACCTGTTCGAGCTGAACGAGGCCTTCGCCGCGGTCGGCGTCGCTTCGATGGCCGAGCTCGGCATCACCGACGAGGTGACCAACGTCAACGGCGGCGCGATCTCGCTGGGTCACCCGATCGGCATGTCCGGCACCCGCATCACGATCACGCTGCTCAACGAGCTGAACCGCCGTGGTGGCGGAACCGGTGCCGCTGCGCTGTGCGGTGGCGGCGGTCAGGGCGATGCCCTGCTGGTGCGCACCGTCTGAGCTCATCGCCCGGGCGCTTCCGCCTGCCGGATCCCATCGCTGTCTCGGTCGAACCCCAGCCGTCAGCTGCGCTCGACCTCTCGGCGCCCCTCCAGGGCCCGGCCGAGGGTCAGTTCGTCCGCGTACTCCAGGTCGCCACCGACCGGAAGGCCGCTGGCGATGCGCGACACGGTCAGCCCGGGGACATCGAGCACCCGGGTGAGGTAGAGCGCCGTCGCCTCACCCTCGAGGTTCGGGTTCGTGCAGAGGATGACCTCGGTGATGCCCTCGTCGGTGACCCGCCCCACGAGCTCGCGGATCTTCAGCTGCTCGGGTCCGACGCCCTGGAGGTGGTCGATCGCCCCCTGGAGCACGTGGTAGCGGCCGCGGAACTCGCGGGTCCGTTCGATCGCGACGACATCACGCGGCTCCTCGACCACGCACAGGAGGTGCTCGTCGCGCTTCGGGTCCGCGCACACGGTGCACACCTCGCCCTCGGCGATGTTGAAGCAGCGTGTGCAGAAGCCCACCCGGTCCTTGACCTCGACGATCGACCGGGCGAGACGGTGGGCCTCCTGCTCGTCGACCTTGAGCAGATGGAACGCGATCCGCTGCGCCGACTTCGGGCCGACACCGGGGAGGCGGCCCAGGCAGTCGATCAACTCCTGGACGGGTGGGGCGTACGGCGTTGCCACAGGGCCTCAGCCGCCGAGCAGGCCGCCGAGCCCACCCATGCCGCCCTGCCCGCCGAGGGGATCCGTCTCGGCCTGCAGGTGCGCCACCTGGTCGTGCGCTGACTGCCAGGCGGCACGGATCAGGTCCTCGAGCATGGAGGGGTCCTCCGGATCGGCCGCCGAGGGGTCGATCCGCACCTCGACGAGGTGGAGGTGCCCGTTGAGCACGACCGTGACGAGGCCGCCACCCGCGGTCCCCTCGCAGCGACTCGCGGCGAGCACCTCCTGCGCCTCGGCCATCTGGCCCTGGACCTCGCTCGCCATCTGGATCATGGCGCCGAGGTCGAGTCCACCCCCGAGCGCGGCCAGCGGGTCCTGACCGAGCGCCGCACTGCCGGGGTCGTTCGGCACGATCTCGCCGGCGCCGACCGGTTCGCCGGGCCCTCGTTCGTCGGGCGTGTCGTTCTCGTCGGGGGTCATGTGGACACCTCGTCCTCGTCGATCAGTTCGGCACCCGGAAAGGCCTGGGTGAGCCGCTCGATGCCGCTCGCGGCGACGTCCGTCGCGTCGGTGAGCTCGGTGAGGTCGATCTCGACGGACTCGTCGAGATCGACCTCACCGGATCCGGCGCCGACCTGGGCGTCGTTCGCCGCGTCGGGTTCGGCCAGATCGACCGCGCCGCCGGCGATGCGTGGTGCAGCGCCCGGTGAGACCGGTGGCGCGTCGCCCGATGCGACGATCTGCAGCGTGACCGGCCGCCCGATGTGGGCGGTCAACGCTGCCTCGACGGCGGGGCGCGACCGCTCGGCGTGCTCCTTGGGGACACCCGGAGCCAGCTCGAACACCACACCCGCCGCGGTCGCCGCGCCGAAGGTGCCGTCCTTGAACACAGCGCGGCCGAGGGCCTTGAGCTCGGGGAGCACCACGGTCTGCAGCGCCTCGGCCAACGTCGCCGGATCGAGCTCGCCGTCCGCCGCCGCTGCGGAGGCCGGCGGCTCGTGACCCGCCGCCGTTGCGGGGATGGCCGGCTCGTCGGAGCGCGCTGCGTCGGATGCGGGGGCTGCGTCGGATGCGGATGCGGGGGCTGCGTCGGATGGGGGCGGTTCCGCCGGGGGTGGCTCGGTCGCCGGCGGTTCGACAGGTTGCGGTGCGTTCTGCGAGACCACCTCCGACACGTCGGCCCCATCCGGCGGTGTCGGTGTGGGCTCCGAGCCGGCGGCGGCAGCGTCGCTCGCCCGGGGCGGCTCCGGGGGACGTGGCGGCGGTGACGGGGCAGGAGCCGCCGACGAGGGTCGCGCGCCCGGTGCTCGCCCGCCCTGGGACGGGGCCGGTGGCTGCGGCGGTGGGCCCGCGGCGACCGGAGTCGGGTCGCGGCGTGCACTCGGGCGGGACCCGGGCTCTCCCGGATCCTGTGCAGGCGCGGCGGCCTCTACGGGCTCTCCCGGATCCTCTGCAGGCGCCGCGGCCTCTGCAGGCTGACCGGGTGTCGCCGGGGGACCCTCGGACGACGCACGCTCGCCCGACCGGGTCCGTGCGAGTGCGGCGCGCGCCGCGGCCGGCCCTGCGCCGGATCGTGGATCGTCGCGATCGGGCCCCTCGCCGCCGGGCCGCGACGGGGCCGCCGACCCAACCGGGGGCGCTGCTGCGGCAGGCGTCGGTGACGCCGCAGCAGTCGATGCGCCTCCGGCGGTCGACGCTCCCCCGGCGATGGCGGCCTCCAGCGCGTCGATCCGGGCCGCGAGCCCGGCGAGGGAGTCGTCACCGGGAGCCGTCAGCCGGACGAGGGCCACTTCGAGCGGAACCCGCGCATCGGCCGCGTTGCGCATGTCGACCAGCGCGCTCCCGAGCGACTCCATCGCCCTGGTGAGCGCCGGGGTGCCGAGGTCGGCCGCCCAGGCCTCGCACCGCTCCCGCTCGGCGCTCAACAGCGCGGGCACCTCGACGCCGAGCGAGACCAGGAAGGTGTCGCGCAACGAGTCGAGGAACGCCTCGGCGAGCTGGCGGGGTTCGTGGCCCTGGGCGAGCGAGTCGGCGACGGCGAGGATCGCAGCGCCCGTGTCGTGGGAGACCAGGGCGGCATAGAGCTCGGCGACGGGCTCGGCCCGCTCGACGATCCCGCCGGCCGCGGCCACCTGGTCCAGCGCGGAGAGGGTGTCGCGCGACGAGCCGCGGCCCTTCTGCACGACCCAGGCGATCGAGGCGTCGTCGAGATCCAGCGAAGCGTCGTCGACGATCGAGCGCACCTGCCGCTCGAGCTCGTCGGCACTGAGGAGCTGGAACTGGAAGTGCTGGGTCCGGCTGCGGATCGTGGCCAGCACCTTCTGCGGATCGGTGGTGGCGAGGACGAAGCGCACGCCCTCGGGCGGTTCCTCCAGGGTCTTCAACAGCGTCGCCGACGCATCGGCGGTCAGCATGTGGACCTCGTCGAGGATGTACACCTTGTTCCGCCCCGGCGACGACACGATGGCCTTCGAGACCAGGTCGCGCATGTCCTCGACCTTGCGGTGCGATGCTGCGTCCAGCTCGAAGAGGTCGAAGCTGCGCCCCTCCTCGAACGAGACGCACGAGCTGCAGTCGCAGCAGGGTTCGCCGCCCTGGAGGTTCTCGCAGTTCAGCGCCTTGGCGAGGATCCTCGCCGTGGAGGTCTTCCCCGTGCCGCGGGGACCGGAGAAGAGGTAGGCGTGACCCTCGGTGCCACCCGCGACCGCGTTGCGCAGCGCGCCGACGACGTGGTCCTGTCCCCGCACCTCGTCGAAGCGCTTCGGCCGGTACCGCCGGTAGAGGGACTGGTGCGCCACGGGACGAGACTAGCGGTCCGGACCGACACGCCAACCGGGCCGATCGGCGTCTCGGACGTGCGCCGCAGTGCTCGTGACGTCGGGAGGCGGCCAGGCGATCTGCGGCACACCGCGGGTTCCGCTGAGAGCTGCTGCCTTCCGGCCCTGACCCGGTTCACGGGCCGCGATTGCACAGGACCCGGCCGCCACCTGACGCCACGAACAGCACGCAGGCTATCGTCACCCCCGGAGACGTGCGAGAGCGGCCGAATCGGCACGCTTGGAAAGCGTGTGTGGGGAAACTCACCGTGGGTTCGAATCCCACCGTCTCCGCCATCGACGCACCCGCTCGGGCCTGGGCGGGTGCGTCGACCGTTCTCGGGGGCCGGTACCGTCGCGGCGTGCCCCCGGTCCCGCCCGTCCTCGCCGCCCACCAGGAGCACCAGACGTGGATGGACCGGGCGTTGGGAGCGGCCCGCTCGGCAGCGGAGGCCGGCGAGGTGCCGATCGGCGCGCTCGTCGTGCGCGACCCGGAGGGCGAGGCCGAGGTGGTCGCGGTCCGACACAACGAGCGGGAGGCGACCGGAGACCCGACTGCGCACGCCGAGGTGCTCGCGCTGCGCGACGCGGCAGCTGCGCTCGGACGCTGGCGGCTGGACGACTGCCTGATGGTGGTGACCCTGGAGCCGTGCCCGATGTGCGCCGGAGCGCTGTGGGCGGCGCGTGTGGGCGCCGTGGTGTTCGGCGCCGAGAACTCCGACGCGGGGGCGCTCGGCACGCTCTACCACCTGGGCCAGGACCCACGGCTGAACCACGAGTTCCCGGTCCGGGCGGGCGTGCGTCGCGACGAGTGCACCGAACTCCTCGTGACGTTCTTCGCCGACCGCCGCTGAATCGCAGCCCGATGCGCCCCGACCGGAGCGATGTGCTCAGCGGTGTCATCACCCGGCCCCGCTCGGTCGATCGGCGCGGCGCGCGACCCTGGAGCGATGTGCCCGCACGAGGAGGCCACCGCTAACGTCGCAGGCGGAGAGTTGCCAGAGCGGACGAATGGGACGGTCTCGAAAACCGTTGAGGTCGCAAGGCCTCCGAGGGTTCGAATCCCTCACTCTCCGCCAGCTGTCGGCCCCGGCTCCGGCCGGGGTCGACCCGCGTCTGGGTGGCACCAGCGCGGCCACCGGTCCGCACGCCACCCAGAGCACCGGGTGCCGCTCGATCGGAACCCGAGCGACCGGGTGCGCTCAGACGCGCAGCTCGTTCGTGCCGTCCTCGGCGGGAACCAGCACGGCGGTGGCGCCCACCCAGGCACCGTCGATGACCGCGGTGACCACGTCGGCGGCGTCACTGCGTGCGTAGCAGCGAGTGCCGTCGGCCAACCCGCAGATCGCCACCGCGTGGTCGGGTTCGCCGTCGCCGCGGTACACCACCGACGCGCTCAACACGGCGCCGCGACCCTCGCCGCGCGTCACGACGCCCACCTCGGGCGAGTCCGACGGGGCGTCCCACTGCTGTTGCAGGTGGTGCGGTTCGACGTGGTGCAGCGGGCCGGGCGCCACCGACCACAGCGCGGCGACGTGCTTGGTCATGTGCATGCCGATGCCCGTCACCATCCCCACGTCGCCGGGGCGCTCGCGCAGCCGGTCGACGAGGTGGCTGATCGAGTGGCCCATGTAGTCGCTCGACGGACCCCCGTGGTAGGCGAGTCCGCCGGTCACCGAGATCGGTCGAGGGTCGTCGACCCCGATCCCCAACGCATCGCAGGCGAACGCCACCGCGGAGGGGAAGCAGCTGTAGAGGTCGAAGACGTCGACGTCCTCGACGCCGAGCCCGGCGATGCCGAGCGCCTCAGCGGTCGCAGCACGCATCGCCGGCGACGAGGTCAGGTCCGCGCGGGCGCCGAGGTGCACGGCGTCGCGGGCGAAGCCCCAGCCGCGCAGGTGCACCCGGCGTTCCTCGGGCACGCCCCAGGCGTCGGCCACGCCGCGGGTCACCAGCAGATGTCGCCGCGCCCATGTCCACGTCCATGAAGGCGGTCATCCGCTTCGTGTAGGGGGTGGTCACCATCCGGTTGTCGGGTCCCGGCGTGACGATCTCGTCGCCGCCGCGACGCTCCCGGAACCAGGCGTCGGGGTTCTGCGCAGCGACGGCGTTGAGCCGATCCATGATTGCGGCGAGCTCCGTGCGGTCCTCGGGACGGCCACCCCGCGACGCCCACCGCGCCTGGTCCAACAGCGCGAACGTCAGCCACGCGGGGAGCACGCCGTGGGCGATCTCGGTGGGGAGGTACCACTCGTCGAGCTCGACCGGCAGCAGCGGCGGCGTCGGGTGCGGGTGGCTCCATGGCGGCGCGTCGCCCACCTTGGCGAACTCGCGCCGCGTCGCCAGCGCCTCGCCGCCCACGACCAGCGCCACCGAGGTCTCGCCGCGCAGCATCCGCTCGGCGGCGGCGTCGATCAGCCGCTGGGGTGAGGTGCCCGCCAGGATCGACTCGCTGCGGTGCGCGGACTCGAGGCCCAGCCGCTCGGCGAGGCGCAGCGGCGGGTCGTCGTACGCCCACGACTGGCAGTGCACGACGCTGAGGTCGTCGACCTCGGCGAGCGCGTCGCGGTCGATGCCGATGTCCTCCGCCGCCGCCCGCGCGAGCCGGACCCACATGTCGAGGGGTTCGGGTGCCGGCTCACCGTCGGGGTGCCAGGTGTGACGGGCCGTGCCGATCAGGCACGGCCCGCGCTGTTGCGTCCACCGGGAGCTGCTCAGCAGTGGAGCTCGGCCGGGGCCGAGGTCACTGACCCTGCCCGCGGGAGAACGCCGCCACGCCATCGAAGGTGAACAGGCCCTCGGTCTTGATCGGATCCAGGCCCGCCTCGACCAGACGACCCTGCAGCGCGACCACATCGGCGGCGGTGGTGGTGCTTCCCTCGGGTGCGGTGAACCGGCAACGCCAGTGATCGGTGCAGAACGTCTCGGGTGCACCGCGGGGCCACACCTTCTGCCCACGGTTCGAGATCATCGTGAGCTCGAGCGTGTCGCCGTTGTGGGGCGTGAGCAGCGCTCCGAGGTCGTCGGGCGACCCGTCGGTCCAGTGGAGGAACACGTCGACACCGACCTGTTCCTTCGCGGCCGGGGGACGGGGCGTCGCCTGGACGTCGATCGCGTCGCCCGCCGCGTACTCGACCGCGTTGAGCGTCTCGGGGCGCTGCCCGACACGCTCGATGACGGCGTCGGCGAACTCCTTGGTGCCGACCTTCTGGGTGGACACCGACTCGTCGTAGATGTCGTAGGTGTGGATGCCGTCCTCGATGGTCTTCAGCCAGGCGTTGTGGACCGTCGTGGCCACGTCGCCCTGGCCGATGTGGACCAGCATCTGCACGGCGCCGTGGAAGAGCCCCGACGGGTTCGCCAGGTTCTGGCCGGCACGGCGCGGCGCTGAGCCGTGGATCGCCTCGAACATCGACACCGACGAGCCGATGTTCGCGCTGCCGGCGAGGCCGACCGAACCGGCGATCTGCGCGGCGACGTCGGAGAGGATGTCGCCGTAGAGGTTCGGCATGCAGATCACGTCGAACACCTCGGGCGTGTCGGCCATCTTGGCGGCGCCGATGTCGACGATCCAGTGCTCGTTCTCGATGTCGGGGTACTCGGCGGCGACCTCGTCGAACACCCGGTGGAAGAGACCGTCGGTCATCTTCATGATGTTGTCCTTGGTGAACGCCGTGACCTTCTTGCGGCCGTGGGCACGGGCGTACTCGAAGGCGTAGCGGGCGATGCGTTCGCAGCCCGGCCGGCTGATCAGCTTCAGGCACTGCATGACCTGGTCGGTCTGCTGGTGCTCGATGCCCGCGTAGAGGTCCTCCTCGTTCTCACGGACGATCACCACGTCCATGCCGGGGTGCTTGGTGGCGATGAACGGCGCGAACGCGACGCTGGGGCGGATGTTGGCGTACATGCCGAAGGTCTTGCGGATCGTGACGTTCAGGCTCTTGAACCCACCGCCCTGGGGCGTGGTGATGGGGGCCTTGAGGAACACCTTGGTGCGTCGCAGCGACTCGAAGGCCTCGGGCGCGATGCCGGCCATCTGGCCCTGTGCGTACATCTGCTCACCGATGACGATCTCGTCGATGTCCAGGGCGGCGCCGCCGGCTTCGAGGATGCGCAGCGTGGCATCCATGATCTCGGGGCCGATGCCGTCGCCGTGCGCGACGGTGATCGGGACGGGGGTGGTCATCTGTGTCTCCTGTTCACGGTGGCATCCAGCGGCCACCGGGGCGGCAGGTTACTGCACCCCTGTGGCGCGCCGACCGGCGCGTTGCGGGCGCACCGACCGCCGTGGGCCCGGCGCGGTCGCCGGTCCGGCTGCGGTCGAACGCTCAGGCGGCGAGGACGCCGGTGACGATCAGGCCGCCGGTGATCGTCGCCGCGAAGATGCGGTACCAGCCGAACACAGCGAGCGAATGCCGCTGCAGGTACCCGATCATCCACTTGATGGCGAGCACGGCGGAGACGAACGCGAACACCAGCCCGATGAGCGGATCGACGAGACCGAACTGGTCGACCAACGCGCCGCCGTCGGACGCGAGCGAGTAGACGCTCGCCGCCGTCAGCGTGACGAAGCCCAACAGGAAGCTGAACTCCACGGCCGCTGCCATACCGACCCCGACGAGGAGGGCTCCCAGGATCGCCATGAGCGACCGCGACGTCCCGGGCCACATCGCGATGGTCTGGACCATGCCGATGATGAACGCCTGACGCACGGTGATCGCGAGCAGCGGATCCACGTCACCGTGAACGGCCTCCGGCGATCGCGGGATCAGGCCACGCTGCTCGAGGCCGAGGATCAACAGGCCGCCCACCAGCCACGACGCCACGATCGGCCACGGCGCGAAGAGCCACTCCTCGATGAGGTCGTCGAAGAGGAAGCCGAGCACCGCCGCAGGCGCGAACGCGACGACCAGCACCACCAGCAGGTGACGACCCGACTCCGAGCGGCCGACGAGGCCGAGCAGCATGTCGCGGAAGCGCTTCCAGAACAGCCCGGCCACGGCGAGGATCGCGCCGAACTGGATCGCGATCGCGTAGGTGTTGGCCGCCGCGATGTCCTCGTCGGACGTGCCGAGGCCCAGCAGGTCCGACGCGACGAGCAGGTGCCCGGTCGAGGAGATCGGCAGGTACTCGGTGACACCCTCGACGATGCCGAGCAGCGCCGCCTTCCAGGCGTTCATGGCGCTCTCGGTGAGCGACGAGCTCTGCGCTCCCACCGCCGCGGCGAGGTCGGGGCGCAGCACGAGCACCAGGGCCAGCACCCCGAGCACGCCGGTGCACCGAGCGAGGAAGCGGCCCCGGTCCTCGTCGATCGTCACGCCCGCCACGACCACAGCGTGGACCGCAGCGGCGGAGCCCCGCCACTTCGTCGCACCGGTGGCGGCGGGCGGTCAGACCCGACCGAGCAGCTCGTCGAAGGGACCGGTCACCTCGTAGGTGACGCCCAGGGGCAGCCCGGCCGGGCCGACCGGACCGCGCTGCGACGAGAAGTAGAGCCGCTGACCGTCGGGGCTGAAGCACGGTCCCGCGATCTCGCTGAGCTCCTCCTCGCCGGGCAGGCGGACGATCGCCTCGGCCGTCGCGTCGGGGCGCAGCAGCACGATCTCCATGTCGCCGCCGTCCTCGGCGACGAGCAGCCCGCCGGAGGCGCCGTCGACCCACACGTTGTCGACCCCCGACAGCGTGCTGTCGCCACCTGCCTGGTAGTAGAGCTCCACGTCCCCGGCGGCGAGGTCGTAACGCCAGATCCGCTCATCGCCCTTGGTCGAGAACCAGACGTCGTCGCCCAGCGTGGCGATGCCCTCGCCGCCGTCGAACGCCAGCGAGTCGCCGAGCTGGCGGCGACACGGCGTCGCGAACGGCGACGGGTCGGGGTCCGGGACCTCACGCCAGCGGACCGGTCCGGGTGCGGCGGCTCCGGTCGCGATCTCGAGGAGGCCGGCGGAGAGGTCCTGTGGTGCGCTCGGTGTGAATCGGTAGAACCCGCCGTCGGGGCGGTCCTCGGTGAGGTAGACGCGCCCGTCGGTCGCGACCGCGGCGGCCTCGTGGGCGAAGGCGCCCATCGCGCGGTGGCGGCGCGGCCGCGCAGCGCCGGTGGGGTCGCACTCCCACACGTGGCCCCAGTCGAACTCCTCACAGCTCAACCAGGTGCCCCACGGGGTGGCGCCACCGGCGCAGTTCTGGCCCGTGCCGGAGAGCACGTCGAGCGCG
This sequence comes from uncultured Microthrixaceae bacterium, assembly GCA_942490665.1. Classification (GTDB taxonomy): domain Bacteria; phylum Actinomycetota; class Acidimicrobiia; order Acidimicrobiales; family Microtrichaceae; genus SKRR01. The sequence goes on from CALNXV010000023.1 coordinate 20,245, forward strand.
TCGGTCACGGTGCCGTCGGGAGCGAAGCGGATCGAGGTGACTCCTCCGACGGCGGGGATCTCGTGGTTCACGCACAGGTACCACCCACCCGGCACCGCCGCGTCGACGAACGTGGCGGCCCCGTCGGGGAAGATGCGGTACTCCAGTCCCGACGCGCCGACGTTCTCGCCCGCAGTGGCGATGACACGACTCGTGAAGCCCTCGCGCAGCACCACTCCGTTCTCGTCCGCCCCGGGCTCGGGCGCGCCGGGCGGGGTGCACGCCTGGGTGATGGCCGCGGTGACCGCGAGCATCCCCGCCGATCCACCCCAGCGCAGCACCGAGCGGCGCGAGACCGCCGATCCGGTCGTCGGTGGTCTGGCCATCGTCGCTCGTCGCACTGCATCCCCCTGCATGCAGGCGAACGGTAGCTGAACGAAACATGGCCCGACAGGGTCGGTCGGCCGGCCGCTGCCGGCGACCGGCAGCTGCGTCGGATCGGCCTCAGGCGACGGTGCCGCCGTCGACCACGACGCAGCTGCCGGTCATGTAGGACCCAGCGTCGGAGGCCAGCAGCAGCGCGGCACCGACGATCTCGGACGGCTCGGCGATGCGGCGCAGGATCGTCGAGTCGACGATCTGGCGGTGGAACTCGGGGACGTCGAACGTCGGGGCCATCATCGCGGTGTCGAACGGACCGGGGGCGATGGCGTTGACGCGCACGCCCAGCGGACCCCACTCCGTGGCCATCGTGCGTGTCAGGTTCCACAGCGCCGCCTTGCTGGCGGTGTAGAGCCCGAGGTGCGCGGCCCCCGCGAACGCGCCCACCGTGATGACGTTGATGACCGATCCCCGGCCACTCGCCTCGAGGTGGGGCAGCGCCGCTGCGGCGAGCAACGACGGGCCCTGGACATTGGTGCGGAAGCTGGCCTCGAACGCCTCGGGTGCGAGCGACGCGACGTCGCCACCGAGGGGGTTGGCGGCGTTGTTCACCACGACGTCGATGCCGCCGAGCTCGGCGACGGTGCGCTCGACCAGCGAGTGGAGCTGGTCGGGTCGCCCGACGTGGGTGGGCACCGCGAGCGCGGTGCCGCCGTGCTCACGGATGGACACGGCGACAGCCTCACAGGCGGCCGCATCGCGGCTCGCCACGACGACCGCGGCGCCGTGGGCGGCGAACCCCTCGGCGATGGCCCGCCCGAGCCCCCGGCTGGCGCCCGTCACGATCGCCACGCGACCGTCGAGGTCGAAGTCCACCCGCTGCATCGGTCCCCCGGCTGGTCGTCGTCGGATCCGCATCCTTGCAGCCCCGCACCGCCCGTCGCTCCTCGGCCGCCCGGTAGGTTGTGCCCGAGTCGACGAAGGGTCCGGTCCGCCATGCACGCCTTGATCGCAACCGATGGTTCCGAGGTCTCCCTCGACGCTGCACGCCGCGGGGTCCAGCTGCTGTCGCCGACCAGGGTGACGTTGTTGACCGTCGCAGACACCAGCATCGCCGTCGACTCCGGCGCCGGCGGGTTCGAGGGCAACCTGCTCTCCCCTGCCGAGTCCGACGCTGCGCGCGCCTCGCTGCTCGAGGAGGGCCGCGACGAGCTGTCGATCACCCTCGACGCCATCGGTCTCGACCCGGCCATCGTCGAGCACCGGCTGCTCGAGGGGTCACCGGGCCACATGATCTGCCAGGTCGCCGGCGAGGTCGGCCCCGACGTGGTGGTGGTCGGCTCGCACGGCCGAGGCTTCATCAAGCGGGTCGTGATCGGCTCGGTCAGCGACCACGTCGTGCGCCACTGCCCGGCGCCGGTGCTCGTGGTCCGTCACCTCGACGACGGTGGTTCCGAGCACGACGGCGGCGCTGGCTCGTGAGCCCGACTGCGTGAGCCCGGACGACCCGTCCCAGGGCGCCAACCCGGTCGTCACCTGGTCGGTCGGCGAGCTGCACGAGGCCGTCGGCTCGGTGCTGCGTCAGGTCTTCGGCGACGAGGTCTGGGTCGAGGGTGAGCTGTGCAATCTGAAGCGGTCCGCGGCCGGGCACGTGTACTTCGACCTCGCCCACTCCGACGAAGGTGGCGGAGCGGCCGGCACGCGCGGACCGTCGGGGCGGCCGATGCTGGCCGTCACCCTCTTCGCCGGCGAACGCCACGCGGTGAACCGCCACCTGCGGGACAGCGGCGGCGCGGTCCGCATGACCGACGGGGTCCGCGTCCGCATCCGGGGACGACTCGACACCTACCCGGCGCGCAGCACCCTGCAGCTGCGGATGACCGGGATCGACCCCGGCTACACCCTGGGCGTCCTCGGGCTCGAACGTGACCGGGTCCTCGCCGCCGTCACCGCTGCGGGGCTCCTGGAACGCAACGCCGCGCTGGCGATGAGCTCGCTCCCGCTGCACGTCGGGCTGGTCACCAGCGTGGGGAGCGCCGCCCACGCGGACGCGCTCGACGCGCTGCGGCGCGGCGGGTTCGGCTTCCGGGTGTCGGTGTTCGATGCGCGCACTCAGGGCGCCGACGCGGAGCGGTCACTCGTCTCGGCCTTGGGTGGCGCGTGCGCATTCGGGGTCGACGTGATCCTGCTGGTCCGTGGCGGTGGCGCGCGCACCGACCTCGCGGCGTTCGACACCGAGAGCGTGGCCCGGGCGATCGCCGCCGCGACGGTCCCGGTGTGGACCGGCATCGGCCACGAGATCGACACGAGCGTCGCCGATGTCGTCGCCCACTCGGCTCACACGACGCCGACCGCCGCAGCCGCGGCGATCGTGGCGGCGGTCCGCGGTGCAGCGGAGCTCCTGGCCGATCTCACCGCCCAGCTCGACGCCGCGACCCGGGGCCGGCTCGTGCGAGCGGGTGCTCAGCTCGACCGGATGTCGCGACGCAGCGGCATGGCCGCCGCTCGACACCTCGACCGCAACGCACAGCAGCTCGACGCGATCGTGCAGCGGGTCCGCGACCACGCCCCGCGCTCACTCGACCGCCGCAGCCGCCACCTCTCCGATCTCCACGAACGGCTGGGCCCCGCGGCGCGTCGGGAGCTGACGCGATCCGCCGAAGCGCTCGAGGCGCTCGGGGCTCGCGCAGCGGCGCATGACCCCGGCCGGGCGTTCGCGCGGGGGTGGACGATCACCCGCCGTGCTGACAGCTCGCTCGTGCGCGACCCCGCAGGGGTTGCAGCGGGCGAACGGCTCACCACGACGACCGCCGGCGGTACGGTCCTGTCGACCGTCGACGCCGGGCCCAGCAGCGTGACGGAGCCGGCCCCCGACCGACCGACCTCGGCCGGGGGCCGCGACAGAGCGGATCAGGAGCGAGCATGACCGAGCAGTCCGGCGACACCGAGCGGGGCGATGGCCCCGGCTTCGCCGCAGCCATCGACGAGCTGACCGCGCTCGTTGCCGAGCTCGAATCCGACTCGCTCGACGTCGATCACCTGGCTGATCGCGTGCAGCGGGCCGCCGAGCTCGTGGTCCGGTGCCGGGAGCGTCTCGACGTGGCCCGGTTCCAGGTGGACGAGGTGCTGGTCGAGCTCGACGATGCCGAGCTCGACGACGCCGACGGCGAGGGGGATGACGACGGCGACGGCGACGAGCCGCCTGCCGGCGGCTGACGGGCCCGTTCCGCCCTCAGGTGGTCAGCCTCAGGCTGCAGCCGCTCAGGCGAGGTCGGTCTGGCGCGCCAGTTCGGCGAGCGCGTCGGGAACGCTGGAGCGCCCCACACCCGGCTCGGACTCGACCGCGGCCAGCCACTCCGGGGTCACCACGGCGGCGACGACGATCGGGCGGCGCAAGCCGCTGCGTTCCACGACGAAGCGCACGTAGGTCTGCGCGTAGTCGGGCGGACGCACGTCGCGGGCGAGCTCGAGCAGGGCGAACGGGTCCGGTGGGCTGACCGCGCCCGGTGCCGGGTAGGGCGTCAGGGGCGATCCGGGGTGAACCCCGCCACCCACGAGGCCGGGGCCGTCGGTCAGCACCGCCCCGACCACCTGCGCGGGTCGCGCGGCTGCGACGAGCAGCGCGACGTAGGCACCGAGCCCACGCCCCAGCACGGTGACCTGGCCGAGGTGCTCGAGCGCCGCGTCGACGTCACCCACGAGGATCTCGGACGTGTACCCGCCGCCGACGGGCACCGTCGAGCGCCCGTGGCCGGTGAAGTCGAGCCCGTAGACAGGTCCGGGCCAGCGCACGCCGGGCGGTAGCGCCTCTGGCGTGCGCTCCCCGAGGCCGTGCAGCAGGAGCAGCGGGCGGAAGGACGGGTCGTCGCCGTCGACGATGCGGTGCAGTGCCAGGTCGATGCGGTGGTGGCGGAGCCAGGTGATGGCGGCGGCGTTCACGACAGGAACTCCAGCACGAGGTCGGCGACGAGGCGCGGCTGCTCGATGTGCACGAAGTGGCCGACTCCCTCGAGGGTCTCGAACCGTGCGTCCGGTGGCAGGTACCTCGTCACGTGTTCGGGCAGCGTCCCCCACCCCATGACCTCGAGGTCGAGGCCCAGCACGCCGAGGAACGGCACGCCGAGGCCCGGAAGCCGCAGCATCGACCACTCGGGCCGCCAGGGACCGAACCCCCCCATCCGCATGGTCGGGTCGAGCTTCCAGCGCCACCCGTCGGGCCCCTTCGCCGCGCCGACGGTCACGAGATACTGCAGCCACTCCGTCGACAGCCGTGGGTTCATCCGGCCACGACGCTCGGCGAGCTCCTGGAGGGTTCCCGGCCGGCGCTGCTTGTCCACGAGGGTGCGGCGGTGCGCGAGCCAGGCGTCCATCTCGTCGCGGAGGCGACGCGTCCGCTCGTGGTCCGCGACGTCGGTCATCGTGCCCTCGGAGGGCAGGCCGTCGAGGTTCACCAGTGCGCTCACGCGGTGCGGCGCGAGGTTCGCGAGGTGCATGGCCAGGCTGCCGCCCTTGGAGTGCCCGAGGAACGGCATCGGTGCTGGTGGGAGTGTGGCCAGCACCGCCACCCCGTCGCGCAGGTCGGCCTCCCAGCTGTACAGGTGGGTCCACGCGGAGTCGCCGTGTCCGCGCTGGTCCCAGCTGACGACACGCCACCCGTCGGCGGCGAGCATGGGAGCGAAGACGTCGAGGGTCTCGGCGAAGTCGAACCCGCCGTGGGCGAGGAGCATCGGTGGCGCGTCCTCGTCGCCCCACTCGACGACCGAGAGCGCGGCGCCGGCGGCGTCGACGGTGCGTCGCCGGTCCGGACGCTGAGCGCCCGGGTACGCGGCGGCGCGCGCTTCGTCGGGCGTGAGCTCGAGGGGTCCGGTCGCCGTCATCGCCGGCGATGATACGGGGCGGCGTCGATGCGGGGCGCCGCTGCGGGCGGGGCGGTCGGTAGGCTCCCCGCCACGGAAGAGCACTCGACCTCGAGCGATGCACGGACATCGAGACGAGGTGGCGGGGACGCAGTGCGCGTCGACGACACCGTTGCGGCGCTGCGATCGCTGCGCTACGGCGGACTCGACGACGCCACGCTCAGCATCGCCCTGCCGCCCGCGGTGCGCGCCTCGGTGTCGCCCGCGATCTCTGCGCTCCGCTGGAGCCTCGCCGGCTACGGCCTGGTGCTCAGCGCACCTGACGCGTTCGACGGCTCCTACCCCGCGGTCGTCACCGCCGCGGTCTGCCTGTTCATCACGACATGGCGAACGATCATCCCGATCCGGCTGGCATCCCCGCTGCTGCGCGATCGGCTCTCCGCGTCGTTCGACGTGGTCGCCCTGGGCGTGGCCGTCGGCTACGGGGGCGGGCTCCAGAGCGGTTTCGTGTTCACCGTGATGGTCGCGATGGTCGTGGTCGCGTTCGGCTGGGGCTACCTCGCGGGCGGGATCGCGCTCATCTCGGGCTACCTGGCGATCGCGATCGGCGGCGTGATCGGCTCCGCGGACGTCGCCGCCCAGCTGCGAGGGCGCGACGACCTCGCAGTGACGCTCACGATGCTGCTCGCGGTGCTGACCGCAGCCGCGGTCCGGGACCGGCTCCTCGAGGCCGAACGCCGCCGGGTCGCCCTCGCCGGCCAGGTCGAGTCGCTCTCGGAGGCCAACGGGCTGCTCACCCTGGTCAACTCGGTCGCGCGGACGTTGCCGACCTCGCTGACCTTGCGCGAAGCGCTGCAGAGCACACAACAACAGATCCACGACACGTTCGCAGCGCGCGTCGTGTGCCTGCTCACCCTGGACGAGAACGCCGAGGAGTGGGTCCCGAAGCTCGCCGAGGGCTGCGTCCTGGGTCCCGCCTACCGGACCAGCGAGCTGCCGGAGCCGCTCGCAGCGGCGCTGCGCAGCTCCGCCCCGGTGCTGCGCAGCGCCCTCGAGGAGTTCCCGGACGAGGCCCGCCTGGTCGGCTCGAGCGGGAGCGGCGTGTACGTCCGTCTCGAGGCACGCGGTCAGCCGGTCGGACTGCTCGGTCTCGAACACCCCGAGCTGGCGCACTTCGACGAACGGGACCTGCGGGTGCTCACCGGGCTGGCGGAGGTGCTGGCGCTCACCATCGACAACGCCCGCTGGTTCGGTCGCCTCCGGTCACTCGGCGCCGAGGAGGAACGGACTCGCCTCGCCCGGGACCTGCACGACCGCCTCGGGCAGTGGCTGACCTACATCGGCTTCGAGCTGGAGCGGATCCGCGCGGCGCACGAGGGTCCCTCGCCCGACCTCGATCGCCTGCACGACGACGTGCAGGCGGCGCTCGACGAGCTGCGCGAGACGCTGCGGCAGCTGCGCTCGGGGGTGACCGAGGGGCTGCCGCTCGCCGTCGTCGGTCGCGAGATCGTCGAGCGGTTCCGCGAACGTTCCGGCGTCGAGGCGACCTTCGTGACGACCCCGCCGACCGACCATCTGCCCGTACCGATCGAGAACGAGCTGCTGCGCATCCTGCAGGAGGCGCTCAACAACGTCGCCAAGCACGCCGACGCGTCGCACGTGGACGTCACCTGGACCGTGCGGGGCGGCAACTTCGAGCTGCGTGTCGTCGACGACGGCTGCGGCTTCGACACCGCACGCGGGGTCCGGGACTCCGCCTACGGGCTCGTCGGCATGCGCGAACGCGCCGACGCGGTGGGGGCCCAGATGACCATCACCAGCACGCCAGGGGTGGGCACCACCGTCGCCGTGGTCGCAGGAATCCTGGGCACGCGGTCAACACCGCGACCGTCGATGCCGATGGGACGGACATGATCCTGCCACCGCTGTGCCGGACCCGTCCGCGGGCCGCACTCGGCGCCGGCAACGACGGAGGACCCCCACGATGAGAGTGCTGCTCGCCGACGACCACCAGATCCTGCGCGACGGCATCCGTCGCGGCCTCGAGAGCGCCGGCGAGGACGTGGTCGGCGAGGCCGACAACGGCGAGGAGGCCATCGAGCTGGCGCGATCGCTGCAGCCCGAGATCGTGTTGATGGACCTGTCGATGCCGGTCCTCGACGGCGTTGCCGCGACGCGCCGCATCACCGAGGAGCTGCCCGAGGTGAAGGTCGTGGTGTTGACCATGCACGACGACCCCCAGCGCACCCGCGCCGCGCTCGAGGCGGGCGCGACCGGCTACCTCACCAAGGGCACGTCGTTCAGCGATGTGCTCGACACGCTGCGTCGAGCGCTCGCCGGCGAGGAGGTGCTCAGCCCGCAGCTCGCCGCGTCGATGCTGAGCACGATCGCGGCCGAGGACGACCCCGCCGCCGACGTCCTCTCGGACCGCCAGGTCGAGATCCTGCAGATGATCGCCGACGGCTCGAGCACCAAGCAGGTGGCGCGTGCGCTCGGCATCACCCAGAAGACGGTGCACAACCACCTGAACGCGATCTACCGCCGGCTCGACACCCAGAGCCTGACCCACGCGGTCCTCTCGGCGGTGCGCCTCGGCATCATCGACCTCGGAGGCGGGTCGGAGGACGACGCAGCGTGAGATCACGGCGGATCCGTTGGCATCGGTCGGCAGATTCGCCCATTCCGCGCCCGCTCGGCGACGACGAGGATGGATCCTCGATGCGACGGGAACCGGGTGACGATCGACGCCGCCGGCGAGGTGCCACCGGCGCGCTCAGCATGCGGGTCGTGCTCGCGCTCGGCGCGTCGATCGGATTGACCGCGTCGGTGGCGCTCCCGATGGCCTACCAGGCCCGCGAGGCACGGCGCGAGCAAGCAGCATCGGTCGTTCCCCCCACCGCCGAGGTGCTCGGCACCACCACGGTGACCACGGACGTCGTGCCCGCCCAGCTCACCGAGGGGGTCACCTGGGCCTCGATCGAGACGCCCGACTCGTCCCGCCCGCTGCACGGTGCCACGGTGAGTGGACCGGGGTGGATCCGCATCGAGCTCGACGGGGTGGTCCGCGTCGACTTCCGCATCGGAGACGGGCCGGTGGTCACCGACACCGAGGCGCCGTGGGAGCCCGTCATCGGGACGGATCGACGTCGGCGACGCTCGCGCAGGGCGACCACTCGCTGGTCGCGACCGTCAGCTATGCCGACGGATCGCACGTCGAGGTGCGCCAGGCGGTCTTCTCCACGAGCGGGTGAGCGACCCCCGGGGGCAGGAGCCCCCTGGTTGGCGCGCCGACGGCGGACCCTGTTTGCTGAACAGGTGAGCACCTCCGCCGATCCGGTCGCCGAAGCCTCGCGTCGACGGACGTTCGCGATCATCTCGCACCCCGACGCCGGCAAGACGACCCTCACCGAGAAGCTGCTGCTCTACGGGGGTGCGCTCGGACGTGAGGCCGGCTCCGTGAAGGCGAAGGGCAACCGACGTTCGGCCACGTCGGACTGGATGGAGCTCGAGCAGCAGCGCGGCATCTCGATCACCTCCACGGTGCTGCAGTTCCCGTACCGCGACTGCGTGGTGAACCTGCTCGACACCCCCGGCCACCGCGACTTCTCCGAGGACACCTACCGGGTGCTCACCGCCTGCGATGCCGCGGTCATGGTGCTCGACGCCGCGAAGGGCATCGAGGCCACAGACCCTCAAGCTGTTCGAGGTGTGCCGTGACCGAGGTCTGCCGATCATCACCTTCGTCAACAAGTGGGACCGGCCCGGGCTCAGCCCGCTGGAGCTGATCGACGACATCGAGTCGAAGCTGGGGCTGCTGTGCACGCCGGTCACCTGGCCGGTCGGCATCGCGGGCGATTTCCGCGGTGATCGATCGCCGGACCGGCGACTTCATCCGCTTCACCCGAACCGCTCACGGGTCCACCGAGGCCCCGGAGGAGGTCGTGCCGGAGGTCGGGCGAGCGCCGAGGAGGAGGACGACGCCTGGAGCGACGCCGTCGACGAGCTCCGAGCTGCTCTCGGGGCGCCATCCACGACAACGAACTGTTCCAGGCGGGTGAGTCGACACCTCGATGTTCTTCGGA
>CALNXV010000024.1:0-12896 GCA_942490665.1 uncultured Microthrixaceae bacterium
CCGAACTTCACCTGGCCGTTGGCCGTGGCGAAGAGCGTGTCGTCGCCGCCGATGCCGACGTTCTCGCCGGGGTGGATGCGGGTGCCACGCTGGCGCACGATGATCGTGCCGGCGTGCACGACGCCGCCGTCGTAGACCTTCACGCCGAGGCGCTGGCTGTTGGAGTCGCGGCCGTTGCGGGTGGAGCCGCCGCCCTTGGTCTTGGACATGGTGCCCTTTCAGCCCGCCGAGATGCCGGTGATCTCGATGGACGAGTACGTCTGGCGGTGACCCCACCGACGCCGGTTGTTCGACTTGTTCTTGTAGGTGAAGGCGTCGATCTTCGGACCCTTCACCTCGTCGAGCACTCGCGCCTGCACCGAAGCGCCGGCGAGTTGCTCGGGCGTGGCGAGCACGGTGTCGCCGTCGACGAGCAGGACGGGGTCGAGCTCGACCTCGCCCGCCGCACCGATCAGGCGCTCGACGCGCAGGCGCTGGCCCTGCTCGACCCGATACTGCTTGCCACCGGACTTCACGACTGCGTACATACGGCTTGCGACTCTACCGGTCCAGTGGCCCGTCGTGCGAGTCGAGGTCCGCAGACGGGTCGTGGGTTCAGCCGAGGAGCTCGTTCTCGATGATGAGACCGCGGGCATCGCAGTGCTCGCAGCGCGTCGAGACGCTCTCGAGGAGGCCCTCCCCGATGCGCTTGCGGGTCATCTCGACCAGGCCGAGCTCGGAGATGTTGAACACCTGCGTGCGCGTCTTGTCCCGGGCCAGCGCTTCACGGAAGACCTTGATGACGCGGTCGCGGTTGTCCTTGATCTCCATGTCGACGAAGTCGATGACGATGATGCCGCCGATGTCGCGCAACCGCAGCTGACGGGCGATCTCCTCCGCTGCCTCGAGGTTGTTGCGGTACACGGTCTCCTCGAGCGACGACGACCCGACGTTGCGCCCGGTGTTGACGTCGATGACCGTCAACGCCTCGGTCGCCTCGATGATCAGCGAGCCTCCCGAGGGCAGCCAGACCTTGCGGTCCAGTGCCTTCGCGACCTGCTCGGCCACGTGGTACTTCTCGAACAGCGGCAGCGCCTCGGTCGAGGGGTCGAAGTACTGCACCCGCTCGGCCAACGCCGGCGCGACCGCGGCGACGTACTCGTGCACATCCGCGTGCAGCGCTGCGTCGTCGATGACCACCGCGCGGTACTCGGAGTTGAACTCCTCGCGGATGAACCGCACCGCCATCTCGGGTTCGCGGTAGAGGAGCCCGGCGCGCTGCTGCTTCGAGGCCAGCTCGGAGATCTGGTCCCACTGCTTGACCAACCGGGCGACGTCGCGTTCGATCTCCTCGGGGGTCACGCCCTTGGCAGCGGTGCGCACGATGATGCCGTGCTCGGCGGGCTTGACCCGGTCGAGGAGCTTGCGCAGCCGCTTGCGTTCGTCGTCGGGCAGGCGCTTGGAGATGCCGTACGTGCTCGAGTTGGGCACCAGCACCACGAAACGGCCGGGCAGCGACACCTCTTGGGTCAACCGGGCGCCCTTGTGCGCGATGGGGTTCTTCGTGACCTGGCAGAGGATCAGCTGCTTGGCCCGCAGGACGTCCTCGATGCGGGGCGGTGGACCGCCCTTGGACTCGACGTCGTCGGGGTCGTACTGCACGTCACCGCGGTAGAGCACGGCGTTCTTGGGCGTCGCGATGTCGACGAACGCGGCCTCCATGCCGGGCAGGACGTTCTCGACCTTGCCGACGTAGATGTTGCCGTGGATCTGGTTGACGTCGTCGGTGGGGCGGGAGACGTAGTGCTCGACCAGCGATCGGCCCTCCAGGATCGCGATCTGGGTCGCGTCGCCGTGGACGTGGACGTTCATCTGGTAGCGGCCCACGGCGCGGCCCTTGCGACTCCGACCACCCCGACGCTTCATCGTCGACTCGTCGAGCTCGAGGGGGGACTCGTCGGTCAGGACCGCCTCGACCGGCGTCGGGGCGGGCCCCCGGGCGCCTCGCGATCCTTGGCCCGACCGGCCGGTTCCGGAGCGCTGCTTGTTCCGCTGCTTCTGCTCGCCACCCTGCTTGGCGGCGCCCCCGACCTTGGAGGCTCCACCTTGTGGTGACGAGCCCTGCTGGCCCCCGCCACCCGAACCGCCACCGCCGCGACCGCGTCGACGGCGTCGACGGTTGCGCGACGACGATCCGCCACCGCCGGGCTGCTGATCCGCGGGCGACCCCGTTGCACCTCCCGCAGCGCCGGGCGGCGCCGGCATGGTGTCGCCGATCTTCGGCTTGCGCGGAGCGCCGCCGGGGGCGGGGCCGTCGGGATCAGCGCCGCCGGAGGCTGGGCCGTCGGGATCAGCGCCTTCGGACGTGGGGCCGTCGGGCGCCGGGCTCTGCCCAGCCGACTCAGCGGTGGGCCGCGAGGGCGCCGTGGGGGTGTCCGAGCCCCCCGGGGGGGCTGGATCGGGCGACGGGGGCGACGAGGCCCCCGACCGGTCGGGCGTCTGGCCCTCCGGCGTGGATGCGGTGTCCGACATGGGACGGTCCTCTCGTGGCTCGCGCCGAACGGCGCGGTCGGACGGCGCAGCGAGCAGTGGGTGCTCTGAGCGGTCGCCGTCGTCGGGTGTTCTCATGGTGGTGGCCGACTTCTCGGCCTCCTGTGCGGTGCAGGCCCCCCGCCGTCGCCAACACGATGCTCAGACAGATCCGCAGCACGTCGACCCGGGCACCGCTGGTGGTGCGGTCGCCGGGGAGCGCTGTGGGCACGGAGGACATGACCTCCGGGAGTCTACCGGCGCCGCGGCTGAGCGGCCGACACCCCGCCCGGAGTGCCCACAGTGCCCCGGGGTTCAGCTGAACCGGTGCATGTGGACCGACTGCACGAGCCCCAGCGCCGTGAACGACGCCAGCACCGACGACCCACCCTGGGACACGAACGGCAGGGGGATGCCGGTGATCGGCATGATGCCCAGGTTCATCCCGATGTTCTCGAAGATGTGGAACAGCAGCATCGTCATGACGCCGACGCAGATCAGCATGCCGGTCCGGTCCGCCGCGAGCTGCGCGATCCGCCAGATCCGCCAGACCATCACAGCGAAGAGCACCACGAGCGTCCCGGCACCGAGGAACCCGAACTCCTCGCCGGCGACGGTGAAGATGAAGTCGGTCTGTTGGGCGGGCACGTAGCCGAGCCGGGTCGAGGGGCCTTCGCCGAACCCGAACCCGGTCAACCCGCCCGAGGAGATCGAGATCTGCGCCTGGCGGGCGTTGTAGCCGGCCGCCTCGGACACGCCCGCCGGGTTCGCGAACCCGACGATCCGGTCACGCTGGTACTCGTCGAGCGTGTCGGAGGCGAGGATGCCCATCACCCCGCCGACGCCGAGCAGCACCAGGACCAGGAGGTGTCGGAGCCGTACACCACCGACCACCAGCATCCCGAGGCCGGCGACGATGAAGACCATCGCCGAGCCGAGGTCCGGCTGCAGCAGAGTGAGGCCCATCGGCACGCCGATCATGGCGAGCGCAGCGCCGAGTCGGGGCAGGTCGACCCGATCGACGGAGCCGAGGTAGGACCCGACCGCCAGGATCGTGCCGAGCTTGGCGAACTCGACGGGTTGCAGGGCGATCGGCCCCGCCTGGTACCAGCCCTGGGTCCCGAACGCGCCGGTGGAGCCGAGGGGCGTCAGCACACCGGCGAGCAGCACGAGCGACGACAGGTAGATCACCGGCCACCAGTCCGCGATGCGGCGGTAGTCGACCAGGCTGAGCCCCGCCATCACGCACACGCCGACCGCGACGAACAACGCCTGGCGCGCCACGACACCGGTGCCACCGTCGAAGCGGCGGGTCGCACTCGCGACCAGCACCAGACCGACGATGCTGATCACCCCGACCACGGCCAGCAGCACGACGTCGACGTGGCGCCACGGCGCGGAGAGGTCCCGCGCACGGAAGGCCAGACCCGAGCCCCGGGCAGGGGCGACGCGCTGCATCAGTCGAGCCCGCCGGTGCTGGCGTCGGTCTGCGCAGCAGCGAAGGCCTCGGCCGCGGCGGCCTCGCACGCTGCCTGATCCCCGACGACCGGACACGCCGGCGGCAGGGTGCCGTTGGAGGCCGGTGCGAGGATGCGGAACGCGAGCGGGGCCGCCACCTGGCCGCCGAATCCGGCCTCGGGGATGACCACGCTGATGGCGTACTTGGGCGGGACGAGCGGCTGCGCCGGACCCCAGCCCACGAAGAGCGCGGTGTCGGCCTTGTCGTTGACCTGCGCGGTTCCGGTCTTGCCGGCCATCGGCCACGCCGTGGGGGACGCCGCGAACGGGCCGGCGGCGGTGCCGCGCGGATCGGTCACCGCGCCGACCAGGCCGTCGAACACCTGGCCGTACTGGACGGGATCGAACTCGATGGTGTCGGTCACCTCGGCGGTCACCTCGCGGACGACCTCGTAGTTGTCGGGAAACCCGGGGGGCAGCCTCGGATCGAGGGCGCGTGTCACCTTCGAGATGACGACCGGCTCGCGGCGGGTCCCGCCGTTGGCGAAGGTCGAATAGGAGTTCGTGAGCTGCAGCGGCGTCAGCAGCACGTCGCCCTGACCGATCGACATGTTGATGTTGTCCCCCGCTCGCCAGTCGCGCTCGAGGAACAACTCGGGGTTCGCGTCGTACGCCTCGGCGCGCGCCGCCGGAGAGGGGAGTCGCCCGGCGCTCTCGCCCGGGAGGTCGATACCGGTGCGCTCGCCGAGGTCGAACCGGGCCGCGGCGTCCTGGATCGGGGTCTCGCCGAACTCGCCGCGGCGGTTCCAGAACTTGTCGGCGATCCGGTAGTAGTAGACGTCGCTCGAGACGCTCAGGGACTTGACGAGGTCGACCGTTCCGTACGGCGTCCGACCCGAGTTCTGGAAGTCGCAGCTCTCCCCCGCGCAGTTCTCGACGGTGTAGAAGCCGGGGTCGTTGATGACGTCCTGGCCCCCGGCGAGCAGCCCGGTCCACTGCGCGGCCTGGGAGGTGAACAGCTTGAAGGTCGATCCCGGCGCATAGGTCCCCTGCAGGGCCCAGTTGTTCAGCGGAAGGCCGCTGTTGGGGTCGTTCAGCGCAGCCCAGTACTGCTGGGAGATGCCGTTGTTCACCGAGTCCGGCGGGTAGTCGGGGAACGATGCCATCGCGAGGATCTCGCCGGTGCTCGGGTCCTCCACGACCGTCGAGCCCTGGGGAGCGTTGAACCGGTTGCCCTCGTTGTCCCGGCCGCCGCGCACCGAGAGCACCTTCGCTTCGAGCAGGCGTTCGGCGTGGGCCTGCAGGTCGATGTCGATGGTGAGCCAGACGTCGTCGCCCTGACGTGGCTGGTCGACCGAGACGACGTCGACGAGCTCGCCCTGGGCGTTGACCTCGATCGTGCGCATGCCCGGCTCGCCGCGCAGGTCCTCCTCGGCGGCGCGTTCGATGCCGCTCTTGCCGATCGTGTCGCCGGGCCGGTAGGTCGCGTCCCCCTCCCCGTCGCCGTCCCCGCTCTCGTCGCCGTCGGCGGTGGCAGCAGCCGCTGCGGTCGGCACCGCGGCGTCGGGGGACCCGGGGAGGACCCCACCGCGGTCAGCGAGCTCGGTCTCGTTGATCTCGCCGACGTAGCCGAGCAGGTGCACGGCCACCTGGCCGTAGGGATAGACCCGGACCGCGGTGCGTTCCACCTCGACCCCCTCGAAGCGGTCCGCGCGCTCGAGCAGATACGTCTCGACGGACTCGGGGACGTCCTCCGCGACCGGGACGTAGGCCTGCGGCGCGAAGCGCTGGTCCTCGAAGGCCGCCTCCAGGTCCGACAGCTTCGTGGGGACCCCGAACGAAGCGAGCGTGTCGGCCAGGTCGACGAACCGCTCGGTGCGCTCCTCCTCGTCCAGATCTCGAAGTGGCTCCCGGTCGAGCGACACCACGATGGAGGTGCGGTTGTCGACGAGGACCTTGCCGTTGCGATCCAGGATGCGCCCGCGGGGCGCCTCCTGGTGGATCTCGCGCAGCCGGTTCGAGACCGACGCCGCTTCGTACTCCTGGCGGTCGATGCCCTGGAGGAACCAGAGCCGCATGAAGAGCGCGAGGAACAGCGACACCGCGACGATCCCGACGGCGCTGAGGCGCACCTGGTTGGAGTCGGTGTCCATCAGTCAGCAGCGTCCATCACGGAGGGGGTCGATCGGGGTCATCGGGTGCTCTGGCGGAGCTCGGAGGACTCGGCCCACCGGCACAGCGCCAGCATCGGCACGCACAGCAGGGCGTTGGTCAGCGAGACGATAGCGACGATGCGAACGAGGCGTGGGTCGGTGAGTGTGCGTTCTCCCAGCAGCTGGTCGATCGACGCGTAGACGAGGATCCCCGCCGCGCTGGCGGCCGCAGCGATCGCAACCGACATCCACTTGGATGCACGCAGCAGCGCGTCCCCGAGCGACCCGACCCCGAACCCCACGAGCGCGAGCTCGAGCGCCCAGGTACCCAGCGGGCCGACCCGCGCCACGTCGGTCAGCAACCCGGCGGCGAAGCCCACCGACGCGCCGCGAACCGGGCCGGCGACGAGGCCCGCGCAGATCGCGACCAGCAGCATCAGCTCCGGGTGCACCCCGAGGATCCGGAGGTCGACGACGACCCCGACCTGGAGCACGAACACCGTGCTGACCAGCAGCGTCCAGCGCACCGCGATGCCGGGTTCGGCGCTCACGTGGGCGATCCGCCGGGGGCCTCGCTCACGACTCGGGCGTCCACTGCAGCACCTGCACGACGTTCAGCTCGTCGAAGTCGACGGCGTAGTCGACCTCGAGGATCTGCACCCGGTCGGTCTCGTCGGGCGTGATCTCCGCGACGATCCCGATCGGGATGCCGAGCCCCACGGGCATGATCGACCGCTCGATCCCGCCGGTCAGCACCGGCTCGCGTTCCTCCACCGGCTCGCCGAGGTCGATGCCCCGGTCGACCACGAAGCTGCCGTCCGCGCCGCCGCCGTGCCCGGTCCCGATGAGACCCGATCTCGGCAACTGCACCCCGATGAACAGCTCGGGGTCGGTGATCAGCTGCACGACCGAGCGGGTGCCGGTGACCTCGACGATGCGGCCCACGAGGCCGGCACGGGTCAGCACCGGGTTGCCCACCTCGAGCCCGGCATCGCTCCCCCGGTCGAGCTGGAGGGTGTGATCGGTGAAGTTCGAGAACGAGCCGGTCGTCACACGCGCGATCTGGGTCGGGATGTCGTTCACGAAGTCGATTCCGAGCTGCTCGGTGAGGCGTTCGAGCTCCGCCTCGGCCGCCTGCCCCCGCAGCTCCTGGCCGCGGATCTCGTCGAGCTCGGCGCGCAGCTCTTCGTTCTCGGACCGCAGCTCGTCGTAGCCGGTGATGCCGTTCCAGGCGTTGCGCACCGGGCTCGTCGTCCAGCGGAATGCGCGCACCGGGCGAGAGCGCGTCGACCGCACCGTCACGAGCGGAGCTGAGCGCCACCACGCCGCGGGCATCGAGGGTGATGAGGGTCACCGCGAGCAGCGTCAGGACCAGCAGCACGTAGTAACGGGAGCGCCGACGGCGGGGTCCCGGCTGGGACATCGGACGCACGGGGCGCCGCCCCGTCAGCCGCGTTCGGAGGAGAACAACACGCCCTCGAGCGCCTCGAACTCCTCGAGTGCCTGACCCGAGCCGAGCGCAACCGCTTCGAGGGGACGTGGGGCGATGCGGATGGGCATGCCGGTCTCCTGGGCGAGACGCTCGGGCAGTCCCTTGAGCAGGGCACCGCCACCGGCGAGCATGATGCCTCGCTCCATGATGTCCGCTGCGAGCTCGGGCGGCGTCTTGTCGAGGGTGACCTTGACGGCGTCGACGATCGACGACACGGGCTCCTCGATCGCCTCGCGGATCTCGGGGGTCGAGGTGACCACCGTCTTGGGAAGCCCGGTCACCGAGGTCGCGACCGCGGATCTCCGCCTGCAGCTCCTGGTCGAGCGGCCAGGCCGAACCGAGCTCCATCTTGACGACCTCGCTCGTGCGTTCGCCGAGCGCCAGGCTGAACTCCTTCTTGATGAAGGCGACGATCGCCTCGTCGAGCTCGTCGCCACCGACGCGCACCGACTGGCTGGTGACCACGCCACCCAGCGAGATCACCGCGACCTCGGTCGTCCCACCGCCGATGTCGACGATCATGTTGCCCGTGGGCTCCTGCACCGGCAGCCCGGAGCCGATCGCCGCCGCCATCGGCTCCTCGATGATCCGGGCGGGCTTGCGGGCCCCGGCGAACTCAGCCGCGTCCTGGACGGCGCGCTGCTCCACACCGGTGACACCGGAGGGCACGCAGATGATCATGCGCGGCTTGGCGAATCGGCTGTTGTGGACGCGCTGGATGAAGTAGCGCAGCATCGTCTCGCAGACCTCGAAGTCCGAGATGACCCCGTCCTTCAGCGGGCGGATCGCCTGGATGTGCGCCGGCGTACGTCCGATCATCCGCTTGGCCTCGGTGCCCACAGCGACCGCCCGACCGTCCTGGGCGCGCACTGCGACCACCGACGGCTCGGACAGCACGATGCCCTCGCCCCGGACGTAGACGAGGGTGTTCGCGGTACCCAGGTCGACCGCCATGTCGCGGCTGAGGAAGTTGGAGTTGAGCCGGGCCATACGCGTCCTCACGGTAGCTCGGCGCGGCCTGCGGTCGTGGGCGGCGCCGGAGTCTCGGAATCGCAACGAGATCGTCATGGACCCTACCGAGCGTGGGCGTCCCGCTCCAGTGGGTGTGACCGTCGACGCAGACCGGGGTGTGCGGACGCTCAGGCAACACCTCGCTCAGGCCGGGAACCAGAGGCCGATCTCGCGGGCGGCGGACTCGTGGCCGTCGGAGCCGTGGACCAGGTTCTCGTTCGTGGTCGTGGCCAGATCGCCGCGGATGGAGCCCGGTTGGGCCTCGGTCACCTTCGTGGCGCCGATCAGGGTGCGCATGATCGAGAAGGTGTGCTCATCGGGGCCCTCGACCACCATCGCGACGACCGGGCCGCGGGTCAGGAAGTCCACCAGCTCGCCGAAGAAGGGCTTGTCCCGGTGCTCGTCGTAGTGGGCCTCGGCGAGCGAGCGGTCGGGCGTGCGCATCTCGAGGGCGGACAGCCGGAGGCCCTTGGCCTCGATACGAGAGATGATCTCACCGACGCAGCCGCGCTCCACGGCGTCGGGCTTGCACATGATGAAGGTCCGATTGGACGCAGCGATGTCGTTCACAGCGTCAAAGCGTAGGTGACGATCACAGCAGGGCGGACCCGGGGCGGCGCCCGACGGGTCAGGGGTGCTCGGGCTGCGCCGCCGAGCGGATGGCGGCACGCGCCGGAGCGAGCAGGCGGAACGACCCGGTCACCACCACGGCATCGGCCTCGTCCGCGATCGCCATGGCGCGCGCCACCGCGGAGGACGGCTCGGCCACCACCTCGTGTGCCAGCTGAGCGCGGTCGCATGCCGCGGCGAGTCGCTGCGCTGCCACGCCCCGGTCCCCCTCGGTGGAGGTGCAGATCACCAGGTCCGGGCGCGGCGCCGAGGGCCTCGATCGCGGCATCCGGATCCCGGCCGGCGACCAGCCCCACCACGACGAGCCGAGACCCAGCCAGCGCGAAACTCGTCGTCCAGCGTCGTGCCGACCGCGCGGAGGGCATCCGGGGTTGTGGGCGCCGTCGAGCACCACCAGCGGCGCGTGCCCGGCCACCTCGATCCGACCCGGCAACTCGACCGCAGCGAACGCCTCCTCGACGACGTCGGCCGGCAGCTCGCGCTCGAAGAACGCCTCGACCGCCGCCACCGCCACCGCCGCTGCATCGACGAGGTGGGAGCCGTGCACGGGGACGAACACATCCTCATAGGACCCCTCGAGCCCACGGAGCGCGATGAGGTGTCCGCCGAGCGCCAGGCGGTCCTCGTCGACATCGAAGTCGACCCCCTGGCGAACGAGTCGGGCGGGCCCCTCGGCGGCGAACAGCTCCACGAGGTCGTCGGCGACGCGGCCGAGGACCGGCGGTGCTCGCCGGGGTGATGATGCCGGCCTTCTCGCCGGCCACGGCGGCTCCCACCCGGGGCGAAGTCGGTGTAGGGTCGCCGCCGATCGAGGTCACGACGGCGACCTGGGCATCGCGACGTTGGTCGCGTCGTACCGGCCCGAGCAGGCCGACCTCGACGACGGCGACGTCGACGGGCGCCTCGGCGAACCAGCAGAGCGGCCGCCGTCATGATCTCGAAGCCAGTCGGGGCGTGCCGGCCAGCAGCGGCCGATCACGGCGAGCGATCACCTCGAGCACCTCGGCGAGCTCGGCGTCGGAGATCGGCTCGCTGTCGCGGCAGATCCGCTCGTTGAGCCGCTCCTGGCATGCGGGCTCGTGTAGGTCCCGACGCTGAGTCCGTTGGCGACGCAGCAGGGAGCTGACCATCTCGGCCACTTCGAGCCCTTGCCGTTGGTGCCGGTCACGTGGATCACGGGGATGGCGATGCTGCGGATCTCCCGACAGCGCCATCAGCTCACCCATCGGTGTCCAGCGACAGGCCGTCGACGTGCGCCCGACTGGTCCCAGTGCCCGACATCGACCCGCTCGTGGTCGAGATAGGCGTCCAGCCAGGCGAGCGCCTCTGTGATGTCCACCGGTTAGGACGGCTGCGCCAGCGCGGCTGGCTCGGTCGGCTGCGTAACTTGGCCTTGGTCGAGGGCACCAGGGTGGGGTTGACGTTGTCGACCACGACGTCGGCATCTATCACCACGCGCTCCACGTCGTCGCGCGAGGGCAGCTCGTACATGTCGCCAGGAGCACCTCTTCGAGGATGCCCGCAGGCCACGGGCACCGGTACCCCGTGCGATGGCTTGCTCCGCGACGGCCTCCGCGCCTCGACGTAGAACTCCAGCTCGACATCCTCCAGCGAAGGATCGTCTGGTACTGGCTCACGAGTGCGTTCTTGGGCTCCACCAGGATCTCGACGAAGGCTTCGCGGTCGGGACTCTCGGCCACCCCGACGACCGGGGCGGCCGGTGAGCTCGGGGATCAGGCCGAACTTCATCAGATCCTCGGGCAGGACCTCGGCGAAGAGGTCACCGGCGTCACGTTCACTGCTCGCCCGCACGTCGGCCCCGAAACCGACACCTCGCCGGCCGACCCGCTGGTCGATCACCCAGTCGAGACCGGCGAAGGCCTCGCGGATGAAGAGGATGTTGGTGGTATCGATCTGGAGGAATTCCACCGATGGAGGTCAACACGCACGGCCACCACAGGCGGATCGCAAGCCGTCGTCCCTTCGAGCATTTTCAGCAAGGCCTGCTGGACGCCCTCGCCGGAAACCTCACGGGTGATCGAAACATTCTGACTCGTCTTGCCGACCTTGTCGATCTCATCGACATAGACAATACCGCGTCCGGGCGGCTTCGATATCGTAGTCCGCTGCCTGCATCAGCCGCAGCAGGAAGTTCTCGACATCCTCACCACATAACCCGCCTCGGTAACGGTTGTCGCATCGGCAATGGCAAACGGCACATGCAGCATCCGGGCCAGTGTCTTGGCCAGGAGCGTCTTTGCCGGAACCGGTGGGACCAATCAGCGGATACCGGACTTCGGGCTCGGCGTCGCGCAGCCACCCCCAGCACCCCGTGCTGAATGTTGCAGCTTGAGGTAGTTGTAGACGGCCACCGGGAGGGTCTCTTCTTGGCCATGGGTGGCCGACGATGTAGCCGTCGAGGAAGTCGAAGATCTCGCTGGGCCGAGGAGTTCGATTATTCTAGGGCGACCAGTTTGGCGTTGACCAGTTCCTCTTCGATGATCTCGTTGCACAGGTCGATGCACTCGTCGCGGATGTAGACCTTCCCCGGACCAGCGATCAGCTTCTTCACCTGCTTCTGCGACTTGCCACCAAGAGCAGGTGCACTTCAGTAGCTCGCCACTGTCACTGAATTTTCGCCACGCTGGACCCTTCGCTGTCGTCGGTCGCCGACCCCCGTCACCGCTGGGCCGGACGGCACAGTCTCGCGGATCGGTCAGGTCACCGCGGTGATCGCGCCGGGTTGTCACACGTATTGCTGGCGGAATAACAATGACATCGTGGCGTTGATGGGCGGCGCAGTTTCTGCGGCATGGCGGGCGTGATCTTTACAACGCAGATCGCTGGACCGCCGATCACTCCGATCATGAAGAGGCTACGGCAGCTGCGCCGGTTGGGACAGGACCGTACGTCACATCACCTGCACTGGCGAGGCGGACCGCACCGTTCTGGAATACCGGGTCGAAGGCGAGCAGGCGGATGGCAGCACGCGCGAGCCGTGGACGTGGATGCGGGCTTCACGGCAAGGGTCGCGTCTTCTACACGGCGTGGGGCCACGATCAGTCGGACGTTTACTCCAACGCGGGCTTTCACAATCTGGTGGAGCGTGGAATCCGCTGGGCGTGCGGCGACGATCCCGGCAAAGGTGCCCGTCGTTCGGCGATGTAAACCGGTTCGTTCGCGTACCTGCAACGTGACGCCACGTTGCGGAAAGACGTTGCCAC
The DNA here is from genome assembly GCA_942490665.1 of uncultured Microthrixaceae bacterium. Taxonomy (GTDB): domain Bacteria; phylum Actinomycetota; class Acidimicrobiia; order Acidimicrobiales; family Microtrichaceae; genus SKRR01. The sequence continues at coordinate 12,477 of CALNXV010000024.1, forward strand.
GTTCGGACCTGCGTCGACGTCGGCCCGAAGATCCCGAACTACACGCCCAGGCTCGGCAATGGGGAGACGCAGGGCGAGCCCTCAGAACGCTGATGCAGAAGCCGTCTGCCGGCTGAGGAATCGATCAAGCACTTCGTCACGCCGGAAGGACATGGCCGTTCGCCTGTACGCGGACGAACGAAACTTTCAGGCGAAGCCGATCGCGATGACCTGGGACGAACGCGGGCGTCTGTGGGTGTGCGAAACGGTTGACTATCCCAATGAACCGACTCCGTGCAGGCAAGCCGCGACCGCATTCGGATCTGCGAAGATACCGGAGCGGCGATCCATGTCGCGGACAAGTTCACGGTGTTTGCCGAAGGGCTCAGCATTCCTACGGCGATTGTGATCCTGCGGGGCGGGGGGCGGTTGTTCAAAACG
>CALNXV010000025.1:0-9086 GCA_942490665.1 uncultured Microthrixaceae bacterium
GACCTCGTTGCGTTGCCGTCGATGCCGCTGTTCGCCCAGATCGGCACCTTCACCATCGGGGTGATCGAGTTGCTCGTGATCGGGTTGGTGCTGCGGGCGCTCATCGCCCGCCGCCAGCGGCGTCACGTCTACCGGTTCGCGGTCGACGTACGGGCGAACGTCGGCGACGAGCTCGTACAGGTGGTCGACCTGAACCACCACGGCGCAGGTCTGCTCGCCGCGCACCCGCCGTCGGTCGGTGATCCCCTCGAGATGACCTTGCGGCTGCCCGCCCTCGACGGGCGGATCGAACGGGTGGCAGTGCAGGCGTGGACCGTCCGGTGCGATCGTGCCGACCGGGATGCTCCGGAGGACGCCGCGGGCATCAGCCACGTCGGCGTGGAGTTCGCCGAGCTCTCCCGCGAGGCCGAGGACCGGATCCTGGAGTACTGCCACGTCCTGCGCCCTGCGCATCGGTCGCAGCGGACCGCGCGACGGCCACGGCCACCGACACCGACACCGACACCGACACCGACACCGACGAGACGACCCCGAGGCCGGTGCCCAAGGCGTCCTGACGCGGCCAGGGTTGACCTACTGGAGCGGTTGCTCTACGTTTTTCGACGTGCCTTCGGAAAACGCTGCAGCATCGGCTGAGCCGGATCGGCGGACCCGGCAAGCGGCTCGCCCGTCGCGATGCCCTGCTCGACCTCGCGGCCGACCTGGTCGAGCGCGACGGCGTCGACGGCGTCACCATGGCGGCGCTCGCCGATGCTGCGGACTACGCCACCGCCTCGCTCTACACCTACTTCCCGTCGCGCAGCGCACTGCTGGCGGCGCTGCAGCAACGAGCGCTCGCCACACTGGCGACGGTCGCCGAGTCACACGCCGCGCAGGTTGGACGAGCTGCTCGAACGCCGCACCCCGCTGCCCGACCTCCGGACCGCAGCGCTGGCCCGGCTCTGGGCGTTCTCCGAGCTGTTCCTGACCGCCCCCGACCACCACGCCCGACGAGTTCCGGCTGCAACAGCAGCTGCTGGTCACCCCCGGGACCGAGGCGACCGAGGACGCGCGTCGGTGGTGCCCGCGGCCATGGTGGTGCTCGACGTGCCTCGCCGGCTGCTGGCACGCGGCGCCGAGGAGCGGTCCTGGACGACGGGCCGCCGTCGACCGACCCGATCGGCACCCACTCGACCCGACCGTGGTGCGCACCTTCGCCTGGATCGTGGCGCTGAACGGCGCCCTCATGGTCGACGGGCTCGCCACCGGGCTGCCCTCGACCGGGCACGCCCTGGGCCGGGAGCTCACCTCCTCGCTCCTGTCGGGCTGGGGCGCTGCCGCCGAAGCGCTCGCCGAGCCCGGGCGCTCGCGGAGGACTGCACCCGCACCGCCGCCACCCGCGCGCCCAACACCCCATCGCCCCGATCGGAGCAACGTCATGACCGACCTCCTGCACCGTTGCGGTCGCCGGGGCTCGTGCTCGAGCCGGCGCTGCGCTGTGGACCCTGGCCGAGTACGTGCTGCACCGCTTCGCCATGCACCACCTGCACGGCAAGGGGATCATGAGCCGCGAACACCTGGAACACCACGTGCACTCGTCGTGGGACTTCTCGGTCACCCACCTGATGAGCTGGGCCGGCATGCTGCTGGTCGGCTTCGGGGTGTGGATGCCCGCCGTCTGGCTGCTCGCCGGACCGGTCCCGGCCGTCGCGGTCGCGCTCGGATGGGCGTTCGGCTACTTCTTCTACGAGTACCAGCACGCCGTTGCGCACCTGCGGGCACCGGGCGGTCGGTACGGCACCTGGGTGCGGCGTCACCACTTCCACCACCACTTCGGTCACCCGATGGCCAACCACGGGGTCTCCACCCTGGTGTGGGACAAGGTCTTCGGCACCTACGAGCGACCCGACCGGGTGCGAAGCTGCGCCGCCTGGCGCTGCGGTGGCTCGTCGACGCCGACGGGGGGCTGCGAGCCGAGTTCGCCGACGACTACCAGCTGGTGGGCGCCGCGACGAGCGACGAGCGCACCGCCCAGCTCGACCGCGCCAGGGCCTTCGCCTCGGCCGCACCGGTCGACTGAGCAGGCCGGACCTGCCCGCCTGGTCGTCGCTACCGGGGGATCTCCCTACGGCTGGTTCGGTCGAGGGGGTGCTGACGCGCTGCGGGCCAGCTTGGTGATCATCGAGTTGAAGACGATGCCGTGGAAGGGACTCACCGACCACCAGTACAGGTCGCCCAGCAGACCGTGCGGGATGAACAGGGCCCGTTGGTGCAGCACCGGATCCTCCCCGCTGTCGACGCCGCCGGTGATCTCCCACTCCAGCCAGGCCTGGCCCGGCAGCTTCATCTCGGCGCGCAGACGGAGCAGCCGCCCGTAGTCGATCGCCTCGACACGCCAGAAGTCCACGGCGTCGCCGACCACCAGGTGGTTCGGGTCCCGTCGGCCACGACGCAGCCCCACCCCGCCGGCCAGGCGGTCCAGCAGACCTCGCAACCCCCATGCGAGCGGCAGTGAGTACCAGCCCCGCTCACCGCCGATCGCCTCGACGGCGGACCACACCGCGTCGGGGTCGGAGTGCACCGGCTGCTCGCGTTCGTCGCGGTAGATGGTGCCCCCCGACCACTCCGGGTCGGTCGGCATCGGGTCGCTCGGCGCACCGGGCCACGACGCGCCGGACCACCGGGTCACCACGTCGGCCTCGCGGATCCGGGCGAGCGCCAGTCGCACCGACTCGTCGAACGGGCACAGCTCGAAGGGGATCAGCGTCTCGATGTCGTGGTCGGTGGCCACGACGTTGTTGCGCAGCGACCCGATCAGCGGCTGCGCGATCGCCTTCGGCACCGGGGTCACCACGTTCACCCAGTGGCTCGACAGCCACGGGGTGAGCACCGGGCACCGGCACGATGATGCGACGGGGCAGTTCGGCCACGGCCGCGTAGCGCTGCATCATCTCGCGGTAGCTCAGGACGTCGGGCCCACCGATGTCGAAGCGACGATTGGTCGACGGCTCCAGGTCGAGCACGCCCATCAGGTACGACAGGACGTCGCGGACCGCGATGGGCTGGACCCGCGAGCGCACCCACTTGGGCGTCACCATCACCGGCAGGCGTTCGGTCAGGTAGCGCAGCATCTCGAACGACGCCGAACCGCTGCCGATGATCACCCCCGCCTGCAGCACCACGGCGGGCACCGGTCCGTCGAGCAGCACCTGGCCGACCTCGGCTCGTGAGGCCAGGTGGGCCGACGCCACCTCTCCCGAGGGCACCAGCCCACCGAGGTAGACGATCCGCGACACGCCGGCCGTGGCCGCTGCTGCTGCGGTGTTGGACGCAGCAGCTCGGTCGACGTCGGAGAACGACCCACCGCTGCCGATCGAGTGCACCAGGTAGTAGACGACGTCGATGTCCGCCATCGCGGCGTCGAGGGTGTCGGGGTCGAGCGCATCGCCCTGCACCACCTCGACCCAGTCGGCCCAGTCGACCCCCGCGAGCTTCTCGGGGCGGCGAGCCAGACACCGCACGTCGTGCCCTGCCGCGGCGAGCCGCGGCACGAGGCGTCCACCGATGTAGCCGGTCGCTCCCATCACCAGGATCTGCAGCCCAGGTCGGCAACCTAACGACCGCAGCGCTGCTGCCGGATGGTTCGGGCCGGGTCGGTCCGGTGCGGCGCCTGGTTCGGCGGGAAGGTCGTCCTCACAGCGGGCGCGCCGGTCATGGCGTCGTAGACACCGCCGGTTCCCTCGGGGTCACCCGGCAGGACCAGCCGCAGACCGCCGCCCTCGTCGCGGAGCATCGGCAACACCGCATCGACGCGAGACTGCGCAGCGGCGTGGCCCAGCGCCTCGGCGGCGACCGCGAAGTGCGTGAGCGCGACCATCGTGCGCACGGTCGGGAAGATCATCGTCATGCGCCCCTCCCGGTGGTCCTCGAGCGCAGCGCGAGGAGTGATCCACCGCGTTCCGATGACCTCACGATCATCGTGCAGGGCTTCCTGGCCCCCGGGTGCGGCCGCGACGAAGAACCTGGTGTCGTAGCGACGTGGCGCACCGAGCGGCGTGACCCACCGCGAGAAGTAGTGGATGTCGCCGACCGTCGAGGCGCAGGCCCTCCTCGCGACAGGTCGAGCGAGCCGCCGTCGTACCGGTGTCGACCTCGACCCGGTGCTGCTGCGAAGCGCGCTGGGCCACCGTCCGGGTCCGCGAACGACAGCGACCCGGCACGTCGCGGTCCGACGCGAGCAGCACGCCGGCCTCCTCGAACGACTCACGGATCACCGCCACCCAGAACGCCAGGCCACCCCGCTCGACGCCGACCAGCGTGATGCGCGACGTCGTCGCGACCCGACGCAGACAGCGTGGACGTCCACGTCGGCGTCGCCGGGATCCACGCCGCCTCCCGGGAACACGTACGCGCCACCCACGAAGTCGGAGCGCAGGTTGCGCTGCAGCATGCACACCTCGAGGCCGGCGTCGCCGTCACGCACCAGCATCACAGTGGCTGCGTCGCGAACAGGGACCGACTCGGGATCCGGGTGCGCGATGTCGACGACGGAGCTCACGGGACGAGGCTACTCCGGTGACCCTCCCGGCCCCCGGCGGCCCCCGTGGTCACCCGGGAGCTCGCGGCGGGGCGGGCCGACGTCCCAGCCCTCGGCGTCGATCACGTCAGGGTCGGGAGCGACCCGGGAGTCGCGGCCCAGCCCGCCGTCGGGGTCGATCGTGGTGCCGACCACCACGGTGCGGAACCGCCCGGAGCGAGCGAGGCGGGCTGCCCGGGCGGTCATCCAGGCGAGCAGCAGGGGCCGCAGCACCACACGGACCGGGGGCAGCATCAACAGTGCGCCGAGCGCGCCGGAAACGAACCCCGGCGCCACGAGCGAGACACCGCCGACGAGCACCAGCGCGCCGTCGAGCAGCTGACGAGTAGGAGTGCGACCGGCCGCGAGCTCGGCGGTCGCGGAGCGCCAGACGGACATGCCCTGGCGACGGAGCAGCCAGACGCCCGACGCGCTCAACGCCATGAGCGCCAGCACCGTGGGGAACGCACCGATCTGTCCGGCCACCTCGACGGCGACCCACAGCTCCAGCACCGGCATGACCACCAGCAGGAGCAGCGCGACGAGAAGCACCTCATCACGGTAGATCCCCCGCGCCGCTGCGTCAGCGGCGAACGACGCTGGTTGAGTCGACGCTCAGACGGTGCTCTCGACCAGCGCCCGGCGCTCGTGCTCGTTCAGCCCGCCCCAGATGCCGTGCGGTTCACTGATGGCGATCGAGTGATCCAAGCACTCGGCCCGCACCGAACACCCCTGGCAGATGGCCTTCGCACGGCGCTCGCGCTCGAGGCGGTCGGCCTTGCGCTCGAACTGCGGTGGCGGGAAGAAGACCGCCGACTGCGGACCTCGGCAGGCGGCTTTCGCCTGCCATGCGTCTGGGGACTGCTGTGCACTCACCGTCCGACCCCCCGTCTCGGTGTGTGGCGGCCAACCTAGGCACCCCGACGAGGGCCCCACAAGGATGAATTTGTGCGCGTCGCGCTCGCGACGGTTAGCGCCCCTCGGTCGCCGGCGGGTCGTCGCGGGCGGCGGAGTCGCCCGTCCCGTCACCCGGTGCGGCATCACCCGCAGTGCCCTCACCCGCAGTGCCCTCACCCGCGGTGTCCTCGCTCGCGGTGTCCTCGCTCACGGTGTCCTCGCTCACGGTGTCTCGCTCCGCGCCGCCCGCGCATCTCGCGGTAGTCCATGGCGCCGCCCTCCTCGGGCTCCACCTCGAGCACGAGGCCGTCGATCTCGACCACACGCACCGCGTCGCCGGCCACGACCGGCGTCGCCCGGTTCGTCCGAGCACGCCAGAGCGCGCCGCGGATCTCCACGGTCCCGTCGGGGTCGACGTCGCTGTCCGCACGCCCGAGCTCGCCGACCATCCACTCGCGCCCGATCGTCGGGGTCGCGAACCGGGTGCGGATCATCGCCGGCATGCCCGAGAACACGGTGACGCCGATCCCCGCGATCCCGACTGCGAGCGCGATCCACGTCGGGCGGAACTCGGCGAAGAGGAACACGGACCCGACGGTGAACGCGGCCATCGAGATGACGGTCCACGCCCGCGGGATCCCCGTCTGCATGTCGACCGCGAAGCCCAGCATCGACGCCAGCACCAGCGCGAGCGCCCACCAGGTGAACGGCAGCGCCGCGACCCCGTACGCGCCGAGCACCACGAACCCGGCACCGACCACGCCCGCCACGCCGACCCCCGCGGTGAAGAACTCGAAGAGCAGCAGCCCGAGCCCGATGATCAACAGCAGGTAGGCGACCGACGGGCTCGCAGCGGTGTGCAGCAGCTGCGTCTGCAGCGGCAGCTTCGAGAAGCGGACCTCCTGCACCGGTGTGCGCAGGGTCTCGCCGTCGTCGCCCTCGATCTCGGTGACGTCCACCTGCTCGAGCTCGCTGACGTGCTGGACGAGCGTGGGCGAGAACCGGTCGACGAGGCCGACCTCGACGGCCTCCTCGCCGACGAAGGTCCCCTCGAGTGCCATCGACGAGGTCGCCCCCGAAGAGCCGCCCGAACTCCGCGCTCGCTCGAGGCGCTGCTCACCGACGTCGGCCGATGTCCGATCCCGGGGGTGATCCCCGAGGAATCCGCCACCTGCACCAGCTCGGCCGCCGCCGAGCGCCTCTGCGCCGGCCGCGCCGATCCAGACCGACACCGGCACCGGCGACGACGCGATGGTCGAGGCCACCTCGTCGAGTCGGACGTCGGACACGGCGACGCCGGGGCTGTCCATCTGCAGCACGACGGCCACGACGTTCCCCGCGGCCGCGGCGCCACGTACGCTCTGCTCGATGAAGTCGGCCTGGATCTCGTCGATGATGCCGTCGACCGCGACGACGTTGACGCAGCCCCTCGGACACGAGTCCTGGGCGCCGGCCGTCGGCGCGAACGTGCCCCACAGCAGCGTGAGGCCGCCGACGAACAGCCAGGGCGATGGCTGGCCGCCGCATGCGGCTGGGTAGTGTTCGCACCGCAGGGCCTCCGAAGGGACAGCGTGGATCCTGAGCAGTTCTTCACTGCATCCAGGGTGATCATCGTCGCCGGGAAAGGCGGCGTCGGCAAAACCGCCGTCACCGCTGCGCTCGCCGTGGCCGCCTCCGAGGCCGGTCTGCGCACCCTAGTGGTCGAGGTCGAGGGCAAGGCGGTCTTGCCTCGATGTTCGGTTCCGAGCCGCTCGGCTTCGACGAACTCGAGCTCGTGGCACCGGGCGAGGGCCGAGGTGGCGTGGTGGCACGGACCGTCACGCCCGACGACGCACTCCTCGAGTATCTGCGCGACCACGGCCTGCAGCGGATCTCGAACCGACTGGTCCCTCGGCGCGCTCGAGCTCATCTCGACCGCCGTGACCGGGCATCCGCGACATCCTCGTGCTCGGCGGGGTCAAGGGGCTCGAACGCAGCGAGGAGTTCGACCTCATCGTGCTCGACGCCCCTGCGGCGGGCCACGCCATCACCTTCCTGCGCTCGGCGTCCGGTCTGGCCGACGCGGTCAAGGTCGGTCCGATCAACACCCAGGCCGAGGAGGTCCTGGAGCTGCTCGGCGACCCCGAACGCTGCCGCGTCGTGCTGGTCACCGTGCCCGAGGAGACGCCGGTCAACGAGGTGATCCAGACGGCCTACAGCCTCGAGGACGAGGTCGGCGTGGCGCCTCGGCCCGGTCGTGGTCAACGGCGTGCTCGCCGAGCTCCCCGGCCTGGACACCGACCCGGTCGTCCGGCGGCCGAGGACGCCGGGGCGGTCCTGCTCGACGGCGAGGCCGACGTCCTCGTCGCGTCCGCAGCGTTCCGCCGTGCCCGCTCCGAGCTGCAGCGCGAACAGCTCCACCGGATGGCGGCCGAGCTGCCCCTCGCGAGCAGCTGCACTCCCGTAGCTGTTCACCTCCGACCTCGACCGGACGACGTCGAGGTCCTCGCCGCGCACTGCTCGAGGGCATCGCAGCTCCACCGGATCGACCAGACTCGGTGCCGTCCCGTGAACGGACCGTCCGTGAGCGCGCCGGACACCTCGAGTCGGTGGTCGACCGGAGCCGCGTCGTGATCTGCTGCGGGTCCGGCGGCGTCGGCAAGACCACCACCGCCGCGGTCGTGGCACTGCACGCGGCGCGACGCGGGCGCCGCGCGGTCGTGGTGACCATCGACCCGGCCCGTCGCCTCGCCGACGCGCTCGGGCTCGACGGGCTGACCAACGACCCGGCCCGCATCGACCTCGGGGCGCAGTCCACCGGCGAGCTGTGGGCGATGATGCTCGACACCAAGGCCACCTTCGACGGGCTGGTCAAGCGGTACTCCGCGGACCCCGAACAGGCCGACCGGATCCTCGACAACGGCTTCTACCGCAACATCTCGGGAGCGCTCTCGGGCACCCAGGAGTACATGGCGTCGGAGAAGCTCTACGAGCTCGCGGTCGAGGGCGACTGGGACCTCGTCGTCGTCGACACGCCACCCACGCGCAACGCGCTCGACTTCATCGACGCCCCGCAACGCCTCGCTCACTTCCTCGACCACCCGCTCTACCGGGTCCTCATGACCCCGACCCGTGGCGTGGTCAAGGCCGTGAACGTCGCGACGCAGGCGGTCACCCGCTCGATCGCGAAGGTGGTCGGCGCCGAGGTCATCGGTGACGCGATCGCGTTCTTCGCGGCGTTCGAGGGGATGGAGTCCGGCTTCGCGCAGCGCGCCGAGCGGGTCCATGCCCTCCTCGCTGCCCCGGACACCTCGTTCGTCCTCGTCGCCTCGCCCAACGCCGACACCGTCGACGAGGCGACCTACTTCGCGAATGAGCTCGCGGGTCACGACATCGCGGTGCAGGCACTCATCGTCAACCGCATGCAGCCGGCGTTCGCGGGGGTCGCCGCAGCCGGCGACGGCACGATCGCGTCGAGCGCGGGCGCACTGCGGGCCCGCGCGGAGCACCTGGACCCCACCGAGCTCGCGGACCACTACCGCGCACTGGCCGACGCACGACAGCTGGCCCGCGGCGAGGAGCACCATCTGGGGGCCTCACCGACCAGGTGGCCCCGGCGCCGGTGGTGCGCGTCCCGGTCCAGCCCTTCGAGGTG
>CALNXV010000026.1:0-37320 GCA_942490665.1 uncultured Microthrixaceae bacterium
CGAACACCTGCAGTAGCTGGCCTTTCACTCTGTACACCGGTGGCAGCTCCGCGTAGGCCGTCACCACGCGCGTGCCGGTTTCGTCGAGTAGGTGTTCGCACAGCGCCAAGGCCTGATCGAGCAAGCCGCCGACATCCGAGCTGCTTGGTGGCTCGGTGGACGGTCGCGCGTAGGTTACAAGATCACGCGTGAAGCGCAGGATGCGATCGGCGCTGTTGAGGATGCGTCGAACTTTCTCCACGTCACGCGGCTCGTCTCCCCGCGCTTCGCTCTTCTTCAGCAGGTAGTCGGCGTAAACCGAGATGCTCGTAAGCGGATTGTTCAGCTCGTGCACCACACCAGCGGCCATCTGCCCCAGCGTTGCGAGCTTCTCCGCGTGCAGGATCTGGCCTTCGAGTTTTCGGACTTCGGTCACGTCTCGATAGATGCAGATCACGCCGTCCACGTCGCCGTCCGCGCTGAGGATCGATGCGGTGTTTACGGCCACGTGCGCGAAGCTGGTTCCGTCGCGCCGCGGCAAACGGACCTCCAGGTTGGCGGACGACTCGCCGCGTAGGGCGTCGATGTAGATTGGGAGTACGCGCTGGCGCTCCGTCTCTGGCAAGAAGTTCAACCAGTCCTCACCGAAGCTCGTCACGTGAGAATTGCGTAATCGACAGGAACGCTCGGTTGGCGAAGCGCACCTCGCCTTGCTTGCCCATGACCATGATCGGTGCGTTCGCGTTGTCGAGCAGCTTGGACAGGTAGTCCTGCAAGTACAGGGACTGTCGGTGCAGGCGCGTGTTGCGCAGCGCCGTGGCCATCTGCAGCACCATCTGTACGATCACGGGCCGGTCGTCCTCAGGGATTTCCGAATCATCGTTGTAGTCGACCGAGAGCGCTCCCATGAAGCGCAGCCCGTCAAAGAGTGGAACATCGAAACCGTGGGTCCCGTTCTCGAAGAACGGCACGTAGCGGTCCACCACATTGGCTCCCGCGGCGGCCAGCGACTTCACATCGAGGCCGTGACGAGCCACGGCTTCCGTGGTGACCTCCACGACTTCGCGACGCTTCGGGCACAGGCGACCGATGGCGTACACCGTGGACAGGGCGTTGGTCTCGGGCGAGAGCAGCCGCATCGCGAACATACGGCCAGGAAACAAGCGTGTCAGGGCGTCGACGTACGCGTGCGCAAGGGAGTCCTCGTGCGTTTCCACCGAGACGCTGCGACTCAGCTCAAGCACCACACCCAAGACCTCGTGCGGGCTCGGTGTTGCCAGGTTGACGATTGGCATCGCTTCGGTGGCGCTCAGTCGACTCCGTTCTCCACTGCGCGCCTCATCTCGCGTTCGTACCCCGCTGAGATGTTTCACTTCTTCCTCCACGTCCACGTTCGTTTCGTCACCCACGTCGGCGCTCCGGCTCTGGGGGGATGGACTCGGCCGCCTTGTCCAGATCGATGATCTTCTGTTGCCCCACGTACGCTTTCGTCTCGTAGTGCGTGAGCTTGCCGATCTTGCGAACGATGTCCGCCATCCGCTCGGACTCGCGATAGATCACGTCCGCGGCGTGTCGGCCCGGGCTGTCGTCCTCCAGCTTGCGACGCAACAACTCCGCGTAACCCATCACGCTCGTGAGTGGCTGGTTCAGCTCGTGCGCGGTGGCGCCAGCGACCTCCGCGATCACTGCGTTCTTCTCACTCACTGCGAGCTTCTCTTGCGCTTGTGCTAGCTGTTCCTCAACGCGCAGGCGCTCGCGCAGATCCGTGAAGATGCCGAACGTCGCCGCTGGCTTGCCGCCTTCGTGAATCACCGCCGCACTCAAGGAGATGGGGAACGTTTGGCCGGTGCGGTTGACCACTTCGATGCGGATCGGCTCCAAGCGTCCGATGCCACCGTGTCGTTCCGACGCGAGCATCCGGCCGATCTCGCGCGCACCGTTGCCTGGGTAGAGCGCCTTGACGCTCATCTTGTGAATCACGTCCGAGGCTTTGTAACCGTAGATGCGCTCTGCGCCGCTGTTGAACAGGATGATCGTGCCGTGCATGTCGGCTGCCACGATCGCGTCCACGCTGGCTTCGATCAGCGACTCCAGGAAGCGCTTGGTCTTCACCAACTCCGCGTCGGTCTCGCGGGCTTCCGTCACGTCGCGGAACGACACCAGGCCACCGCGATCGGCGCCGCTCAGCAGCGAGAACGAGCAGTTGATGATGCGCTTCTCGCCGTTCTTGCGCACGATGCTGAGATCCACGTTCTGCTCCACGTGACCCTTGCGGAACTCCACGCGCATCAAGGTGCGACAGCCGTACCGCTCACGCACGACCAGGCGTCCCGCCGTCCCCGTCCATCCTCGTGACGAACGACCACGCGTGAAGTCGTACGGCGCTGTCGGGTCGTCGAGCGTCGCCCGGCCGTCGGGCGCGACGCCGCCCCGCACCACCAGCGACCACGGCGGGTCGACCTGAGCGATCCGCAGCGCGACGTCGGGGTGGAGCCGGAACTCGTCGCCGAGGGCGACCCGCTGCCACGCCTCCATCACGCTGTCCGAGCTGTGGATATCGCAGCCCACCAGGTTCTCGAGGCGGTCGTAGGAGTAGAAGCCGCCCCGGCCCTGGCCCAGTTAGGGGCGAGCCACGGCCACCACGCGCTCCGGCGGTAGCGTGCACCGTGATGCCCCGGGTGGCGACCACGTCCGCACGTCGGGCACCAGGTGGTCGCCCGGCAGCTCCGCCCCCGCCTCGACCGGTGTCGCGCCCCACCGCAGCAGTCGCCGGCGCAGCAGCGGGGCCGCCACGGCACTCGCTGTCGTGACGATCCCGGCTGCGGGAACCTGCCACCGTCGCGGACGGTGCCCCCGGGCGCCGTGCTCGCGGGCGCCGTGCTCGCCGGCGCTCACGACGGGCGCAGCGAACTTCCCCAGGCGCGGGCGCGGTCCTCCTCGCCGTCGATGAGGTGCTGGTCCTCGTCGACCAGGAAGCTCTCCGGCTCGGTGACCAGGTGCAGGTCGTGGTGGCGCAACCGGCGCGCGATGCCCTTCGACGCACGGCCCGACAACGCCGGGGCGACGCTGCCGAAGCGCGTGTCGAACGCTGCGGCCCGGCGGTCGGTGAGCTCGGGCAGGTGGTGGAACCACTCGCGCAGGCCTTCGCCCTCGGCGTCGGGGTCGAGCTCCGTCGCGTGGTCGGGCTCCTCGGCCTGCTCCACGGCGCTCTGGCGACTCCGGCGGCTGCTCATCCCGTGGACGTGGGTCGGTCCGCCCACGACGAGCAGGTCCGCGCCGCGCAGGACGTCGCCCGAGGCGTGCTCCGCGGCCACGACGGTGACGTCGTGGGTCTCGGCGAGCCCCTCGCCGATCCGTTCCGCGATCACGTGGGTGTTGCCGTACATGGATTCGTAGACCACGACCGCTCGCATGTGTGCCGCCCTCTCGTTCGGCCGGGGCCGGCCGTTCACCCGTCCCCGGAGTCTCGTGTGGTGTGGACCCGCAGGGAGGTGTTCGACGGCGACTGCGCCGTGTCCGGCGTGCCTCCGACGATACGCGATCTGCGCCGCTTCGGCTGCGCCGGCGATCATCGTGGACGTACGGGCGCAGGACCTCACACCGCGACCGTACGCATCGCAATGTGGCGGTGCAATCTCCGGCCGGCGATCGTCGGGTGGGCCCGGTGGCCGGTGGCCGGTGCCGGGTTGGGTGGGCCCGTCGGTGTCACACCTGTTCGGTACGGTGCTGATGCTTCATCCAGAAGGCCCGAGAGCCCCGGCTCGACGACGGCCTGGCAACCCCCCGACCCGTCGGGACGGTGCCCCAGCCGGGTCCGATGAGGAGACCACCATGACCGACCATCCCGAGTACCTGACCACGCGCCCGGACCAGGTGCACCACCGCCAGGCGAAGCTCGCGTTCCTGGACGATCCCGACCACCCGGCGCGCCCCGCTCTGCTGGTGTCCGTGGACGGTGACACCGTCGAGCTCCGGCACCTGGGCGGTGGGGCCGGGAGCGTCCGGGTCCATCACCTGGACCGGCTCGCCGAGGTGCTCGCCCGCCCGGACCTGTGTCGGGTCCAGGGCCATCCCTTGGCGCTGGTGAACGAACACCACCGTGTCCTGGCGGTCGCGACGGGCCCGGCCGGCCCGCCGTCGCGGCTCGCGGTGCTGCTCGTCAGCCGCCTCGAGGACGGCGGGGTCGTGGAGCTGCTCGCCGAGGACGAGACCCAGCCGGCCTGGCAGGTCTTCGCGCTCCGGGACTGATCGCTCGCCGGCGTCGTGCCCCGATCGTCAGCGGGCCGGGCCCGCGACGGACCCCACCTCGCGCACCGCGTCGGCGAGCTTGCCCGACTCAGGTGGCCCGTCGAGTCGATCCCCGAGGACGATCAGCGGTGGTCGTGCGGCTCATGTTCGGAGGCGGGTCGCGAGCCCGCTGGCACGGGTGACCGGTCGCCCGACGGCGGTGCGGATCGCCGCCTCGCTGGCCACGACGGTCAGCTTGGTGCGGGCCCTCGTGACCGCGGTGTAGAGCAGCTCGCGGGTGAGGATGCGGGACGTGGCTGCGGGAAGGGTCACGACGACGTGGTCGAACTCGGATCCCTGGCTCTTGTGGATGCTCATCGCCCACTGCGTCGCAATGCGGTCGAGTCGCGCCGAGTCGACCCGCTGGGGTCCGCCGGCGCGGGGGAACCAGACGACGTCGCGGCCCTCGACACGAGTGGCGACCCCGACGTCGCCGTTGAACACACCGTTGAGCGGGTCGTTGCGGGTCACCATCACCGGTCGCCCCTCGTACCAGGCGTCGTCGCTGAACCCGCCCACGCCGAGCTGGCGTTCGAGCCGTTGGTTCCATCCGGCGACGCCGAGGTCGCCGCGCCGGTGGGCGCACAGCACCTTCGTGGCCGCCAGCTGGCCAAGCGCCCCGTCGACGTCGCCGTCGGTCGCGGCGGCGACGACGCCACGAGCCGCCTCGGCGAGCTCGCGCTGCAGCTCGTCGAGCCCGGCCGCCTCGGCGTTCTCGAGCTCGACCCAGCGCAGATCGGCGCGGCTGCTGCGGAGCAGGTCGATCACGTCGTCGGCGTGCCCGGCGCGGATCGCGGTGGCCAGGTCGAGGATGCCGGAGCCCTCGTCCTGGCGGTGCACCGTCCGCAACGACCGGACGCTCGCCCCGACACCCGTTGCGGCGGTCGCGCCCGCGGCGGTTGCGCCCGTGACGATGTCACCGAGCACGGCCCCGGCCTCGATGCTGGCGAGCTGGGAGGGATCGCCGACGAGCAGCACGGTCGCGTCGGGCCGCACTGCGGCCAGCAGGTGGGCCATGAGCGACAGCGAGACCATCGACACCTCGTCGACGATGACGATGTCGTGGGGCAGGCGACGGTCGGGGCCGTGGCGGAACCCGGCGCCGTCGGAGCGGCCGAGGAGCCGGTGCACCGTGACCGCCTCCAGTCCACCGAGGTGGGACACGACCTCGCCGTCGAGGTTGCCCGCCAACGCATCGACTGCGGAGCGGAGGGCTTCGGTCATGCGCGCCGCGGCCTTGCCGGTGGGCGCGGCGAGCGCGATGCGCAGCCGTGGCGGCTCGCCCGTGGGTGCTGCGTCGAGGTCGGCGGCGACGAGTCCGGCCAGGAACCGGGCGACCGTGGTGGTCTTGCCGGTGCCGGGCCCGCCCGAGACGACGACCAGGTCGCGCTGCACCCCTGCGGTCGCGGCCGCGAGCTGGTCGGGGTCGACCGGGGCGCCGGTGGCCCGGAACAGCCGCTCGATCTCCTGCGCGGCGTCGGGGAGTGCTGCGGTGGCGCCGCCGGATCCGCCGGCCCGGTGCCGCAGGTCGGCGGCGACGTAGCGTTCGAGCGACCAGAACCTGGTCAGGTAGAGCCGTTCGCGTTCGATCACGAGCGGGACCAGCTGCCCGTCCGCGTCACGTGGCACCGGGCCCTCGTGGTCGGGGCCGACCCGGGCGACCAGCGGCGAGGCCGCCACCGTCTCGAGCCACTGGTCGGGGTCCGGCCAGTCGAGGTCGTCGAGCAGCGGCCCGGACCCGTCGCCACCGGGTCCGTCGCGCTCGTCGAGGACATCGTCGCCGGCGTCGTCGCCGGCGTCGTCGTCGGTCCCGACCGTCACGACATCGGCGGTCGCGTCGAGCAGCGACACCACGGTGCTGCGGGCCTCGGCGAGGTCCACGCAGACGTGGCCGTGCAGGGGCGCGCGAACCGCGAGCGCCGCGGCGAGCAGCACTGCGTCGGGGCAGGTCTCGACGTGGCGGGCGAAGGTCGCGACGGTGTGCACCTCGGTCGGTCCCAGGACTCCGGCGCGCACGAACGGCTCGAGCGCGGCGACCTGGGCGGGGACGTACACCTCGGCGCTCATCCGGCCTCCTGATGGTCCGCCCCGGCGAACAGGTCGCTCAACGCCGGAACGAGCCCGGCGGGCAGCTCCCAGGTGAACACGCCGGCGGGCACCCCGGCGTCGGGTCCGTCGGCCGCCACCGGCGTGCCGGGGCCGACCATGCCGCGCAGGAACAGGTAGCCGACTGGGCCGAGGTGCACCTCCGGGTCGTAGCCCGACAGCCGCCAGCGCAGGAATCGGTGCAGCGCGACGGAGTAGATGAGGCACTGCAGCGCGTAGTGGTGGTGCGCCATCGCCAGGTGCAGCCGGCCGGGGTGGAAGTCCGCCAGCGTCCGCGTCGGGCCCGTCCCCAGGAGGTTGGTCTTGTAGTCGACGACGGAGAACCGGGGTGCGTCGTCGGGTCCGTGGGCCAGGACCAGGTCGATCGCACCGTTCAGGTAGCCCTGGAGCTCGACGTGCGCGAGCCCGCTGGCGAGCCGCTGTGCCCAGGGCGCGATCGGGTGTGACTCGTCGAGGTGTTCGTGGACCAGTTCGCCGATGCGTCGGGCGGGTGTCGCCACGTCGGGGGACAGCGGCAGGTGGAACGCCAGCTCGTCGAGCCGGCGACCCCGGTGCACCTCGGCCAGGCGGACGCCGCCGAAGCGGTCGCCGAGCGGGGTGCGCAGCACCTGCGCGAGCGCTTCGGGCAGCCGGTCGCGTTGTTCGGCCGTCACCGGGTACCGCGTGGTGCGCGCCAGTTCGGCGGCCAGGTCCGCTCCGGGGTCGTCCCCGTCGAAGGCCACGACCTCGAGCAGATGGTGCACCAGGTTGCCGAACTCGGGGCCGGCCCCGAGGCCGTCGAAGGGCGAGGGGGTCGACCACTCGGGCCCCGGCAGGACCTCCGGCTCCTCGTCGAGGCCCGGGCGGCCCGTGCCGTCGAGCAGGCCGGCGGCCGCGGCGGCAGGCTCGTCGCCGGCGCCGCGGTCCTCGGCCAGCTCGTCGAGCGGATCGGACGCCGGGCGGGCCCGCTCCGACGCGACCCCTCGGTGCTCCGAGCCGATGGTTCGGCTGAGCCCTGAGAAGGACCAGCGGTGCGCAGCACGGGCGAGTGGTCGACCCAGGGTCGCGAGCGACAGTGCCGGCGTCGACCCATCGCCGGTGTCGTCCATCCGGCGAGTCGGTCCGTCGGGGGCCACCAGCTCGGTGACCCGGACCTCGGGAGTGGCATGGAAGCGCTCGCGGAGCTGCTCGGCCAACGCCGGGCCTGTGGGCACCGGGGCCTTCTCGTCCGCCGGGTGGTCCGTCGCCACGCCGGCCAGCATCCGCGTCAGCCCCGCGAGGTTGGTGCCCGAGCCGCCGGGCGCCCACCACACCACCGCCTGGTGGACCGCCCGGGTCAGCGCCACGTAGGTCAGGCGGTGCTGGTCGCCGCAGTTCTGGCGTCTCGTCTCGCCGTGCGCGAGCGGCGCGACCTCCGCCTTCGTCGGGCCCTTCTTCTTTCCCTCAGGCGGCGGTGGCGCGGTCGACACGTCGAGCACGCGCCGTTCGCGCTGCTGGTCGAAGAACGAGTACACGTCGCCGGCCCTCACCCGGTTGCCCCCCGACCAGAGCTCGGGCAGGAGGACCACCGGGAACTCCAGGCCCTTCGAGGCGTGGATCGTCATGACCTGGACGGCATCCGCCTCGGACTCGATGCGCCGTTGCACGGCTTCGCCGGCGACCTCGTCCACCGTGGTGCCGCTGAGGTCGTCGAGCGCCGCCGTCGCTGCTGCTGCGGTCGTGCCGTCCCGACCGTGTCCGCCCAGGTGGGTCGCCGCGTGCAGGAGCTCCGCGAGGTGTTCGAAGTCGGTGAGGTCGCGCTCGCCGTCGGCGGCGCGCAGCAGCCGTGGGACGAGGTCGGTGGTGCGGCGGACCTCGCCGAGTGGCGCGGTGACGCCCCCTCGCCGAGCAGCTGCGCCCAGCCGACCAGTTGGTGCTGCAGCTCGACGGTCGAGGTCGTCGCGGGGTCCTCGGCCGCCGCTGCGATCCGTTCCGGGCCCACACCGAAGCACCAGCCGAGCGCGACGGCGGCGGTCCGTGGGGTCGAGGCCGGCCGGTCGAGCGCGTGGAGCAGGCTCCGCCACTGCGCGGCGGCGGGAGAGTCCGCGACGTTGTCGGCCATCCGGAGGATGACCGGGATGCCGCGCTGCCTCGAGCGCGTCGGCGATAGCGCTGTGCCTGCCGCCTCGCCGGGGAGCAGCACGGCGAGATCCTGCCGGGGTCACGAGTCGTGTGGACCGTCGACCCTCGTGCACGATCCCGTCGGTCGAGCAGCTCGACGGCGACGTCGGCCAGATCCGCGGCGATCCGCGCCCGGGCCGGGCCCACCAGCAGCTTGGGCACGTCCGGACCGCAGGCCTCGGCTGCCAGCAGGAGGCGGAGGTCGAGCCCGGGGACCGCGTCCCCGCCGACACGCAGCGATCGGTCGCCGTGCTGTGGTGACGCGTCGACACGTTCGTAGGCGATCGTGGGCTCGCCGAAGGCCTGCCCGTCCGCCAGCGCGTTCATCGCGTCGACCACCGGCGCGTCGGAGCGAGTTGGTTCACGCCGAGGCGCTGTCGCTCGAGGCGGCCGCCCGGGCCGACAGGTAGGTGTAGACGTCGCCGCCGCGGAAGGCGTAGATCGCCTGCTTCGGGTCGCCGACCAGCACGAGGGTGCAGCGGTCGCCGACGGCGTCGACCCCGCCGCCGGCTGCATCGCCGGCGAACACCGTGCGGAACAGCTCCCACTGCACCGGGTCGGTGTCCTGGAACTCGTCGATGAGTGCGACGCGGTACTGGTCGCGCAGCGTCGCGACGAGGGTGGGGTCGTCTCGCACGGCGTCGCGCGCCGCCGCCACCAGCGAGTCGAACGACAGCCCGCCGGTGCGTCGGAGCCGTTCGTCGACGTGCGTGCAGGCGGTATCGACCAGGTCCACGAGCAGCAGGTCCGTGTCACGGCCGGACTCCGCCCGGACCTCGCAGTCGCCGAGGGTCCGTGCCTTGGCGACCGCGGCGCACAGGTCGTCGAGCGACGGGAGCGCGACGGGCGCGCCCTCGCCGGGGGGACGGCCGACGTCGGTGCTCGCACGGGAGAAGAGCAGGTCCGAGGCGACCTGGCGGATGAGCTGGGCCTCGGACGGGGTCGGGATGGCGTCGGGGTTCTGGTCGGCGAGCACGCCGAGCGATGCGCGGACCTGAGAACAGAATCCGTGGATCGTGAGGATCGTTGCGGTGTCGTAGTCCCGCACGGCGCGCTCGAGGTGGGTGAGCCGCTCGGCGCGCTCGTCGGGCGTGGCGTCGCCGAGATGGGCCAGCAGCGGATCCGCGTGCGGGTCGGTCGCGTTGCCGGTGCGGAGATGCTCGGCTGCCTGCACGAGCCGGGTCCTGATCCGTTCGCGCAGCTCCGCCGTCGCCGCCCGGGTGAAGGTCACGAGCAGGATGCTGTCGATCGGGATGCCACGCTCGGCGACGAATCGCACGGCGAGCGCCGTGAGGGCATAGGTCTTGCCGGTGCCGGCGCTCGCGTCCAGCAGGGTGGTGCGGCCGACCGGGAGCGGACCGTCCACCTCGAAGCGCGGGGTGTCCGAAAGCGAGGCGCTCATCGGTCGGCTCCGACGGGTTCGGCGCCGCTCGCGTCCTCGTCGGCGTCCTCAGCGAGCGCGGCGTGGACCACGCCCCAGAGCCGGTCGGCCTCGGTGCGTGCGGTGCGTCCGTCGACGTCGAGGTGGACGAGTTCGGCGAAGTCCAGCGGCCCGAACGCCAGCTGGTGGTAGGGGTCCATCGCCTCGCCCCAGGCGTTGCGCCCCGAGGTGTCGCCCCAGGCCGTCTGCGCGGCCTTGCGCCTCGGGGCGAGCGCGTAGCGACGTCGTCGTCGAACAGCGGGAGCGGCCAGCCGCAAGCCGTCCGCCCGGATGGCGACGAGCTGCTCGAGGGCGTCGACCGGCCCGTTCTCGACCGTCGCTTCCGGGCTGTCGCCCCGGACCCGCCAGGCCAACGCGATCGGCGCGAGGTCCTTCGCCCTCGACTCCGGGCGGGTGATCAGCACGGCACGACGCTCGGGCGTCGGGTCGGCCACGGTGGCCGCGAGCAGATCGATGGCGAGGTGGACGCGGCGGTGCGGCTTCGGGCGGCTGTAGCGGACGCTGACCGGGCCCGGGCGGTCGCCGTCGACGCAGTCCGTGGCCGTGCCGACGAGTCGCACCCCACCGGGCAGGGTGATGTCGACGGGGACGGTGTCGGTCGCCGGGCGACACACGCCGAGGCGGATGGCGGCCTCGAGGAGCAGCGCGGACTCGGCGCAGATCTCGTAGAGCTGCTCGGCGGCCAGCGGCTCGGGCGGCAGCAGGCCGCGGGCGCGGGCTGCGTCGAGCACGGCGCGGAGGTCCGGCGAGCCGCTGCGGGGACCGTCGGCCAGCCCGTCGAACCCGCTGCCCGCCACTCCGATCCGGACGAGCTGTGCACCGATCCATGACCGGTCGAGTCGCGCCAGCGCCACCGAGGGGGAAGCTCGTCGTCGGGCGCCTCGTCGATGCGGGGGGCGACGACGTCGAGACGTGTGCGGAAGAAGCTGCGCACCGGGTGGCGGTAGAAGTCGCGGAGGTCCGCGAGCTCGATGGTCGTGGCCGCGGGACGAACGGGCAGCGGCGCGGCGAGCAACGTGGTGTCGCCGGATCGTTCGTGACGCGGCTGGTGCAGGGCCCGGGCACCCTCGAGCGCGACCGGGTCGAACCCGACCGGGTCCCGGTGCGGCCCCCCGCCGAAGTTGGCGGGGTCGAACGCCTGCCGCGGGTGGTGGTGGACCACCTGCGCGCTGCTGTGCGAAGCGCGCAGCTGGTCGGTGGTGACACCGAGCGTCGTCGCGAGGACCTCGACGAGCTCGTCGAGCACGACCGCCTCGGGGACCTTCGTGTTGGTGCGGACGTCGGTGGAGTTGAAGGTCACGACGAGCGTGTCGCGCGCCGAGGTGATCGCCGCGAGCAGCTCGGCGCGGGCCTCGGCGCGAGCGTCGCGGTCGCCGACCATCGGCGCATGCCGCAGCAGGTCGTCGCCGGGGTTGCGGCCGGCCGGGAGCGCGTCGCTGTCGAGTCCGAGCACGCACACCACCCGGTGCGGCACCGACTGCAGCAGTGACGGTCGGGCCACGACGACCGACCCGTACCCCAGGTCCGCCCGGGCGCGTCCGCCCTCGAGCGACGGCGCCAGCAGCCGGCGTACGTCGGCGAGCTGGAGCAGCACACGGCTCGGCTCCGGGTCGTTCCCGACGCCTGCTGCTGAGGCGGCCACCAGCCCGGTGAGCAGTTCGTCGACAGCGCTTCGCTGCCAGTCCTCGAAGCGGGGGGCGGCGACCAGGTCGTCGAGCGTGGCGGTGAGGTCGTCGAGCCACTCGGCGACCGGCCGGACCCCCCGCTCCACGAGACGGCTGTGGGCGGCAGCGAGGGACCGGAGCGCCGCAGCCAGCCGTCCGGCCGCCGCGAGGTCGCCGTCCGCGAGCGACATCGGGGCCACGCCGCCGGGCGCGAGGGCGTACGCCGCGGTCGGGTCGGGCGGCGCGCCGACGCCGGGCAGCGCGGTGTCGCGGAGATCGTCGCCGAGCGCGACGCCCATCAGGAGCCCGTCGAGTGCCGTCTGCCAGGAGTTGCCGGCGTCGCCCTCGACGTCCCAGCGGCGACGGTGCCGGTCGTCCAGGCCCCACCGGACACGGGTCTCGTCGGTCCAGTCCGCCGCGAGCGCCAGGTCCTCGGCGCTGAGCCCGAAGCGTTCGCGCACCGCCGGCAGCGCGAGGAACCCGCGCACCGCGGTCGCGTCGAAGCGTCCGGGCAGCAGCTCGAGGAGCGCAGCGAGCGCGTCGAGCACCGGGTTGAACGACCGGGCGGAGCGGTCGACGACGGCGTAGCGCAGCGCCGGCACGGTGTCGGGCGCCGGTTGGTCGCCACGGCCGGCCGTCGGTCCGAGCACGGCGGTGAGCACCGGGGCGAACTCGTCGAGCGCCGGGCAGAGCACGACCACGTCGGCCTCGGTCAGGGTGGGGTCGTCCCGCAGTAGCCCGAGGATCGTGTCGCGCAGCGCCTCGACCTGGCGGGTGCGGCCCGGGGTGCCGTGGAGCTGCACCGACCGGTCCCGCTCGGTCGGCACGAAGGGCTGCTCGCCGATCGCGCCGTCGTGCAGGTCGCGCTGGAGCCGTCCGAGCAGGTCGGCGGGCTCGGCGGGCGGCGGGCCGGCGAGCTCGGGCTCGGCGCCGCCCACGCCCAGCAGCACCGCCGATTCGATGGGCCGTTGCGCCCAGGTGGCCAGCAGCGGGTGCGTCGACACCGGTGCCGCGGGGTGGACGCCCCGCTCGATCGCCCAGGAGGCGGCGCGGGCGGGCGGACGGTGCCGCTGCGCCGCGGTGCGTTCCGCCATCTCGACCGAGGTGCGCGCCGAGGGGGACAGCATCAGGAGGGTGACGTCGCGGTGCTCCGCGAGGGCGCTGAGCACCGGGCCGAGCTCGGCGGTGATGAGCGACTGCCCGGCCACGAACAGTCGTGGCGGAACCGGCCGTGGCGCGCCGGGGCCGAGGTCGAGCGTGCCCGCGCGCAGCCGGTCGAGCGCGTCGACGAGTCGTTCGGCCGGTGTTGCGGTGATCCCGTGCCGCTCCGCGATGTGGCGCTGCACGGCCCGGAACAGCGCGGGCTGCCAGGCCCGGGCCGGATCGATCGCTGAGCCGTCGGCGCCGACGTCGCGCCCGTCGAGCCAGTCGAGGACCATCTGCGGGCGGTGCACGACGTACTGGTCGAACAGGTCGGCGAGCGGCCCGGCCCGACCGGCGAGGGTGACCCCGGTTCCCCGTAGGGTCAGCCGGTCATCGAGGTCGCCCGGTGGGTCGGACAGCACCTCCAGCACGGACCACACCAGCCGATCGACGCGCCACGGGTCGGCCAGCTCCGCTGTCGGATCCGCGGCGAGTCGGTGCGCGTCGAGGATCGCCCAGCGGAGCACGCCCGGGAACGGGTACTCGATGTTGGCCGAGATGCCGTCGTGGAGGGCCCCGGCGCCGAGCCGGCGGGAGAGCTGGCCCCGCACCCACGTCGCCATGCCCAGCGACGGCACTGACACCCATTCCGGCGTGAACAGCGAGGCGACGGAACCGTCGTCGAGCGGCTCGCGCAACGCGGCCACGAGCTCGTCGAGCAGGTCCTCGGGCCGGTCGGCCACCACGGTGCGCAGCACGCCGGCGAAGCTAGCGGTGCGCTGTGACAGCGTCGCCGGGGAGGACTCCCCACGCCGTGCGGGCCTCGGTGTCACAGCACGCGCCTACCGTCACCCGCATGGTCCGGTTCCTCCACAGCGCCGACTGGCAGCTCGGCATGACACGCCACTTCCTGGACGATGGCGCGCAGGCCCGCTTCGACGCGGCGCGCATCGACGCGGTCCGCCGGATCGGCGAGTTGGCCGAGGCCGAGCGGTGCCGGTTCGTCGTGGTCTCGGGTGACGTGTTCGAGACCAACACGGTGGCCCGTCCGGTCGTGGTGCAGGCGCTCGATGCCATGGGGTCCGCACCGTCGGTCACCTTCTACCTGCTGCCCGGCAACCACGACCCCCTCGACGCCTCGTCGGTGTTCACCTCGGCGACGTTCCGTGAGCATCGGCCCGACAACGTCGTGGTCGTCACCGACGGCGAGCCGATCGACGTCGGCGGCGCGCAACTCATCGGTGCCCCGTGGCCGACCAAGCGGCCGCTCGAGGACCTGGTCGACCGTGCCGTGCGCGACCTCCCGGCCGACGGGACGTTGCGGATCGCGCTCGGCCACGGCGCGCTCGACACGCTCTCGCCCGACCGGGACGATCCGGCGGTCATCCGCCTCTCGGCGCTCGAGGGGCACCTCGATGCGGGGCGGGTCCACTACGTGGCGCTCGGCGACCGCCACTCGACCACCGACGAGGGCCGCACCGGGCGCGTCCGCTACCCGGGCGCGCCGGAGCCGACGGCGTTCCGCGAGGTGGACCCGGGCAACGTGCTGGTCGTCGAGCTGGACGAGGACCGCTGCGACGTCGAGGTCCACCCGGTCGGGACGTGGCGCTTCGAGCTGCTCGAGGCGGAGCTCACCGGCGACACGGACCTCGACCTGCTCGACGAACGCCTGCGATCCGTCGCGGACAAGCAGCGGACGATCGTGCGCCACGCGCTGCGGGGCCAGCTGTCGCTCGCACAGCGGGACCGCCTGGAGCAGCTGCTCGACCACCACGGCGACCTGCTCGCGTCGCTGCAGGGATGGGACCGTCGGACCGACCTGGTCACCGCGCCCGATGACGGCGACCTCGACGAGCTCGGCCTGACCGGCTTCGCCCGCTCGGCGATGGAGGACCTGCAGGCGCTGACCGACACCGAGGACGCGGTCGCCGCCGGCGACGCGCTCGGCCTGTTGTACCGACTGGCGAGGAACCCGGCATGAGGATCCACGAGGTCCGACTCGAGGGCTACAAGGGCGTCCGCAGCTGCGAGGTCCGCTTCGCCCCGAGCGGCGTCACGATCGTCGAGGGCGACAACGAGGTCGGCAAGACCTCCATCATGGAGGCGGTCGACCTGCTCCTGTACTACCGGGTCGATTCCACGGCGAAGCAGGTGCGTTCGTCGAGGCCGGTGGACCGCGACGTCGCCACCGAGGTGAGCGCCGAGATCTCCACCGGTCCCTACCGATTCGTGTACACCAAGCGGTGGCACAAGGGGAAGGACACCGAGCTGCGGATCGTCGAGCCGCGCCCCGAGCAGCTGACCGGGCGAGAGGCACACGACCGGGTCGAGGCGATCCTCGCCGAGACGCTCGACGACGGGCTCTGGCGGGCGCTGCGCATCGAGCAGGGCGCCGAGCTCTCCCAAGGCAACCTGACCGACTGTCACTCGCTGAGCCGCGCGCTGGACGCCGCTGCCGGCGGCGACGCGGCCGACACCGACGACACGCTGTGGGAGCGGATCGTCACGGAGCGCTCCCGTTTCTGGACCGGCTCGGGGAAGCCGAAGGTCGAACGCACCGAGCTGGCCGACCGGGTCGCCGCAGCGCGCGCCGAGGTCGTCGAGGTGGAGCAGCACCTCGCACAGCTCGAGCGTGATGCCGTCGAGGTCGAACGGTTGACGACGCGCCTGGCGCAGCTCGCCGAGGACGAGCAGCGCTGCGTGGACGAGTTGGCCGCTCACGAGGCGCGGCGCCGAGGTGGCGCGGGTCCGTGAGCGGGTCGAGGCCGTCCAGGCGCGACACGGCGCCGTGGTCGAGGAGCTGCGCCGCCACGACGACGCCGCCGCCCGCCGGCGGGCCGAGGCCGAGACCCTCGCCGGACTCGAGGCCGAGCTGCAGCGCCGGGGCGACGTGGTCGAGCGCGACCGGCCGGCGTTCGTGGCCGCCGAGCGCGCGCCGCGACGAGCTCGCCGAGCAGGCCGGCGCCGAGCGGAGCGCTGCGGCGGAGCGTCGCAGCGAGCACGAGCGTGCGGCAGGCGACGCCGAGCACCTCCGTCGGCTGATCGAGGTCGAGCAGCTGACCGAGCGCCGCGACCGCGTCGACCTCGCGCAGCAGGCCCTCGTCGACGCCGAAGCGGTGCTCGACGCCGCCCGCGTCGACGACGACCTGGCGCAGCGGATCCAGGACGCCCACCTGGCGTGCGAACGTGCCCGTGCGGTGGTCGAGGCCGAGGCCGTCCGGGTGAGCGCCACGGCGTCGACCGACGGCGTCGAGCTGCTCGTCGACGGTGACCCGGTCCGACTCGGCGCGGAGGAGTGCCACGAGGTCGGCGTGACCGACGCGGTCGCGATCGCCGTGCCGGGTGTGGTCGAGATCTCGGTGCGGGCCGGCGAGGACGGCCATGGCCGCTCCCGCGAGCTCGGGCGGGCGACCGCCGAGCTCGCGGACCTGCTGCAGCAGGCGGGTGTGGCGGACCACGCCGCGGCGCAACGTGCCGCCGAGCAGCGCCGGGACGCGCTGCGGGCCGGCGAGGACGCCCGACGCACCATCGCCCAGGACCTCCGCGACCTCACCTTCGAGTCGATCGTCGCGAAGGTCGACCGGCTGACCGCGCAGATCGCCGCCTTCCGCGACGAGCGCCCGCCGAACCCGCCGCTGCCCGCCGACCTCGATGCCGCCACCGCCCGCGTCGCGGAGCTTCACGAGGCGGTGCAACGCCACGAACGGGCCCTCGAGTCGCTCGAGGTCGAACGAGACGCGACTGCCGCGGGCCTCGCCGCCGCGACGACCGAGCGCGCCGGCCACGAGGCGCGGGTCGAGCTGCTCACCGTCCAGGTCGACGAAGCCCGTCGCCGGCTCACCGCGGAGCGCGAGGAGGTCGGCGACGACCAGCTGACCCGCCGGCGCGACGAGGCAGCCGAGCGCCGTGACGAAGCGGCGGCCGAGCTCGTCACGGTCCGGGACGAGTTGTCGGCGGCCGACCCCGAGACCGTCGCGTCGCTGGTGGACAACGCCCGATCCGCCCTCGACCGGACCCGACGCGAGGGCGCGGTCTGCCGCGAGGAGCGCCACCGGCTGGTCGCCGCCCTCGACTACGCGGTCGAACGCGGACCCTCGGGAGACCTCGACGACGCCCGCACCCGACTCGACCGCCTCGAGCGCGAACGCGACCGCCTCGAGTCCCGCGCCCGGGCGGCCGAGCTGCTGCACGTGACGGTCGCCCGCCGCCGCGACGAGGCCAGGAGCCGCTATCACGCCCCGTTCCGTGAGCGGATCGAGCGGCTCGGTCGCCTCGTGTTCGCGTCGGACTTCTCCGTCGAGCTGGGCGACGACCTGAGCGTCGAGCGGCGGACCAACGAGGGGCGGACCGTCGACTTCGACCTGCTCAGCACGGGGGCGAAGGAGCAGCTCGGCATCCTGAGCCGTCTCGCCTGCGCGACGCTCATCGACCCCGCTGAGGGTGCGCCCGTCGTGATCGACGACGCGCTCGGGTGGACGGACCCCGGGCGGATCCGTTCGATGGGGGCAGCGTTGGCCACGGCCGGTCGGGAGTGCCAGGTGATCGTGCTGACCTGCACGCCGGGGCGCTACGCAGGAGTCGGCAACGCCACGGTCGTGCGGCTGCCCAGCTGAGCGCTCCATCGCGCCGCCCGGTGACGCGTTCGCGGATCTGCCGAGTTCGCTCCTTGATCCGGCGACGGTCCTGCCGACGGGACAGGTGATCGGCGCCGGGGCCCTCCCGGCGCCGCAGAGGAGCACCATGTCCGTCGCCGATCGCCACGCCGCCGCGTTGGCCCGCACCGTCGAGACCTACGCCAGCGCGCCCGTTCCGGCCGACGACCTGCCCGGGCTGTCGACCGACGCGCTGGACGCTGCACGAACCAGCGCCACCGACGCCCTCGAGGCCGCACGGTCCCGTCACGACGAGCTGGTGGTGGCCCGCGACGCCGCCGAACGTGAGCGGCTCGTCGCAGCGGCGGAGCTCGATGAGTTGACCGACGCCGCGCGAACCGCGACCGAGCGACGGCACGAGCTCGAAGCGGCCGCCGACGCTGCCAACGACCGGCTCATCGAGCTCGCCGAGACCGACGCCGAGGTCTCTCGGCTCGCCGAGCAGTCCGCGCGACGGGTCGCCGACCTCGAGCAGCTCCACGGACGACTCGACGAGATCGTGACGTCGCTGCTGGGGCATCCCGTCGCGCCCGAGGAGTCGGCCGCGGCGGCCGAGGCGCTCGAGGAGCTCGCTCGGGCGGCCGGCGACACGGAGCACTCCGCGGTGTCGTCGGCGGTACGTGACTGGGCCGGCGCGCTCCGTGACGGGACAGCGCCGCTCGACGCGGCGGCGGCCCCGTTGATCGAGCAGATCGAGGAGGCCGACCGGGACTGGGAGGCATCCGGCGCGGGTGACCCGCTGGCGCACCCTCGGGTGATCGACGCGCAGGCATCGCTGGACGAGGCGCGCACGGCGATCGCCGAGATCGACGCACACGCCACGGCCGGCGCGCTCGGTCAGCGGACCAAGGCGATGATCGACGCCGCACACGCCCGGCGGACGACCCTCGAGTCGCAGGGCCGCAAGGCCGATCCCGAGCAGCTCCGGGCCGCGATGGACGACGAGACCGAGGCGCTGCGTCACGTCGGGTTCGACTCGATCCTCGACTACCGCATCGCCATGTCCACCGGCGGTGCCGGCGCGCTCGCGCAGGCGCGACGGTCGACCGCCGAGGCCCGGGTGGCCGAGCTCGAGACGACGTTGGCGACGACGCTGCGCGACGCCGTCGCCGGCCACGACGCGCAGCGGGCGCGACGCTCCGAGCTGCGCTCCGACGCCGAAGGGCTCGTGGGTGGCCGAGCATCGGACCCGGTGGCGGCGCTGCACGGCCTCCTCGCCCTGCCCGAGCCCGTGGAGTCGGCGCTGGCGCAGCTCGACGAGCTCGTCCGGACGGCGGCCGCCGACGAGGCCCGTCACCGGGAGCAGTCGGTCGACCTGGAGCGTGAGCGCTCCGAGCTGACGCGCCGACGCGCCGAGGATCTCGCGAGTGCCGTCGAGGAGGTCGCCGCGGCCGAGACGGCCGAGCAGCAGGCCGGCGCGGTCCGGTCCCGGATGGAGGCGGGCGCTGCGGCGATCGGGGACCTGGAAGATCGCGTCGCGGCGGCCGCCCGCGAGCTCGCCGGCGCCCGCGACGAGGTGACCTCGCTCGCGCAGCGGCACCATCTGGACGGCGACGTCGAAGCGCTCGGCCACGCGCTGCTGATCACCGTCCGCGACCATGTCGCTCGCTGCCCCGCGGACCACGACGGGAGCGAGGAGTCGACCGGCCCCCGAGCCGTCATCGTCGACGACAGCTACGGCGACCTGAGCGACGCCGAGCTGGTCGCAGCGTTCGGCCCCGTGCTGTCGGCCGACTGGGACGCGCCCGTGGTCGTCGTCACGTCACGTCCGGCGCTCATCCACCACGCGCGCCGGCACCGCAGCAGCGTCACCGTCGTCGACGCACGTCGACGGTCCCCCGGTCGGCGTCGCTGGCCCCTCCGTCGCGGCCAGGGAGTGCTGGCCGATCGCTGAGCGCCCTCAGCTCGCTCAGTCGCCGCCGTCGTGTGGCGTGATGCGCAGCACCGACCCCAGCGTGCCCTGGTGCAGCACCCGGTCGGGGCCGATCGTCCCGGCGAGCTGCAACGGATCCGGCACCTCGGCCCCGAACGGCTGCTGAGCGAGCAGCTCGCCGGAGTCGGCGTCGATCACGGTGTAGGCGGTCGTGGGACCGCTGTCGGTGGTCGCGCCGTCGGTGGTCGTGGTGTCGGGGAGTCGGGTGACGGTGGTGATGGTGCCGTCCGCGGTCGACAGCTTCGGAACCGCCGTCGACGCGACGTCCGTGTCCCAGACGACGTCGCAGCCGCTGGCGTCGTCGCGCACGTCGACGCGGGTCATGCCACCCGCGAACGGGGCCGACCCGGGCTGGCTCGGCCCCGCACCCTCCGGGAGCCGCGGGTACGGGTAGCCGTAGGTGCCGGCGACGACGACGGTGCGTCCGGCGCCGATGGGGGAGTTCTCCGACCCCGGACCGCCCCGCTCGAGCACGGCCGGCGCGCAGACCTGCTCGCCCGCCCGGTCACCGCTCGTGGCGACCACGACCAGGTGCACCTCGGGCTCGGCGTTGTCGACCACGGCCACGTAGTCGGCACCGTCGCCGGGACCGAAGAACGTCGGTGTCGATCCGGTGCCCCAGCTCAACTGGCCGGGCTTGCGCGCCGGGCCCCGGTCGTAGGGTCGCCGCCACCGCTGCGCGATGCGCCCGTCGTCGACGTCGAACAGGTAGAGCGCATGATCGCTCGCCACCGCCGTACCGGCGGGTGCGGACGAGATGCTGTTGGCGATCCGTTCGCCCTCGGGCAGGGCGACGGTCGGCACCGTGGCGTCGTCGGGATCGACCGCGCCGACCGTGCCCTCGGCCGTCGCGAACCACACCTCGCCGTCGTAGCCGGGGGTCACGCTGGTCACCGCGTCCCCCGGTTCGATCGCATCGCCGAGGGGACGTCGGTCCTCGACCTGGAGCGTCCACCGCCCGTCGCTGCGTCCGTGGCCGATCCAGAGCAGCTCGTTCGCTCCGTCGACCAGCACCATCCGGTCCGCGTCGTCCAGGTACCCGTAGACCCCGCCGAACAGGCTGCCGGCGGTCAGCTCCATCGATGCGAGGGGCTCGGCCGTCTCCGCGTCCAGCAGCAGCACGATCGGCCGGACGTCGGCGACCCGGGTGCAGAGCGCGACGGGGACGTCGTCGCTGCCGAGGAGGATCGACGGGCAGACCGCACCGACGTCCACGGCGCGCACGTCGACCTCGCCCGTTCCCGGGCCCGGGAACGGCGTCGTGTCCGACGATCCGCTGTCGCCGTGTGAGGTGGCCGTGCCGGCGGGGCCCAGATGGGGGTTCGCCGGGAGCGCCGGCCCGAACGGCGCAGCGGCGTCGGCGCCGTCCGTCGTGGTGGACGGCGCAGGGTCGTCCGAGCTGCACGCCGGTGCGAGGAGCGCGACACCGGTGAGCACGGCGACAGCGAGCCACCGCTGCGTCGTCACCGCTCCGCGTCGCACGGCCCGATCAGCCCGCGGCCAGGACCGCCGGCACGACGAACGCCTCGATCAGGGCTCGTTCGTCGTCCGGGTCGGTCTCGGGGTCGGCGAGGAGTGACACGAGGATCCGCACCACCCACCTCGCGCGCCGACGGGTCGTCGGGTCGGTGGAGTCGCCGAGGAACGCCGCGACGAGTCCCTCGATGACGGTCGAGGAGCGGGCGAGGGATGCCGTCGTCCCGGCGTCGTCCTCGCCGAACCAGGCGACGAG
This sequence comes from uncultured Microthrixaceae bacterium, assembly GCA_942490665.1. Classification (GTDB taxonomy): domain Bacteria; phylum Actinomycetota; class Acidimicrobiia; order Acidimicrobiales; family Microtrichaceae; genus SKRR01. The sequence continues at coordinate 21,077 of CALNXV010000026.1, forward strand.
GGTCGGCTCGGCGCGCACCAGGCGCAGCGAGGCCGTCATGGCCCGCACGAGCCGGTCGCGGGGGTCGTCGACCCCGGCGATCGCCTCGGTGACGCGCGCTGCGATCCGGCGGGTCTCGCGGTGCACGAAGGCGGTGCGCAACGCGTCCCGCCCGTCGAAGTACCGGTAGAGGGTGGCGCGCGAGCACCCGGCTGCGGCAGCGACGTCGGACATGCCGACCGATCGGACGCCCCGCTCGACGAACAACGCGCCGGCTGCGTCGAGGATCTGCTCCGCGGCGAGGTCGGCCCGTGCCTCGCGGAGCCAGCGGTCGGGGCTCACCGGGCCGGGCCGGGGGTGAACGGCAGCGTCGTGTAGCGCCGGACGAAGTTGCCCGGCGCGAACTCCCCGCCGGCCGCGTCGACCTCGAAGTCGGGGCAGCGTGCGAGCAGCTCCTCGAGCGCCACGCGGGCCTGGAGCCGAGCCACCGCGGCACCCAGGCAGTGGTGGGCGCCGTAGCCGAAGCTCATGATCTGGCGGGGGCGACGCTCGACACGCAGCTCCTCCGCGTCGTCGCCGAACTCCCGCGGGTCGCGGTTCGCCGCCGCGTAGAGCAGCAGCACCTTGCGCCCGGCCGGGACCGTCGTCGCGTCGATCTCGACGTCGCGGGTCGTGGTCCTCGCGAGCCCCTGGACCGGGCTGGTCAGCCGAAGCAGCTCGTCGACGGCATCGCCGATCAGCTCGGGCTGTCGGATGAGCAGCTCCCGCTGGTCGCGTTGCGCGGTGAGCAGCTCGGCGGAGCCGCCGAGCATGCCGGTGGTGGTGTCGTTGCCGCCCGCGACCATCGTGAACGCGAACCCGAGGATCCGCAGCAGCGGGACGGCGTCGCCGTCGTCGTTGGCCACGAGCTCGCTGATCGAGTCGTCGCCGGGCTCGCGCCGGCGCGCCTCGATGAGCTCGCTGAAGTACCCGAACAACTCGGCCACGGCGTCCGGCGCAGCGAGCACATCGCCCTCGGCGTTGGCCGCGACGATCGCGTCCGTCCAGGCGTCGAAGCGGTCCCGGTCCGCCGGGGGGACGCCCAGGAAGTGCGCCACCACCATGCTCGGCAGGGGCTTGAACAGCTCGGCGACGATGTCGCCGCCGCCGTCGCCTCGGAGCCGTTCGAGTCGCTCGACGACGAACTCGCGGATCGTGGGCTCGAGCGCGCGGACCCGTCGGGGGGTGAACGCCCCGGCGACGCGTCGGCGGAAGTCGGTGTGCTCGGGCGGGTCGAGCATGACCATCGGTCTCGCCTCGGTGAGGCCGGCCGCGTCGAGCTCGTCGTAGCGGAACGTCAGCCCCTCGGCCGAGGAGAACGTGGTGGTGTCCCGGGCGGCGTCGAACACGTCCGCGAAGCGCGACAGCACCCAGTAGTCCCCGTCGGCCACGTGGTGCACGGGGTCGTGGTCGCGCAGCGCCGCGTACATGTCGAACGGGTCGCGCCACGTCGGCCCGGAGCAGGGGACGAACGACGGAGAGTGGGACACAATGCTCATATCGTCACGAGTGTGAGACAAACTAGACACTGTGTCAAGCAGTCCGTACCGGCCCGGTCACCCACTGGTCACCCACCGGTCGCGCCGGCGGACTCGCTCGCAGCGGCGGCACGCAGCACCCCGACCGCGGCGACGATGCCGTCGGCGACGTCCGCCACGTCCGGCGCGATGTCGGGGCAGGCGATCACGCCGAGGTCGAGCTTCCCCAGGTCGCTGAGCGCGCTGATGTTGAGCCCGGACCCCTCGACGAGCGGACCGAACGGGTACAGCCCGACCACGCTCGCGCCGGCGACGTAGAGCGGCACCGGCGGGCCGTGGACGTTCGAGACGACCAGGTTGTGGATCGGGGGGAGGCGATCGGCCAGGTCCGCCGAGCTGTACAGGCGGCTGGCCAGGCGGAAGACCGCGGGCGGCGTCAGGTCGGTCACGTCGCCGAGCAGGTTGGCGCCGAGCGCTCCGTGCAGCGCCTTCGCCTCCCGGCTGTCGACCTGCACCGCCCGCAACTGCTCGACCGGGTCGGCGAGGTGCGCCGGGAGCCGCACGAACATGTCGGACACCTGGTTCGTGGACCCGTCGTCGACCTCACGGCCGTGGACCGAGACCGGCACGCTGGCCACCAGGGGCCGCTCGACGTGCTCGCCGCGCTCGGCGAGGTAGCTGCGCAGCGACTGCGCACAGGCGGCCAGGAGCACGTCGTTGATCGTGCCGCCGAACGCGTCGCGCACCGTCGCGACGTCCTCGAGCGGGACGCTCGCGAAGGCGACCGATCGACGGCTGGTGATGGACCGGTTGAACAGCGTGCGGGGCGCGTCGAACGGTCGGGCCATCGTGTGGCCCTGGTCGCCTCCGGTGACCTGGCGCGCGGCGTTCCACACGGAGGTGGCGGTGCGCCCGAGGGCGCGGGCACCGCGCAGGGGGTCCGACAGTCGGGCCACGACTGCGTCGGCGGCGACCGCGATCGGACCCGGGACCGCATCGACCGGCGTCGACCGCGCCGGGGTGTCCTCGGGGAGCTGGACGTCCGGACGGAGGTCGACCAGGTGCGCCAGCAGCTCGGTGCCCGAGACGCCGTCGACCCCCACGTGGTGGACCTTGGTCACCATCGCTGCCCGGCCACCCTCGATGCCCTCCACGAGCACCATGTCCCACAGCGGCCGGTGGTGGTCGAGGGGGCGCGACGCGTAGTCGCCGACGAACTCGGCGAACTGCTCGGTGCTGCCCGGCTCGGGAAGCCGGTGCGACCACAGGTGTCGGTCGACGTCGAAGTCCGGGTCCTCGACCCACACCGGGTGGTCGATCCCGTAGGGCACCGGCACCAGCCGACGCCGGAACACCGGGATGCGGTCCAGCCGGCCGATCACGTGCCGGCGGAACCGGTCGACGTCGAACCCGTCGGGCGCCTCGGATGGGTCGAGCAGCACCACGCCCGTGACGTGCATGTGCACGACGGAGTTCTCCATGTACAGGTACGTCGCGTCGGACCCCGTGAGTCGCTCCACCTACCGTCCCCCTTCGAGCTCGACGGCGCGACACCGCCCGAGCGTCGCAACTCTCGCGCCCCCGGGCGGTCCCGCGACAGGGCCTTTCGTCGGTTCCGCCGTCGCTTCTCGTGGCGTGCGCCGCAACGACCCATGCCACGAGAATGGAACAACTCCAGGGAACAAGTGGTTCCATCCTGCGTGACCGACAACCCCGCGACCGATCTGCGTGACCGTGGCCTGCGCTGCACCGCTCAGCGCGCCGTGCGGCCCTCTCGGTGCTCCGCGAGGACGGCGGGCACCTCGGTGCCGACGCCGTCGCCGAACGGGTCCGTGCCCGGCTGGGCTCCGTGTCGGTCCAGGCGGTCTACGACGCGCTGGCCGCGCTGAGCGGCGCCGGGCTGGTCCACCGTCTGGCGCTCGGCGCCAGGACGGCGCTGTACGAGGCGGACCGGGGCGATCACCACGCCCACTTCGTCTGCCGCGACTGCGGGATGGTCGTGGACGCGCCCGGCACCACTGGGGCGACGCGCCTCGGAGCCGGGCTGGCGGACGGCTACGAGGTCGACGGGACCGAGATCATCCACCGGGGCCGCTGCCCGCGCTGCCGACCAGCGGCGACCCCATCCGTGCAGCACCGACAACCCCTCCGAGACCGACAACCAGAAGGGACATCCCCATGAGCGACGTCACGATCGACATCGGCATCAGCGAGGAGGACCGCCAGGCGATCGCCGACGGCCTCTCCCGCCTCGTGGCCGACACCTACACGCTGTACCTGAAGACCCACAACTACCACTGGAACGTCACCGGGCCGATGTTCCAGACGCTGCACCTCATGTTCGAGGCGCAGTACAACGAGCTGGCGCTCGCCGTGGACCTGATCGCCGAGCGGATCCGTGCGCTCGGCGCGCCGGCTCCGGGCAGCTACCGCGAGTTCTCCGCCCTCTCCTCGGTCCCCGAGGAGGAGGACCGCCCGGACGCCACCGAGATGATCCGTCGTCTCGTCGCCGGCCAGGAGACCGTCGCCCGCACCGCGCGCTCGGTGTTCCCGACCGTCGAGCGGGCCCACGACGAAGCGACCGCGGACCTGCTCACCCAGCGCCTGCAGGTGCACGAGAAGACCGCCTGGATGCTCCGCAGCCTCCTGGCGTGACGGGGCAGCCCCGTGTCGTGACGGGGCGGTGAGCTGCGTGATGGGGCGGTGCGCCCCGAGCGCCCATCGGTCGGTCCGTCAGCGGTCGGTCGGGTCGGGCAGCAGGAACGGGTAGGTCCGTCGCCGCACCCGCTGCTGCCACCACCGGTCGGCCCGCCGCAGGCGCAGCAGCACCTCCCAGGTCCGTGCGTCGGAGCGGTACCAGCGCCGCACCTCGTCGAGCTCGATCGGCGGGCCGAGCCGCTCGTTCGCGGCCGCGATCGCGACGGGCACCAGATGGTCCAGGCGTTCCTTGAGCAGGTTGCCCACGAGGTCCACCGCGACGTCGCGGGGCCGGTGGTAGGCCGCGACGATGCCCGGCGCCACGAAGCGCCGCACGGCCGGTCGCAGCGCGGCCGGCAACGTGGCGGTGAGCACCCCCAGATCCATCCGTGACCGACCGGTGCCGTCGCGCAGCAGCGGCGTCGTCACGTCGAAGTACACGAGCTCGCGGTCGATCATCGCCCAGTTCGACAGCTGGGCGTCGAGGCCCACCCGGTCGTCCACGACGTCGACCACGGCGTCGAGGATCGACCCGAACACCCCCGCCGCGGCGTCGGGCTGCTCGCCCAGCAGGTTCGTCGCGAGGGCGGACGCCTCGAGCACCGGTTGGAGCACCCAGCCCGACACGCCGCCGCCGGCCGCGGGGGTCGTGCGCCACTGCCACGGCACGGCGTGCACGCCCCGTCGCGCCAGCTCGTCGACGTACTCCCTGATCAGCGCGCCCCACGCCGTGGCGGACTGCTGGTCGGGGAACACCGGCAGCCGCTTGCACGCGACCGTCGGACGATCCCGTGGGCGGCCGAGCACGAGGGTGATCTCGCCGTGGCCCAGCCGGGTGAGCTGGTCGGTCGCCCCGGTCGCCAGCGCGTGCGCGACGTCGGCCTCGAGTCCGGCCAGCTCGGCGTCGGTGGTCTCCGGCAGCTCGGGGACGGTCACGGCGGATCCGGGCTCAGGTCGACAGGGCGGCGACCGTGGTGTCGATGAGCCAGTCGAGCTCGTCGTCGCTGATCGTCAGGGGTGGCAGGAACTGCAGGACCGACGGGTCGTTGTTGGCGAAGATCGCGAACACGCCGGCACCGATCACCTGCTGGGTCGCGGCCAGGCCGCCGGCGGGGTCGTCGAAGCGCAGCCCCATGAACATCCCCCGGCGGCGCACCTCGATCTCCAGCGGCGCCAGGCCGGCCTCGATCCGGTCGCCGACCTCGCTGACCCGCTCCAGGAAGCCGGGTTCCTCGATGATGTCGAGGACCTCGAGCGCGGCGACGCAGCCGAGCTCGGCGCCGCCGAAGGTGGAGATGTGCACGAAGGGGTGGTCGTCGAAGAAGGCGTGCAGCTCCGCGGTCATCAGCGTCGCGGCGATCGGGTACACGCCGCCTGAGAGGCCCTTGCCGGTGACGACGATGTCGGGCTCGACGTCCTCCTGGGTGTGGAACCAGGTCGTGCCGGTGCGGCCGAGCCCGGTCTGCACCTCGTCGAGCACCAGCACGCAGCCGGCGTCGCGGCACAGCGCCGAGACCTCGCGCAGGTAGCCGGGCGGCGGCAGGGGCATGCCGAGCGTTGCGGGGATCGGCTCGAGGATGACCGCCGCGGTCTCGTCGCCGACCGCAGCCGCGAGCGCGTCGAGGTCGCCGAAGGGCACCTGGGTGAAGCCGGGCAGGTTCGGCCCGAACGGATCGCGGTACTCGGGGTCGCCCGCGGCCATCGACAGGCCGGTGTGGCCGTGGTAGCCGCCCACCGCGGAGACGACGCCGGTCCGTCCGGTGTGGGCGCGGGCGACCTTGAGCGCCAGGTCGACCGCCTCACCGCCGCCGACGCCGAACACGACGCCGGGCAACCGGCCGCCCGTGGTCGCCGCCAGGCGCGTGGCGAGCTCGGCGCGCCAGCCCGACACGAGGTGGTGGTTGCCGACGTCGAGGTGGTCCATGCCCCGCCGGACCGCGTCGAGCACCCGCGGGTTGCGATGGCCGAGGTTGAACACGCCGCCGTTGCAGTGGCAGTTCAGCCAGCGACGGTCGGGGTCGAACGCGTCGTGGAACCAGGACCCCTCCCGGTCGCCCATGACGATGTCGAGCCCGAGCTCGGCGTAGGCCGACACCTTCCCCCGGTTCACGTGCTGCGCGAACGCGTCGTGGGTCAGGTGTCGATCGGCGAACGGTTGCACGGGGCACCTCCGCATCGAACGGTAGCGCCGTCGCCCGGGCCGGGCCTCGGGCCGCGCCACTGTTCGCCCGTCAGCCGATAGGTTCGAGTCGGCGCCGACCGCGGTAGTCGGCCGGACGAGGGGGCCAACGATGTCCACCAGCACCGAGGCGCGCAGCGCGCCCGACAAGCTCGATCGGGTCGTCGTCCGCTTCGCGGGCGACTCCGGCGACGGGATGCAGCTCGTCGGCGACCGCTTCACCGAGCTGTCCGCGCTGTTCGGCAACGACCTGGCGACGCTGCCGAACTACCCGGCCGAGATCCGGGCACCGGCGGGCACCGTCGCGGGGGTGTCGTCGTTCCAGGTGCACATCTCCGGCAGCGATGTCGTCACCCCCGGCGACGCGCCCAACGTGCTGGTCGCCATGAACCCCGCGGCGCTCCAGGCGAACCTGGACGACCTCGACCCCGGCTCGACGATCATCGTCAACATCGACAGCTTCGAGGCCCGCGACCTGGGCAAGGCCGGCCTCGACCACAGCCCCCTCGAGGACGGGATCGCTCGCCGCGTTCACCGTCTACGAGGTCCCGATGACCTCGATCACCCTGCAGGCGACCGAGGACCTCGACGTGAAGCGCCGCGACGCGGAGCGCTCCAAGAACTTCTTCGCCCTCGGGCTGATCTGTTGGATGTACACCCGTCCCGCCCAGCCGCTCGTCGACTGGATCGAAGCGAAGTACCAGAGCAAGCCGAACGTGCGCGACGCGAACCTGGCGGCCCTGCGGGCGGGGCGGAACTTCGGTGAGACCGCCGAGCTCTTCGACCACCCCCACGAGGTCGCCGCGGCGACGCTCGCGCCGGGCACGTACACGAACATCAACGGCAACACGGCGCTCGCCTGGGGCCTCATCGCCGCCGGTGAGCTGTCGGGACTGCCGCTGGTCTACGCCAGCTACCCGATCACCCCCGCGTCGGACATCCTCCACGAGCTCAGCCGCCGCAAGAGCTTCGACGTGCGCACCATGCAGGCCGAGGACGAGATCGCCGCGGCGTCGATCGCGATCGGTGCCGCGTTCTCCGGTGCGCTCGCCGCGACGGGCACCTCCGGCCCGGGCCTGGACCTCAAGGCCGAGGCGCTCGGCCTCGCGGTCAGCCTGGAGCTGCCGATGGTGATCGTCGACGTGCAGCGAGCGGGTCCGTCGACGGGCATGCCCACCAAGACCGAGCAGACCGACCTACTGCTCGCCATGTTCGGGCGCCACGGCGAGGCGCCCCTGCCGATCGTCGCGCCGCGCTCGCCGTCGCACTGCTTCGACGCGGCGATCGAGGCGGCGCGTCTCGCGTTGCGCTACCGCACGCCGGTGATCATCCTCTCCGACGGCTACCTGGCCAACGGGGCCGAGCCGTGGCGCCTGCCCGACGTCGAGTCGTTGCCCGACATCTCCGTGGAGTTCGCGACGGCGGCCAACCACACCGACCCCGACGGTCGCCGGGTCTACTGGCCGTACCTGCGCGACCCCGAGACGCTCGCCCGCCCCTGGGCGCTGCCCGGCACGCCCGAGCTGCAGCACCGCGTCGGCGGCATCGAGAAGGCACGACGGCGACGGCAACATCAGCTACGCCCCCGACAACCACGAGCACATGGTCCGGCTGCGCCAGGAGAAGATCGATCGCATCGCGGCGGACATCCCCGGCGTCGAGCTCCACGAGGACGACGGCGCCGAGGTGCTGGTCCTCGGCTGGGGCTCGACCTGGGGGGCCATCACCGACGCGGTGCGCCGGGTGCGGGCGACGGGGGAGCGGGTGTCCCAGGCGCACCTGCTGCACCTCAACCCGCTGCCCGCCGACCTGGGCGACGTCCTCGCCCGGTACCCACGGGTGCTGTGCCCCGAGATCAACCTCGGCCAGCTCGCGCTGTTGCTGCGCGGCCGCTACCTGGTCGACGTGGTGAGCCACACGAAGGTCTCCGGCGTGCCCTTCAGTGGCGCCGAGCTGGAGGCACGCCTGCGCGAGGAGCTGACCCGATGAGCACACCGACCGACGCCCACACGTCCGGCGGGAACGGCTCGCCCGACGGCGACGGCTCGACGCCGGTGACGTTGAGCCGCAAGGACTTCTCCTCGGACCAGGCGCTGCGCTGGTGCCCGGGCTGCGGCGACTACGGCATCACCACCGCGCTGCAGCTCATGCTGCCCGAGCTGGGCATCGCCCCCCACGACATGGTCTTCGTGTCCGGCATCGGCTGCGCGGCCCGGTTGCCGTACTACATGAACACCTACGGGGTGCACTCGATCCACGGCCGTGCGCCGGCGATCGCGACGGGTGTCGCGATGACCCGCCCGGACCTGTCGGTCTGGGTGATCGGCGGCGACGGCGACATGTTGTCGATCGGCGGCAACCACCTGATCCACGCGCTGCGACGCAACGTGAACCTGACGATCCTGATGTTCAACAACCAGATCTACGGGCTCACCAAGGGCCAGTACTCGCCGACCTCCGATGTCGGCAAGGTCGCGAAGTCCACGCCGTTCGGCTCGATCGACCACCCGTTCAACCCGATCTCGGTCGCGCTCGGCGCCGAGGCGACCTTCGTGGTGCGCACCCACGACGCCGACCGCGGTCACATGCAGGAGGTGTTCCGCCGGGCGCACGACCACCGCGGCGCAGCGTTCGTCGAGGTGTACCAGAACTGCAACGTGTTCAACGACGGCGCCTACGACGACGTGCTGCGCCGCGACGTGCGCGACGACATGCTCATCCCGCTCCAGCACGGCCGGCCGATCCGCTTCGGTGCCGACGGCGAGCACGGCGTGGCGCAGAACGAGTACGCCGAGCTGGTCGTCGGCGAGGTCGCCGAGCTCGGTGAGGACCGCCTGCTCGTCCACGACGAGCACCGGCCCGACTCCACCCTCGCGTTCGCGTTGTCGCGCCTGGCGAGCTCGCCGCACGAGCCGACGCCGATCGGGGTGTTCCGCGACATCGAGCGGCCGGTCTACGAGGCCGAGGTGCAGGCCCAGGTCGACGCCGAGATCGAACGCTCCGGCCGCGGCTCGCTGTCCGAGCTGATCCGCTCGGGCGCCACCTGGACGGTGGAGTAGGCGGCGCCGACCGTCAGGCAGCCGTTCCGGTCGGACGTCGACCATGAAGGAGCAGTCGATCTCCCTCATGGTCACCGAGCGTGGTACCAGATCGGTATCATTCGGTGATGGCGATGACCTTGCGGCTCACCGACGAGGAACAGGCAGCGCTCAAGGAGCTCGCCGCAGCCGAGGGCGTCTCGATGCAGGACGCCATCCGTCGCGCGGTGCGGGACTATGTCGCGCGCAGCGAACACCGGGCCCGGGTCGCCGCCGCGGCCGATCTCGTCCTGGACGTCCACGCCGATGCCATTCGTCGCCTCGGCGAGTGAGCGCCAGCACCGAGTTCCTCGACCTGGAGGACGCGCTGGACCTCGCCCGCCGGCTGTTCGGTGACCCGATCCCGCTGCGCGACGTCGGGCTGTTGGGCTCGGCGGTCGCCCGGCCACGCACCACGGTCCTGGGCGAGGAGGCCTACCCCACGCTCTGGCTCAAGGCCGCAGCGCTGCTGCACTCGGTGGTGAACAACCACGCACTCGTGGACGGCAACAAGCGTCTGGGCTGGGTCTGCACCGCCGTGTTCCTCGAGCTCAACGACGCGAGCACGCTCGCTGCGTCGAACGACACCGTCGTCGAGCTCGTCCTGGACGTCGCCTCGGGCGCAGCCGATCTGGAGATGACCGCAGAGCGGCTCGAGCGTCTGTCGGGGCACGGCGGGTGACTCGGTACCATCCCGGTGTGCTGATCGCCGACGCCGCGGTGCCCGTCGACGCCGAGATCGAGGGCGCGATCGGCGCCGTGTGGGACTCGCTCGCCGTGCCGGGCCGGTGGCTGACCGCGCAGCAGCGGGTGGCGATCGCCGAGGAGTGCCGCCACGCGCTCGACGGTCGGCGGGGGAGCGGCGACGTGCTCTCGGACCAGCACCGCGACCTCGTCGCGTTCCTGGTGCACGACCCCGCCGGCGTCCAGGACCTGGAGCTCACCGAGCTGCTCGGTCCCGACATGTCGGTCGACGAGTTCGTCGAGACGTGCGCCGTCGCGTCGAAGGTCATCGCGATCGACGCGTGCTGCTCGGCGCTCGGTGCGTCGCGACCCGAGCTGCCCGAGCCCGGCCCGGGCGAGCCGTCACGGGTCCGGCCGTCGGCCGCGGCGGACCTGGGCGGGCGGGTCCCGATGCTCAGCGCCGAGGACCTCGCGGCCGAGATCGGCCCCGGCGTCTACCACGTCAACGTGCGGCGGGGGCACAGCCTGGTGCCGGAGGAGGCGGCGTTGCAGATCCGTCTGGTCGAGGCGCTCTACGTCCCGGACCTGCTCGCGCACGGCCTCGAGGGTCGCCGTGGGTTGGACCGGACGCAGATCGAGGCGATGGCCACCCGGGTGTCGTCGCTGAACCGGTGCTTCTACTGCTCGGCCGGGCACGCGCAGCTGTTGGCGATGTCGGCCGACGAGGGCGCGCCGGCGGACCTGGTGGCCGCGGCGAGCGGCGACGGCGACGGCGGGGTCCGCCACGGGCGGGTGCTGCTGGCGCTGGTCGAGGCGATGGTCGGTGGCCGCCCGTCGGTCCCCGACGCCCGCAACGCGGCGCTCGAGGTGCTCGACGACGAGCAGTTCCTCGGCGCGACGGCCACGATCGCCGCGTTCATGCTGCTCAACCGGGTGGCCGACAGCTCCGGCATCCCGCTCGACGAGATGGCCGTCGGCCTGCTCGACACGGTGCCCGACGGGCTCGGCCTGGACGACCTGTCCGGCGCCCGCCGGACCCGGCGGAGCTGAGCCGGGGCCGACGCCGTGGCTGTCCGGCCGACGGCTGTCCGGCCGACGGCTGTCCGGCTGTCCGGCGCGCTCAGGGTGTCGGCGCCGCCAACAGCGACTCGATCGCACCCAGCGCCAGCGCCACCGCTGCGTCGTCGCGCATCGACGCGCCCCGCCGGCCCGCGGTCGCCAGCACCTCGTCACCCAGTCGGTCGGCGAGCCCACGTGTCAGCTCGGCCAGCTCGTCGGCGTCGAGCGGGGCGAAGGGCAGCGCGGCGGAGGCGCCGGCGGCCTGCACCGCGCCGGAGAGCAGGGCGGCGTCCTCGTCCCGTCCGGCCGTGGCGAGGATGCCCGCGACGTGGCGCAGGCTCAGCCACTGGTTGGCCCAGTCCCCGCCGCGGAACCAGGTGCCGACGATCTCGCGGTAGCCGACGAGGGCCGGTTCGAGCTCGCCGCGCCGGGCCCGGAGCCACATCGCCTCGGTCCGGGCGAACGATCGCATCCACCGGTTGCCCACCGAGTCGGCGAGCTCGGCGGAGTCCTCCAGCAGCGACAGCGCCTCGTCGGCGTCGTGGTGCGCCGCGGCCAGGCCCGCCGCGTAGGCAGCCTGCGACAGCGCCGTCGGGCTCCCGGTGCTGGCCGACACCTCCTGGGCGTCCTCGGCCAGCCGGGCGCCGCCGTCGGGGTCGCCGACGCTCGTCTGCGCGACGGAGCGCATGTAGAGCGCGTGCGCCAGCCGGCCGGTGCGGCCACTCGCTCGGGTGACGTCGATCATGCGGTCGAGCCACGCCAGTGCGTCGTCGCGGTGGCCCTGGTAGAAGCGGGCGTTGCCCAGCACCCGCTCGGGCAGGCCACAGGGCTCCACCCCGAGCGACTCACGGAGCTCGATCGCCCGCTCGGCGAGGTGCACCGCACGGTCGAGCTCACCTCGGACGAACGCGCCGTAGGCGACGACCGCCAGCGCCGTGGGCCGGAGGGGGTGGCGCTCGGCCGAGTCCATCGCCGCGACCGTCTCGGCCCAGCCGACGACCTCGTAGCGGATGGCACGGAACCCGGCTTCGCTCATCGACACCACGAGCCGCAACGCGGACCCCGCGTCGTCGACGGCGATCGCGGTCGCCAGGGCGGCGCGCAGGTTGTCGGTGTCGCCCGCCAGCCGTGCGGACCACATGCCCTCGTCGGGGCCGTCGAGCGCGGCGCCGCCGGTCACCGCCCGCTCCACGAACGTCTCCATGTGCGCTCCGTGGATGCGTGGACCGTCGGGCTGTTCGGCCAGCCGCTCGGCCCCGAACTGACGGAGCGTCTCGAGCTGGGAGTACCGGAACTGGTCCTCGGACCGCGAGGCCACGACGAGCGACTTGTCGACGAGCCCGCCGAGCACCCCGGCGACGCCGTCGGAGGCGAGATCGCCCCCGCCGCAGGTGCGCTCCGCTGCATCCAGGTCGAAGCCGCCGGAGAACACCGCCAGGCGGGCGAACAGCGTGCGTTCGGTGGCATCGAGCAGGCCGTAGGACCACTGCACGACGTCGAGCAGCGTCCGGTGTCGTTCGGCGCGTCCATGCCCGCTGCCCAACAGCGCGAACCGCTCCGTGAGCCGGTCCGCGAGCTGGCGGGGGGTCATCGACGCCATCCGCGCCGCAGCCAGCTCCAGGGCGAGGGGCAGCCCGTCCAGCTGGATGCACAGCTCGGCCACGGCGCTCGCGGTGGCGTCGGTCAGATCGAACCCGGGGGACGACTCGGCGGCCCGTGCGACGAAGACCTCGACCGAGGCGGTGGCGGCGAGCTCGCCCAGCGGCGCGGCCGGGTCGGCCGGCACGTCGAGCGGTGCGACCAGCTGCACCACCTCGCCCGCCATGCCGATCGGTTCCCTGCTGGTGGCGAGCACGGTGACCGACGGGCACCACCGGACGATCTCGCCGACGAGCACGCCCGCCGCGTCGATGACGTGTTCGCAGTTGTCGAGCACCAGGAGCAGCTCCTGGGGGCCGAGCACGTCGACGACGGCGTCGGTGAGGGACCGTCCGGAGCGGCGCTCGGCGCGTACCGACTGCGCGGCCGCCGCGACCACCGCCGCAGGGTCCGACACCGGTGCGAGCTCCACGACGCGGACCCCGTCCCGGAACGACGGACCCAGGCGTCGCGCGACCTCGGTGGCCATCGCAGACTTCCCGACGCCGCCGGGGCCGGTCAGCGTGACCAGCCGGCCCGACCCACTGCGTGCTCCGCTCGCGCAGCGCCGCGTCGCGTCCGACCAGTCCGCCGACCAGCGCGGGGGCCGGCGCCCCCGGCGGTGGTGGCCGGGCGTGCGACGGGGGAGCGGCGCCGCTGCTGCCCTCGACAACGCTGCCCTCGACGACGGTGCCCTCGGCGGCGGTGCCCTCGGCGGCGGTGCCGTCGAGCGAGGTGCCGTCGAGCACGGTCCGCTCCAGCTCGGTGAAGGCGGGCGAGGGGTCCAGGCCGAGCTCCTCACGGTGGTGGCGGCGGAACTCCGCAGCGACCCGCAGCGCCTCGGCCTGTCGCCCGCTCCGGTGCAGCGCGACCATCAGGAGGCGCCAGAGCTGCTCGCGCAGTGGTTCCGCCCGGGTGAGCCCCTCGAGCTCGGAGATGACGGCGCCGGTGTCACCCAGGGCGAGTCGTGCGACGTTGCGGTCCTCGACGGCTTGGAGCCGCAGCTCCTCCAGGCGGACGGCCTCGGGTTGCGCCCACGGCTGGTCCTCGAACCCGGCGAACGCCGAGCCGACCCAGCACCCGAGCGCGCGGTCCAGCAGCACGATCGCGTCGGCGGGCCGCTCGGCCGCGATCTCCCGGGCCGCCACCAGGTCCAGCTCGAACCGGTCGGCGTCGACCGCCTCGGGCGGCACGTCGAGCAGGTAGCCGGGCGGCCGGCTGTCCAGGGAGACTCCGCCGGTCGAGGCGACCAACCGGCGGAGCTTGGACACCGAGGTCTGCAACGTGGCGCGTGCGGTCGACGGCGGGTCGTCACCCCACAGCGCCTCGGTCAACGAGTCGAGTGCGACGACCTGGCGCCGCGAGGCCAGCAGGGTCGCCAGCAGCAGCCGCTGGCGCGGCCCGCCGATCGCGACGGAGCCGGTGTCGTCCAACACGTCCACGTTGCCGAGCACCCGGAACTCCATCACCCCATCATGAGCCACCCACGGGGTGCGCGTCCCTCGGTGACCGTCGGATCACCGACAGATGACCGATGCCCGAACAGCGCGACACCGCACGATCGTCGGGACGACCCGATCCTGCGGGCCGCGGAACGAACGGAGTGCGACATGCGAGTTGCCAAGGAAGACATCCCGGTGATCATGGAGGTGCCGGGGGCGGTGGCCCGCCAGCTGGGCGGGTTCGGTGAGGTCCCGGGCATGGGGTCGATGGCCGGCGAGTGGTTCTCGCTCGGCGCGGGCACCGACATCGCGCCGCTGCTCGAGGGCCTCGAGCGGGACCTGTGCGATTCCCCGCACTGGGGGATCGTCCTGTCGGGCGGGCTGGTGGTCACCTATGCCGACCAGCCCGAGGACAAGCTGTCGGGCGGCGACCTGTTCTTCTGGCCGGCCTATCACTCGGTGCGCGTCACCGAGGACGCCGAGGTCATCCTGTTCAGCCCCCACGGGACCCACAAGGCCGTGGTCGACCACATGGCCGAGAAGCTGGGGGTGGCGTGATGAGCACCGAGACCCTGCGTTTCGAGCTCGACGACGGCGTCGACGGTGGCGCCCAGCTCCAGCAGGTCGTGCCCCGTCTCGGGGCGGCCATCGCCGGTGTGCAGACCGCGGACCTGGGCCTGCCCACGCCGTGCGACGCCTGGACGACCCGCGATCTGCTGAACCACATCATCGGCGGCGCGGACATGTTCGCCGACGCGTTCGGCGGCGCGCCGTTGCGCGACATCTCGGGACGGCTGCCCGACGTCATCGGCGACGACCCGATGGCCGCGTTCGAACGGGCGGCGGGACGTTTCGGTGAGGCGACCCAGCAGCCGGGGGCGATGGAGCAGGTGCTCGACCTGCCGTTCGGGGCGATGACGGGTGCCACGTTCCTGCGGTTCGTGGCCTTCGACCTGGCCGTGCACACCTGGGACGTCGCGTCGGTGACGGGCGCCGAGGTGGAGTTCCCCGACGAGCTGCTCGCCCAGATCGACGCGTTCGCGCATGTCGTGCTCGACGCCGTGCCCCGCGACGACCTGTTGTGCGCGGAGCCCGTGGCGGTGGCGGCCGATGCCGGCCCGCTCGAGCGCCTGGTGGCCTACTCCGGTCGACAGCCCTGACCGTCGGGCTGGGCACCGACGCGCGCCGCGTCGCGACGAATCGAGCGGCAAGCTGGTGCGGTGCACGGGCTCGGCTCCTCGGTGGTCCTCGACGCAGTGCTCCTCGATGCAGGGCTCCTCGATGAAGGGCTCCTCGACGCGGCGACCGGTGCGGCCTGATGGACTACCTGCGGATCTGGGCCGACGGCGACGGGGTCAGCCACTTCAGCGAGGTGGAGCTGGCGTTCGAGGTGCTGCCCGCCGAGCGGGGCGTGGCGGAGCTGTGGTGGTCGGAGCCGGTCGCGGTCGATCGCATCCACTTCCTGTCGGTGCGCGGCGGGACCCAGTCGCCCGACTGGCACTGCGCGCCGAGGCGGCAGTTCGTGACGTTCCTCACCGGGTGGGTGCGCCTGGTCGCCGGTGACGGCGAGGAGCGGGTGCTGCCCGCCGGCTCCACCGTGTTGGTCGAGGACCTGGTCGGCACCGGGCACATCACCGAGCACGAGCCCGGCGACCAGCGCGTGCTCGTGATCCCCCTCGATCCCGACTGACACGTCGAGGGCGAGGCTGTCGACCTCCGAGGTCGATGACTGCAACAATCACGGAGCTGTGGTTCGTGGTGCTGTTTCTCAGCCGGCTGGGAGTGTAGTTGGCTTCCCTGGGCGACACCGTCCTCCGGCCGGGTCGAGCGGTACGATCGCCATAGGCGCGCCGAGATCCGAGCCCGGAGATGGTGGCGCAGTGTGACGGTCGAGGGAGGCCACTGGGTGATCCCCGAGACCTGGCTCGGCGACATCACCACGCTCGACGTGGACGCGATCGTCATGATCGTG
>CALNXV010000027.1:0-10041 GCA_942490665.1 uncultured Microthrixaceae bacterium
CGGACACCGGGGTGCTCTCGCGGACCTTTTCGGCACGACGTGGGGAGAGCGTCCAGGGGGACGACGAGATGCGCGGCATCGGCGCCGCGAACGTGGCCACCGGCCTCTTGAGCGGTTTCCCGATCTCGGCCAGCTCGTCACGAACCCCGGTCGCCGACCAGGCCGGGGCCAAGAGCCAACTCGTCGGGGTGGTCGGCGCCGCGCTCATCCTGGCGTTCATGTTCCTGGCTCCTGGCGTCACGGCCTACCTTCCGTCGACCACGCTCGCCGCGGTGGTGATCGTCGCCGCGACCTCCCTGATCGACGTCCCGGGACTGGTGCGGCTGGCGCGGATGAGCAGGACCGAGACCGCACTCTCGCTGGCAGCTTTCCTGGGCGTCGCGCTCGTCGGCGTGCTGCAGGGCATCATCGTCATGGTCGCCCTGTCGTTCATCGCCTTCGTCGACCAGGCATGGCGCCCGTACCGGACGGAGCTGGTGCGCGTCGACGGGCGCAAGGGCTACCACGACGTCGTACGGCACCCCGAGGGCCACCGCATCCCGGGGCTGGTCATCGCCCGATTCGACGCGCCGCTCTTCTTCGCCAACGGCGCGATCTTCGACGACTACGTGCGGGCGATGGTCGAGGCCGCGCCCGGGGAGATCCACTGGGTGGTCGTGGCCGCCGAACCGATCACCAACGTGGACACCACGGCGATGGACGAGCTGATCGAGCTGGACGACCACCTCGAGCGCCACGGCACCGCGCTGCGCTTCGCCGAGATGAAGGGGCCGGTGAAGGACCGTCTGATCCGCCTGGGCCTGGGCGAGCGCTTCCCGCCGGACCACTTCTTCCCGACGATCGGCACTGCGGTGCACGCCTACGTCGCGGAGTCCGGCGTCGACTGGGTCGACTGGGACGACCAGGACCCCCCGGGCCCCTGAGGGACTTCCCCGGGGGAACAGCACCTGCTGATCGAGTCGGCGGGCAGACCGCCGTTCACAGTGGAGCGACTCCGCCGTCCACACCGGGACAGATCGATCCGCATCGTCGCCGAGCTGGTGGGCCGGGTCGACCTCTGCCCGTTCACGTTCCTGGCGTGGCGCCTCCCTCCCCGGGCGATCCCCGAGCCGACCGCACGCCGTGCGGTCGACGTGCTGTGGGTGCCGACATGACGCGATCGGAGCAATTGACCGGCTCCGACTCCGGGCGTTTCGTTGTCGGGGTTTCAACGATGTGCGCCGCTGTTCGCTCAGCGTGGCGGTTCGTGGTTCCAGAGCAGTCCTGCCAAGGGCACCAGACATGTCGACCCGGCGATCTGGTTGACTCGCGCCATGTTCCGGACGTCGCCTGGTCGCCTGCTCGTCACGCTCACGGGGATCATGGTCGCAGCCCTCCTCGCGTCCGGCTGCACCGACGACGAACCTGCCTCGGGGGACGAGGGGACGACGCCCGACGACGCCGCCGCCGAGCAGACCGTGGATGACCTCCGGATCAACGAGCTCCAGCTGGTCGGCAGCCACAACAGCTACAAGGAGCGTCCCCGCGACGAGGTCGGCTTCTGCGCTCGGCGCCCTCGTTCCGGACCTGTTCGCCGAGATCGACTACGGCCACGAGTCGCTGACCGACCAACTCGAGGAGTACGGGGTCCGCCAGTTCGAGATCGACGTGATGGCCGACCCAGACGGCGGGCTGTACGCGACGCCCTCCGCGCTCGAGATCCTCGAGATCGCCGAGGAACCGGACCCGGAGCTGCTCGAGCCGGGCTTCAAGGTCCCGCCACATCGCAGGACATCGACTACGAGACGCACGTGTGAGACTCTTCGTCGGCTGTCCCTCAGCGAGCTTCAGAGACATGGTCCGTCCGCGAACCCCGGATCACCTACACGGTGATGATCATGGTCGAGACCAAGACCAGATCCAGCCCTGGCCGACGGTGCGTCGGGACTCGGTGTCGAGCTGCCGGACCTCGACGTGGAGTTCGTCGATCCGCCCGACATGACCCCGGAGCTGTTCGACGAGCTCGAGGCCGAGATCCTCTCGGTGTTCCCGCGTGAGCAGATCCTCACGCCCGACGACGTCCGCGGCGATGCCGACACCCTCGAGTCCGCGGTGCTCGAGGGGGGCTGGCCGACGATCGGCGAGACGCGGGGCACGGTGCTCTTCGCCCTCGTCGACACCGGCCCCAGCAGCGAGGTCTACACCGAGGGGGTCGCCCTCACTCGAGGACCGCATCCTGTTCACCTCGGCCACCCCCGGCGAACCCGACGCCGCCTTCGTGCGGGTCGACGACTCGATCGAGAACGGCGACGACCTCGATCAGTGGGCGGAGTCCGGCTATTTGATCCGCACCCGGACCGACGTCCCGGCCGTCCACGCCGTCGACGACGACACCTCGCTGCGCGACTCGGCGATCGCCTCGGGAGCGCACTACCTGTCGACCGACTACTACCGGGTCGACCCCGCTGTCGGCACGAGCTTCGTCGTCGAGCTCCCCGACGGAGCGGTGGCCCGCTGCAACCCGGTGACCGCGCCGTCGTGGTGCACCGACGAGGTCGTCGGCCTCGACGGGTGACGCCGTCGCCCCGACGGCGTCGTCCGGCCGCTCGTGGCTGGTCCGTCACCCGGCCGATGCGGCCTCACCGGCGGTGCTGAGGCCGTCGATCTCGTCGGCGCTGAGCTCGAGGTCCGCCGCTGCGACGTTCTGCTCGAGGTGTTCCACCGATCCGGTACCCGGGATCGGCAGCATCACCGGGCTGCGCGCCAGCAGCCAGGCGAGTGCCACCTGCCCCGGCGTCGCGCCGCGGTCCCGGGCGATCTCGTCCACGGGACCGCCCGGCCGGGCCAGGTCGCCCGCCGCGAGCGGGAACCACGGGATGAACCCGATCCCCTCGGCGTCGCAGTACTCGAGCACGTCCTCGGAGCCACGGTCGACGAGGTTGTAGCGGTTCTGCACCGTTGCGATCGGCAGGTGCTGCTGCGCAGCGCGGAGGTCGTCGACGGAGCACTCGCTGAGTCCGACGTGACGGACCAGCCCCTCGTCGCGCAGCGCGGCGAGCGTCGCGAACTGGTCCTCGGCGGGGACCTGCGGGTCGATCCGGTGGAGCTGGAACAGGTCGATGCGCTCGACCCCCAGTCGCCGCAGGCTCAGCAGCACGCACTGACGGAGGTACTCGGGCCGGCCGAGCGGCGCCCAGACGTTCGGCCCGTGGCGGGTCAACCCTGCCTTGGTCGCGACCACCACCCCGTCGTAGGGGTGCAGCGCCTCACGGATCAGGTTCTCGGAGACCTCCGGGCCGTACGAGTCCGCGGTGTCGACGAAGTCGACACCGAGCTCGGGCAGCCGACGCAGCACGGCGATCGCCCCGTCGTGGTCCTCGGGCGGCCCCCACACGCCGTCACCGGTGATGCGCATCGCCCCGAATCCGAGCCGGGTGACGCGCAGGTCGCCGCCGATGTCGAAGGTGCCCGAGGCTGCAGCGGTGGTCGTCATGGTCGCCTTCCTAGCGGATCACGACGACCGCCTGCGCCAGGCCGAGTCCCCGCTCAGCCGGTCGGGGCGCAGTTCTCCATCGCCCAGGTCGAGAGGTTCTGCGCGGCGGTGACGAACTCGGCGTCGGAGCCGAACGCCTGCGCGAACTGCGTCGCGCCGGCGACGGCCGCCGGGTCGCCGGAGCGGATGCCGTCCCAGTCCACCCCCGCCGAGGTCTCCGCCAGCTCCCCGTAGGTCTCCGCGAGCGTCTCGATGTCGCCGCGGACCTCGTCAGGTGCCCGGTCGGCGGCCTCCTGGAGCAGCTCTGCAGCGGCCTCGAGCTCTTCGGTCGGGTCCTCGCCGCTCTGGAGCGCCGCTCCGAGCTCGGCGTTGTCGAACGCCTCGGCGAGCTGACGGCACTCCTCGGAGGTGAAGTCCGCGGCGCCGCCCGCCGTGGGCTCGGTCGTGGTCGTCTCACCGGAGTCGCTCTCGGTGGTGGTCTCGCCCGAGTCGCTCTCGGTCGTGGTGGTGGTCTCCGCCGCCTCGTCGTCCCCGCCGCAACCGGCCACGAGACCGACCAGCGCCAACGCCGCCACGACGATCCGCACAGTGTTCCGCATGTCCGTCCTCCCCTGTCCGGGCCAGCCGGCCCGTGCGTCGAGCGTACCGAGGAATCTTCTCGCTCCGTCGGAACGACCGCCGTCGACCGGCGCGCAACCCTTGACCTGCCCGCGTGTCGTGCCGATCTGCGGAGCAGTGCACGAGCCCACGAACAGCGTGACCCAGTCGGCATCCGACGACGACCCGGACCGCTCCGGGCCGTTGGTGCGCGCCGTCGCCGTCCTGGCCCTGGCCTGGGGCGCGGTGTACCTGACCTGGCGGATCGGCTGGACCTCCCGCGACGCCCAACCGGTGCTCTACGTCGTGCTGCTCGTCGCGGAGCTCGTCGGGTGGGTGAACCTGGCGCTCTTCACGTTCCTCGCATGGCGTGTGCCCCGCACCGAGCGGCCGACGGCGTCACCGGGGTTCGCGGTGGACGTGCTCGTGCCGACCTACGACGAACCCATCGAGGTGCTCCGCGCCACGCTGCTCGGGTGTCGGGCGATGCACTACCCGCACACGACCTGGTTGCTCGACGACGGCCGGCGGGGCGAGATGGCGGTGCTCGCCGAGGAGCTCGGGGTCCGCTACCTGACCCGTCCCGACAACGCACACGCCAAGGCCGGCAACATCAACCACGCCCTCGGGCACCTCGACGGCGACCTGATCGCCATCCTCGATGCTGACCACGTGCCGCTACCGCACTTCCTCGACGCCCTCGTCGGGCACTTCGACGACCCCGAGGTGGTGCTCGCTCAGGCGCCGCACGAGTTCTACAACCTCGACTCCATCCAGCACGTGGCCGAGGACCGCCACGAGCAGTCCCTGTTCTTCCGCGTGATCTGTCCGGGCAAGGACCGCCACGACGGCGCGTTCTGGTGCGGATCGGGCACGGTCATCCGCCGCGAACCCCTGGTCGACATCGGCGGGGTGCAGACCGCGACGATCGCCGAGGACTTCCACACCACGATCGTCCTGCACCAACAGGGGTGGCACACCCGCTACCACGACGAGACCCTGCTGCTCGGCCTCGCTCCGCACGACCTCGACTCGTTCCTGCTGCAACGCAGCCGATGGGCCCGGGGCAACCTGCGGGTCTTCCTGACCCGCCAGAACCCGGTGATCGCCCGGGGGCTCCGACCGTTGCAGCGGCTGTCGTACTTCTCGTCGCTGTTCCACTACTTCGGCGGGCCCCAGCGCCTGGCGCTCGTGGCCGTGCTGTGCGCCACCCTCGTGACCGGGTCGCTGCCGATGCGCGGCCAGATCATCTGGTTCGCGGTGCTGTGGGCGCCGTGGGTCGCGCTGTCGCTGCTCGCGACCCGTGTGCTCGGCCGCGGCGTCTCCGGACCGCTCGCCGCGACGCGCCACGGGTGGATGACCATGGGCGTCTACACCGGCGCCACGCTCAGCCTGGCCGTGCCGGGCGCCGGGCGGTTCAAGGTCACCCCGAAGATGGGCACGGACGAGGGCGGCGCCCGCACCCTGCTGCGACTCCGGCTGCTGAGCCTGTGCGCGGTCGCGGTGGCGATCGCGCTGGGCGCCCGCGGGGCAGCGACCGCCGGGCTGATCGAGCTGCCCCCGATGCCGACCTTCGCCCGCGTCGGCACGCTGGTGATCGGCGTCGTCGAGCTGGTGGTGATCGGGTTGGTCCTCCGCGCGCTCGTGCGGCGCCGCCAACGGCGCCACGTGTACCGCTTCCCGGTGGACGTCCGCGCCACGATCGGCGACGAGCTGGTCCGGGTCGTGGACCTGAACCACCACGGTGCGGGCCTGATCGTCGCACGCCCGCTCGAGGTCGGCGAGGAGCTGGAGCTGGGCCTCCGGCTGCCGGGCCTCGACGGGACGGTGCACCGGGTCACCGTCGACGCCGTGGTGCGCTCCGTGCGCGACGCGACCGACGCGGAGCAGCAGATCGGTGTCGAGTTCCCGGCCGTGAGCACCGAGGCCGAGAACCGCGTGCTGGAGTACTGCCACGTACTGCGGCCAGCGACGGTCGCCGCCGACGGGGCGGTGCTGGGGACCGCCCCGTCGCGCGGTGTCGACGACGGCGCCGAGGAGCCCGACGTGCCCGGGACCACGCCACACGACCGGGCGTCCTGACCACTCGGCTCGGACCCGGGCGCCGCGAGCCCGAGCCGTCCGCCGGACCCGGCGCCCGGTGCCCGACTCCCGACTCGTCCGACTCGACCGACTCCCGACTCGACCGGTGGTGCTACGTTTTCCGACGTGCCTTCGGAAAACGTCGATGCGACGACCTCCACCGACCACCCCGATCGTCGGACCCGCAAGCGCAGGGCCCGGCGTGAAGCACTCTTGGACCTGGCCGCCGGGCTCGTGGAGCGCGACGGGGTCGACGGCCTGACGATGGCGGCCCTCGCCGAGGCCGCCGACTACGCGCCGGCGTCGCTGTACACCTACTTCGGATCGCGATCCGCGCTCCTCGCGGCGCTGCAGCGCCGGGCGCTCGCCACCCTGGGCGAGGTCGCCGAACAGCACGCCCGACGCTGGGACGATCACCTCGCCCGCGCCTCCGCACCCGACACCACCGCCAGCGTCGCGTCGCTCGCACGGCTCTGGGCGTTCTCGGACCGGTTCCTCGCTGCGCCCGGCGAGCACCCCCGCGAGTTCCGCCTGCAGCAGCAGCTGCTGGTGACACCGGGCGCCGAGGACACCGTCGATGCGGCGTCGGTCGTGCCCGCTGCGATGGGCGTGCTCGACCTGCCACGCCGGCTCCTCGAGGGCGCGCGACGCGCCGGAGCGCTCGACGACACGAGCACGGTGGGTGACCCGATCGGGTCACCGCTCGACCCGTCGCTCGCGCGGACCCTCGCCTGGAGCGTCGCCATGAACGGCGCGCTGATGGCCGACGGGCTGAGCACCGGTCTGCCCACGACCGGTGCCGCACTCGGGCGAGAGCTGACCCGGGCGCTGCTGCTGGGTTGGGGGGCGACCCTGCGCCGACCTCGACGCGGCGCGGCTCGTCGCCGACGAGCTCGCCCTGCCCCTGCCGTCCCCCGACTCCCCCGCCGGACCCGACCCCCAGAACGGAGCACCCCGATGATCGCGACCGTCGTCACCCTCGCTGCAGCGCTCGTCGTCGGCGCAGTGCTGTGGACCCTCGCCGAGTACGTGCTGCACCGGTTCGCGATGCACCACCTGCACGGTCGGGGGATCATGAGCCGCGAGCACCTCGAGCACCACGTCCACTCGTCGTGGAGCTTCAGCGTCACCCACCTGCTGAGCTGGGCGGGCATGCTGCTGGTGGGCTTCGGCGCCTGGCTGCCGCTGACCTGGTGGCTCGTCGGTCCGGTCGCCGGCATCGGCGTGGCGGTCGGATGGGCCCTCGGGTACTTCTTCTACGAGTACCAGCACGCCATGGCTCACCTGCGCGCCCCGTCGAACCGCTACGGGACCTGGCTGCGCCGCCACCACTTCCACCACCACTTCGGCCGACCGATGGCGAACCACGGCGTCACCACTCTGGTGTGGGACAAGGCCTTCGGCACCCACGAGGATCCCCAGCAGGTCCGCGTGCCACGGCGACTGGCGCTGCCCTGGATGCTCGATGGGTCGGGCGACCTGCACGAGCGCTACTGCGAGGACTACGTGCTCGTGGGTGCAGCGACGAGCGACGAGCGCACCGCGGCGCTCGACCGCGCCCGGGCGTTCGCGTCCACCGCCCCGGTCGACTGAGCCGCACCGCTGCCGCTGCGTCGGCGCCCCCGAGCCCGGTGGGCGCCGGGCCGCTCAGCTGTGGGCGTCGATGCTCGAGGCGCTCGCCGCCAGGTTCGAGATCATCGAGCCGAACACCACGCCGTGGAACGGCGTCACCGCCCACCAGTACAGGTGCCCGAGCGAGCCGTGCGGCACGAAGAGCGCACGCTGGTGCAGCACGGGTGCGTCCCCATCGTCGGTGATCTCGAACTCCAACCACGCGTCGCCCGGCAGCTTCATCTCGGCGCGCAGCCGGAGCAGCTTCCCGCGTTCGATGGACTCGACGCGCCAGAAGTCCACGGCGTCGCCGACGACCAGGCGATCCGGATCCCGCCGGCCGCGGCGCAGACCCACTCCGCCCACGAGTCGGTCGAGGAAGCCACGCAACGCCCACGCGAGGGGGAACGAGTACCAGCCGCGCTCGCCGCCGATGCCCTCGACCGCCGCCCAGACGGCCGCCGGGTCGGTGTCGACGGGACACTCGCGCTCGTCGCGGTACGCCGTCCCACCGCTCCACTCGGGATCGGTCGGCATCGGGTCGCTCGGCGCGCCCGGCCACTCGGCGCCCGACCAGCGGGTGACGACGTCGGCCTGCTTGATCCGCTGCAGGGCGAGTCGGACCGCGCGATCGAACGGGCAGAGCTCGAAGGGGATGAGGGCCTCGATGTCGTGCTCGGTGGCGACGACGCTGTTGCGCAGCGAGCCGATGAGCGGCTGCGCGATCGCCTTCGGCACCGGCGTCACCACGTTCACCCAGTGACTCGACAGCCAGGGCGTGAGCACCGGCACCGGGATGATCACGCGGTGGCGCAGCTCGGCGACCCCGGCGTAGCGCTGCATCATCTCGCGGTAGGTCAGGACCTCCGGGCCGGCGATGTCGAAGCGTCGGTTGGTGTCCGGGTCGAGCTCGAGCACACCGCTCAGGTACGTCAGCACGTCGCGCACGGCGATCGGCTGCACCCGGGAGCGGACCCACCGGGGCGTCACCATCACCGGGAGCCGCTCGGTGAGGTAGCGCAACATCTCGAACGACGCGGAACCACTCCCGATGATCACCCCGGCCTGCAGCACGACCGCCGGCACGTCGCCGTCGAGGAGGATCTGGCCGACCTCCGCCCGCGACGCGAGATGCGCAGATGCGACCTCATCGGTGGGCACGAGCCCACCGAGGTAGACGATGCGCGACACGCCGGCCTCGGCCGCGGCTGCTGCGGTGTTCGACGCAGCGACGCGGTCGGTGTCGGAGAACGACCCGCTCCCGCCGATGGAGTGCACCAGGTAGTAGACGACGTCCACGTCCGCCATCGCCGGCGCGAGGGTGGAGGGGTCGAGCGCATCGCCGCGCACCACCTCGACCCGGTCGGCCCAGTCGACCCCGGCGAGCTTCTCCGGACGTCGAGCGAGACAGCGCACCACGTGCCCTGCGTCCGCGAGCCGCGGCACGAGGCGGCCACCGATGTAGCCGGTCGCTCCCATCACCAGGATCCGCAGCGGGGTGTCGACACCGTCGGTGCTCAGGGGTTCGTCGTTCGCAACGCCGCTCCCGGGAAGGTCGTCGTTCACAGCGGGGCGCCGCTCACGGCGTCGTAGATGCCGCCGGTCCCCTCGGGGTCGCCCGGCAGGACGAGTCGCAGACCGCCGCCCTCGTCGCGGAGCATCGGCACCAGGGCATCGACGGAGGACTGCGACGCCGCGTGGGCCAGCGCCTCCGACGCCCGCTCGAAGCGCTCCAGCGCGACCATCCTCCGCACCGTCGGGAAGATCATCGTCATCGATCAGGCTCGGTGCTCCGCCAGCGACGGCGGCGATGTGAGCCACCTGGTGCCGATCACTTCGCGATCATCGTCGCAACGCCACCTGCTCGGGAGGAGCGATGCCGGTTGACGGCGAACCTCGTTTCGTACCGGCCGAGCGCCGAGCGAGGTGACTCAGCGCTCGTAGTGCATCGCCGACGTCGAGGCGCACCCCTCCCGCGGAGCACACCTCGACGAGACGCCGCCGTCCGGCGTCGACCTCGACCCGGTGCTGCGCGAAGCGCGCTGCCACCTCCGGGTGGGCGAAGGACAGCGTCTCGCCTCGCTCGTCCGGCGAGCAGCACGCCGGCTCCTCCTCGAACGGCTCACGGATCGCGGCCACCCAGACTGCCAGGTCACCGCGCTCGACGCCGACCTGAGCGGATGCGCCGACGTCGTCGTTTCTTGCCTTTGGGTGCCCGGGGCGCGAAATAGACGTCATACGATCCGTCAGTTGTTCTGGGTCATGCCCTTGCTTTGGCT
>CALNXV010000028.1:0-15820 GCA_942490665.1 uncultured Microthrixaceae bacterium
TTTAATGCTGATGAGCAGCCGTTCGTTCCCAGGCGGTCCGGAAGGTCCAACTGCTCCAGCAGTAGTCCGACGATGCGCGGCAGCAGCGAGTCGTTGAAGAGCACCTGGAGGTCGTCGTACGGACAGGTGGGATCTGCGAGGACTTCTGCGGAGATGACGAGGTAGCGGAGTTCGCTCTCGCCGTTGCGGAGGAACTCGCAGTACGGACCGACGACGACCTCGCACAGGCGCTCGATGCTGGCGGAGGCATCGTCGAGCACGATCGGCTCGAAGGCCGCGCTGCGACGCATGCGCAGCTCCTCGCCGCCGCGCCTCGTAGGTAGTCGTAGCCGGACAGGGCGTCGCGGGTGCCGAAGTGGTAGTGGGCGCGGACTTGTTGCGGACCCCGGCCGCCGAGAGGAGCTCGCGGATCGAGGGCCCCTCCGATCCCGCGCTGGGCGGCTGTTCGCCGGCCTCCACAGGCGCAGCTCGCGTGGGGTTCTCCGCGAGGCCCGGCCCCGGTCGGCGACGAAGGCGGCCGCCTGATCATGGCGGCTCCCGCAGGCGCGGACCATCACTCACACCCCTGTGATTGCCCTGTTCATGGCGGGACCGCGACCTCGCGAGCTTCCCGGGGCAGGCATCTTCCCTACCATGTGCGAACTCCGCGATGCCCCCGGGACCACGCCGTCGTTCGACATCGGGGGCACCGGCTCCAGTACCCCACCGAAGCTGGGACGGGTCGTCGATGATGGCGCTGTTCCTGGCGTCGTCGCGCAGCACCCAACGCCTCATCGCCGCCGAGTCCCCCTTCACCGTCTCGCAGGTCCTACCTGGCCGGACGGTCATCGGCATCAACTGCGTCCACTACACCGAGACCGACTGCGGGCAGTACGACGAGGTCACCTTGTCCGTCTTCGTCGAACCGATGGGCAGGCCCCCGGGTCGGTTCCCCTTCCCGGCGACGCTGCGGCGCATCAGCAGCGGCGATGTGGCGTCCTACACCTGGCTGCTCGGGGTGACCACGACGCTGTCGCGGGACTGCGGCATCCGGATGTGGGGCTTCCCGAAACAACTCGCCGAGCTTCACCACTCCGGCAACGACCACCGCTCCCGCATGGCATGGCTCGACGGCGGCTCCACCGTGCTGGAGCTGGCGGTCCCGACGACGGGGTCGAAGGAGCCGCGGGCCGCTCGCACCCCCGGTGTACTCGATGATGGACGGGCGTCCGCACGTCGGCTACCTGCGGCAGAGCTACACCGGGGTGGGCTACCACTGGCGCGGGGTGCAGTTCGTCCTCGGGGACCATCCGATCGCCGACCGACTGCGCGAGATCGGAGTGTCGGACCGCCCACTGCTCGCCGTGTCGAACGCCCACTTGGAGTTCGAGATGAGCGCGCCGGAACCCCTGATGAGCTGACCCGAAGCGTGGAGCCGGGCGGACGTCGACCTGACCCGTTGCCAACGGCCCGCGGCAGCAACGACCAGAGGAGAACGAAGATGGGACAACTCCAGGATCAGGTGGCAGTCATCACCGGGGATCGTCGGGATCGGCGCGGCCACCGCAGAGCGATTCGCCGACGAGGGCGCAACGGTGATCACCGCCGACATCGCCGGCGACGCCGACCACGCGCTCGACGTCCGCGATGAGTCGGCCGTGTCAGCGGCGGTCTCGTCGATCGTCGAGGCGACACGGGGCGCATCGATGTGGTGGTGAACGCTGCGGGGGTCGCCGGCGGGGGACCCGTCCACATGGTCGACGCCAGTGAGTGGGACCGCGTCATCGACATCAACCTCAAGGGGACCTTCAACGTCTGCAAGCACGTGTGCGCACAGATGATCACCCAGCGTTCCGGCAGCGTGGTGAACATCGCCAGCATCGAGGGCATCGAGGGCACCGAGGGCGGATCGGTCTACAACGCGTCGAAGGGCGGGGTGATCATGCTCACCAAGTCCATGGCGATCGACTACGGCCCGAACCAGATCCGGGTCAACGCGGTGTGCCCCGGCGGCGTCTCGACCCCGCTGCTGCACAGCCTGATCGACCAACCCGGCATGGAGGACTACCGCGCCAAGATGCTCGGTGCGCACAATCTGGGGCGCTTCGGAGAGCCCGAGGAGATCGCCAACGCGGTGCTCTTCCTGGCGTCATCGGAGGCCTCGTTCATGACGGGCTCGGCAATGGTCGTGGACGGCGGAATGACCGCCGGGCTCAGTGGCGGGTTCTTCGGTGAGTTCACAGGTCGATTCCGGGGCGCCGCCCGAACAGTCGATATCGTCGATCCGCTGGCGCCGGCGTCCAGGTCGTCACCCATACGCGCGGCGACCAGCTCGGCGAACCGTGCGAGCAGAGCGTCCCGGTGCGGGCGGAGGCGAGCGAGGGCGTCGTCGGCACCGGCACGAATAGCGCCGGCGCCACCCACCGCCTGGGCGACGTCCCCGGGGGCGCGTCGACGAGCGCGTCGACCTCAGCCCGATCGACCTCGACGTGGAACTGCAGGCCGCGCACGGACCGGCGCGGAACGCCTGCTCTTCGTAGGCAACCGACCGGGCGAGACGGACGGAGCCGGGCGGGAGGTCGTAGGTCTCGCCATGCCAGTGCAGCACGTCAAGAGCGTGGGGCAGGCCGGCGAACAACGGGTCATCCCCAGCTGCGGCGGTCAGGTCGGCGCGGCCCCACCCGATCTCCGGGCCGTGTCCGGACCGGACGCTCCCGCCAGCGGCAGCTGCGAGGCTGCGCTCCGGGCACACCCCGAGCACCGGGACCCCGGCGGCGACCGCGTGGCCCAGGATCGCCAGCTCCGCCCCACGGGTCGCGAACCCGTCGTCGCGCAGGCGGACATCGGACCGCCCATCACCACGGAACCGGCGATGTCGTCGAGCTCCCCGGGGACCGGGTGGCCGAGGTCGACCCGCACGATCTCGATGTCCACGCCCGTGCGGGCCAACGCCGCGGCGATCCTCGCCGGCCCCTCGGGGGCCAGGTGTTGGATGATCACCGACCGGCTCACGACGGAATCACCAAACGTCGCAGCTCGCACACGCCCCGGGTCCCGTCGTCCAGCTCGCCATCGGCCGACCCCGTCGTCATGGGCCCATTCGAGCCGATCGATCCGGCAGCGTCGGGCCACGAGACCCGACGCCGTCGCCGGGCGGAGACCGATGAAGGCATCTGCCTCAAAGTAGCAGTCGTCCACACCCCCTCACGCGGCGTCACCCGCTGGGCGGCGCGTCACCGGACCCCAGGTGATCCGCCGACTCGGTGGCGGCGAACGCGACGGTCTCGTCCAGGGTCCAGCGCCGACCGACCGCACGCTCCGCCGCGACCACATCTGCATGCAGAGCGCCCTCCACGAGTGCGACCGCTCCAGCGAGCAACGCGACTTCGATGTCCAGCCCGGGCAGCTCGAGCTTCTCGCGTGTGGCTTCGGATGCGCCGAGCAGCCGGGCCGCCGACTCGGGACGGCCGAGCAGGGCGAACACGCTCGCCATCCCCTCGAGCGACATGGGTACGAAGTAGCTGTCGCCGAAGGTCAGGTGGACCTCCAGCACCTCGCAGAACAATTTGAGTGCCTCAAGCAACTTGCCGAGCAGCAGCTCGAGATGCGCGAGCAGGACCCGGGCCACGGCGGAGTAGGTGGTGTCGTCCTTGATGGCGAGGCTCTCGCGGAGCAGGTCCACCGACCGCTCGGCATCGACGGCACCCACGGCGAACCCCAGCGACGCGAGCCCACCGGCGATCTGGGTGTCGTAGCCGAGGCGGCGACCCAGCTCCACCGCCTCCTCGCCGGCCTCGACCGCACCGTCGGTGTTGCCCAGCATGGCCCGCAGGAAGCAGACGCCGGTCTGGCCGGCCGCGATCTCATAGATGTCGTCCGTGTCGCGCGCCACCTCGGTGGCTCGCTCGAAGTGCTCCAGGGCCACCTCGAGCTGCCCGTCGTAGAGCGCCACCAGACCC
Source organism: uncultured Microthrixaceae bacterium (assembly GCA_942490665.1). Taxonomy (GTDB): domain Bacteria; phylum Actinomycetota; class Acidimicrobiia; order Acidimicrobiales; family Microtrichaceae; genus SKRR01. Next base: position 3,939 of record CALNXV010000028.1, read on the forward strand.
AACGGCAGCAACGCCTCGGGATCGGGCGGACGGCGCGCTGCGGCCGACACCTCGAGGCTCCGCAGCGCCAACTGCTGCGCCTCGTCACGCTCGCCGACGTAGCCGATCCAGGCCGCATCGGCGAGCCCGGCCGCGAGGGCGTCCGGCGACACGTCGTCAGCGATGCCCACCGCCTGGCTCGCCCACTGGAAACCCTCCGTGGGGAGGAGCTCGGCCAGGTAGGTGCGCATGATCCGCACGAGTCGGAGCGCCCGGTCGGCCTCGGCCCGGGAGACGGACCACTCGAACGCTGCGCGGATGTTGTCGAACTCCGTTCGGATCTGAGCGTAGGCATCCGTCTGGCCCGGGCCACGGATGTCGCGTTCGAGACGGTCGATGAGCTCGCAGTAGGCGACTGCGTGTCGATCTCGGTACGCGGTCTCCTCCCCGGCCTCGGCCAGTCGCTCGCGGCCGTACTCGCGCAACGACTCGAGCAGGCGGTAGCGGGTGACGCCCTCGCTCGTGGTGACCACGATCATCGACTTGCGGGCCAGTCCGGCGAGCAGGTCGAGCACGTGGTCGGGCTCGACCCCGTCGCCCGTCACGACCGCTTCGGCATCGGCGAGCGTCCAGCCGCCGGCGAAGACCGACAGCCGCCGGAAGAGCAACTGTTCCTCGGCATCCAACAGGTCGTGGGACCAGTCGATCGCCCCGCGCAGCGTCTGACGCGTTCCCGCCGTTCCGCGCACACCGTCGGAGAGGAGGCTGAAGCGGGCATCGAGCCGGCGGAGGATCTCCGGCGGCGACATCACCGAGCACCGGACAGCGGCCAGCTCGATGGCGAGGGGGAGCCCGTCGAGGCGGACGCAGAGCTCCACCACCGCGTCGAGGTTCGACTCGTCGAGCTCGAAACGGTGATCGCTGGCCCGCGCCCGATCCACGAACAGCTGGACCGCCTCGTAGTCGTGCACCTCGTCGAGCCCGACCACGGAACCCGGCGCCGGCAGGGACAGCACGGGCACCTGCCAGACCTGCTCGGCACGAACCCGCAGCCCTTCGCGGCTCGTCGCCAGGCATCGGACCCCGGGGGCGGCATCGTGCACGGCGTCCAGGAGCGGCGCAACGGCGGCGACCACCTGCTCGCAGTTGTCCATCACCAGCAGCAGCTCGCGATCGGCGAGGTAGCCACAGATCGTGTCGGTGATTCCCTGGCCCTTGCGTTCACGGATCCGAAGTGCGGAAGCGACGGTGGCAGCGACCAGCTCGGGATCGCCGATGGGCGCGAGGTCGACCATCCACGCGCCGTGCTCGTAGCGGTCGATGAGCTGCGCCGCAGTGTGGATCGCGTGGCGGGTCTTGCCGACCCCCCCGACCCCGACGAGGGACACCAGGCGGTTCCGTTCGACCAGCTCCGCCAGCTCCGCCAGCTCGCGTTCGCGCCCCACGAAGCTGGTCGCCTGCTTCGGGAGGTTGCCCGGATAGGCGTCCACCGAACGGAGCGGGGGGAACTCGGGCCAGAGGTCGGGGTGGACCAGCTGGTACACCTGCTCGCGGTCGGAGAGGTCGCGGAGCCGGTGGCGGCCGAGGTCGAGCAGCTCGATGTCGGGACGCTCGACCGGGTCGACCGATGTGGCAGCGGCCTCCGACAGGATGACCTGTCCGCCGTGGGCGGTGGACATCAGCCGGGCGCAGCGGTGCAACGCTGGGCCGAGGTAGTCGCCGTCGGACTCGTAGCACCCGTGCTCCAGGTCATCGAGCACGGCGAGGTGGATCGCCATCCGGGCCCGGAGCGGACCGATCTCCCCCCGCGTCATGGGATTCCAGGGCACGTTGGGCATCCAACGCGGCGTCCATGGCCGGTGGGACCGAGTCGAACACGGCGAGCGCGCCGTCGCCGGTGTACTTCACGATCCGTCCGCCGTTGGCATCGAGCGACCGTTGGATGAACTCGTTGTGGGCGGCGAGGGCGTGACGCATCTCGGGCGGGTTCTGCTCCCACAGGCGCGTGCTGCCCTCGATGTCGGTGAAGAGCAGCGTCACGGTCGCTGCGTCGGCCGACATGATGGCCTCCCTCCGAGCCGCGGTCGCTCACCGACCGATCCCGTCGTCCTCTCGGCGTGAGCCTACCCATGACCGTCGGGCCGGCGGTGGGTGGATGGCGTCGATGCGGCGGCTCTCGGTGGGTCAGCCGGCAGCGTCCTGGTCGAAGTCGACGTCCCAGTGCTTGCCGCTGCAGAAGGGCTTGTTCTGGCTCGCGCCGCACCGACACAGGGTGCAGTGGTCGGTGGTCGCCCCCGCGGGCAGGTCGACACCGACCAGGTCGACGTCGCCGGTGAGGACGTAGGGACCACCCGGCGCGTGGCCGATCGACGGCGATCCACCCCGGTCGCGGTGCTCGACGCCGTCGAGGGTGGCGCTGAGGGCGCCGGACGGACACATGGCGACCACCGCGGCGATCTCCTCCGGCGTGGCCGCCTCGGCATCGATCCAGGGTTCGGTTCCCAGCCGGAACACGCTCGCCAGGTTGTCGGTGCAGCGTGCGCTGTGGGCGCAGAGCCCGCGGTTGTCATGGATCGTGATGCGACCGTCCGCGCTGGTGACGTGGTCGAGCTGATCGGGAACACGGTCAGGGTCCTTGGCGCCGGTGAAGCCGTTGCGGGCATGGGTGCCGTCGCAGAAGGGCTTGTTCTGTGATCCGCCGCACCGACACAGGTGCGCCGTCCCGTCGATGGTGACCGCCACTCCGTCCCGCATGCGGGTGATCTCGGTGGCGCCCGCGAGGCGATAGGGGCCGTTCTCGGTCGGCGTGATGCTCGTTCGGTCACTCATCAGATGGTCCCCCGGGCTCGCCGACACTCGTTGTGTCGAGCAATCATTGACGAAGTCAACCGTATGGGTGGAAGTTGCGCCGGTCAACTACCCGCCCTTCTACTCTTGGCACATGGCCGTCCCGCTCAGAACCACCGAGGCCTCGGAGACCTGGCGTACCTGCTCTCCGCCTTCTCCGGCGTCAACCGGATCCTCGCCGAGGAGATGGAGGCCGAGACGGCCTTGTCGCTGGAGCGCTACGAGATCCTGTTGATGCTGTCCCAGGCCGCCGACGGGGGCATGCGCCCGTCGGAGCTCGCGGAGCGTCGACACCTCAGCCGGAGCGGGGCGACGCGACTCATCGAGCGCCTCGAGCTCGACGGACTGGTCGAGCGTTCCGCCTTGGGAAGCGATCGACGCGGCAGCCTCGTCGCGCTCACGTCCGAGGGCGAACGCAGCTTCAGGACAGCCGGCCGGATGCACCTCCGCCACATCGACGAGCACGTCGGCAAACGGCTCGAACCCGATGAGATGGCCGAGCTCCGGCGACTCCTGGGCAAGCTCGGCGGCGCGCCGACGCCGGCTGGGGTCGAGCGTGGGCGACCTACATCTCCACGAGGATCTCGTTGACCGACACCGACGGCTGGCCATCGAACTTCGCTGCGAACTGACGCATCGCGTCCTGGAAGGCCTCGCTCGTCCGGAGCCGTTCGTAGGACTCCGCATTGGCCCAGCGAGCGATGACGGTCACCTCGCTCCGGTCGCGGTTCGCGGTGAACCATGCTCCGAGCCAGTCCTCGTGGCCAGCGACCAGGTCCCGGTTGGACGCATCGAAGAGGGATGCCAGCTCGGGGATCGCACCCTGGTGGACCTTGACGGTCGTGATCACTGCGTACATGTCGCCTCCGTGCCCCGGCGGGGCGATCGAGCTGGTCGTTGCGGAACCCCGGCGTCGCCAACGACCTACCCACTGTTGCACCCCCGGGCACCCCGGCGATGAGGCGGCGGATAGGTTCAGCGCCGATGTCTGCTGACGCACCCCCCATGGATCCGGCCGACCGACACCGACCCGATCGCCCCGCGGATGTCGTGATCGTCGGCGGCGGATCGGCAGGGTGCGCGCTCGCGAACCGACTCAGCGCCGATCCAGCGGTCCGGGTCGTTGTGCTGGAGGCGGGCCGGAGCGACTGGCGCTGGGACGTCTTCATCCACATGCCGGCGGCGCTGACCTACCCGATCGGCAGCCGCTTCTACGACTGGCGCTACGAGTCCGAGCCGGAGCCCCACATGCACGGCCGGCGGGTCCCGCACGCGCGGGGCAAGGTGCTCGGCGGCTCGTCGAGCATCAACGGGATGATCTTCCAGCGGGGCAACCCGATGGACTACGAGAAGTGGGCCGCGGCCCCGGGCATGGCCGAGTGGGACTACGCGCACTGCCTGCCGTACTTCCAGCGGATGGAGACCTGTCTCGCCGGGCCGGACGACTGGCGCGGCGGCGACGGGCCGTTGGCGTTGGAGCGGGGCCCTGCGGCGTCGCCGCTGTTCGAGGCCTGGCTGGAAGCGGGCGTGCAGGCCGGGTTCCGCCGCAGCGACGATGTCAACGGCTACCGCCAGGAGGGCTTCGCCGCGTTCGACAAGAACGTGCTCCGCGGTCGTCGACTGAGCGCCGCGCGCGCCTACCTGCACCCGGTGATGCACCGTCCGAACCTGGACGTCATCACGCTGGCGAACGTCGAGAAGGTGCGCTTCGAGGGGACCCGCGCCGTCGGCGTCGAGTACCGCCGCGGGATGCGGCGACACACCGTGCGTGCCGCCGAGGTGATCCTGTGCGGCGGTGCGTTCAACTCGCCCCAGCTGCTGCAGCTGTCCGGCGTCGGTGACCCCGATCACCTGGCCTCGGTCGGTGTCGACCCGATCGTCGAGCTCCCCGGCGTGGGCGAACACCTCCAGGACCACCTCGAGGTCTACGTGCAGCACGCCTGCACACAGCCGGTGTCGATGCAGCGCCACCTCGCCAACTGGCGAAAGCCGCTCATCGGGCTGCAGTGGCTGTTCCGCCGGGGGCCGGCGGCGACGAACCACTTCGAGGCCGGCGGCGTTCGTCAAGAGCAACCCCGACGAGCCGTACCCCAACCTGATGTTCCACTTCCTGCCGATCGCGATCCGCTACGACGGCTCGTCGCCCCGCGTCGACGACGTGGAGATCACCGACGGCTACCAGGTGCACGTGGGGCCGATGTACTCGGAGTCGGAGGGCACGGTGAAGATCCGCTCGACGAACCCGCGCGAGCACCCGGCGATCACGTTCAACTACCTGTCCACCGAGACGGACCGACGGGAGTGGATCGAGGCGATCCGCACGACGCGCCGCATCCTGGGCCAGCCGGCGTTCGCGCCCTACGACGGGGGCGAGATCTCCCCCGGACCGTCGGTCGAGACCGACGAGGAGATCATGGACTGGGTGGCCCGCGACGCCGAGACCGCGCTGCACCCGTCGTGCACGGCCCGGATGGGCACCGACGACGCCTCGGTGACGGACCCCTCGAGCCTGCGGGTCCACGGCACCGACGGCCTGCGGGTCGTGGACGCGTCGGTGCTGCCGGTCGTCACCAACGGCAACATCTACGCCCCGACGATGATGGTGGCCGAGAAGGCCGCGGATCTGATCCTGGGCAACACGCCGCTGCCGCCGTCACCGGTCGAGGTCCACCTCCCCGAGTGAACGGCGGTCTCGCTGGGCGCAGCGGTGTGCACGTCGGTGAGGTCGAGCAGCGCGGTGACGACATCGGCGGGTTCGCGGTCCACCTCGCCGCACGGGTGATGGGGGTGGCGGGGCCGGGTGAGATCGCCGTGAGCTCGACGGTCACCGAGACGTCGACCGGCAGCAGGTTCCGCTTCCGGGAGCTCGGCGAACGATCGCTCAAGGGCATCGACCGGCTGTGGACGTTGCACGCGCTCGAGACCGACGACCGCTGACGGCCCGAGGACGAGCCGCGCCGGGCTACGTTGCCCGCGGTGGCCTCCGCGAGCTGGACCCGACACGCCGCACTCGCGTTCGGCGCACTCCTCGTGCTCGGGTCGTGCAGCGCCGACGGAGATGCGGACGCCACCGGGTCCACGAGCGTGGGCCCGGTCGACGCCGCCACCGCTGAGCCCGTCGATACCTACGTCCCGCCCGACCAGCACGCCAGCGACTGGGCCGCCCCCGACGAGGCGCTCCCCGACGCCCCCCGCCCGTACGGCCCGAGCCCCGAGGCCACCGCCGACCCGGCGTTCTACGACGTCACCACCCTCGACCCCGCCGAGGTCGGCGCCGCCGAGCCCGGCGCGGTGCTGCGCTCCGAGGAGGTCGAGCTCACCGGCCCGCTCGCCGGGGCGTCAGGCTGGAGGATCCTCTACCGGTCGACCGACGCCGACGACGAGCCCGCGGTGGTCAGCGGCATGGTCCTGGTGCCGGAGGGTGCGCCGCCGGAGGGAGGCCGACCCGTGGTCGCCTGGGCGCACGGCACCACCGGGATCGCGGACCGGTGCGCCCCGAGCGCCGCCGGCAACCTCTTCTACGACGACTACGGCGCGCAGGCGCGCCGCCTGCTGGACCAGGGCTACGTGGTCGCCGCCACCGACTACCACGGGCTCGGCACCGCGGGTGTGCACACCTATCACCGCAGCGAGGAACTGGCGCGGGCCACCATCGACTCGGTCGCGGCGGCCCACCAACTCGACGGCACCGGACCGCTGAGCCCGCAATGGGCGACCCTCGGCCACTCCGAGGGCGGCCTGGCGTCGCTCGCCGTCGACGAACGCTCCGCCGACACGCCGGCCGAGCTCGACTACCGCGGGTCGGTCGTCGCCGCTCCGACACCCCGGCTCAGCACGGTCGCCCCGCTGATGTTCCTGGTCGAGGGACGCGGCTACGGCGTGCTGCTGCTGGAGGCGGTCGCCGGCGTGGCACCCGAGTTGGACCCACGGGTCGCGCTCGGTGACGAGGCAGCGACCCGCACGGCCCTGCTCACCCACGGGTGCTGGGAAGAGGCCGTGCCCGGCTTCGACGACATCGACCCCGAGCAGATGCTCGCCAGCCCGGCGATCGGCGAGCGTCTCGCCGAGGTGATGGACGACTGGGCGCCCCTCGACCCCGCCGCAGCGCAGGGGCCGCTGCTGGTGGTGCAGGGCGAGGCCGACACCTCGGTGCTCCCACCCTTCACCGACGAGCTGGTCGACGAGCTGTGCACCAACGGGGTCGACGTCGACTACCGGACCTACGCCGACGCCGGGCACGACGCCGTCCTGGCCGCGGCGGCCGACGACGTCGCGTCCTGGCTCGCAGCCAACTTCGAGGGCCGGCCGAGCGCCGATCGGTCCAGCGGGTGTCCGGACGACCGGGGGTGAGCGCGGCTGGGCGGAAGATGCAGAACGCCGGTCAGGATCCGTCGGGATCGCGTCGGTCGTCGGGGTCGTCCGACCTCCCATCGGAGTGCTCCGCCTTCACGACGTCCCTGAGCGCCACACCCGCTGCCATCACCGTGCCCCAGACGGTCATCGCGAACACCACCGAACCGATGCTGAAGATGACGCCTTCGCTCATGACCGCACCTCACGATCAGCTCGGTTGGACACCCCGTCGACGGGGGTCAACAGCAGGGTGCCGAGCGAGTGGATCGACGGCACCCAGAGGCCCACGAAGATCCCGGCGGTCGTGTCGTCCTGCACGAAGAACAGGTAGACCGAGAAGAGGAACGAGCAGAACCCCGCGATCAGGAACGGCAGCTTCGCTCGGAGCGAGACGGGAAGGGTGAACACGGCGGGTGCCTCCAGATCAGGGACGTACCAGTAGTTCGTGTTCGGACCCCACCGCAGATGCAGCCCGCCCGGGCTCACGGGCTCTCGGGCTCTGCCGCATCGACGATCACGCGATCTCGTAGGCTCGGCGCACGGCAATCGGAAGGTCCCACCACACCCATGAACGTGATCGGCAAGCTGGCCCAGACCGCAGCGGCGCTCTGGATCCTGAACGTCTGGTTCAACCGGTTCAACAAGGACACCGGCTATCGCGGCGGCGACGCCACGAACATGAAAGAGGAGTTCGAGGAGTACGGGCTGTCGGAGAACGCGATGTACGCGGTCGGCGCCGCGAAGGTCGGCCTCGCCGGCCTGATGCTCGCCGGCCACGTGAAGCCCCGCCTCGTCCGACCGGCGTCGATCGGGCTCGCTGCGTTCATGCTCGGCGCCGTCGGCATGCACCTCAAGGTGGGAGATCCCGTGAAGCGGTTCCTTCCTGCGTTGTCGGTCTTCTCGCTCGCGACGATCTCCGCGATCCTGAACGGCGCGCCATCGCAGCCCGAGGCGACGCAGCTCGAGGCGACGCAGCCCGACGCGGCTACGAGCTGAGGAAGAGCACCACCAGCACGGCGTTCAGCACGGCGAGGCACGTCGCCGGCACCATGAGACGTGGCGCGTCGTGGATCCTGATGCGGATGATCAGCCCGAGGATCATCAGCAGGGTGAGCCCGCCGGCACCGAGGGCTCCCAGCGGCGCGACCGCGAGGCCCAGCAGCACCGCGGCACCACCGAGCATCTCCACGACACCGACGAGGTTGCGGATCCCCGGCACCCCGTAGCGGGTGAACTCCTCCCTCAGCTCGACCCGGAACAGGATCCGGAATCCGTAGCGGAGGAACGAGACTCCCGAGACGAGGGCGAGCACCGGGAGGACCATGGGGGGCGAACCCTAGCGACCGGGGTCGCTGGCCCAGGCCCTCGGCCCGGCTGCGCTCGACGCCGGCCCGGGCGGAGCAGCCGTCAGCGTCCGGCGATGCGCCGACCAGATCGCACACCTGGCGCTCGTGCTCGGTGCCGACGTGCTACCCCAGCGCCGTCCTCGCGGCGTCGGCGACCTCGGTGACGGCGCGGGCGCCGGCATCGACGATCGGACCCAGCTGGAAGAACGTGTGCACCATGCCGTCGTAGGGCGTGTGGGTGACGTCGACGCCGTCGGCGGCGAGCTTGGCCGCGTACGCCGCACCCTGGTCACGGAGCGGGTCGAACTCCGCCGTGATCACCAGCGCCGGCGCGACTCCGGCGAGCGACGCTGCACGCAGGGGTGAGGCCCGCCAGTCGTCGGGGTCGGCTGCGTAGCACTCACGGAACCAGTCCAGGGTCTCGGTATCGAGGATGTACCCGGAGCCGTTCTCGGCCATCGAGGGACGCTCGTCGGCGACGTCGACACCGGGATAGACCAGTAGCTGCGCCGCGAGGTCGAGCCCGGCGTCGCGGGCGAGCAACGCGACCACTGCGCTGAGGTTGCCGCCCGCGGAGTCGCCGCCGACCACGAGCCGCGCGTCCGCGCCGCCCCCGAGCTCACTGCGGTGCTCGTCGACCCAGCGCAGCGTCGCCCAGGCGTCGTCGAGCCCAGCGGGGAACGGGTGCTCCGGGGCGAGGCGGTAGTCGACGGCCACGACGGTCGCCCCGGACTGCGCCGCGAGCTGTCGGCACACCTGGTCGTGGGTGTCCAGGCCACCGATCGCGTGGCCACCGCCGTGGAAGAACACCATGACGCCGTGGGCGCCGTCGTTGCGGTACAGCCGGGCAGCGATGCCACCGGCCGGACCGGGGATGGTCCGATCCGTCACCTGGTCCAGCTCGGGGCCGGGCCCGGCGACCAACGACAGCGCCAGGTACGCCTCGCGGCGCTCGGCGACGCTCTGGCTCGACCGCGGCGGCCCGTCGGCGACCGCGGCCTCGACGATCGCGACGATGGGTTCGATCTGCGGATGGAGCGGCACGGGCCGGGAGGACGGCGACCGGGCGATGCTCGTCAGCGACGCGTGACGGTGACGGGCAGGCGCGTGTACCCGTGGACGAACGACGAGAACGTCCGCTCCGGTTCGTCCTGGATCTCGATGCGCTCGAACCGCTCGAGGATCTCCTCCCACAGCACCCGCAGCTGCAGCTCGGCCAGCCGGCTCCCCATGCAGTAGTGGATGCCGTACCCGAACGAGAGGTGACGATCCGCGTTGTGGCGCTCGAGGTCGATCGCCTCGGCGTCGTCGAAGACGTCCTCGTCGCGGTTGGCCGACAGGTACCACATCAGGATCTGATCGCCGGCGAGGATCTGCTTGTCGCGGATCTGCGTGTCGACGTTGGCGGTGCGGCGCATGTAGGGCAGCGGCGTCTGCCAGCGGATGATCTCGGGCACCAGGTTGGCGACCAGGCCCGGGTCGGCGAGCAGCTTGTCGTACTGGTCGGGGTACTTGTTCAGCCCGTAGACGCTCGCCGGACATGGTGTTGCGGGTCGTGTCGTTGCCGCCGACGATCAGCAGCAGCAGGTTGCCCAGGTGCTCCGCCGTGGCCATGTCCTTGGTGGCCTCACCGTTGGCGAGCAGCGAGACGAGGTCGGACCCCTCGGTGCCGCGGCGCTGCTCCCAGAGGCTCTCGAAGTAGTGCAGGCACCCGATGATCTCCTCGAACTTCTGCTGCTGGCTCTCGACGATGCCGCCGGGTTCGGGCACGGCGAAGACGATGTCGGACCAACGGGTGAGCATCCGCCGGTCCTCCATCGGGAAGTCGAACAGCGTCGCCAGCAGCAGCGTGGTCAGCTCGATGGAGACGGTGTCGACCCAGTCGAACGTCTCGCCCTCGGGCAGCGAGTCGAGCACCTTCGCGGTGCGCTCGCGGATCATCGGCTCGAGGTTGCGCAGGTTGCTCGGCGCCGAGACCCCTCGCACCGTCTTGCGCTGCTCGGTGTGCTTCGGCGGGTCCATCGCGATGAACGTGCGGATCCGGTCCAACAGCTCGTCGTTCGCGGGGCCCGGTCGGAGCCCCAACGAGATGCCACCGGCCGAGGAGAACGTCTCCCAGTTGCCGTCGGTGGCGCGCACGTCGTCGTACTTCATGAGGGACCAGTAGCGGCCCGACGACTCGAGCTCGTTGAAGTGCACCGGGTCCTCGGCGCGGAGCCGAGCGAAGTGATCCTGCCAGCGGTCCTCGCGGAACAGATGCGGGTTCGCCGGGTTGATCTCCTCGATCGTGAGCTCGGCGGCGCTCGGCACCCCCGCCCCGAGCTCGGCCATCTCCATCTCCGGGGGGGGGGGGGGGCGTCGTCGTCCACCAGCTGCTCGACGAGCTCCACCAGGGCATCTGCCTTGTCGGGCTGGATCTCGGTGCTGAAGTCGTTGAGCCACAGCTCGGCGTCCGGGTCGGCCGCTGCGGCAGCGCGGAACGCGTCGCCGATGTAGCCCGGCCCCAACCGCTCGAGGAACACGTTGTCGTTCAGCTCAGCGCCCACGTGGTCCAGCGGTTCGTTGACGACGTCCCAGCGGTCGACCCGTCCGCGGTAGCGACCGACCTGCTCGCGGATGCCCCGCTCCACCGCTGCACGGAGCTCCGCCGGATCCTCGATCTGCTCGAGCCATGCGGGAAGCCCGTTGCCGGCGTCCTGGCCCCAGACGAGCGTGTGGCCCCGCACGTCGAGGCCTTCCTGTTCGGCGAAGTCGACGATCTCGTCGGCAGCTGCCCAGTCCCACTCGTCAGCTTGCGGACGGATCACCGTCCACTTCATCGCGTTCTCCGGGGTCACCGACGTGAAGTTCGCAGCGACGGCCTCGCGGTAGGTGTCGTCGGAACGGAGGGCGTCGGCGTCGACCGCCGCGCCGACGTCGACCCCGGACCGCCCGCAGCTGCTGCGCAGGGGGGCGCACTGCTCGACCGGGACCGAACCCGTCGTGGCGGTCGCCCCGGTCGCCGGGTCGCCCCCTCGCTCCTCGCTGGCCGAGCACCCGAGCAGCGTCGCCGCCGAGCACGCCACGGAGAGCGCCAGCAGTCGAACGCCGCGGGTGCGTGCTCGACAGCTCGTCGCACGAGCCCGCTCATCTGCACCACGTCGCACGTTCAGGGGGCTCCCGGAGTCGCATCGACACACCCGACCGGAGATCGACCGTAGTCGCCGCGGTGTCCGGCTCGGTCGGGCCCCCGGCAGCGCCGGATCAGGGACGGATCCTGGGCTCAGGACCGGTGCACCGCTGCCCCACGGTGCGCCAACGCGTAGAGCAGCAGACCGATCCCCAGTGAGCACCGCCAGACGCAGGTTGTAATAATAC
>CALNXV010000029.1:0-74633 GCA_942490665.1 uncultured Microthrixaceae bacterium
CGCGCTCGTCGCCGGGCTGGCCTGCGAGGCAGAGCTGTACATCCTCGACGAACCCACCGCCGGCCTCGACCCCCTGATGGAGGCGGCCTTCCAGGACCACGTCGCTGAGCTCGCCCGCGGCGGGGCAACCGTCCTTCTGTCCTCTCACATCCTCGCCGAGGTCGAACGGCTCTGTGACCGGGTGAGCATCATCCGCCAGGGCCGAACGGTGCAGACGGGCACGCTCGAGGAGCTGCGGCACCTCACCCGCACCTCGATCACGGTGGTGACCGACGATCCCATCACGGACCTGCACGCGCACCCTGGTGTGCACGACCTGATGGAGCGGTCCGGCGAGTTGCGTTTCGACGTCGACGGCGAGCACCTCGACGCAGTCGTGCGCCGCCTGGCCGCTGCCGGCGTCCGGTCGCTGGTGAGCCAGCCGCCGACCCTCGAGGAGCTGTTCCTGCGCCACTACGGCGACGAGCCCGCCGCCGACCCGGTCGGCGCCACGGCCGACGCGGCCACCGGGGGCGCCACAGCGGACGAGGAGGGCGGCACAGCGGCGTCGCACGGCTCGTGACCGGCGGCGGTCGGCGTGGCGGTCGCTCCCTCACCGGGACCCCGGTCCTCCTTCGGCTGAATCTGCGTCTCGACCGGGTCCGTCTCGTCCTGTGGATCGGCGGGCTCACTGCGATGGTGATCGTCTCCGCTGCGAGCGTCGACGGGCTGTACACCACCGACGCCGAGATCGCGGGCTACTTCGCCTTGATGGAGGGAAACCCGACCCTGACGGCCATCAACGGCCCCGGGTTCGGCGCAGAGGCCCCGAACATCGGTGCGATCCTCGTCAACGAGGTGCTCCTGTTCGGTGCGATCGGGTTCGCGCTCATGGCGGTCTTCCTGGTGGTCCGCCACACCCGGGGTGAGGAGGAGGCCGAGCGCAGCGAGCTGCTGGGATCGCGCATGCTCGGCCGCGACGCCGGGCTCCTCGCTGCCGCGATCGTGGGTGTCGGGGCGAGCCTCGTCGCCGGTCTGGCCAGTTGGGTCGGACTGCTCGCGCTGGGCTTCGCCCCGGCAGGGTCCGCCGTGCTCTGTGCGGCGATGGCGTTCACCGGGCTGGTCTTCGCGGGGGTCGCTGCGGTCGCTGCACAGCTGACGACCTCGGCGCGCGGTGCGCTCGGTCTCGCCACCGGCGTGCTGGGGGTGAGCTACCTGTTGCGTGCCGTCGGCGACGTGGGCAGCGGCGTGCTGTCATGGGTCTCGCCGCTGGGGTGGGCACACCGGGTCCGGCCGTTCGCGGGGGAGCAGTGGTGGGTGCTGGTGCTCCAGTTCGCGATAGCCGCGTTGCTGTTCGGGGCAGCGCACCGCCTGGCCGATCGCCGCGACCTCGGCAGCGGGCTGATCCGCAACGACCAGGTCCGGCCCACGCGTCGCACGGTCTCGGTCGCCCGGTCGGACTCGCGGTGCGGCTGCAGCGTGGCGCGCTGGTCGGCTGGTCGGTCGGGCTGTTCGTCCTCGGTGTGGTCTACGGGTCCGTCGGCAGCGATATCGAGCGGCTCTTCGAGGAGACGCCCGAGGCGGAGGACTTCATCGCGCTCACCCAGGGAGCGTCCCTGGTCGATTCGTTCTTCGCCTACACCCTCGGGCTGGGGGCGATGCTGGCGTCGGGCTACGCCATCGCTTCCGTGCTGCGCCTCCGCAGCGAGGAATCCGGTGGTCGCGTCGAAGTGCTGCTCGCCACGCCCACGACCCGCACGGCGTGGGCCGCGAGCCATGCCTCGGTCGCCGCGGTCGGTTCGGTGCTCCTCCTGGCGCTCTCGGGGCTCGGTACCGGCATCAGCCTGGCGATCGTCACGGGTGACCGTGGGGAGGTGCTGCGCATGACGGTGGCATCGCTCACCCTGGTCCCGGCGGTGTGGGTGATGGCCGCGATCCCGCTGGCGTTGTTCGGGTGGCGATCACGGTGGGCCCTCGCCGCCTGGGGGGCGCTCGCTGCCGTGGTGATCATCGGGCTCTTCGGTGACCTGCTGCAGCTCCCCGATCCGATCCGGTGGGTCTCGCCCATCGACCGGGCGACCGGCGCCCCGGCCGAAGCCTTCGACCCGGTGGCGACCGGGGTCCTCGTTGCGGTCGCTGCAGCCCTTGCAGCGCTGGGGGTGGTCGGCGTGACCCGCCGTGACCTGCCGGACCCGTGAGCGCGGGCGGTCCGGGCTCCACCGCCGCGCCCCACAGAGGGTTGATCCCCGGGCCCGTCGGGTAGTGGCCCCTGCAGCGACAGGAGGTACCCATGACCGAGACCCCACCACAACCCGGCCAGGATGCGACCGTCGCCTGGTTCGACTCGATGGACCGGGTACGCCCGCCGAGATAGCGCTCGAACGCCGCGGCATCGACGCCTCCACATCGAGGTCGCCGCCGCGTCGCCGGAGGACCGTCGCAGCATCGATCGACGGACCTTCGGATGGGCCGGGGGCCGCGCAGCGGTCGGCGCACTGATCGGCGCGGCCATGAAGCGCACGCCGGACTCGTCGCGGGGCTCGCCTCGCCGACGGCAGTACCGAGGTGTACTTCTACGTGGCCGGCGTGGCGCTGTTCGGGTTCTGGGCCGGCTTCTTCTACGGCTTCGCCCCCGGCTCCCGACCGGAGCCGACACGCTCGACACCTTCGCCGAGCGAACCGACGCACCGGGCGGTCGCAACTGGATCGCCGTTCGCGGCCCCGAGGAGGTCCGTCGCGATGCTCTGGGCATCCTCGACGGGCTCCAACCCGACAAGCTGGTTCCGTCGGTCTGAACGTCGTCCTGGCCCCGCGTTGAATGTCGGTCGAGGGGGCCGCCGCGGTTCCGAAGTGTTCAGGTCGGTCCGCGGTTCGCCGATCATCACGTGGCGCCCCAGTGCGGGCGAACCGGGCGGGTCGGCCAGTGACGCACGCTCGGGGACGACCACCGACGAGGCCAGATGCCGACCGATGCGAGCCACAGCAACGAGGCGATGCATCGGGTCGGTCGGGTGCGCCTCTGGCGCTGCTCGACGCCTCCGCTGACGGGGTCGTGGTCGTCGATGATGCACTCCGCATCCGATGGGTGAGTCCGTTGAGCGAGCTCCTGCTGGGCCGCTCCGCCGCTCAGCTGCGCGGTGGTGACGTCCTCGACCTGGTGCACCCCGACGACCTGGAGGAGGCGGGGGCCCGTCTCGCCGCTGTCGAGCACGGGACCGACGGCGTGCGGCCCCACGCCCTCCTCCGGCTCCGTCGCGGTGACGGCGGATGGCGATGGTTCGAGATCAAGGGCACCGATCTCAGGTCGGTTCCCGGCGTCGACGGCATCGTGCTCGCAGCCCGCGACGTGGAGCACCGCGTCGCGCTGCAGGCCGAGCTGTCGGTTGCCCAGCGTCGATTCGAGGCGCTGGTCCGAAACAGCGCCGACGGCACCCTCGTCCTGGGTGACGAGTTGCGCATCACCTATGCGAGCCCGGCGGTCGAGCGGATCACCGGGTGGTCGAACGAGCAACTGGTGGGCGCCGACGTGTCGACCTTCGTCGTCGAGCCGAGCCGAGCCCTGCTCGCCGAGTACGCCCGTGCGACCGCGTCGGGGCCGGACCGTGAGCTGACCACACGGGCTCGGGTGCAGCACCGGGACGGGACTCCTCGCTGGCTCGAGGTGCGCACGAGCAACCACGTCGACGATCCGGCGGTGGACGGCATCATCGCCAACCTGCGCGACGTCACCGACAGCGTGGAGGCCGAGGAGGTGGCACCCGTCTCAGCGAGATCATCGACCTGACCGACCGACCTGGTGTTCGTGTTCGACCGCCGATTCCCGAGCTCCAGTACATGAACGAGGCGGCCCAGGAGTTCTTCCGCCTCGACGAGGCGCACCGTCGAGCGCTCTCGACCTGACGCCCGCATCCCGGACTGGGCCCGCTCCCGGCTCGAGGACGAGGCGATCCCCGCCCTGGCCGAGAGCGACGTCTGGGGCGGTGAGATCGCCTTCCTCGCCGGCGACGGGGAGGTCGCCGCGTCCACCCTGCTCATCGCCCACCGCGACGAGCCGGCGACGTGGAGTACGTCTCGAGCATCACCCGCGACATGACCGACCGCAAGCAGCTCGAGCCCGCCTGGCCCACGAGGCGACCCACGATCCCCTCACCGGGCTCCCCAACCGCTCGCTGCTCATGGATCGCCTCGACATGGCCCTCGGTCGGGCCCGGCGCTCGGCGACGTCGACCGCCCTGATCTTCTGCGACCTCGACGACTTCAAGCTCGTCAACGACAGCCTCGGCCACACCCGGGGCGACGAGCTCCTCGTGGCCATCGCCGGTCGCCTGAGCGAAGCCACCCGGCCCGGCGACACGGTGGCCCGGTTCGGCGGTGACGAGTTCGTCGTCCTGGCCGAGGAGATCGAAGGCGCCGACGCAGCCGAGGCCATCGCCCAGCGGCTGCGCCGAGCCGTCGCCCGGCCCTTGCAGATCGCCCAGTCGGAGCTGTTCGTCTCCGTGAGCGTCGGTATCGCCGTGGCCGACCGGAACGGGGCCGACGCCGAGGCGCTCATCAGCGATGCCGACGCCGCCATGTACCGGGCCAAGGCGACCGGCCGTGGCCGGCAGGTCGTGTTCGACCAGGGCCTGCGGGCAGAGGCGGTGGAGCGGCTGGACACCGAGACGGCGCTGCAGCGGGCCCTCGACCGCCGGGAGCTGCGCATCCACTACCAGCCCATCGTCGAGCTCGGCCACGGCCGGACGGTGGGTTACGAGGCGCTGCTGCGCTGGGAGCACCCCGAGCGGGGCCTGCTCCTGCCCGTCGACTTCATGCGGGTGGCCGAGGAGACCGGGCTCATCGTGCCGATCGGGGCATGGGTCGCCAGGCAGGCCTGCGGGCAGCTGGCCCGGTGGCGGGCGGAGGGGGCCGAGGACACTCTGGATGGCCGTCAACCTGTCGGCCCGTCAACTGGGCGGCGAGGCGGTCGTGGCCGACATCGACGCCGCCATCCGCCAGGTGGGCATCCCGCCCACCGCCCTCCGGGTCGAGATCACCGAGAGCCTCCTGATCGAGAACGTCGAGCAGGCCACCGCCACGCTGCGGCTCCTCCGCGCGCTGGGGGTGCAGGTCGTGGTCGACGACTTCGGCACCGGCTACTCCTCGCTCACCTACCTCGCCCGGCTGCCGGTCGACACGGTGAAGCTCGACCGTTCCTTCCTCTCCGGGGTCGGTGAGGAACCCGGCGCGGGCGGGCTGGTCTCGGCGGTGCTGGATCTCGTCCGGGCGCTCGGACTGCGCTGTGTGGCGGAGGGCATCGAGACCGTCGCGCAGTACGACGAACTGGCCCGCCTCGGTTGCGACGCTGGTCAGGGGTTCCACATCGCCGCGCCGATGTGCGTCGAGGAACTCGACCCACATCTCGCCGCCGGTCGGCGGCGCACCGACGCCGACCAGGCTGAGCGGCGGAGCGGGTCAGCTGCCGGCGAGCTCTGCGACGAGCGGGGCGAGGTCGAGCGCTGCGTCGTTCTGCACGACGTGGTAGGAGAAGCCCCACCGGTCGCGCCGCTGCTCGAGACGCTCGGCGAGCTCGCCGAGCGTGCCCACCAGCGCCATGGGGCTGTCGAGCACCTCGCCGACGGACTCGCCCTCGAGCCCGAACCCCGGAGCGAGCATCTCGGCGACCGACGCAGCATCGTCGGTGATCGCGACGACGGGGATCCAGGCGTTGATCTCGAGCTCGTCGAAACGATCCCCGGCCCCCTCGCGGACCCAGGACAGCTTCGCGTCCATCCGGTCGGCGAGCCCGTCGCGGGCGGCGTCGGCGTCGATCTCGCCGGAGTGGATCGACGGGTTCACGCCCACGATGTCGGCGTGCGCACCTGCGAAGCGGAGCATCCTCGGCGCGCCACCGGCGATGAGCATCGGAGGCCCCCCGGGTGTGTGCGGCGAGGGCAGGCCGACGAGGTCGTCGATGCGGTAGTGCTCGCCGTCGTGGTGCACCGGCTCGCCGGACCACAGTCCCCGGAGGATCGACGCGGATTCGAACATCCGCTCGACGCGGACACCCGGCCGGTCCATCGCGATGCCCGAGGTCGTGTAGTCGGTGCGCATCCAGCCGGCGCCGAGGCCGACCTCGCAGCGGCCCTCCGAGAGCAGGTCGATCGTCGCCATCTCCTTGGCGAGCACCACGGGGTGGCGGTAGTCGTTGTCGAACACCAACGTGCCGACCCGCAGCGTCGTGGTGGCCGACGCAGCAGCGGTCATCGCGGCGATCGGGGCGAGCTGATCACCGAAGTGGTCGGGGAGGAACAGCGTCGAGTAGCCGAGCTCCTCGACCCGCCGGGCGGTGTCCGCCCAGCTGAGACCGTCGAGGGGGTGGTGGAGCTGGACCCCGAAGCGGAAGCGTCGATCGTGTGCCATGACGTGATTCTCGCGGACCTGCATCCGCCCGGCGACGCCCGTGCGAAGACTCGGCGTGCGTGACCGACTCCGCGCCGCCCGTGCACTAGACAGCTCCGACGTGGACCTTCCCCCGATCCCCTGCTCGGCTGTGCCGCCCACTGTGTCGACCACGCGGTCGGCACGAGCTGCGGTGGCGTTCGCCGACGACGGTCCGATAGATGTTCCTGGCTCTGCGCGAGATGCGCCGCGCCGTGGTGCGCTTCGCGCTCCTGATGGCCTCGGTCGGGCTGCTGGTCTTCCTCATCCTGTTCCAGCAGACCCTGCAGAACGGGCTGATCACCTCGTTCGTGGGTGCCATCGAGAACCAGTCGGCGCCCGTGCTCGTCTACAGCGTCGACGGTCGACGCAATCTGCAGGGCAGCGTCATCACTCCGCCATTGCAGGAGCAGATCGCCGCCACGGACGGGGTGGGGCGATCGGGACGCATCGGCCAGGGCACCTTCAGCGTGACCACCGACGAGGGTCTGACCACCGCGTCGATCATCGGCTACGACGCCGAGGGCCTCGGCTCGCCCGAGACCATGGTCGCCGGTCGGTTGCCGGACGCGCCGGGCGAGGCCGTCGCACTCGACAGCTCCGCCGACGAGGGCTTCGCCATCGGCGACACGATCGCCGTCGAACCCGGCGGCTACGAGATCGAGATCGTCGGGCAGGCCGAACGGATCGGTCTGCAGGCGACCCCGACCCTGTTCACGCTCTACGACACGTTCGCCCAAGCGGTCCCGTCGGCGAACCCCGATGCGACGGGCGTCCTGCCTGCGGCGATCGCCCTCGAGCCGGACGACGGGGTGACCCCCGAGCAGCTCGTCACGGCGGTCAACGACGCGTCGCCCGAGGCTGACGCCCTCACGGGGGTCGAGGCAGCCGAGGAGACCCCCGGAGTCGCGCAGATCCGCCAGTCGTTCCAGGTGATCTTCCTGCTCTACGGGCTGGTCGTGCCGCTCGTCACCGGGCTGTTCTTCCTGATCATCACCCTCCAGAAGGCGAACTCGTTGACCCTCCTACGTGCGATCGGCGCGCCGGGCTCGGTGCTGGTGCGCTCGCTGCTGATCCAGGTGCTCATCGTGCTCGGTGTCGGGATCGGCGATCGGGGTGGGGCTCTACGCGCCGCTCGCGAACGCCCGCTTGGGCGACATCCCCCTCAGCTTCCAGACGGGCGCGGTGGTGTTCTGGTCGGTGCTGCTGGTGGTGCTCGGTGTGATCAGCTCGCTC
The DNA here is from genome assembly GCA_942490665.1 of uncultured Microthrixaceae bacterium. Taxonomy (GTDB): domain Bacteria; phylum Actinomycetota; class Acidimicrobiia; order Acidimicrobiales; family Microtrichaceae; genus SKRR01. Next base: position 7,633 of record CALNXV010000029.1, read on the forward strand.
GTCTCGGCGCGGCGGGTGCTGTCCATCGATCCGATCGAGGCGACCACGGGAGCGGGGGTCGGACGATGAGGATCGCGCTCAAGGAGTTGCGTCGACGTCCCTCCCGGTTCGTCACGGCCACGGCCATCCTCACCCTCATCGCGACCCTGCTGATGCTGCTCGGCGGGCTGCTCGACGGGCTCACCAGTGGCGCCACCGGTGCGGTCGCCGCCCAGCGCGGCGACGTGATCGTCTACTCGTCGACCGCGGAGCGCTCGTTCCTGCGCAGCCGGCTCACGCCCGAGGAGATCGACCGCATCCGAGCGCTGCCCGAGGTCGCCGAGGTCGGCGGGATCGGCGTCGCGCAGCTCGGGGCACGTGTCCCCGGCAACGACGAACGTGACCTCGCGGACGTCGCCCTGTTCGGCTACGAGATCGCCCCCGAGGGAGTCCCCGAGCCCCCCGAGCCGGGAACGGCCTACGCAGATCGATCCCTCGAGGCGAGCGGCGTCGAACTCGAACAGACCATCGAGGTCGGCCCAGCGCGCACGCCGGTTCGGATCATCGACTGGGTCGACGATCTCAGCTACTCGGGTCAGGCCAGCCTGTGGGCGGACGCCGCGACGTGGAGCGAGGTCGTCAACGCGAACCGGCCCGACGCGGGCGTCGGGCCCGGTGTCTTCCAGTCGCTGGTCGTCCAGGCGGCGGCCGGCACCACCGACGCCGAGCTCGCCGCAGCGATCAACGCCAGCTCCGACGGGGCGACCGACGCCGTGACGCTGACCGAGGCGGTCGCATCGATCCCCGGGGTCGAGGAGCAACAGGGCACGTTCAACCAGATCATCGGTGTCACCGTGATCATCGCCGTGATCGTGGTGGCGCTGTTCTTCGCGCTGCTGACCGTCGAACGCACCGGCCTCTACGGCGTGCTCAAGGCTGTGGGCGCCAGTTCCGGCAGCCTCTTCGCCGGGGTCGTCCTCCAGGCGCTCGTCGTCACCGCGATCGCCAGCGCGATCGGCGGGGTGATCGCGCTGGCACTCGACCTCGCCGTCCCGCCGGGCGGCATCCCCTACACGCTCGAGCCCGCCCGGGTGGTCTCGAGCATCGCCTTCCTGCTGATCGCAGCCATCGTGGGCTGCGTCTTCTCACTCCGCCGGGTGCTGCGCATCGACCCGGCCTCGGCCATCGGGAGCGGTACATGACCTCCGAAGTGACCACCGACGCCACCGGCGATGCCGCCGGAGCTGCGGGCGTCCACCACGATGACGACCGCACGGCGCACCTGGCGCTCGACATGCGCGACGTCCGCAAGGTCTACGACGTCGCCGACGAAGAGGTCGTGGCGCTCGACCACGCCACGCTCAGCCTGCGCAGCGGCGAGATCGTGGCGCTCGTCGGACCCTCCGGGTCCGGCAAGACGACGTTGTGCTCGATCGCCGGCGGCCTGTTGTCCGCGACCTCCGGCCAGGTCGTCGTCGGCGGCCAGGACATCACCGACTACTCGTCGCGGCAGCTCTCGACCTTCCGGTCCGAGACCGTCGGTTTCGTCTTCCAAGCGGTGAACCTCGTGCCGTTCCTCACGGCGCGCGAGAACCTGCTCGTCGTCGACGAGCTCGGACGACGCACCGGCAGGGCGGCCAAGGAGCGCGCCGACCAGCTGCTCGAGGAGCTGGGCCTGAGCGACCGCGCCAAGAACCTGCCGAGCCAGCTCTCGGGCGGTCAGCGCCAGCGAGTTGCGATCGGCCGGGCGCTGATGAACGACCCCGAGCTCGTGCTGTTCGACGAGCCGACCTCGGCGCTCGACACCAAGCTCGGCGAGCAGGTCATGGAACTGATCCAGTCCGAGATGAAGCGTCGCAGCACCGCAGCGGTGATCGTCACCCACGACGAGCGCATCACGCACTACGCGGATCGGACCGTCCACATCGTCGACGGCGTCCTCGACGCTTGACCCGCCCCGGGCATCGGCGGGTCGATCAGGCGAGATCGAGGCGGAGCCCGGTCATGGCTTCGGACCGCTGCCAGAGCCGAACCCACTCCTCGGTCCGCAGCGATGCGGCTGACGAGCCGACCAGGCGGGGGTGGCCCCGCTGCTCTCCGGGGCCGTCCGGGCCGTAGTAGCCCCCGGCGATCGCGCCGGGATCCACCGCTGCGAACAGCTGGGGCAGCGCCCCCATCTCCGCCGGTTGTGCGAGGAGCCGGTTGGCGGCCCGCATCGCCGCAGCCATCGACCGACTCCCCGACTGCTCGGGCCCCACCGCCTGCAGGTGCGTCGATGCGTACCCGGGGTGCGCCGCAATCGAGGCGAGCGGCGCCCCCGCCGCTCGGGCGCGCCGGTCCAGCTCGTAGGCGAACATCAGGTTCGCGAGCTTCGACATGCCGTACGCGGGCCAGCGGCGGTAGCCCCGGGTCCAATCGAGGTCATCCCAGCGGATCGCTCCCAGGCGGTGCGCCTGCGACGACGTGGTCACGACCCGCGCGGCCGGTGCCTCGAGCAGCGCCGGAAGCAGCCGGGCGGTGAGCGCGAAGTGGCCGAGGTGGTTCGTGCCGAACTGGAGTTCGTGGCCCTGTGCGGTCCGCTGCAGCGGCACCGCCATGACCCCTGCGTTGTTCATCAGCACGTCCACCCGCGGGTGCGCCTCGCGGATCTGCGCTGCGGCGAGGTCGACCGATGCGAGGTCTGCGAGATCGAGGCGCACCGTCGTGGGCGCTGCGCCGGTCGCCACTGCGGCCACCTCCGCCACCGCCGCGCTCGCGCGGTCGGGGTTTCGACACGCCATCACCACCGTCGCGCCGTGCGACGCCAGGGCGAGCGCCGAGCAGCGCCCGAGTCCGCTGTTCGCGCCCGTCACCACGACGACGAGATCGTCGAGGTCGCCGATCTCGTCGGTCGTCCAGCGTGGTCGATCCTGTTCCGCTGGCATCGTGGGGGCGCTCGAGTGCGGGGGCGGGGCTGCAGCTGACATCGACACAGCCTCGCGCAGCCGTGGTCGTAGCATCGGCGTCGTGTCCGACTCCTCGACGCCCGCTGACCCGGTCGAACAGCTCCGGTCGCTCTACGAGCTCCGGGGCCCCCACCACGTCGGCGAGGACGTCTCGCAGCTCGACCATGCACTCCAGTGCGCCTCGTTGGCCCGTGCCGCCGGCGCGTCCGATCCGCTGGTCGTCGCGGCGCTGCTGCACGACGTCGGTCACCTCGTGCTGATCGACGAGGCCGCCGGTCGCCGGCTGACGCCGGATGACGAGCTGCGCCACCACAGCGAGGGCGCCCGCTACCTCGCGCAGTGGTTCGGGCCCGAGGTGACGCTGCTCGTCGCTGCCCACGTCGACGCCAAGCGCTACCTGTGCGGCGTCGACCACACCTATCGGTTCTCGCTGTCGGATCCGGCGCGGCGGCGTCTCGACGCACTCGGCGGGCCGATGTCGCGGGCCGAGCGTGCCGGGTTCGAGGCGATGGCCCACCACGGCGCGGCGGTTGCGCTGCGCCGTTGGGACGACGCGGCGAAGGTCGTGGGCCTGGAGGTCACCCCCTTCAGCGGCTACGTCGAGGAGCTGCGCTCATCGCTGGTCGCCGGACCCGGCGGCGCTGCCGGCCGGTTCGGTGCCGACCGCGCCGGCTGATCCGTTCCTGGGCCGCTGCGGCCCGGCCGCCGGCGCGCCGGTACGCTGCGGACATGTGGTTCTGGTGGCTGCTCGCGGCCGTGGTCGTGTTCGTGGTCGCAGCGGTTTCGATCGGCATGGTCAGCGGGTCGTTGGCGGCGCGGCCGCGCCGCAGCGTCTACGACATCGAGGAGGCCGTGGTCTTCGTCGCCGACCGCCTGCCCGACGAGCTGACCGCACGGCTCACCTACGACGACGTCCGGGCGGTGCTGTTGTTCCACTGCGACTACCTCGCGAACAAGGGCGTCGCCTCGCCCCGCGCGGCCGACGACATCGGTTCGTCGCTGGTGCTGGTGCCCGACGACGAGCCGGTCGCCTACGTGCTGGGTCGTGTCGAGGACTCGGAGCTCGACCTCGCCGACCTCGACGTCGTCGCGATCCTCGATGCCGAGACCGGCTACTACCGCGCGATCGGCGCGTTCGGTCCGGAGATCGCCGGTCCGTCGGAGCCTGTCGACGACCCCTCCTGAGCCGTGCGGTAGGTGTGCTCCGTCGGCCGTAGCATGTCGTCATGGAACGCCCAGTGAAGTTCGAGCACCATCGCTACATCGGCGACAAGCGGACCCAGGTCGTCTACGACGTCGATGCCCTTCCGGACGAGGACGCGGCCATCATCGAGGAGCTGATGGCCGCCGAGACCTACCTGTGCTTCGGGCCCGACACCGAGGCCGAGGCCCGCAACCGCTGCTACCGGCTCTACTCCGGGCAACGTGCGTCCTCCCGGGCCGACGACTGACGATGGACGAACCGGAGGCCGACCGGCCCGCCGGTCATGGACTACCGGTTCCGCTCGGGTCCGTGGCGCCTCAGCGGCCACCTCGCCGAGCCGTCCGAGCCGGCCGACGCGCCGCCGGGCCTGGTGCTCTGCCACGGGTTCCCGACCCGGGGACGGGAGTCCCCGCAGTCCGGGCAGTCGTTCCCCGAGATCGCCGAGCGCATCGCCGCCGAGCTCGGTTGGGTCGTGCTCACCATGAACTTCCGCGGCTGCGGTGCCAGCCAGGGCGACTTCAGCCTGGACGGGTGGCTCGACGACGTCCACGCCGCGGTCGAGCACGTCGCCTCGCTGCGCACCGACGGGGTCTGGGTGGCCGGTTCGGGAACCGGTGGCTCACTGGCGATCTGTGAGGGCGCCCGCAATCCCGCGGTGCAGGGCGTGGCGGCGCTGGCGGCGCCGGCGGACTTCGAGGACTGGGCGCGCAACCCGCGGCGGCTGCTGCTGCATGCCCGTGAGGTGCAGGTGATCAAGGACGCGGACTTCCCGCCGGCGTTCGACAAGTGGTCGGGCGCGCTCAAGCGGGTTCGGCCCGTCGCGGCTGCGGCCGAGCTGGCTCCGAGACCGCTGTTGGTGATCCACGGCGACAGCGACGACCTCACCCCACCCGCTGACGGACGAGCGCTCGTGGCAGCGCACGGCTCGGCGGAGTTCCGCCTCATCAACGGCGCCGGCCACGAGCTGCGTCACGACCCCCGGGCCGTAGCGGTGTTCCTGGGCTGGTTGTCGCGACAGCACATCGACGCCGTCGCCGCCGAGGAGGTCGGCGCCCCGGCTGGTCCCGGCCCGTCGGATCGCTGAGCCGCCCCAGCGGGGTCAGCCCGACTTGCTGCGCCCGGCGGCCTTGGCCGCCTTCTTCCACGCCCGCACCGCCTGCAGGGCCTCGGGCGAGTCGACGTCCGCGGCCGAGCGCGGCTGGTCGTCGGAGAACGGTGCGGCGACACGTTCCCATCCAGCGGGGGTGACCCCGAGTCGCTTCGCGAGGATCGCGACGAGGATCCGGGTCTTCTCGGCGCCGTAGCCCGGGAGCGCACGTACCCGTCGGGCCAGGTCCGCAGCATCGGCTGCCTCGGTCCAGATCCGCTCCGCCCGCCCGTCGTAGTCCTGGACCACCACGGCACACAGCGCCTGGATGCGGTCACCCATGGAGGACGGGAACCGGTGCACCGCCGGGGTCGCGGAGCACAGCTCGACGAAGCTGTCCCGGTCCATCGAGGCGATCGCCGCCGCGTCGAGATCGCCGCCGAGGCGCTCCCGGAGCGTCGCGGGTCCGCGGAACGCCCACTCCATCGGAACCTGTTGGTCCAGCAGCATGCCGAGGACGAGTGCGAGTGGCTCGTCCTCGAGGAGCAGGTCAGCCTCGGGGTCGCCGGTGATGGGGATGGCGGGAGAACGCATGGGCGCACGCTACCCACAGGTTCAAGGGCCCTCGCCAGCGCGCCGATGCACCAAGGCGACGGCTTGGACGAGCACTGGAGAGCGATGCAGCAGCGACGAACCTCGGCGACCGAACATGCGCTCCTCGTCGCGCTCGCTGCCCTGGTCCTGACGATCAGCATCGCGGCACCGGTCTGAGTCGTGCGCAACTGTCCGACCTGCGGGTTCCTCGTCGACGACGCGAGCGAGGGCGCCGGCGCGCCCACCCGCGGCGAAGCGCCGGGAGGTGCTGCGCTCGTGGTCGACGACGCGCCGGCGGACACGAGCTGTGCCTCGTGCCGCGAGGAGCGCGCAGCCCACGCTCCGATCGCCGATGTGGCGCCCTCGGACGTCGCCGCGACCCAGCGCGCCGCGTCCAGCGCGAACGGAGATGCGGCCGCCCCGGGAGCGGGTGGCGGAGTCACGGCCCTCCTGGAGCGACCCAGCGGGGCATCCGATGAGCAGCAGCCCCGGGTCCGCTATCGGAGTCGTGCCCGGCGGCGCAGGGTGGCGCGTGTGCTGGTCGTGTCCGTGGCCCTGGGCGCCGGGATCGCGGCGGTCGTCGCGTTCGACGCCCGCAGCGACGGCCCCCTGACCGAACAGCTGGTCCGACTCGGTGTCCTGGGGGAGTCGGTCGTGTCGGTGCCCGACGCCTGGAGCACGATCGAGCTCGGGGAGTCCGCAGGCGGATCGGTCGAGCTCGAGGCCGCGCTCCCGAACGAGCGATCACCGGTCACCGCGGCACTCCCGGCGCCGGCTCCACCGGGGGTCCAGCTCGCCGGCGACGAGGCGACGCTCGGCCCCCTCGGCACCACTGCTGCGCTCAGCTCGGGCCTCGGCGGAGCGGCCGCCGCGTTCGACGGCGACGCCGGGCTGGGTTCGCTCGCGGACGCGATCGTCGCGACGGTCCCCGGCCGGGAGCTGAGCCGTCGCACTGCGATGATCGGGGACGGTCGCGCGCTCGACGTGGTGGTCGTCGCCACCGGGTCCCAGGGCGTCGCACGCTTCGGTCCGCCCCCGCCACCCGACGCGGCGGACGACACCGGCTCGACCGACCCGTCCCCGGACACCGATCGCCCGGCCGCCGACCCGCCCGGTGTCACCACTCGTCTCCGCGTGATCCTCGTGGCGGACCAGCTGGTGGCGCTCGTCACGAGCGGCGTGGACGACGGTGCGGATCGCCTCGACGATGCCCATCGCCGATTGGTGGAGAGCTTCACCGTCGAACGGTGAAGCCGGGACCGCCCGAGGTGGTCCGCGGTTCAGCCGGTCCGGGTCACTGAGCCGCAGCGTCGACAGCGCGCCGCCCACCCGCCGGTCGACACCCGCACAGCCAGCCATCCGCCGCACTCGCCGCAGTAGCGGGGCGGGTCGAGCTCGGGCAGGCACCCCCGAGTCGGCACGGCGCCGGTCGGACGGGCGTGGGCCTGGATCGGCTCGCCACAGCCGGGGCAGTACGGCTCGGACACCGGACCGGTCGATTCAGAGCACGCCGGTGAGCGCGCCGATCGGCATCTGCAGGTCCTCGAGCATCTGCAGGTCCTCCTCGGGGGAGCGTCCCAGCGTGGTGAGGTAGTTGCCGACGATCAGGGCGTTGATGCCCGAGGTCAGGCCCATGACCTGCAGCTCGCGCAGGGTGATCTCACGACCTCCGGCGTAGCGCAGGATCACCGACGGCAGCGCGATCCGGAACAGCGAGATCCAGCGGAGCGCCTCGAGCGCGCCGACCGGCTTGCGGATCTGCAACGGGGTGCCCGGACGGGGATTGAGGAAGTTGAGCGGAACCTCGGTCGGGTCGAGGTCGCCGAGCTGGCCGAGCAGCTCGAGGCGCTGGTCGACCGTCTCGCCCATGCCGAGCAGCGCGCCGCAGCACAGCTCCATCCCGAACTCCTTGACGAGCTGGCAGGTGTCCCACCGCTCGTCCCAGGTGTGGGTGGTCGCGACCTGTGGGAAGAACGACCGCGAGGTCTCCAGGTTGTGGTTGTAGCGGTGCACGCCGCCGGCGGCGAGGCGCTCGGCCTGCTCGCGGGTCAGGATCCCCGCAGACACTGCGACGTTCAGTCCGGTCGCGTCGCCGACGATCGGCACCAGCTCGAGGATCCGTTGCATCGTGCGCTCGTCGGGCCCCTTGACCGCCAACACGATGCAGAACTCCGAGGCGCCGAGCTCGGCGGTCTCGCGTGCCGCGGAGAGCACCTCGTCGGTGTCGAGGAACGGCGTCGCCTTCACGGTGGTCTCGAACGCGGATGACTGGCTGCAGAAGTGGCAGTCCTCGGGGCAGCCGCCGGTCTTGGCGGACAGGATCCCCTCGACCTCGACCTCGGGCCCGCACCAGGCCAGCCGCACTTCGTGCGCGAGCGCGGCGAGCGACGGCGTGGCCTCCGGCGCCAGGGCGGCGAGTGCTGCGAGCTCGTTCGCGTCCAAGCGCCGACGCTCGTCGAGCAGGGCGGTCTCGGCGTCACGGATCAACGTGCGGGACATGGCCGGTGACGGTAGTCGGCGAGCCGTGCCGGACTGCAGTCGGTGAGCATCGAGGGACGCCGCGAGGGACGCCGCGAGGGGAGCGCCCGGGCTTCAGGCGCGCCAGGGGTCCGCCCGCTCGGTGGTGATGCCGTATCGGGCGATCGCGTCGTCGATCGCAGCGGGCACGAGCTTCCCTTCGGCCACGAGTTCGCTCAGCACCGCGAGCACCAGTGCCGGGGCATCCGTCTCGAACCACGACCGCAGTGCCTCGCGGGTGTCGGAGCGCCCGAACCCGTCGGTGCCGAGCGCCGTCCAACGCCGTGGCACCCAGCGTGAGATCTGGTCCGGAACGAGGCACATCCAGTCCGACACGGCAACGATCGGGCCCTCGGACCGGTCGAGCTGCTGGGTCACCCATGGGGTGCGGGGGGTGTCGTGGGGGTGGAGCCGGTTGTGGCGCTCGACGCCGAGTGCCTCGACGCGCAGCTGTTGGTAGCTCGTCGCCGACCACAGCTCGGCGCCCACCCCGTAGTGCTCGGCGAGCTCGTCCCGAGCGGTGGTCGCAGCCCCGACCGAGGTGCCCGAGAACAGCACCGTCGCCCGGGGCCCGCCGACCTCGGGCGCGTCGGACCAGCGGTACAGCCCACGGAGCAGGTCGCCTTCGACGCCGTCAGGCATCGCCGGCATCGGGTAGTTCTCGTTGTAGAGGGTCAGGTAGTAGAAGACGTCCTCGCCGGCGGTGGCGTCGCCGCCGGGGTACATGCGCTCGAAGCCCTCGCGGACGATGACGGCGGTCTCGAACGCGAACGCCGGGTCGTAGCTGCGACACACCGGCACGGTCGATGCCAGCAGCTGGCTGTGGCCGTCCTGGTGCTGCAGGCCCTCGCCGAGCAGCGTCGTGCGACCGGCGGTCGCCCCGAGCAGGAAGCCGCGGGCCCGGGCATCCGCAGCCGCCCAGATCAGGTCGCCCACCCGCTGGAATCCGAACATGGAGTAGAAGGTGTAGAAGGGCACCATCGGCACCCCACGATGTGCGTAGCTGGTCGCCGCCGCCGTCCAGGACGACATCGCCCCCGCTTCGGTGATGCCCTCCTCGAGCAGCTGCCCGTCGGTCGACTCCTTGTACGACAGCAGGAGGTCGTGGTCGACCGGCTCGTACTTCTGGCCCTGGGACGCGTAGATGCCGAACTCCTTGAAGAGCGCGTCCATGCCGAAGGTTCGGGCCTCGTCGGGGATGATCGGCACGACCCGCGGCCCGATCGCCTCGTCGCGGCAGAGGTTGCGCAGCAGGCGGGTGAACGCGCGGTGGTGGTCGACCAGCCTGGCTCCCCGAACCGCTCGAGCAGCTCGGTGAACGTGGCGGGTGCCGGGGGCTGGATCGGCCGGCGGACCTCGACGGCGCGGGACGGCAGGGGGCCGTCGAGCGCCCGCCGTCGTCCGCGTAGGTAGCGCCCGACCTCGTCATCGGGGTCCGGTCGGACGTAGGGGGGCAGGTCGCCGTCGAAGGCGGAGTCCGGCAGGATCTCGCCGAGACGTAGCCGGTCGCGCAGGTCGAGCAGCTGCTGTCGGGTCATCTTCTTGATCTGGTGCGTCGAGTTGCGGCCCTCGAAGCCGCTCCCGAGCGTCCAGCCCTTCACGGTCTTGGCCAGGATGACCGTCGGCACGCCCTTCGTGGCCACCGCCGCGGAGTAGGCGGCGTAGAGCTTGCGGTAGTCGTGCCCGCCGCGGGGCAGCGTCTGCAGCTCGGCGTCGGAGAGATGCTCGACCATGGCGCGCAGGCGCGGGTCGGGGCCGAAGAAGTGCTCGCGGATGTACTCGCCGGACTCGATCGCGTACCGCTGGAACTCGCCGTCCACCGTGGCGTTCATCCGGTTCAGCAGCACCCCATCGACGTCGCGCGCCAGCAGGTCGTCCCACAGGCTGCCCCACACGACCTTGATGACGTTCCAGCCGCTTCCCCGGAAGATCGCCTCGAGCTCCTGGATGACCTTGCCGTTGCCGCGCACCGGACCGTCGAGCCGCTGCAGGTTGCAGTTGACCACCCAGATGAGGTTGTCGAGGCGTTCACGTGCCGCCAGCGAGATCGACCCGAGGGTCTCGGGCTCGTCGACCTCACCGTCGCCGAGGTAGCACCACACGCGGCTGTCGTCGGTGTCGTCGATGCGACGGTCACGCAGGTAGCGGTTGTAGCGGGCCTGGTAGATCGACAGGATCGGGCCGAGCCCCATCGACACCGTGGGGTACTCCCAGAAGTCCGGCATCAGCCGGGGGTGGGGGTAGGAGGACAACCCACGGCCCGCCGACGGCGGGTCACCCACCGGTGCGTCGACCTCGCGGCGGAACCGGTCCAGGTCGGCCTCGTCCAGACGTCCCTCGAGGTACGCCCGTGCGTAGATGCCGGGTGCGGCGTGGCCCTGGATGTACACGTGGTCGCCGGGGAGGCCGTCCTCCTTGCCGCGGAAGAAGTGGTTGAACCCGACCTCGTAGAGCGCCGCGGAGCTGGCGAAGGTCGACAGGTGCCCGCCGATGCCATCAGCGGCCTTGTTGGCCCGGACGACCATGACCGCCGCGTTCCAGCGGATGTAGGCGCGGATCCGACGTTCGAGCTCCATGTCGCCGGGGAACCATGGTTCCTCCTCGGCCGGGATGGTGTTGAGGTACGGCGTCGAGATGCCCGCCGGCGTCCCCACCGACAGCTCCCGCGAGCGGGCCACCAGTCGGGCCATCAGGTACTGCGCCCGGGGCGCGCCGCGGCTCTCGACCACCGCGGCGAGCGAGTCGAGCCACTCCTCCGTCTCCGCCGGATCGATGTCGGGCAGCTGATGGGCGAAGCCGTCGATGATCATCCGAACCTCGGCCGCGGGTGGGGGAGTGGGCGACCGGTCACAGGCTATCGACGGGTAGCGTGCCGCCGTGGCCCCCGCCGACAGAGCAGCCGACGACCCTTCAGCTGACGGCCCCGCAGCACCACGGTCCGGCCCCGAGGACTCGGCGGTCCACCCGCGCGGCGCCACGGTCGCCTACACCGACGGTGCCTGCCGGGGGAACCCCGGCCCGGGTGGCTGGGCGTGGGCGGTGCCCGGGGGGAGATGGGAGTCCGGCGCGGACCCGGACACCACGAACCAGCGGATGGAGATCCTCGCAGCGTGGCGAGCCGTGCAGGCCACGTCGGGACCGCTGCACGTCGTGAGCGACTCGACCTACGTGGTCAACTGCTTCCGCGACGAGTGGTGGCGGGGGTGGCTCAAGCGGGGGTGGAAGAACTCCAAGAAGGAGCCGGTCGCGAACCGTGATCTCTGGGAGCCGTTCATCGAGGCGGTGCGCGATCGGGCCGACGGGCCAGCCGCGGTCAGTTTCGACTGGGTCAAGGGGCACGGCGGCGACCCGATGAACGATCTGGTGGACCGCCTCGCCGTGGCTGCGGCGCTGCGCGGGACCGGTGCGTCGGGCGACGGCCCGCCCAGCGAGGACGACCTCGCCGAACCAGACCGCGCTGCCCCCGCTTCTGTGATGCAGAACCCGCGCCTCGCTGCGACCCCTGCATCACAGGATCCGTTGGCGGGGGGCGGCGCGGCGAGGGGCGACTCGCGGGTGCCGCCCGGCACGCCGTGGGTCGTGGTCGGTCTGCGGACCGAGGCCCTCGTGGCCTCCGCGGCAGGCTCGGCGCTGCGTCGTCGGCTGGCGGCGGTGCTCGGTGCCCAGCAGACCTTGCACGACGACCTGGTGGTGCTCACCGGGCTGCGAGCCGGCACCGAGGACCTCGCAGCCCTCGCGGCGCGCCGACGCCGGTGTCGCCTATGCCGTGGTGCTGCCCTACCCCGATCCGGCCGCAGGCTGGCCCGAGGCCGAACGGGAGCGCTTCGAGGGGTTGTGCGCCGGGGCGTCGCAGGTGGTGGTCCTCGAGCGCACACGGCCCGTCCGACCGGGCGGGCCGGCGCGCGCCCTCGCTCGGCGGGACGGCTGGCTGCGCTCGGTGAGCGGCCGGCGCGGTGGTCGTCACCGACGGACGTGACCCCGAGGCCGAGCTCGCTGCTGAGACGTTTCACCGAGTCACTCGGCGACGAGGTGTGGACGATCGAGCTCGACGAGCTCTGAGCCCGCCTCAGCCTTCGCCGGGGGCGCGTTGTCGGCGGATCTCGGCGTAGGCCTCGTTCACGTCGCGCACGCGGCGTTCCGCCGCAGCGCGGATGTCGTCGTCCGAACCGATGTACCGGTCGGGATGCAGCTCGGACACCAGGGCGCGGTGCGCTCGGGCGACCTCCTCCCAGGACGCGCATTGGTCGAGTCCGAGGACCCGGTAGGGCCCTGTGTCCGTGCTGGTCTCCACCTGCTCATCGGTCGTCACGGGTTCCTGCTCGCCCGTCTCGAACAGGGATTCGCTGCTGAAGTACTGGTCGAATCCGCTCTCCTCGGCGATCTCGTCGACCTCCCGACGGGCCTCGTTGAGGAACGCGCTCTCGACGTACATGACCGGTGGCTCCTCGGTGCCACCGTCTGGTCGCGAGATCCGCGGCAGGCGTGCTGCGCCGCCGGGGAAGCCCCGCCAGGCCGAGGCGGTCGAGTGGTCGTCGCGGGTCGAGCCCATGGTGCTCCCGGAGGTGTCGAGCGAGGTGGCGCCCTGTGGTGGGGTGTGCTCCGCCCGACGGGTACGTTCGACGACGTGCACGTCGGCGCGGACAGTGGAGGGACCTTCACCGATGTTGTCGGCGCGGACGGGACCGTCCTGAAGCTTCCCTCGACCCCGGAGGATCCCGCCCGCGCGGTGCGCGCGGGGGTCGCCCGGCTCGGCCGGTCCCTGGGTGGGTCGGGGGAGCAGCCGCCCGCAGTGCCCCTGAGGGCGCCCGGTGGCGGGGCCGTGTCCGCGGTGGAGGGTCTGGCTCACGGCACGACGGTCGCCACCAACGCCCTGCTCGAGCGGCGTGTCGCCCGGGTCGCGTTGATCTGCACCGCAGGACTCGGCGACGTGGTGGAGATCGCCCGCCAGGACCGGCCGTCGCTCTATGACCCGTGGGCCGACCGACCCGAGCCGCTCGTGGACCGCCACCTGCGCCTCGAGGTGGCCGAACGACTCGACGCACGGGGCGGCGTGATGGTTCCGCTCGACCCCGCGACCGTGCCGCAGGTCCCTGACGACGTCGAGGCCGTCGCGGTCTGCCTGTTGCACGCGGATCTCGAGCCGCGCCACGAACAGGTGGTCGCGCAGGTGCTGCGCGAACGTGGCCTCGACGTCTGCGCGTCGCACGAGGTGGCACCCGAGTTCCGCGAGTACGAGCGCAGCGTCACCACCGTGGTCAACGCCGCGTTGCGCCCGGTCTGTCGGCCCTACCTGCGTTCCCTGGCTGACGTCGCCCCCGCGTGTCGGTCATGACCTCGGCCGGCGGCCTCGTCGACCTCGCCACCGCGGCGGAGCTCCCGGCTGCGTTGCTGTTGTCGGGCCCCGCCGCCGGGGTGCGCGCCGGCGCCGCGGCGGCAGCCGCCTGCGGCTTCGCGGACGCAGTGAGCTTCGACATGGGCGGAACGAGCACCGACGTGTGCCTGGTGCTCGACGGCGAGCCGGCACCGGCCGCCACGCGTGACGTCGCTGGGTGGCCGATCCGGCTGCCGGCGCTCGACATCCACACCATCGGGGCCGGCGGCGGCAGCATCGCGTCGATCGACCCCGGCGGTGCGCTCCACGTCGGTCCCGCCTCCGCCGGTGCGGTTCCCGGTCCGGCGTGCTACGGGCGAGGGGGAACCGCCCCGACGGTCACCGATGCCGATCTGCTGACGGGGCGCATCCCCGCCGAGGTCGCCTTTCCCGGCCTCGGCCGCCTCGACGTCGACGCCGCCCGCGTCGCGTTCGCCCGGGCCGGGGACGGCCTCGACCCTGCTGGGGAGGGCCTCGACCCGGCTGGGGACGGCCTCGACCCCGACGGGGTGCTCGACGTGGTGGATGCGGCGATGGTCCAGGCGCTCCGTAGCGTGTCGGTGGAACGCGGCATCGACCCGGCCGGGCTCGCGCTCGTCGCCTTCGGCGGCGCGGGACCGCTGCACGCCTGTGCGCTCGCCTCGGCGGTCGGTATCGGCACCGTCGTCGTCCCCGCCGCCGCAGGCGTGCTGTCCGCGGTCGGGCTGGTCGGCTCGCCGCTGAGACGCGAGCTCGTGCAGAGCTGGAACGGGCCGGCCACCGGGACCGCAGATGCGCTCGGCGCGCTCGCCGGGCGAGCGCGTGCCCTCGTGGCGGCGGCGGGCGACATCGACCCGGCATCGGTGCAGCTGCGCACCGCGCTCGACTGCCGCTACGCCGGGCAGAGCCACGAGCTGCGCGTCGATCGCCTCGAGGACTTCCCCGGCGAGCACCGACGCGTCAACGGCGTCGACCGGCCCGGCGACGTGATCGAGGTGACGGCGCTGCGCGCGATGGCGGACGCTGCGGCCCCGGTGCGCATCGAGGACGTGCTCGCAGCCGTCGATGCGGCATCCGGCGGATCCGACGCCGGCCACGCTGTCGTCCGCGGCCCCGACGTGATCGCTCGCGCCGACTGCACCGTGTGGGTGCCCGCCGGCTGGGTCGGCCGGCGAGGTCCGCTCGGTGCGCTCATGTTGGAGCCGGCGTGAGCGCCGCGGCGCCGAGCGCGGGGGAGCCGGCGGCGGACACCCGCGGCCCGTCCCCGGCCGCCGCGTCGCCGACGCTGACCCCGGCCCGCTTGAGCGTGCTGATCGCCCGCCTGTCGGGGATCGCCGACGAGATGGGGGCGGTGCTGCGTCGCAGCGCGTTCAGCCCGAACATCAAGGAGCGCGCCGACTGCTCTGCCGCGGTGTTCGACCCCGCCGGCCGTCTGCTCGCCCAGGCCGAGCACATCCCGGTGCACCTGGGGTCCATGCCGGCGTCGGTGCACGCGGTCATCGCAGCGCTCGGTGACCGGCTCGGCCCCGAGGACCAGGCGCTCGTGAACGACCCGTTCACCGGCGGCACGCACTTGAACGACATCACCGTCGTGGCGCCGTGCGTCGTCGACGGTCGCCTGGTCGGCTGGGTCGCCAACCGTGCGCACCACGCCGACGTCGGCGGCGCCGCGCCGGGGTCCCTGCCCGCCGACGCCACCGAGGTGTTCGCCGAGGGGCTCCGCCTGCCGCCGACCCGCTGGACGCCCGAGGTGCGTGCGCTGGTGCTCGCGAACTCGCGCACGCCGGCCGAGCGCGCCGGCGACCTCGATGCGCAGCGGGGTGCGAACCGCTTGGGCGTGCAGCGCCTGGCCGAGCTCGACGGGGCGCCGTTCGGCGAGATCGTCGACTACGGGGAGCGGCGGGCGCGTGCCGCGCTCGCCGCGCTTCCGAACGGTTCCTGGTCCGCGGTCGACGTCATGGACTCGACCGGCGCCGGTCCGGAGCAGCGTTCGCCCGCACGGATCGCGGTGACGGTGCGCGTCGAGCACGACGGCATCGAGTTCGACTTCACCGACAGCGACGATCAGTGCCGCGGCAACACCAACGCCGTGCGGGCGGTGACGGTCTCGTCGGTGGCGTTCGCGCTCCGCTTCGTGGTCGACCCGACGCTGCCGGCCTCGGCGGGCACGATGGCGCCGGTCGTGGTCACGACGCGTCACGGCAGCATCGTCGACGTCCGCCCACCGGCAGCGGTGGGTGCCGGCAACGTCGAGGTCAGCCAGCGACTCGTCGACGTGTGCTGCCGTGCGCTGGCGGGCGCGGTGCCCGAACGGGTCCCGGCGGCGTCGCAAGGCACGATGAACAACCTGCTCGTCGGTGGGGAGGGTGCCACCGCGTTGGGCGACGGTGGCCCCTGGGCGTACTACGAGACCGTCGGGGGTGGCCAGGGGGGCCGCCCGCCGCCGCCGGGTCGACCGGGCGCTGCGCCGGTCCCCGGCATGAGTGGGGTGCACACCGCGATGACGAACACGTTGAACACCCCGATCGAGGCGATCGAGCGGGAGTACCCGATGCGTGTGCTGCGCTACCGGCTGCGGCGGGGGAGCGGCGGTGCGGGCTCGGCGCCGGGCGGCGAGGGGATCGAGCGTGATCTCCAGGTGCTGGAGGACGCGACCGTCTCTCTGATCACCGAGCGGCGGCTCAGTCAGCCTTGGGGCTTGGCCGGCGGTGAACCGGGAGCGGTGGGGGAGAACTGGCTCTTGCCCGCTGCCGACGAGTCCCAGGCCGAGCGCATCCCCGACAAGTGCACGATCCATCTGAAAGCCGGCGATGTGCTGCGGATGCTGACCCCTGGGGGCGGTGGTTGGGGGCCTCCACGACGTCGCTGATCTGTCGGCCGTTCCGGGGCTCCTCGTGGACACGGAGTGTCGGTGTCGACGAGGACAGCCAGATCTCCAGCAGGTGTCGTTCGAGGTGGCGCAGTGAGGGCGACGCCTGCCCGTCACCCTGTCGCATGATGCAGCCATGCTGCTAGCATCGTGCGACATGAAGACGCTCTACCTACGGAACGTTCCGGACGAGGTCGGCGAGCGGCTCGAACGCCTGGCTGCCGGCGAGGGGCTCTCGGTGTCGGCGTTCGCGACGCGGGAGCTTGCCGCCATTGCTCGCCGGGCCGACAACCCGGCTCTGCTTGCGAACCTGCCCGACCTGGGTGTCGAAGCCGACTCCATCGTTGGTGCAGTCGAATCCGAGCGCGCCCAGCGGTGATCGTGATCGACGCCTCCGCTGCGGTGCTCGGTCTGCTCAACGACGGCGACGCCCGGGCGACGCTCAGCACGTCCTCCATGGTCTGCCCCCATCTTGCCGATTCCGAGGTCGCGCAGGCTCTTCGGGCACAGGTCCTGCGGGGTGAGGTCAGTGCTGCGGATGCTTCGCAGGCGATCGATGCCTGGAGCCGCCTCGGCATCGAGCGAGTGGGGGTGAGGGGTCTCCTCCCCCGAATCTGGGAGCTGCGTGACAACGTCAGCTCCTACGACGCGACGTACGTCGCAGTGGCCGAGGCGTTCGACGCGCCGCTCGTCACCGCGGATGGTCGCCTGGCTCGCGCTCCCGGACCTCGGTGCACGGTCACGGTCGTGCGCCGCTGACTGGTGCAGCACCCGGCTCGGCAGCCGATGGCGCTCAGCAGGGCAGGTCTCAGTAGAGCAGGTCGACGTCGAGGAACGGGTCATCCGCAAGCCGGGGCTGGCGCTGGCGCCCGACGGCGGTGTCCGGGTCGCTCGGGCCCGGCCGCTCGACGAACAGGATGTCGCCGGACTCCGTCAACTGGTCCACGATCTGGGTCACGGTCCCGACGTTCGCGGCGCGCTCCTGGTGCTCCTCGAACGGGAACGACGTGACGGCGGGATCGACAGAGGCGAACTCGAAGCTGTTGTTGGCGGCGTTGCGCACGCTGGCACCTTGCGAGTTGGCCTGGTCGACGGTGGTGATGGTGTGGGTGGTGGTGCCGAAGGTGCCGAAGGCGGTGGCGTCGCCGTCGACCTAGGTGCCGACGGGTGCTGGTGTGCAGGGGGCTTCGCCGGTGGCGGAGAACGTTCCTGGTGCGCACAGCTCGGGGGGTGGTGGTTCGGGTGGTGGGACGCACCCCGCTGCGACCAGCAGTGCCGCTCCGAGTCCTGCGATCAACACTCGCCGCATCGGGGGAGCTCCTTGTGTGTCGTGGTGTGGGGTGCGTGCAGCGTGCAAGGGGTGCCGCTACTGCACCGTGAACGCGGCGGCGAGAGGTGCTTCGGCTCCGCCGCACTCGGGGCGCTGGACGGCCGCCCGGTCGGACGGTCGTCCAGCGCCCTCGTGGCGGGTATCGCAGTCGTCGCTAGAGGAAGTCGACGTCGATGAACGGGTCATCGCCGGGCCGAGTCACACTGGCGAAGGCAACACCCGTGCCGGGGTCGCTCGGCGCCGGCTGGGCGGCCAGCAGACCGTCGCCTCCCGCCCCGTTCGCGTCGTCGATGGTTACCCGGACTTCGTTCCCCGTGCCGTCGTCGCGGGGGCCGAATTCGCGGTAGGTCTCACTCGTCGCCAACCCAGAAGTGAATTCACCCGTGCCGAACACGAAGAAGTTGCCGGCCGCGTTCTGCACTCCCGCACTTTGGTCGGTCGTGTTGAAGACGGTGGTGATGGTGTGGGTGGTGGTTTGGAAGCTGCCGAAGGCGGTCGCGTCGAGGTCGAGTGGGTACTGGTTGGTGTTGATGGTGTCACCGATGGAGACGGTGCCGTCGAGGTTGGTGTCGACGAGCTTGGCGATCAGGACGTCGGTGCTGGTGGGGTCGTAGCCGTCGATGCCGTCGAGGTTGGAGTAGGCGACCGCGAGGAGCGATTCGGCGCAGTCGTCGACGGAGGTGGCTCCTTCGGTCTCGGTGGTGGTGCCGGGCGGGCAGTCGGTTGCGGTGGTGGCGCCGTCGGTGTCGACGTAGGTGCCGATCGGGGCCAGCAGGCATGCGGTGGCGCCGGCGGCCGGTTGGAGCGTGCCCAGCGCGCATGTCGTGGCCTCAGCTGCGCCTTCGGCGTCGACGAAGGTGCCGGGGGCGGCGAGCTCGCACTCGGTCTGGCCCTCTTGGCCCTGGAAGGTGCCGACGGGGCAGGGGGTGGCTCCGGTGGCGCCCTCGGTGTCGACGAAGGTGCCGGCGGGTGCTGGTGTGCAGGGGGCTTCGCCGGTGGCCGAGAACGTTCCCGGTGCGCACAGCTCGGGTGGTGGTTCGGCTGGCGGGACGCACCCCGCTGCGACCAGCAACGCCGCCCCGATCCCTGCGATCAACATCCGCCTCATGACCAACATCCGCCTCATCACGAGCTCCCTCTGGCTGAGTCCTGCCCGTTCGCCCGGGCCTCGTTGCGATCCTCGCCCGGGCACCGTTACCGCTCCGTTACACGGGCGCCGACGCCCCAAGATGCGCTGCGGCGCTCAGGAACCTGCAGCCAGGAGGGCCTGGAGGCGAGGCGTGACCAGTGGGATCGAACGGCCGACGCGGCGCAGGCGCGACGTGGACCGTTCGACCTCGTCCGGGGACATCGAGCCCCGCGCTCCGAGCGCCACCGACAGCTCGGCGGAGCGGCAGATGGCTTCGCAGTGCTGCAGGGCGATCGAGCCGGGCCGTTCGAGTGCCGCTCTGGCCGATCGTACGAGCTCCGTCGCCCGCTCCGGGTCGTCGTCGATGACGCACCCGGCGAGGGCGATCCGTGCTCGACCGACATCTTCCGCTGCGCCGTGGACCTCGCCCGATCGGAGCGCCTGATCCGCCTCGTCGCGGGCGTCGCCGCCGGTTCTCAGCGACGTCTCGGCTCGGGTCGCGTGCACCCAGGTCATCGCCGGCCGGTATCCGATGCGGTCGATGCGTGCCGCAGTGTCGTCCAAGCGGTCCACGACCTCGTCGTAGGACTGCTCGTGGAACGCAACGAGCGCCAGCAGCAGCTCGGTCAGCACGACGTGGCGCGGTCGTCCGGCCTCCCGCGCGGCGTCGATCGCGGCGGCACCGTCGGAGCGGGCCTGAGCGAACTCCCCTGCGCTGGCCGCGATCAGCGCGCACGTCGCCCGACTCAACGATGCGGTGAACGGATCCTTCGTCGGTCCCATCACCCGCCGGCGCCCGCGGCGAACCGCCTGGCGCGAGAGCGGCCCGGCGCCCGCGAGCTGCGCGGCGATGCCGACGGCGACGTCGCCGGCGCCGATCAGCGTGTCGTCACCGGAGCGTCGACCCGCCAGGACGGCGCCCGACGCGTAGCTGGCCATCTCGGCGCGGCGATCGGTGACGTACAGCAGCTCGCCGTACAACGACATGAGCCGGCTCAGCTCCGCGGCCTGCTCGGCCCCGGTGTGGTCACGTCGGAGCCGATCGCCCGCGAGCGCGCCCAGCGACGAGGCCGTCGCCCGAGCCCGCCGTCCCGGCCGGTCGTGGAGCTGATGGCCGAGTGCGGCCAGTCCGGCTTGCAGCTCTCGTTCCGCGTCCGGGCGGTCACCTCGGTGCAGCAGCGCCTCGGCGCCGTGACGGTGCAGCTCGGCGCGTGCCGCGGCGGGGAGATCCGTTCGGGCCAGTGCTGTGCGCGCGGTCTCGAGGGTCGACGCGACCCATCCCCACGACCGCTGGTGCGCCAGGTAGGGCCGGAGGTCCTCGACGAGCCCGGCGGCCGGCCCGTGCGCGATGCGCCACCCGGCTGCTCGTCGCAGGTCGTCGTGGCGGCCCTGGAGCTCGACGCGCAGCCGACCGCTCCGCGCGCCGGTTGCACACAGCTCCAACATGCGCTGGGCGTGGCGGGCGTGGCCCGTGCGGAGCTCCGCGTCCGTGAGCCCAGCCCGCACCGAGTCGCGGATCACCGCGTGGATCCGGTAGTCCCGTCCGTCGAACTGGACCAGCGAGTGCTCGATGAGCTCATCGAGGTGGTCGGCACCGCCCGCGACGACCCCGGCGTCGGCACGCGAGAACGGTCCGACGAAGCACACCAGGTGACCCAGCATCGACGCCGCCGGCGCGCCGAGCTCGGTCGGCGATGCCCGCACGAGCTCGTGCCGCGACTGGTGACGATCGGCCAGGTCCGACCCCGGGGCCGCGAGGTCCGCCGTCCGCTCGATCCGGTCCGCCACGTCGTGGATCGGTGTCGTCGCCGAGAGGTGGGCGGCCAGCTCGATCGCGAGCGGGTGGCCGTCGAGCTGCTGGCAGATGTCGACGACGGTCGTGCGCTCCGCGCAGGTCGCATCCAGGTGGCGCGCCGACTCGAGGAAGAGCTCGACGCCAGGGTGCGCCTCGTCGTCGCCGTTCTCGGCGACCAGGCCGCCGAGTGCCACCACGTGGCCGGTGGTGATCGCCAGGCGACGCCGCGACGCGACCACGACCTCCAGCCCAGGACATCCAGCAGCGAGCTCCGCGACGACCGCGGAGACGTCGCCGAGCGCGTCGAGGTCGTCCAGGCACAGCACACCGCGCCGACCCTCGAGGCTGCGGTGCAGCGACTCCACCGCCGAGCGCTGGCCATCAGCGGTGTGCCCCAGCACGTCGAGCACGCCTTCTGCCAGCGTTCGTGACGCATCGGGAGGGAGATCGGCGGTGTCGGCGTCGAAGCCGACGAAGGTGACGTCGTCGCCGCGACGCGCCCGACGGCTCGCGTACTCGGCCAGGAGTCGGCTCTTGCCGATCCCACCGGGTCCGACGATGGACACGGGCCGGGCCGGCGCGACCAGCTCGTCCAGTCGGCGGAGCTCGGCCGAGCGTCCGAAGAACGGGGTGGGCCGGGTGGGCAGCGGCACCCGGTCGGCCGGTCGGCGGCCGGTGAGCGGACCCCGGTCCCGGCGACCAGCTCGGTCGTGTCGGGCTCGGGCAGCACCCCGAGCTCGCTCTGCAGCGACCGTGCGAAGTCGTCGTAGTGCGCGAGCGCCTGCGAGCGCCCGACGGTGCGGGCGAGGCTCTCGATCATCGCTCGATGCGCAGGCTCGGACCACGGATCGATGCTGAGGGTCAGCGACGCCAGCTCGCGACACCGAGCCCAGTCGCCCTGCCGGGCCGCCTCGACGGTGTGGGCGTCGAGGTCGGTGACAGCCTGGGCGCGCAGCCTCGCCCGGCGCGCCTGCGCCCAGGTCGAGAACAGCGACGCGTTCGCCGGTTCGAAGCCGTCGAGGAAGTCGGCGACGTACAGCTCGGCCCGGCTCAGCGGGTCGGCCGCTGCTCGTTCCACCACGTCGTAGCTGGACGGCGAGAAGCCGACAGCGTTGCGATCGGCGACGAGCGCATCGCCCAGCACCGAACGGGTTCGCGTCAACAGCACCCGGAGGCTGTTGCGTGCTCGGTCCTCGGTGCTGTCGGACCAGAGGAGGCCGGCGAGCGACGAGCGGCCGATGGGTTCGCTGGAGTCGGCGAGGTAGACGAGGAGCGCGATCGCCTTCTCGGGGAGCAGGTCGGTCACGGACTCGTCGTCGATGCGGACCTCGGGGGTCCCGAAGGCGCTGACCTCGATGTCGGCTCCGTCGCCGGCGTTCGTGCACATCGATTCCTGGAGCTCCACTCGACCCCGGCCTCCGCCGCCGTTCGATCACCTGCCCGATGGTGCGGTCGTTCGGCGCGCGGACCGTACCAGGCGCCGGCCGCAGCCGACGAGCCACGGGTTGGCCCGCTTGACCACCCGGTCAATAGAGTCGCCGGCATGCTGGAACTCAATGGTGCATCTGCAATCGTGACCGGTGGGGCCTCGGGCCTGGGCGAGGCGTCGGTCCACGCCCTCGCCGAGCGCGGAGCCAAGGTCGTCATCCTGGACCTCGACCGCCAGGCCGAGAAGGGCGGCACGCTGGCCAAGGAGACCGGGGGCGTGTTCGCCCCGGCCGACGTCACCGACGTCGACCAGGTCATCGCCGCGGTCGAGGCCGCCAAGGAGCTCGGTCCGCTGCGCGCGGTGGTCAACTCCGCCGGCATCGGCTGGGCGTCGCGCACCATCGGGCGCGACGGGACCTACGAGTCCGCGCACGACCTCGAGCTGTTCCGCAAGGTGATCGACATCAACCTCGTCGGCACCTTCAACGTGACCCGCCTCGCGGCGACGGCGATGAGCCAGACGGATCCACTCGGCGAGGACGAGGCACGTGGTGCCATCGTCAACACCGCGTCGGTCGCGGCGCTCGAGGGGCAGGTCGGCCAGGTCGCCTACACCGCCTCGAAGGCCGGCATCGTCGGCATGACCCTGGTCCTTGCCCGCGACCTCGCCCCTGCGGGGATCCGCTGCAACACGATCATCCCCGGGTTCTTCGACACGCCGATCTACGGCGGCAACGAGGACATGAAGAACCACCTGAAGAAGGACACGCTCTTCCCCAAGCGGCTGGGTCACGCCTCGGAGTACGCGTCGCTGGCGCTCGAGCTGCTGACCAACGGCTACATCAACGGCGAGTCGGTCCGCATCGACACCGGCACCCGGATGCAGCCGAAGTGATCTGACCGCCGGCTCGTCCGGCGGGGGACGTCCGACCGCGGGCCGGTCGCCTCGGCGGCCGGCCCGTGGCGCGCTCGGCGGTCAGCTCATGTGGGGTCTTCGTCGACGTGCGCCTCGGCCGTGCCCTCGAAGTGCTCGACCGCGTTCTCGATGTCCTTCGCGCTCAGCTTCAGCTTCTCGCCCTCGGCGAGGTCCTCGTGGCGGACGTAGGGGTACTTCTCGTCGTCCTTCGGGTCGTAGCCCTCGGGGCGGTCGTCGTCGAACGTGCTCATGGGTCCACCCTACCGGGCGGGGCCGTAGCTCCCCGTTCGGTCGGCACTGCAGGCGAGAGCCGCTCGAGCTGCCGCGCACCGGCCGGCGCCTCGGTCAGGGGATGAACGGCTCGCCGCGGGTGAACGTCGTCGCGCCGGCAGGGACCTTGCCGGGCCGACCGAGCCACGATGCGTGGTCGGCGAGCTCCAACAGCGCGTGGTCGCCCGAGGAGTTGCCGTAGGCCCAGAGCTCGACGCCCGGGAGGGGTCCGCTCGCCGGCGACCCCAGCCACTCGCGCAGTCGCACCGCCTTCTGCTCCGCTCGCACGTTCGGGCGGGCCAGCGCGCCGGTCAGCCGCCCGTCGACGACCTCCGGCTCGACCGCCAGGACATCGCCCACGCCGAGCAGCTCGGCCAGCGGTTCGAGGTAGTACACGAGCGACGCCGACACGAAGACCACCTCGTGGCCCGCGGCTCGGTGCTGGTCGATGCGCCCCAGCAGCTCGGGTCGGAGCTGGTCCGACAGCAGGTCGCGAGCGTAGAGCGCGCCCGCTCGACGCAGGTCGCGCTCCCAGCGGCCCCGAAACAGCTCGGCGAGGAGCTGCTCCTTCACCGCGTCGCGGTCGCGCACGTCGAGCTGGCCCGCCCCGGAGCTGCGTCCGGCTCGCCCCGGTGCGCTGGAGAGGCCGAGTCGAGCACTGGCAGCGGCGAAGCGACGCCGCCCCGACACGCGCACCAGGAACGGCACCAAGGTGTCGCGCCGCGACACGGTGCCGTCGAAGTCGAACGCCGCGACACGACGAGGAGTGGGGTCGCGGTCGGTCAGGTCGGCCACCAACGGACTCAGAACGACGACGAGGTGTTGGTGACGTACGCGTCGAGGCGGGCCAGCGTCTCGTCCATGGACGCCTGGTTGCGCTCGACGGCGCCGGTGAGGCGCAGGTACGCCCCCGCCTTCGACGTCGACCAGTCGAAGGTCTCGGTCACCTCGGTGCCCCCGTCGACGGGTGCGAACTCGTAGCGCCAGCGCCACCCGCCGATGTGGGCCCACGCGATGCATCGGCCCTCGTCGTACTCGACGACCTTGTTCGTGATCCGGTAGGGCACGCCCATGCGCATGTTCGCCGAGAACCGGTCACCGAGCGCGAGCTTGCGGCTCTCGCCGCGCACGCTCTTCACCGTGCCGGAGCCGTCGATCACGTGGTGCAGCGACGGGTCGGCCACCACGTCGAACAGCGCCTGGGCGTCTGCGTCGATCACCCGGGTGGCAGAGATGCGTCTGGTCGTCGCTCATGGGGTCCTCGATTCGGTGTCGTCGCATGACGGCCGCAGGCGGACCATCCGGACGGATCGGGTCGAGCAACGCGACCCTGGAGCGCACCGGCCTCCCTCGAGCTGCGGCTCGGATCAGGCGAGCACGTGAACCCCGCGATCGTCGGTGAGCACGTCCGGCGTCGAGCACGACTCCGCTGGCTGGTCAGCAGCAGCGAGTCCGCGAGCTCACGACCGTAGAGCAGTCGCGGCCCGGCCATCGGCAGGAACGTCATGGGCCGCCGCAGGACACGGAAGAGCACCTTGGTGTACTCGGCGTTGGTGACCGGTTCGGGCGCGACCAGGTTGACCGGTCCGGCGACGTCCGCGTCGATGAGGTGGCAGATGGCGCGGACCTCGTCCTCGATCGAGATCCAGGAGACGTACTGGCGTCCCGATCCGGCCTTGCCGCCGAGGCAGAGGCGGAAGAACGGCAGCTGCTTCGCGAGAGCGCCCCCCTCGGTCGACTGCACGATCCCGGTGCGCAGGAACGCCACCCGGATGCCCGCCTCGACCGCGGCCTGGGCGGAGGCCTCCCACTCGATGCACACCCGAGCGGGGAAGTCGTCGCCGGGGCCGGTCGTCTCGTCGATGACCTCGTCGCCGTGGTCGCCGTAGTAGCCGATCGCCGAGCCCGACAACAGCGCTTTCGGGGGGCGGTCCAGCCCGGCGATCGCCGAGGCGAGCAGCGTCGTGCCAGCGGTCCGCGAGCTGAGGGATCCGACCCTTCTGCTCGTCGGTCCAGCGCTTGTCGGCGATCCCGACGCCGGCGAGGTGCACGACGGCGTCGAGCCCCGCGAGCGCCTCGGCGTCGATGGTCCCCGTCGCGGGGTCCCACGCAGCGGTGTCGGTGCCCGTGCCGCGTTCGGCCGGGTCGCTGCTCGGACGGACGAGGCGGAGCACCCGGTGGCCCTGCTCGGTGAGCGCTTCGACCAGCGCGGTCCCGATGAGTCCGGTCGATCCGGTGACGGCGATGTCCATGACGCCACTCAACCTCGGTCCGCCACGCGACGCCACAGCGCGCGGGGGAGGAGTCGGAACGCCCCGAACAGGTAGGCGAGCAGCGGCGGCGCCCAGACGACCTCGGCGCCCGTGGCGAGTCCGTCGACGATCTGACCGGCGACGGCCTCGGGTGTCGTCGAGAACGGTGCGGCGGTCATGCCGGCGGTCATCTTCGTGTGCACGAAGCCGGGCCGGACGACCATGACCCGCACCCCGGAGCCGACGAGGGAGTCCCCGAGGCCCTGGGCGAACGCATCGAGCCCGGCCTTGGTCGAGCCGTAGACGAAGTTGTCCTTGCGCGCCCGCACCCCGGCGACCGAGGACATCAACACGATCGCGCCGTGCCCCTGGGCCCGCAGGTGTCGGACCACCACCAGCGACGCCGAGACCAGTCCCCCGAAGTTGATCTCGACCGCCGCGGCTGCGAACGCGGGATCCGCCTCGAACGCCTCCTGGCTCCCCAGGATGCCGGCGGGCACGTACACCAGGTCGATGTCGCCGAACTCCTCGAAGATGTCGCCGATCACCGCCGGGTGGCTCGCCACGTCGGTCGCGTCCCACAGCCGCTGCTCGACGGTGACACCGCCGCGACGCAGGACCGCGGCCACGGCCTCCATGTCGTCCTCGGGACGTCCGGCGAGCACCACCGTGCGGCACCGGCCCTCGATGAGTCGTTCGCACAGCGCCCGACCGATGTCCGAGCCGCCTCCGAGCACCAGCACCGACTGCACCTCTCCGAGCGCGTCGCGCACGTCGTCCTCCTGTCTGGCGGGCCGGCCACCCCGTGGCATCGGTCGTTCCGTCGGGTTCGTCGGGTCGGGGTCCGGCGGGGATGGCCGGGTCGGGCGAGGTTACGCTGACGCGGTGAGCACCCGCATGCTGATCGTCCTGGCGCTTGCTGTGCGGCATCGCGATCCTGGTCGCGTTCGCCGTCCAGGCGGCGCAGATCATCTGAGCGCATCCTGCTCGCGAAGGCGGGCGAGGTTGGGCGGACGGGTCGCTCGCGGCTGGATAGTCTCGTGCCGGTGGACGCTCCGAACGACGCCGAACGCCAGCACTTCGATCTCGTTGTGATCGGGGGCGGTCCCGGCGGCTATGCGAGCGGCGCTCTACGGTGCCTCCGCCGGGCTCGGACGTCGCGCTGGTCGAGTTCGACAAGATCGGTGGCACCTGCCTGCACCGGGGGTGCATCCCCGCCAAGGAGCTGCTCGAGACCGCGTCGGTGGTGCGGACCGTCAAGCATGCCGGGGACTTCGGGGTCATCGTCGAGCCCAAGTCGCTCGACTGGCACCGCACGCTCGAGCGCAAGCAGGCCGTGATCGACAAGCTCACCGCCGGGGTCACCGGGCTGCTGAAGGGCCGCAAGGTCACGATGTTCTCCGGCCGCGGCTCGCTCGGAGCGGACCGGACGGTGCGCATCGTCGGCAACGACGGTGAGACGGCGACGGTCACCGCGGACGCCGTGGTGCTCGCGAGCGGCTCGGTGCCACGGGTGATCCCCGGGTTCGAGCCGGACGGCTCGACCGTCGTCACCTCCGACGAGTTCTTCCACATCGAGCGCGTCCCACCGCGTGCGGCGGTGATCGGTGGCGGCGCCATCGGCTGTGAGTTCGCGTCGACGCTGGCGGATCTCGGCTCCGAGGTGACCATCCTGGAGGCGCTCCCGAAGATCCTGCCGGGCTGCGACGACGACGTCACCCGCTCGGTGGGCCAGTCGTTCAAGAAGAAGGGGATCGAGGTTCGTGCCGGCGTGCAGGTGCACGGCCACGAGCCCACCGGGTCCGGTTCGACGGTGGTCCGCTTCGGCGACGACGAACGCCTCGAGTGCGACCTGGTGGTCGTCTCGGTCGGGCGCGTGGCCTACACCGACGGGCTCCTCGAGGAGGGCACCGCGGTGCAGGTCTCCGAACGAGGACACATCGAGGTCGACGAGTACTGCAGGACGGGCGAGGCGTCCGTCTGGGCCGTCGGCGA
Source organism: uncultured Microthrixaceae bacterium (assembly GCA_942490665.1). Lineage (GTDB taxonomy): Bacteria > Actinomycetota > Acidimicrobiia > Acidimicrobiales > Microtrichaceae > SKRR01. The sequence goes on from CALNXV010000029.1 coordinate 35,293, forward strand.
CGCGATCGCCACGCCGCAGCTCGCGCACGTGGGCTTCGCCGAAGCGATCCTGGTGGTCAAGGACCTGCTCGGCGAGTCACCCACCCCGATCGACTACTCGCGGGTGCCGTGGGCGATCTACTGCCAGCCCGAGGTCGCCTTCGCCGGTCACTCCGAGGCGTCCGCCAAGGAGGCCGGCCACGACGTCGTGGTGTCCAAGCACCGCTTCTCGGGCAACAGCCGGGCGATGATCCTCGGCGAGACCGACGGGCTGGTGAAGATCATCGCCGCGCGCAACGAGGACGGCACCGGCGGGCAGGTCCTCGGCGTGCACATGGTCGGCCCCTGGGTCACCGAGCAGCTCTCGGGCGGGTACCTGGCGGTCAACTGGGAGGCGACCGTCGACGAGGTCGCGGAGTTCCTCCAACCACATCCGTCGCTCACCGAGCTGTTCGGTGAGTCCGTGCTCGCCCTGACCGGCCGTTCCCTGCACGGGTGACGCGCCAGCGTCGAGTCGCTGCCGAGGGCCGGGACACACCGCGGGCAGGTCCCGGGAACCAGCGTGGCGTCGACGGGGTTGACCCCGCGATCGAGACGAATCCGACACACGTAGTCTGGACGAGGCGACCCCGGCAGTGGTCCGGGCCCGACTCCGGGAAGGAACCGACATGGCCGACATCGTGATGCCCCAACTCGGGGAGTCCGTCACCGAGGGCACGATCACCCGGTGGTTCAAGGCGGTCGGCGAGCCGGTTGCGGAGGACGAGCCCCTCTTCGAGGTGTCGACCGACAAGGTCGACACGGAGGTGCCCGCGCCGTCGGGTGGTGTCCTCACCGAGATCCGCGTGCAGGAGGGCGACACGGTCGACGTCGGGACCGTGCTCGCGACGGTCGGCGATGGATCCGGCGGCGGCTCGGAGAGCGAGGCCGACGCCGGTGCAGTTGGTGAGGTCGCGGACGGGGCCGGCACGACTCCGCCACCGCTGAGCACCGAGGCGCCTGCTGCCCCCGATCCCGAGCCCGCACCTCCCGCGGCGACTGCACCGGCGTCAGCTCCGGTCGACCGGACGCCTGCTGCGCCGCCGCCCGCTCCGAGCGGGCCTGCGCCGACTCCGGCGTCGGCTCCCCCGTCGCCGTCCGCCCCGTCGACCGCTGGCGGCGCGCTGTTGTCGCCGCTGGTCCGGAGGCTGGTCGAGGAGCACCAGCTCGACCCCGCGACGATCACCGGTAGCGGCGTCGGTGGTCGCATCACCCGCGAGGACGTCCTCGACGTGATCGACTCGCGCTCGGGCGGCGCGGCTCCGGCGGCTCCTCCTGCTCCGGCTCCCGCGAGCGCTCCCCAGGCCACGCCTCGTCGTCCGGCCCCGGCGGTCGCACCGATGACGCCAGGTTCCGGTGACCGCCTCGAGCGCCTCAACAACATCCGCCGCCTCACCGGCGACGCGATGGTCGCCTCCAAGGCGCTGTCGCCGCACGCCGTCACCGCGATGCAGGTCGACTACGAAGGCGTCGAACGGGTCCGCAGGGAGTTGCGTCCGTCGTTCGCTTCCGAGGAGGGCTTCTCGCTCACCTACCTGCCGTTCATCTCCCGAGCGGTCGTGGACGCGCTGCACGAGTTCCCCCACATGAACTCGTCGGTCACCGGGGATTCGATCGTGCTCCACGACGAGGTCCACCTCTCGGTCGCCGTCGACCTGGACTACGAGGGACTCCTCGCGCCGGTGGTGCGCGACGCGCACGAGAAGCGGCTCCGGGCCATCGCACGCGACATCAACGACCTCGCAACGCGCCCGGTCCAAGCGGCTGGGTCCCGACGAGCTGTCGGGGGGCACGTTCACCCTGTCCAACTCGGGCAGCTACGGCACCTTGATGGTCATCCCGATCATCAACCAGCCCCAGGTCGCGATCCTCTCGACCGACGGCATCGCACGCCAGCCGGTCGTCGTGACCGACGACCACGGCAACGAGTCGCTCGGCATCCACTCGGTCGGCAACCTCACGCTCTCGTGGGACCACCGCGCCTTCGACGGTGCGTACGCAGCGGCCTTCATGGCCAGGGTCCGCGAGATCATCGAGACGCGCGACTGGTCCGCGGAGATCTGAGCCGGGGGAGTCGACCAGCGATGGGTGTCCCGGCGGCCCGCACCGATGCTCCTGGGCGTCGCGTTGCGGGCACGGGTGCCGACCTGCGGGTGCGCTGGCTCGGCACGGTCACCTATCAGGACGCGCTCGCGCTGCAGCGCGGCCTGCACGCTGATCCGTCCGGAAGCGGCGATGACCACCTGCTGCTGCTCGAGCATCCGCCGACCTACACCCTGGGACGCAACGCGGATCCGGCCAACGTGCTGGTGGACGTGGACGAGGTCGGCGCGCAGCTGCTGCGGGTGGACCGGGGGGGCGACGTCACCTTCCACGGTCCCGGGCAGCTCGTCGCGTACCCGATCCTCACGCTGCCCGGCTCGGGAGGTGGCGGCGGCGGTCCGAGCGACATCGCTGGCTACGTCGCCACGCTCGAAGCGGTGCTGATCGACACGCTGGAGGCGGTCGGGCTCGCCGGCGCCGGTCGTCACGACGGCTACCCGGGGGTCTGGGTCGGACCGAACACGCCCGTGGCGCGCAAGGTGGCGGCGGTCGGGGTACGGGTCGAGCGTGGGCGGACGCTGCACGGCGTCGCGCTCAACGTCCGCACCGATCTGACCTGGTTCGACCACATCGTCGCCTGCGGGATCCGCGAGCACGGGGTGACCTCGTTGCACGCCGAGGGCGTCGACGTGGAGATGCGCCAGGTCCTCGACGCCTTCGTCGAGGCGTTCGCCCGACGCTGGGAACCCCGTGCGGTGCAGCGCTCGGACACGGTGTGGCGCCATCGCGAGAACGATCTGTCGCCGTTCAGCCGCGGCGCGGGGCCCGGTGAGGTCACCGGCGGGGCGAACCGACGCCGCGGCGCCGACGCGTCCGGCGGCGACCGAGCTGGCGCCGACCCGTCCGAACCAGCCGCGGGAGCTGCGACCTCGAGCTCCCCGGTGAGCGGGAACGGCACCTCGGTCCGCCTGCTCGGCCGGCTGGCCGAGGCCGGCGTGAGCGGCGGCGTCGAGCTGACCGACCGCAAGCCGGAGTGGATGCGGGCGCCGGTCCGTCACGACCGCCAGGTGCTCGAGCTGCGCTCGACCGTGCGCGAGCTCGACCTGGTCACGGTGTGCGAGGAGGCGGGCTGCCCGAACCTCTCCGAGTGCTGGTCGGAGCGAACCGCCACGTTCATGGTCTGCGGCGAGCGCTGCACCCGGGCCTGCGGGTTCTGCCTCGTCGACACCCGTCGACCCGAGGCGCTCGACGCCGACGAACCGGCTCGCGTCGCCGAGGCCGTGGATCGCATGGGCCTCGAGTTCGCGGTGCTCACCATGGTTGCGCGCGACGACCTGACCGACGGAGGCGCTGCGCACGTCGCCGCGACCGTCGAGGCCATCCGTGCTCGTCGCCCCGGGACCCGCATCGAGGTGCTGATCTCGGACCTCCGCGGCGACGACCGCTCGTTGTCCACGGTGTTCGCGTCGCGTCCCGACGTGGTGAACCACAACCTGGAGACGGTGGCGCGGCTCCAGCGCGCCGTGCGTCCCTCCGCGTCCTACGCCCGCTCGCTGTCGGTGCTCGCCAGAGCCCACGCCGCCGGGTTGGTGGTGAAGTCCGGGCTCGTACTGGGCATGGGCGAGACGTCCGACGAGGTCGATGCCGCCCTCGCGGATCTCGCCGCGGTCGGCGCGTCGATCGTGACGATCGGGCAGTACCTGCGGCCCACGTCGCACCACCTTCCCGTGGCCCGCTGGTGGACCCCCGAGGACTTCGAGCGGTTCGCCGAACGCGGGCGGGCGCTCGGCATCACCCACGTGGAGTCGAGCCCGTTCACCCGCTCCAGCCACCACGCACAGGCCAGCTTCGCCGCAGCGACCGCCGACTCGGCGCCGGTCGGGGCGTCAGCGGCCCCGGAGGAGACCTGATGGCGATCGTCGCCCGCAAGGACCAGCAGAGCACCCGCCAGCAACAGCTCGGGGAAGGCGCTGCGCCGCGACCCGAGTACGCCACCGGCGTCGTCCACCACGATGCCGTTGCGGAGGACGGCTCGGTGCTGCATCACCACCAGACCTTCGAGTCGGGGCGGCTCGTCGCCTGGGAGCGTGACGACGCGCCGGGCCCGTGGGCGCTGATCCGGCCGGGCGACCCGTTCGCCGCGTGGCCGAGCGCACCACCCGGTCCGGCCGAGGCGGCCGCTGTGTCGGTGCGGCTGGGTGATGCCGTCACCGCACTGCCGCCCCTCGACGACCTCACGGCGCAGGGGTGGGACGAGTTGCCGCTCGTGCCGGACGCGACAGCACGCCTGCGTTTCGAGCTCACGGGGAGTCCCGTGGGACCGTTGGCGCTCGACATCCGCTACCAGGACGGCCGCCGCCCCGTCGCGGAGATCGTCGACGATTGGGTCGAAGCGGCCGAGGGCGAGGCGGCACACGGCGCGCCCGAGATGCACGTGTCGATGACGTGGCGCAACTACCTGCGGATGCGCACCGGCGAGGTGACCGCGCTCGAGGGCATCGAGGAGGGCGGCACCGTGGACGCCCGCTGGACGCTGCTGCTGCTCCTGCACGGCCTGCTCCAGGAGCCGAAGTACATCGCGATCTACCGGGCACTCCCCGAGATCCCTGACGAGTTGGGCTGGTGGGGCGAGGTCGCCCCGTGGATCCCGTCCCGCGACGACTTCGACTGACACCGCCCGCGGTCTCGCCCCCACAGCCGCAGCTCGGTACTCTTGACCGGTCGGTCAAGTTCGCTCATCCAGGGGGTCGTGACGTGTTCGAGTGGTCCGAGGAGCAGGAGATGGTCCGCCAGGCAGTGCGCGACTTCGTCGACCGAGAGATCCGCCCGCACCGCGAGGAGCTGGAGTTCGGCGACATGGCGCCCTACGACCTGCTCCGGAAGCTGTTCGCCACCTTCGGCATGGACGCCATGCAGCGCGAGAGCTTCAAGAAGCGCATCGAGCGCGAGAAGGCGATCGAGGCGGGGGAGCAGGTCGCCGAACGCCGGCTGACGGCCCCCGCGACGCGAACAGCATCGCGTTCACGATGATCCCGATCATCGAGCTGTGCCGGGTCTGTCCCGGGATGGTCACCGCGATGGGCGTCTCGATGGGCCTGACCGCCGCAGCGATCATGGGCAAGGGAACCGTCGCCCAGAAGGAGCGTTGGGCGCTCGACCTGCTCACGATGGACAAGGTCGGCGCGTGGGCGATCACCGAGCCGAACTCCGGCTCCGACGCGTTCGGTTCCATGATGGCGACCGCACGCCCGGACGGCGACGAGTTCGTCCTCAACGGGTCCAAGACCTTCATCACCAACGGTCCCCACGCCGACACGATCGTGTTCATCTGCAAGCTGGACGAGGGCAACCCGCCCGCCGAACGCAAGGTCGTCCAGTTCGTCCTGGACTCCGGTACGCCGGGGCTGGAGCAGTCCAAGCCGTTGCGCAAGATGGGCATCCACTCGAGCCCCACCGGTCAGCTCTTCGCGGACGACGTCCGCGTCGGCCCCGACCGCCTGCTGGGCGAGTCGCTCGACGCCTACGGGGGGCGGAGCGGCAAGGAGGCCTCCAAGGCGACCTTCTCGATGGAGCGCGCCGGGGTCGCCGCAATGGCGCTCGGCATCGTGGACCGTTGCCTCGAGCTCTCGCTCGCCTATGCGAACGACCGCGAGCAGTTCGGCCAGCCCATCGGTCAGTTCCAGCTCATCCAGCTGAAGCTCGCCAAGATGGAGGTCGCCCGCATGAACCTCCAGAACCTCGTGTTCCGCCACATCGAGATGACGGCCGCGGGGTCGCCCATGAGCTACGCCGAGGCCTCGGCCGCGAAGCTGTATGCGGCGCAGGCCGCGACCGAGGTGGCGCTCGAGGCGGTGCAGCTCTTCGGCGGCAACGGCTACATGGCCGAGTACGAGGTCGAGCAGCTCGCCCGCGACGCGAAGGTGCTGCAGATCTACGCCGGCACCGACGAGATCCAGATCTCGGCGGTGGCCCGCTCGCTGCTCGCGGAACAGGCGAGCTGACCCGCTCGCGTCGTGGGGCAGGTACGTTCGTCACGATGATCGTCACCGACCCCTACGCCGACCTGTTCGAGCGCCTCCAGCGCGAGGCCGACGAGGGCTTCTTCCACACCGCCGCCCAGATCGTGGTCCTGCGCGGCGACGAGACCCTGCTCGACGTCGCGGTCGGTCGGACCCACCTGCACGAGCCCTTCGAGCCCGGAACGCTCTCGGCCCTCTACTGCACCGCGAAGCCCCTCGTGGCCGTCGCGGTGCTCCGCCTCATCGCCGAGGACGAGCTCAGCCTCGGCGACCGGCTCGGTGATGTGATCGATGATCTCCCCGCGTCCTGGATCGCGGACCGGACGATCGAGCAGGTCCTCGGGCACACCGCTGGGATGCACGTCGTCAACACGATCCTGGCGCGCATCCTGCCGGAGCGGTCCCGTGAGGGCTGGGTGTACGCCTCCCCGCCGCCGGAGGGCTGGCGCTTCGGCATCGACCGCGCGTACTCGGAGTTCGGCGGGTGGTTCCTGCTCGGTCGGGTCATCGAGGCGCTCACCGGGGCGCCCTTCGATCGCTACGTACGCGACGCCGTGCTCGAGCCCTACGGCGTCGCGGCGGACGACCTGGTGCTGCGCATCGATGCGAGGGACCACGAACGCCTCGCGCCGCGCATCTCCGCAACACTCGACCTGACGCTGGACCGACCGGTTCCGCTGCTCGCCGAGGTGGGCCCCGAGACCGGAGCGGAGTGGAACCCGTCCTTCGGTGCCTACGGGACGATGGCGGCGATGGCCACCTTCTACCGTGGCCTCCTGGCCGACCTCGCTGGCGCCGAGATCGTGCTGCCCGCAGAGCTGCTCGGCTCGGCGACCACGGCCCGACTGCCGATCGCCCACGACGTGACCCTGGACCGCGAGGCCGGCTTCGGACTCGGCTTCATGACACCACTGTCGTCGCACCACTTCGGCAACGGCCCGAGCGACGCTGCGTTCGGACACGCCGGGCAGGGTGGTACGAGCTTCGCGATGGGGGACCCCGAGTCGGACCTCGCTGTGGCGGTGCTGTTCAACGCCGGGCTCGACGCAGACACCGCGCTGTCGTTCCGTCGCGTCCACCTGGTGGACGCGATCTACCGCAGCCTCGACACGGACTGACCCCGCGGCTCGAGAGCGCCGGCCGAACGGACCGTTCGCTGACATCGTGACTTCTGCGCGGACGGACCACCTGGGTAGCGTGGCCCGGCCGTGATCAGCCTCGACATCGCCACCTTCCTGCTGCAGTGGGCCGTCGGCGGGCTGTTCTTCCTGTGGGTCACGACCCGGCGTCGCGAGGTGTCGATCGGCTACGGATGGTTGTTGCGGGGCACCTACGGCATCATCGCCGCGCTCGGGCTCGTGGTCGGGCTGCGCTACGGCACCGTCTGGGTCCGCGAGATCGCCGCTGCCGGCGTCGTGGTCGCCTGTGTCGTGGTCGGCTGGATCAGTTGGCGCCGTCGTGCCGCCGGCGTGGCCCGCCAGCGCGAGCGGGTCCAGGCCCGCTCGGCGCGCGTCACGGCGATGACCGGGATCGACCGGGCCGAGCAGACCTTCGACACCGCTGTCGCGGAGTTCGACCCGCGGCTGGACCTGATCGCACCTGCCATCGGCCTGGTGGGCGTGATCGCCGGCGGAGTCGCCCAGGGGGGCCCGACCTGGTTGGGCATCGCGCGAGCCCTCGCCGGCGCAGCCTTCCTCGGCTGTGTGTCCGACGCCATGCTGCTCGGGCACTGGTACCTGACGCAGCCGGGGTTGCCCCGAGCGCCCCTCGAGGAGCAGGTCACCTGGTTGGGGAGGATCTGGCCGTTCGAGGTCGCACTGCTGCTCGTCCCCCCGGGGATGGTCTCCGCGCTGAACGGCAGCATCGACGACGGCTACAACGGCATGCTCGGATGGTTCTGGGTGGCCTGCGCGGTCACGACCATCGGGCTGGTGGTGGTCACCAAACTGGCGTTGCGCGAGAAGTACTACTCGGCGGTGATGGCAGCTACGGGACTGCTCTACCTCGCGATCCTGACTGCGTTCGGCACCGACCTGGTGGCGCGGGCGATCCTGTCGCTCGGCTGATCAGCACGCGGTCTGCTGCCGGGTCGGGCGGTGGTGTCGTCAGGTTCGTTCGTGGCGAGCGATCGCGCCCTCGACCATGGTGTTGAGCGCCGCGCCCTTGGGCCACCCGGCGTAGTGGCTCAGGAACACCACGATCTCGCGCAGGTCCTCGGCGGTCAGGTCGCCCTTCGCGAGCGCCGAGTCGAGCTGGATGCCGAGGGTGCCGTCGAGTCCCTCGGCGACCATCAGCCCGATCAGCAGGAGCCGTCGGTCGCGCAGTGACAGCCCTTCGCGCTCCCAGATGTCACCGAAGAGGTGCTCGACGGTGTAGCCGAAGAAGTCGCCCGGGCCATCGTTCACCTCGAAGCTGTAGACCTCGCCCATCCGCTCCAGCCCGCGGCGTCGTCGGTCGGCTCGCTCGTCGCTCATGTCGTCTCCCTCGGCTCGTCGCTCAGTGCGTCCCGGCTCGGCGGTCCGCGTCGATCTGGGTGCCGCCCGGGTGCGATCGGCACCAGGTGACCATCTCGGTGATGCCGTCGACCAGCTCGGTGCGGGTGTGCCAGTCGAGCACCGAGCGGGCGAGCTGCGAGGATCCGCCGGTCCGCCGGGCATCGCCGGCAGCGGCTCCCTGGTGGTCGATGCGCACCGGTGCTCCGATGGCCGCCCCGACGAGGTCGATGAGCTCGGACATGGAGACGGTCGACTCGTCCGCCACGTTGAGCACGGTTCCGGGCGTCACGTCCCCGTGGAACAGCGCGGCGAGGTTGGCTGCCACGACGTCGTCGACATAGGTGAAGCTGCGCGACACCGATCCGTCGCCGTAGAGCGTGAACGCCTCGCCCGCGAGTGTCCGGTCGATCATGCGGCGCAGTGCCATGTCGGTGCGCTGGCGGGGCCCGTAGACGGTGAAGTAGCGCAGCGAGACCGTCGGGACCCCGAAGTTCAGCCCGTACAGGGTGCACAGGTGCTCCGCTGCGAGCTTGGTGACGCCGTACGGGCTGACGGGGCGGGGGAGTGCCGTCTCGGGTGTCGGGTAGGTCTCGGCGTCGCCGTACACCGACGAGCTGGACGCGGCTGCGAACCGCTCGACCCCGGCAACACGGGCCGCCTCGAGGAGCCGCTGGGTCGTGACGATGTTGCGCTGCACGTACACCTCGAAGCCCCCGGCCCACGAGTCGCGCACGCCGGGCTGGCCGGCGAGGTGCAGCACCCGGTCGACTCCGTCGAGCAGGACGGTCGGATCGGTCGTGACGAGGTCGGCTTCGACGAGCTCGAAGCGGCCGTCGCCGGCCACGGCGTCCAGGTTCGTCCGCTTGAGGGTGGGCGCGTAGTTGTCGGTGAAGCAGTCCACACCACGCACGCGGTGGCCCTGGGCGACGAGGCGTTCGACGGTGTGGCTCCCGATGAACCCGGCGGCGCCGGTGACGAGGACGTGCACGATCGCCTGGTGGGTGCCGCTACTTGGCGACGAAGTACTTGGCGCGCGGATGGTGACAGATCAACGCCGAGGTGGTCTGCTCGGGCTGGTACTGGAACCCGGTCTCCTCGGTGCACTCCACGTCGATGCGCGACGCGTCGAGCAGCTCGGCGACGGTCTGGTTGTCCTCGAGGTCCGGGCAGGCGGGGTAGCCCCACGAGTAGCGCCCGCTGCGGTACTTCTGGCGGAACAGCCCCGTGAGCGTCTCCGGGCTCGGGGCTCCGGCGATCTCGCCGGGGTCCTGATCGGCGAAGCCCCACAGCTCACGGATCCGGCGGTGCCAGTACTCGGCGAGCGCCTCGGCCATCTCGACGCCGAGGCCGTGCAGCATCAGGTACTCCTGGTAGCGGTTCTCGGCGAACAGCTCCGCCGCACGGTCCGAGATCGCCGAGCCCATCGTGACGATGTGGAACGCCGCGTAGTCGACCTCGCCGGAGTCCACCGGGCGGAAGAAGTCCGCGATGCACAGGAACGGGTCCTTGGACTGGCGCGGGTAGTGGAACCGGGCGAGCTCCTGGTCGCGGGTCTCGTCGGCCCAGATGACGAGGTCGTCGCCGTCGCCGTTCGCGGCGAAGAACCCGTAGGCGACCTTGGGCACCAGCAGCCCGCTGGCCTTCGCGTCGGCGAGCTGCTCGCGCAGCATCGGCCGCATGCGCTCGCGGAACGCCTCGTCGCTCTCCTTGGTGCCGTCGGCGAGCTTCTCGGGTCGGAACTGCCACTGGTTGCGGAAGATGGCGGTCTCGTTGATGTACCCGGCGATCTCGTCGATCGAGATGCCCTTCACGATCTCGGAGCCGAGGAACGGCGGGACGTACACCTCGTTGTCGGTCGCAACCTCGGGCGACCGGGGCGGCACGTCGACGGGTCCCTCGTCGTCGGTCGGCCGGTGGCGGTGCAGCTCGCGTTCGGAGGGCACCCGCCCGTACTCCTCGTCGGTGGTCTCGCCGCGCCGGATCTCCGCGAGGCGGTCCATGACGCGGAGCCCCTCGAAGGCGTCCTTGCCGTAGAAGAGCCGGCCCTCGTAGACCTCGCGCAGGTCCTTCTCGACGTAGGTCCGCGTCAGCGCTGCGCCGCCGAGCAGGACCGGGATGTCCTGGAGTCCCCGTTCGTTGAGCTCCTCGAGGTTGTCGCGCATGATCAGCGTCGACTTGACCAACAGCCCCGACATCCCGATCGCGTCGGCCTTGATCTCGACGGCCTTGTCGATCATCTCGGTGATCGAGATCTTGATGCCGAGGTTGTGCACCTCGTAGCCGTTGTTGGTCAGGATGATGTCGACGAGGTTCTTGCCGATGTCGTGGACGTCGCCCTTCACCGTGGCGAGCACGATGCGTCCCTTGCCAGAGGTCCCTCGACCCCGTCCGATCGAACACCGCCTCCATCAGGGGCTCGAGGTGGGCGACGGCCATCTTCATCGTCTCCGCGGACTGCAGCACGAACGGCAGCTGCATCTCACCGCTGGCGAACAGCTCGCCGACGACCTTCATCCCGGCGAGCAGCACGTCGTTGATGATGGCGAGCGGGCTGTAGTCCTCGGCGAGCGCCTCGTCGAGGTCCTCGATGAGGCCGTCGCGGTCGCCGTCGATGATGCGATGGCTGAGGCGCTGGTCGACGGGCCATGCGGTCCGGTCCTCGGCGACCGCCGTGCTGGCCTCGACGTCGGAGAAGACCTCGAGCAACTTGGCGAGCGGGTCGTAGGCCTCGTCACCGTCCGACAGGGTGCCGGCCGTGCCGCGGCGGTCCCAGATCAGGTCCAGGCAGACGTCGCGCTGCTCGTCGGGGATCCGGTTGAGCGGCAGGATCTTGGCCGCGTGCACGATCGCGGAGTCGAGCCCGGCCTGCTGGCACTCGTGCAGGAACACGCTGTTGAGCACGTGACGCGCTGCGGGCTTGAGTCCGAAACTGACGTTGGAGAGCCCGAGGGTGGTCTGCACGCCGGGCATCTCGGCCTTGATGCGCCGGATGGCCTCGATGGTTGCCATCGCGTCGCGGCGCAGGTCGTCGTCGCCGGTGGACAGCGGGAAGGTCAGGGCGTCGAAGATCAGGTCCTGTGGCTCGAGGCCGTAGCGCTGCACCGCGAGGTCGTGGATGCGGTGGGCGACACGCATCTTCCACTCGACGTCGCGGGCCTGGCCCTCCTCGTCGATCAACAGGATGATGACCGCTGCGCCGTACTCCTTCGCCAGGCGGAACACCCGGTCCGCCCGGGACCCGTCGGCCTCGCCGTCCTCGAGGTTGGCCGAGTTCAGGATCGCCCGCCCGCCGAGCCAGCGCAGGCCCGCTTCGAGCACCTCGGGCTCGGTCGAGTCGAGCACCAGCGGCACCGACGACTGCGTGGCGAAGCGCTGCGCGATCTCGTCCATGTCGGCGGCGCCGTCGCGGCCCACGTAGTCGACGCAGACGTCGATGATGTGCGAGCCCTCCTTGACCTGGTCCTTGGCCATGGCGACGCAGGTGTCCCAGTCGGCCTCGAGCATCGCCTCGCGGAACTTCTTCGAGCCGTTCGCGTTGGTGCGCTCGCCGATCATCAACAGCGAGGTGGTCGCCTCGCCCTCGGCGGGGAAGATCACGGGTGAGTAGATGGAGGCGACGCCGTGCTCGAACTCGGGGGTGCGGTCCGCCGGGTCGAGCTCGGCCACGGCGTCGGCGAGCTGGCGGATGTACTCGGGTGTGGTGCCGCAGCAGCCGCCGACCACGTTCACACCGAAGTCGGTGATGAAGCGCCGCTGGAAGTCCACGAACTGCTCGGCGGTGAGGTCGTAGTGCATCTCGCCGTCCACGACGGAGGGCAGCCCGGCGTTGGGGAGCACCGAGATGGGGACCCGCGAGTGCGCCGAGAGGTGGCGCAGGTGCTCGCTCATCTCCTCGGGCCCGGTCGCGCAGTTGATGCCGATGACGTCGGGGTGCATCGCGTCGAGCGCGACGAGCGCGGCGCCGATCTCGGTCCCCGGGAGCATTCGCCCGGTGAGCTCGATCGTGACCTGGGTCTGGATCGGCACCTCGCGGCCGACGTCGCGCATGGCGTCGCGACAGCCGTTCATCCCGGCCTTGATCCCCAGGAGGTCGAACTGGGTCTCCAGCAGCAGCAGGTCGACACCGCCGCGCAGCAGGCCTCGGGCCTGCTCGGCGACCTGGTCGCGCAGTTCCTCGTAGCGGACGTGGCCGAGTGACGCGAATCGGGTGCCCGGGCCGATGGAGCCCGCGACGAAGCGCGGACGCTCCGGGGTCGAGAACGCATCCGCCGCCTCGCGTGCGATGCGGGCCGCCATCTCGTTGAGCTCCTCGGTGCGGTCCTCGAGCCCGTACTCGCCGAGTGTGGCGCGCATGCCGCCGAAGGTGTTGGTCTCGACGACGTCCGCCCCGGCCTCGAGGTACTCGCTGTGCATCTGGCGGATCAGCTCCGGCCGGGTCTCGTTGAGGATCTCGGGGCAGCCCTCGAGCTCGGGGGTCCCGTAGTCCTCGATCGTGAGGTCCTGGAGCTGCAGCCAGGTGCCTGCTGCGCCGTCGAAGATCACGACGCGGTTCTGCACCGCCTCGAGGTAGGTCGATGCCGGCATCATGGGCCGCTCGGGCGCGGAGGATTCTGAGGGGGGTGCGTCCATCCTGTCCGAGGCTATCGTGCGCCGGCGCAACACCCGACGGGCCAGCTCGACCGGTGCGGGGCGTGATCGAGGGCGCGGCCCCGCACGGCTGGGGTCGGCGACGGGTCGTATGCTCGCCCGGCAGCACCCGAGGCCCACGACCGGAGCGCGACCGCCGATGAAGATCTACACCCGAACGGGCGATGACGGCACGACCGGCTTGCTCTACGGCGGGCGTGTCCGCAAGGACGCACCCGGCCCCGATGCCTATGGCGACGTCGACGAGGCCCAGGCCGCCATCGGCGTCGCACGTGCGCACGCCGAGCGTGGCGGCGAGCTCGATGAGCTGCTGATCGGCATCGAACGCGACCTCTGGGTGCTCATGGCCGACCTCGCGACCGATGCGCCGAACCGCGACAAGCTGACGCCCGGCGCATCGCTGGTCACCGACGACATGGTTGCAGCGCTCGAGACGAGCATCGACGAGATCAGCGCCCGATTCGAGCTGCCCGCTGAGTTCGTGGTGCCCGGACAGGAACCCCGCTCGGCGTTCCTCGACCTCGCCCGCACCGTCGTGCGCCGCGCCGAGCGTCGTTGCCTGGTGGCGGCAGCGGACGACTCCCGCGTGATCATCTACCTCAACCGTCTCTCCGACCTGCTGTGGACCCTGGCCCGCTGGCAGGAGGGTGAGACGCTCACCGCCCGAACCGCACCGCCCACGGAGGCCGACAGATGACCGACACCGCCCGCACCGACGAGGCCACCGCCCGTACCGATCCGCTCGCCGTGAAGGTCGCGAAGGTGGCGCCGTCCGGCGCCACCGCCGTCGCCGAGCTCGTGGCAGCCGACTCGCTCGGCCGGGTCGACGGGGTTCGCCGCTCGGTGCTCGACCGTGCCGGGTTCTCCGGCGGGGTCGGCCAGACGCTCGTGCTCGAGGCCGACGGCGCGTCCCGGGTGCTCGTCGGGATCGGTGCGTCCGGGGAGCTCGAGGCTGCCTCGTTGCGGCGTGCCGCGGCGAGCTTCGCCCGGGCGGTGCTGCGCCACCGGCGCATCGCGTTGGCCTACCCCGAGGGCCTGAACGTCGACGACGCCGACGGCGTCCGGGCGGTCGCCGAGGGCCTGGTGCTGGGCGGATACCGCTTCGACGTGCACAAGTCGGCGGACCCGCCGCCGCGCACGACCACGGCCACCATCGCCGTCGGCGACCGCGTCCGGATCGCCCGAGACGCGGTGCGTCGCGCTGCCGCTGTCACCGAGGGCGTGTTCCTCGCCCGCGACCTGGTCAACGAGCCCGGCGGCGTCGTGACCCCGTCGGTGTTCGTCGAGCGCGTCTGGGCGTTCGCCGAGGACGCCGGTCTGGGCGTCGAGGTCTACGACGAGGCGGCCATCGAGCACGCGGGACTCGGTGGCCTCATGGCGGTCAACCAGGGATCCACCGAGCCGCCGCGGCTGCTGAAGTTGACCTACGACCCCGCGGCCGACGATGAGGCGCCGCCCGAGGCCGAGACCGTTGCGCTCGTCGGCAAGGGCATCACGTTCGACTCGGGCGGGCTGTCCATCAAGTCCGGCGACGGGATGATGGAGATGAAGTGCGACATGGCCGGCGCCGCGGCCGTGGTCGGGGCCATGACGGCGCTTCCCGCGCTCGAGGTCGGCGTCCGTGTCGTGGCGTTCACGCCGCTCACCGACAACATGATCAACGGTGCCGCCCAGCGGCCCGGCGACGTGTTCACCGCTCGCAACGGCACCACCGTCGAGGTGCTCAACACCGATGCGGAGGGCCGCCTGGTGCTCGCCGACGCGCTCGCGCTCGCCGCTGAGGAGGAGCCCGCTGCGATCGTCGACCTCGCCACGCTCACCGGCGCGTGCGTGGTGGCGCTCGGCAACAAGATCGCCGGGCTCATGGGCAACGACGACGACTTCGTTCGGGTCGTGTCCGACGCGGCCGACGCGGCGGGCGAACGCGTCTGGCATCTCCCGTTGCCGCCGGACTACCGGTCGCTGCTGGACTCGCAGGTCGCGGACCTCAAGAACATCGGTGGTCGGTTCGGCGGAACCTTGACCGCCGGGCTGTTCCTGTCGGAGTTCGTGCCGTCCGACGTGCCGTGGGTCCACCTCGACATCGCCGGGCCGGCGTTCCTGTCGGAGCCGGACGGCGAGTACCCCAAGGGAGCCACCGGGTTCGGCGTGTCCGCACGCTGCTTCGTCTGCTCGAGGACTGGGCGGGCGCCGACGGGGAGGGCGACGGAGGGCGAGGACGCCGAGCCCGGCTGACTCGGCAGTGCGTCGCTGGGTCGAGGTCAGGCCGCCGGCGGACCGCCACGCCGCGCGGTGTCGTGTTGCGACAGCCAACTGCGGTGCGTGGCGGACACCGACGCCGGGAGGCGGGACAGCTGGCGCGCGCTGAGTCGCGGCAGGTGGGTGCGCGCCTCGTACTCGCCGCTGCTCGATCGCCGCATCGTGGAGAACAGGCAGGCGCGATCCAGCGTCCGTTGCAGCGGCGCGTTCCGCCCCTTGCCGGTCCCGAGCCCGATCGCCCGAGCGGTGTCCTCGGTGTCGACGGCGAAACCGGTCGGGTGCTCGTCGAGCCCTCGGGCCAAGCGGCGCAGCAGCAGCACCACCGAGGGGCCGACGACGCCCAGCCAGAACCGCTCGACGTAGTCGCTGCGCGGGTCGAATCCCCGTGCGGCGAGGGCCGGGTCGAACCAGGGGCGAACCACCAGGAGGCCGGTGGTGCTCGCGCTGGGCCGTTCGGTCGGGTCGGCCGGGGGTGGGGCCAGCGCTGTGCAGCCGGGTGATCGGTTCGGTCGCGGTCATCGTCGCCTCCGTGGTCCGTGCTGGGCCCGGCGGTCGCACGGGCCCGACTGGACCGTACGGATCGTGCGCTCACCTGTCAGCGGGGCGCGCGACCCGGTCGGGTGCGCCCTGACGAGCGGTCGGTGCGGTGCTCCGGGCGGGCGCGTTCAGCCCACGAAGCGGAGCTGCGCCTCGCCGGCCGGAGCGACTGGCGCAGCCGGTGGGGCGGCTGCAGCCGGTTCGCCAGCCGGCGACGCGGTGGCCGGGGCCGCGGTGGCCGGGGCCCCGGCTGCGTCTGGATCGACGCCGGGGTCCGGCGCCGGTGTCGGAGCCGGCGGGCAGGTCGCGTCGTCCGCGACCAGCTCCACGCGGGGCGGGCCGAACGAGTAGCCCGACGAGGTGTCGGGCCGCTGGAAGGTGGTGGCACCGTAGAAGATGATCACGCCGTCCTCGACGCCCGCCGCGGTGCTTCGGAACGAGGCCTCGAGCGTGGCGGTGTCGCCGACATCGCCAGGACCCACGGTCGAGCCCCCTCCGAACCCGTCGTCACCGTCGAGCACGCCGAAGAACATGTTGTCGTTGAGCCCCACATCCGGCCCGTCAGCGGTGACGTCCATCTCGACGCGGAGATCCGCCTCCGAGCAGCCCTCCAGCGATGCGGAGAACACGTAGCTGTAGAAGCGGTACCGGAGGACCTCGTCGGGCTCGAGCACGCTCGCCTCCTCGGCCACCCACGTGGTCGGCCCGTCGTTGTTCAGCGACGAGGCCCCGGCGCCGACGTTGGCTTCGACCGCAGAGTCGACGAGCTCGATGAGCTGGGCGGGCGCAGGTCGTGGCTGGGGGTCGACCTCGATGGGTTCCGCGCCGCTCGCCGGCCCGGCGAGCGGCGCCGCCAGGACGACTGCGACAGCTGCGATGCCGGCTGCGGATCGGCGCACGAGCTCAGACCCGCCCGTAGTCGTCGGAGAGACGAATGATGTCGTCCTCGCCGAAGTACGTGCCGTGCTGGACCTCGATGAAGACCAGTGGTTCGCTCGGGTGCGGGTTCTCGATGCGGTGCGCGACTCCCGCAGGGATGTCGACCGCATCGCCCGGACCGAGCTGGTGCTCGACATCGTCGAGCACCAGCTCCCCGGCACCCGACACCACGAACCAGTGCTCCGAGCGTCGCTCGTGGCGCTGGTAGCTCAACCGTCTGCCGGGGCGGACCGTGATGCGCTTCACCTTGTGGTCGACCTCGTCGGCCAGCACGTCGTAGCTGCCCCAGGGGCGTTGCGACTCGTCCATGCGAACAGTCTGGCCGACGCGGCGTCGGGGCAGCCGCATCCGGGCCGGACCGCGTGCGCCAAGCTGGGGTGATGGACGCCGCCGAGATCGACCGTGCATCCGGTGTCGTCGGCGACGCGACTCGGGTCGTGGTGCTGACCGGCGCTGGCATCTCCACCGACTCGGGTATCCCCGACTTCCGGGGTCCCGACGGGGTCTGGACGCGCGACCCGGACGCCGAGAAGTACTCAGCGATCGAGTACTACCTGGCGGATCCCGAGCTGCGGGTGCGAGCGTGGCGCTATCGCATGGCGAACCCTGCCTGGACCGCCGAGCCGAACCCCGGTCACCTCGCGCTGTCCCGCTTCGATTCGGCAGGCTCGCTCGAGCTGCTCGTGACCCAGAACATCGACGGACTCCACCAGGCGGCGGGCTCTGACCCCGATCGTGTCGTCGAGATCCACGGCACCATCCGCAACGCCCGTTGCGTGCTGTGCGACTGGCGCGGGCCGACCGGTGCGGTGCTGGACCGGGTCCGCGCCGGCGAACCTGATCCGGCGTGCGAACGGTGCGGAGGCGTCCTGAAGACCGCGACGGTGTTCTTCGGCGAGGCGCTCGACCCCCTCGACCTCTCGCGGAGCCTGGACGCCGCCGCCACGTGTGACGTCCTGGTGTGCGTCGGCACCTCGCTGCAGGTGTACCCGATCGCGTCGATGGTGCCCACCGCGCTCGCGGCAGGGGCGGCGCTCGTGGTCGTCAACGCCGAACCCACCCCGTTCGACGACGATGCGGAGGCGGTCGTCCGCGGCTCGATCAGCGAGGTGCTCCCGGCGATCCTCGGTTGACGATGGACCGCTGACGTCGCACGACAGCTGCCGGGTTCGACCGCCGGTGGGAGACCGGCGGTGGGGCGCTCAGGCGGCGCCGATAGCGTGAACCGGTGCAGGTGACCGATCATCGTGGTGCCGTCACCGACTCCCGCGGACCCTCCGGCGAGCAGGTGGGCGACGGGCGGGCCGACCACCCACGCGCCACCGCCCCGACCGAGACCAGCGCCGACGTCCCGCGCTGGGGCCGCGAGCTCGGCGTGCTCACCCTCGTCCTCGTTGCACTGACCGCGCTCGTCCACCGGGTGTGGGACCGTGATCTGTCGGTGCCCTTCGCTCACTCGGGCGACCTCCTGGCCCATGCCGCGGTGCTGAAGAGCACCGGCTGGACCGGGACGCCGGGACCCAGCACGCTGCTCGGCGCGCCGCACGGGGTCTCGTGGGTCGACATGCCCTCCGGTGGCGACCGGGTGCACCTCGTGGCGTTGCGGGTGCTGCGGGCGCTGACCGGCGACGCCGTGACGGCGCTCAACCTGTACCTGCTCGCTGCGGTGGTGCTCGTCGGGCTGGTCACGTACCTGGTCGTGCGGCGGTTGGGCGTCGGGGCGCTGTCCGCCGGTGTGGCATCGGTCGTGTTCGCCGTGGCGCCGGTGCACTTCGCTCGTCTCGAGGTCGGCCATGTGTTCCTCGCGGCGTACTTCTCGGTGCCGGTCGGGGTGGCTCTGGCGCTCTGGGCATCCGGTGCGACGTTCCCGTCCGGGTACACCCTGCCGTTCCACGAGCGTCGCCCTCGCTGGCTCCTGGCGTCCGCCGCGGTGCTGCTGGTGGGGTCGTCGAGCCCCTACTACGCCATCTTCGCCGCGATCGTGGTCCTCGGTGTCGGCGCCGTGGTGGCGCTCGGTCGGGGTCGGCCCCGTTCGCTGGTGCGTCCCGTCCTCCTCGGCGGCGCCGTCCTGGCCGTGCTCGTCGCCAACGTCGCCGGCGAGGCGATCGCCCGTTCCGGAGGTGGAGAGGCAGGCGTCCGGTTGCCGCTCGACTCCGACACCTACGGACTGCGCGTCACCCAGATGCTGCTGCCCGTGCACGACCACCGGATCGGCCCGCTCGCCGACTGGGCGGACACCGCGTTCCGGGTTCTCGCCCCCGGCGATCGCGGCGCTGCGGTCGGGCTGGTGTCGCTGGGCGGCCTCGCGGTGCTCGCGATCTGGGCGCTGCGTCGCGTCGGGGCGTCGGTCCGGTCCGCCGGGCCGGGCCTCGCAGCGGCCGGGTCGGTGGAGCCGGGGCCGCCCGAGCCCGGACCGCTCGAACGCGGCGCGGGCGGCGATCCGGTCGAGGGTCGGCGGGGTGTGCTGTTCAGATTGGCGCTCGTCGTCGCCGTGGTGCTGGTCGTGGCGACGGTGGGGGGTCTCGGGATGGTGCTCGCAACGGTCGGGTTCACCCAGGCGCGGGCCTGGAGTCGGATGGCGGTGTTCGCCGGATTCGCCGGTGTGGTGGTCGCAGCGATGGCGCTCGACGCTCTGCGCGCCCGACGCCGGCCGTCGCAGGCGGCCGCGGTCGGCGCGGCGGCGTTGCTCGTGCTCGTGGCGCTCGTCGACCAGGTCGGCACGGGCGCTACCGCGGACCGCTCCGCCGAGGCGGCGGCGTGGGCGACCGACGCCGAGGTCGCGTCGGCGCTCGACGCGACGCTCGGTGACGGCGAGCAGGTGTTCCAGTTGCCCGTCGCGGCGTTCCCCGCCGAGGCGCCCGTGGGTGACATCGGGGCGAACGCGCTGCTCGGCCCGGCGATCGCCGGGCCCGACACCTTGCGCTGGAGCGCCGGCGCACTCGCCGGTCGCAGCGGTGACTGGCAGCGCAGCCTCGCGACCCAGGAGCCGGACCTGCTCGTCGATGCGCTCGCCGCAGCCGACTTCGGGGCGATCCTGCTCGACCGTCGTGGCGACCCCGACGCTGCGATCGAGTCGGAGCTGCGCAGCGAGCTCGGGGGGCCGGACGGCGAGAGCGACGACGGCACTCGAGCCTGGTGGGATCTGCGCGAGCGCCGGGCCGAGCTGATCGCCGACCTCGGTGTCGACCGGGTGGCCGAGCTCGGCCGAGCGGCCGTGTCTCCGGTCGGGGTGGTCGTCGAGGGGTCGCCCGGAATCCGGTCCACCGCCGAGCCACTCGATCGCCACGTCGGCCCTGACGCCACGATCCGTCTGACCCATGACGCAGCGGCCGACCGGACCGTCGGCGCGGCCGACGCGTCCCCGCGACCGATGTCGGTGTCCTTCACGCTGTCGGGGGAGCCGGGAGCGGAGGTCCAGATCTCCGTTCCCGGGATCGAGCCCCGCGTGGTCGAGCTCCGTGACGGTCCCGTCCCGGTCGAGGTGAGCGTCGAGGTCCCCGCCGGTGGCGAGGTCGGCATCCGGCTGCGCACGGACGCACCGCCGCTCACCGATGTCGCAGCGGGTTGGGGCGATCTCCGCCTCGAGGTCGGCGACCTCATCGTCCTCGACGAGCGAGTGACGCTCGAGCGGGAACAACTCGACCTGTCCGATAGTTGACCTGTTTGGTAGGGTTTCACCCGACCGGCCGGTCGAGCGACCAGCCGTCCCCGACCGACAGCATCCGCCGGCGAGACCGACCGGTGGCGCCAGCGAGGCAGGCAGACACCATGAGCAACTTCCGAGAACTCCTCGACGCGACGAAGTCCGAGATCACCGAGGTGGACACCGAGACCGCAGAGCAGCAGCTGGCGGCCGGTTCCGTGCTCCTCGACGTCCGGGAGGCCGACGAGTTCGAACAGGGCGCCGTACCCGGCTCGGTGTTCATCCCGCGCGGTCACCTCGAGAGCCAGGTCGAGGGTCGACTGCTGGACAAGGACGCCCCCGTCGTCGTGATGTGCGCCGGCGGGGTCCGCTCCGCCTTCGCGGCGCGGACGCTCACCGAGCTCGGCTACCGCGACGTCGTGTCGATGGCCGGCGGGTTCAACCGCTGGAAGGACGAAGGACGCGACTGGAAGCGCCCCGAGGTCCTCACCCCCGAGCAGCGCAACCGCTACAGCCGCCACCTGCTGCTGCCCGAGGTCGGCGACGAGGGTCAGCAGAAGCTGCTCGCCGCCAAGGTGCTGCTGCTCGGTGCCGGTGGCCTCGGCTCACCTGCGGCGCTCTATCTGGCCGCGGCCGGTGTCGGCACGGTCGGCATCGTCGACATGGACGTCGTGGACGAGTCCAACCTGCAGCGTCAGATCCTGCACAACATGGACCGCGTCGGTGAACGCAAGGTCGACTCCGCGAAGAAGACGCTCACCGCGCTCAACCCGGACGTGAACGTCATCACCCACGACGTGCGCCTCGACGCCTCCAACATCGAACGCATCATCGGCGAGTACGACATCGTGGTCGACGGCGCCGACAACTTCCCGGTGCGCTACATGCTCAACGACGCGTCCGTGAAGCTCGGGATCCCGGTCGTGCACGGATCGATCTTCCGCTTCGAGGGCCAGGTCACGGTCTTCGACCCGCGCAACGGTCCGACCTACCGCGACATGCTCCCCGAGCCGCCGCCCCCGGAGCTCGCTCCGAGCTGCTCCGAGGCGGGCGTCCTCGGCGTGCTGCCGGGCATCGTCGGCTCGATCCAGGCGATCGAGACGATCAAGCTGATCCTCGGTCTCGGCGACAGCCTGATCGGTCGGTACCTGACCTTCGACGCGGCGGACATGGAGTTCCGGGAGTTCAAGCTGCGCGTCGATCCCGCGAACGAGATCACCTGGGAGAACCGGGAGCAGATCCGCGTCGTCGAGCTCGAGGGCTCGTGCCAGCCCGAGCCCCTGGTGGCACCCCAGCGCTGACCCGGGCCGGACCCGGCTAGACCAACGGGCATGGTCGACACCCAGAGCGCCGCCCCGCTGGTCGTGCACGTCGACGTCACCGACACCGTGCGGGCCACGTGGCGCGCCGGCATCCAGCGGGTCGTGGTGCAGCTCGTCGAGCACCTGCGGGACCGCGACGACCTCGACGTCGTCCCGGTCGTCTGGCTCGACACGGCGGGGGGATTCCGTCGACTCACCGATGATGAGCAGCGCTCGATCACGCCCGGCGCGACCGTCGCCTCGGTGCCCAGCCCCCGGCCGCAGGAACTGACCGACGTGTCGCCGCCGGAGCCGATCCGCACCCTTCGACGGTGGCTCCGCCCGATCCGCCGGGCCGGCCGATGGCTGCTCGACCGATCCGGTGCACGCCCCTCGCTGGTCCGGATGCGGTCCGCAGCGCTCCTGCGGACCCGTGACCGTCGACTGCGCCCGCTCGTGGTCCGTCCGGGACCCGGGTCGGTGCTGCTCGAGCTGGATTCCGTGTGGAACGTCGTCGAGGTCGACCGTGAGCAGCTCTACCGGGGGCTCCGCACCACCGGCGTGCACATCGTCGTCCTGGTCTACGACCTGCTCCCGCTCGAGCACCCGGACTGGTTCGAGGAGTCACTCGTCGAGGTCTTCAGCTCGGCGCTGGCCGCCCAGCTCCGCCACGCGGACCTGCTGCTCGCGATCTCCCGGGACACCGCTCGCGCGGTCGCGGAGCGCGGCCCGGTCGACCGCGGCGCCGGTCGAGGTGATCGCACTCGGGGCAGACGTCGTCGGCGCCGCGGCGGCCGGGGAGGCCGAGCTCCCCGCGGGATTGGCCGGCGCCCGCTACGTGCTCGTCGTCGGCACCGTCGAGCCCCGCAAGAACCATGCGGTGCTGCTCGACGCGTTCGACCGGCTCGCCGGGGCCGACCCCGAGCTGCACCTGGTGGTGGTGGGTCGTGCCGGGTGGAACAACGACGAGGTCGTCGACCGGCTCCGCCACCATCCGCTGCTCGGTCAGCGGGTGCACTGGTTCGAGGGCGCCGGCGACGAGCTGCTCGCCGAGCTCTACCGCGCCGCCACGGTGGTGGCGGTGCCCTCGATCACCGAGGGGTTCGGACTCCCCGTGATCGAGGCGCTCGCTGTCGGGGTGCCGGTCGTGTCCTCCAACGGCGGCGCACTCCCCGAGGCGGGTGGCGGACTCGTCGACCTGGTGGACCCCGGTGACGCCGACGCGTTCGCGGATGCGCTCGGGCATCTCTTGGGCGACAGCGACGAACTGCGCCGGCGACGTCGGCAGATCGACGGATTCGAGCCGACGACCTGGGACCGCTCGGCCGCCGACGTGGCATCGGCGCTCCGTGAGGCCTTCGGCTCTCACTGACCGGCGGCGGAGGTTCATGACGATCGCGGGGCGCGCTCGAGAGAATTCTGCTCCCCAGGTGTGTGAGCGCGGGCCGAGGTCCGTAGCCTTGCGGAGATGGACGAGCCGCGACACGGTCCCCAACGACGGCTCCGCATGCTGGCTGTCGCGTTCGCCGGGGGACTGGTGCTCGGCGTCGCGCCCTTGCCGCAGATGGAGTTCGTCGCCGGAGCTGCCACTGCAGCTGCGCCCCTGGCGCTGGCCCCGACCGAGGTCGTGCCGGAGCTGGACCACGACGATCACGGCCACGGAGAACTGGACCACGTCGAGGATCGCCGCAGCGGCCGCGAGGACGATGTCGTTCCCTTCGACACGATCGGCGTGCGCTTCGACGAGCTCCCCGAGGACCCGGTCATGGTCCGCGTCCGAGATGCCGAGGGGCGCTGGGGCGAGTGGAACGAGCTCGAGGTCAACCTCGACGAGGGCCCCGACCCGACGTCCCCCGAGGCGGCGGGGCAGGCCCGCGATGGTGTCCTGAGCGAGCCGATCTGGGTCGGCGAGGCGACGGGGTACGAGGTGAACCTCTCCGCCGCCGACGCCCCCGACGGCGAGATCTCGAGGTCGCGGTGGTCCGCCCGACGACCCGTCGGGTGGTGGCCGAGGCCGTTCCCCTCGCCGAGGCCGCCGTGGCCGCTCCCTTCGGCATCAACTCCCGAGCGAGCTGGGGTGCACGCGGCCCCAAGTCGACGCCGTCCATCGCGTCCTCGCTGAAGCTGGCGGTGGTGCACCACACCGCCAGTTCGAACAACTACAGCTCCTCGCAGGTGCCCGGCATCCTGCGCTCGATCCAGGCCTTCCACATGGACGGCAACGGTTGGGACGACATCGGGTACAACTTCCTGGTCGACAAGTACGGTGGCCTCTGGGAGGGTCGGGCCGGCGGGACCTCGCGCAACGTCATCGGCGCCCACGCCGGCGGGTTCAACACCGGCTCGGTCGGCGTGTCGGTCCTCGGCAACTACACCTCGGCGTCGCCCTCGTCGCCTGCACTCGAGGCGGTCAGCCGTATCGTCGGCTACCGCCTCCAGCTCGCCGGCGTGGTGCCGACGAGCAGGGTGAACTTCACCTCCGGTGGTTCGTCGTCGATCCCCGCCGGCCGGGTGGTGAACCTGCCCACCGTGGTCGGGCACCGTGACGTCGGGGCGACCAGCTGCCCTGGGTCGTACCAGACCCGACTTCCCTCGATCAGGGCGCGTGCGAGCGATTGGTACGCGGCGACGGCGGCGATCGCCACGCCGCGTGGCGGCATCGACAGCGTCCGCGTGAACGGCAACCGGGTCGACGTGATCGGCTGGGCGTTCGACCCGGACCGCCCCGGATCCTCCGCGACCGTGCACGTGGTGCTCCCCGGGCGACTGAACGTCGCCGTCGCCGACGGGTTCCGGCCCGACGTCGGACGGGCCTACGGCGTCGGCGACAACCGGGGGTGGGGGGCCGGGTTCTCGAACGTCCCCGAAGGGACGCACCGGATGTGCGCCACGGTCATCAACCAGGGCGAGGGCCGCAACAAGCTGTTGGGCTGCCGCGACGTGGTCGTCAAGTGACCGCGCCGACGCACCGGAGCTCCGGGGCCTCGCTTCGCTCGGTCCGAGTCCGCTAGGAAGGTTGACGTGAAGGGTCTGATCCTCTCCGGTGGTGCCGGCACCCGCCTGCGCCCGATCACCCACACGAGCGCCAAGCAGCTCGTGCCGGTGGCGAACAAGCCGATCCTGTTCTACGGGATCGAGCACATGGTCGAGGCCGGGATCACCGACATCGGCATCGTCGTCGGTGAGACGGCGGACGAGATCCGCGCCGCGGTCGGTGACGGGTCCCGCTGGGGTGCGAACGTCACCTACCTCCGCCAGGACGAACCGCTCGGGCTGGCCCACTGCGTGGTGATCGCCCGTGACTTCCTCGGCGACGACGACTTCGTCATGTACCTCGGCGACAACCTGCTGCGTCAGGGCATCGTCGAGTTCGTCGAGGCGTTCGAGTCGGACCGACGGGCGGCGCTCGAGCCGACCCTGGAGGGCGAGGGCCGTCCGCCGTGCGCCCAGATCCTGCTGACCGCGGTGAAGGACCCGGAGCGCTTCGGGGTCGCGGAGCTCGACGGCGACGGCCACGTCGTGCGCCTCGTCGAGAAGCCCGAGGTCCCCCCGTCGAACCTCGCGCTGGTCGGCGTGTACCTGTTCGACCGAACCATCCACGAAGCGGTCCGATCCATCGAGCCGTCCGGTCGGGGGGAGCTGGAGATCACCGACGCCATCCAGTGGCTCATCGACCACGGTCGCAAGGTCCGCCACGAGGTGCTCGACGGTTGGTGGAAGGACACCGGCAAGCTCGAGCCGTTGCTCGAGGGCAACCGGCTGGTGCTCGAGACGATCTCCGGTCGGGTCGACGGCGTCGTCGACGACCGATCCCGCCTCGAGGGCGAGGTGGTCATCGCCGCCGGCGCCGAGGTGCGCAACTCGCACATCCGCGGGCCGGCGGTCATCGGGGAACGCACACGGGTGGTCGACAGCTACATCGGTCCGTTCACCTCCGTCGACCACGACTGCGTGGTCCACAACACCGAGCTCGAGCACTCGATCGTCCTCGCCGAGTCGACGGTGCGCGACCTGTCGCGGGTCACCGATTCGCTCATCGGCCGCAACGTGGTGGTCGGCCGCAACCAGGAGCGTCCGACCGCGATCCGTCTGATGCTCGGGGATCACTCCCGGGTGGAGGTGCCCTGATGGCCGAGGTGACACCGTCCGACGTCATCGCCGGGGTGTTCGTGGTGACGCCGGCCGTCCACGGCGACGATCGCGGCTTCTTCGTCGAGACCTACCGGCGGCAGTGGTTCCCGGGTGGTCGCGAGATGGTGCAGGCGAACCGGGGCGACCGCGTGGCGGGGTGCCTTGTGGGTCTGCACTATCACCTGCACCAAGCGGACTACTGGTACGTGCCGCGCGGTCATGCCCGCGTCGTGCTGCACGACCTGCGTCTGGGGTCGGCCACCGACGGTGCCACGCTCGAGCTCGATCTCGGCGAGGTGGACGGCGGGTCCAACGAGCATCTCGGCGTGTACATCCCCCCCGGTGTCGCCCACGGGTTCGCGTCGCTGAGCGACATGACCATCACCTACCTCGTCGACGGGTACTACAACCCCGCCGACGAGCTCGGCGTCGCCTGGGACGACCCGGCGATCGGCGCCGACTGGGGCATCAGCGATCCGATCCTCTCCGCACGCGACCGGGCCAACCCCCGTCGTGACGAGCTCGACCCCGCCCGTCGTCCCCACGCAGCGTTGCGCACCTGAGGTCCGGATGCGTCTGCTCGTGACCGGCGGAGCCGGCTTCATCGGATCGACCTACGTGCGCCACGTGCTCGCAAGCAGCGACGATCACGTGACCGTGCTCGATGCCCTGACCTATGCGGGCAACCGCGAGAACCTCGCCGACGTCGAGCAGGACCCCCGCTTCGCCTTCGTCCACGGCGACATCTGTGACCGGTCGGTCGTCGACGAGGTGCTCGCCGGCCACGACGCCGTGGTCCACTTCGCCGCGGAGAGCCACGTCGACCGCTCATTGCTCGATCCCGACGTCTTCGTGCGCACCAACTGCGACGGCACCAACGTGATGTGCGACCTCGCCGCTCGTCATGAGGTCGAGCGCTTCGTGCACGTCTCGACCGACGAGGTGTACGGCTCGATCGAGGTGGGATCCTTCGTCGAGACCGACCGGCTGTCACCCCGCTCCCCGTACTCGGCGGCCAAGGCGGGCTCGGACCTGATCGCTCTCGCGCACCACGAGACCCACGGCCTGCCGGCGATCATCTGTCGCGGCGTCGAACCAGTACGGCCCCTACCAGTTCCCCGAGAAGCTCATCCCGCTCTTCGTCACCAACCTGCTCGACGGCCACAACGTCCCGCTCTACGGCGACGGGGCGAACATCCGCGACTGGCTGTTCGTCCGCGACAACTGCGAAGCGGTGGACCTGGTGCTCCGACAGGGCGCCGTCGGGGAGATCTACAACATCGGCGGCGGGAACGAGCTGACGAACCGCGAGGTCACCGAGCAGTCCTCGAGCTGCTCGACTGCACCGACAGCCGGATCGATCACGTCGAGGACCGACTCGGCCACGACCGCCGCTACTCGATCTCCTCGGAGAAGGTGGCGGCGTTGGGCTGGTCGCCGCGGACCGCGTTCGCTGACGGCCTCGAGGAGACCGTCGCGTTCTACCGGGACCGACGCGAGTGGTGGGAACCGCTGCTCGCTCGTGTCCGCAACCGGTGAGGCACTGATGCGCATCCTCGTGACCGGGTCCGCCGGGCAGCTCGGGACCGAGCTGCTGGCGTTGTTGAGCACCCAGCCCCACCACGAGGTGCTGGGGCTCGACCTGCCCGAGCACGATCTCACCAACCGCGATGTGGTGCTCGGGGCGATCACGACCTGGCGACCGGACCTGGTCGTGCACGGCGCCGCCATGACCGCGGTCGACCGCTGCGAGAGCGAGGTGGAGCTCGCCTTCCGGGTCAACTCGCTCGCGACGCGCTTCGTCGCGGACGGGTGCCGCCGGGTCGGGGCGCACCTCGTGTACGTCTCCACCGACTACGTGTTCGACGGCACGGCCGAGCGCCCCTATCTGGAGTGGGACCCGCCGTGTCCCCGTTCGGTCTACGGCGCCAGCAAGCTCGGCGGCGAGCGCGAGATCGATCCCGGCTGGACGGTCGCGCGGACCTCCTGGGTCTGCAGCGCGCACGGCTCCAACATGGCGCGGACGCTCCTGGGCCTGGCGCAACGGGGCGGCGAGGTCGCCTTCGTCGACGACCAGATCGGCCATCCGACGTTCGCGTCGGATCTGGCAGCGATGGTGCTGCGGCTCGGGGTGGAGCGCGTTCCCGGCATCGTCCACACCACGAACCAGGGCGTCGTCAGCTGGTACGAGTTCGCGTGCGAGGTGTTCTCCGCGTCGGGACACGACCCGGCGCTCGTGCGGCCCATCCCGACGTCGGAGCTGGATCCGCCCCGGCCGGCGCCGCGTCCGGCGAACAGCGTGCTCGACGACCTGGCGTGGCGGGGCCACGGATTCGCCCCGGCCCGTGATTTCCGCGCGCCGCTGCGCGAGACGATCGCCACCCTGGGCGCAGGCCCGCGGGGGTAGCCTGGAGGGATGTCACTGCGCTTCGTGATCATCGGCGGTGGCCCGGCCGGCACGCAGGCCGCGACCTACGCCGCCCGGCTGGGCGCGGAGGTCACCGTGATCGAGCGCGACGTGATCGGCGGCGCTGCGAACCTGTGGGACTGCGTCCCCTCGAAGTCGATGATCGCCACCGGCGGTGCGCTCGATCAGATCAACGATGCCGCCGGGATGGGCCTGGGGGTGTCGCCGGCCACGGTGGACCTCGAAGCGCTGCGCAAGCGGATCACGACGATCACCGAGCGACTCGAGGTGTCCGGGCTCGGTCTGCTCCAGAGCCAGGGTGTCGAGATCGTCCGGGGGACCGGCCGGCTCGTCGATGCCCACACGGTGGTGGCCGACACCGACGACGGCGAACGCGCGTTCCATGCCGATGCCGTTCTGGTCTCCACCGGGAGCCGTCCCCGGATCCCCGATTGGGCACAGCCCGACGGGGACCGGGTGCTCACGACCCGCGACGCCTATCCGCCGCCGGTTCTGCCCGAGCACCTCGTGGTGATCGGCTCGGGCGTCACCGGTGTGGAGTTCGTCCACATGTTCGCGAGCTTCGGGTCGAACGTGACGCTGATCGTGTCGCGTCAGCAGGTGCTGCCCTCGAAGGACCCCGAGGTCGCGGCGGTGCTCGAGGACGACTTCCTGCGACGCGGCGTCAAGCTCCTCAAGGGGGCACGCGCCATCGGCATCGACCGCACCGACGACGGCATCGTCGTGCGCTGCGACGACGGACGGTTCCCGAGCGGCTCGCATGCGCTGCTGGCGATCGGGTCGGTCCCCAACGTCGAGGGCGTCGGCCTCGCAGAGGCGGGCGTGGAGATGGACGGCCCCTGGGTGCGGACGCTGGATCACCACATGCGCACCAACGTCTCGCACATCTACGTGGCGGGGGACCTCTCGGGCAAGCTGCCGCTGGCCTCGGTGGCGTCCATGCAGGGCCGCAAGATCGCCGAGCACGTGATGGGTCTGCACAAGGTCGACCACCGCCACCTCGACTACGAGAAGGCGGCGTCGGCGATCTTCACCGAGCCCGAGATCGCGGACGTGGGCCTCGCCGAGGCGGACGCCTTCGCCGAGGGCCGCAAGATCCGGGTCACGAAGGTCCCCTTCCAGTCGCTCGCCAAGGCGCTGATCAACAACGACCACCGTGGTTTCGTGAAGCTGATCTCCGACCCGGCGACCGGCGTGATCCTCGGCGGTTCGATCGTCGGACGTCACGCTGCGGAGCTCATCTCGGTGATCGCCGTGGCGGTCACGAACCGCCTGCGGGTCCACGACCTCTCGGAGAGCCTGTTCGTCCACCCGGCGCTCTCCGAGGCGCTCGCCGAGGCGGCGGAGTAGCCGAGCGCCAGGCGGCCGGCCCATGCCGGGACCCCGGAGGGCCGGCTGCTAGCGTCGCGTGGTCCCCCGGCGTCTCTCGAAGGCTTCCGATTGTCCACACCCGCCGAGATCTGGTCCTACCGGACCCTGATCGCGAACTTGGCCCAGCGAGAGCTGAAGTCGAAGTACAAGCGCAGCGTCCTGGGGTGGACGTGGTCGCTCATCAATCCTGCCGCCACGCTCGGCATCTACACGGTGGTCTTCGGGTTCTTCCTGCGAGCCGTCCCGCCGCCGATGGGCAACGGCGAGGAGAACTTCGCGCTCTACCTGTTCACGGGGCTCGTGGTCTGGAACCTGTTCTCGGGGATCATCAACACGTCGATCGCCTCGTTCTCGAGTGCCGGTCCGCTGTTGACGCGGACCTACTTCCCCCCCGAGTGCCCGATGGTGGCGGGCCTGCTCACCGTGATCATCCAGGCCGCCCTCGAGGCGGCGATCCTCGTCGCGTTCATGCTCATCGTGGGCAACGTCTCGTGGACCTTCGTGTTCATCCTGCCCGTCTACGTGCTGATGGCCTGCTTCGCGTTCGGCATCGGCCTGGTGCTCGGGGTCGCGAACATCCGCTTCCGCGATGTCTTCTACCTGGTCGGGATCGGTCTGCAGGTGCTGTTCTACGCGACTCCGATCGTCTACCCGATCGACATCGTCCCGGACAGCTTCCGGCGCTTCCTCGACCTGAACCCGGTCGCGCCCTTCGTCTACTCCATGCGCCAAGCCGTGTACGCACTGGAGCTGCCGACGATGATGAACTGGTTCGGCATGCTGCTCGCCGCGACCGTCAGCCTCGCGGGCGGCTGGTGGCTCTTCAGCCGCTGGGCCCCGTCGGTCATCGAGGAGCTCTGAGATGAGCGCGATCGTCGTCGACGGCGTCTCCAAACGGTTCCGGCTGCAGACGGACCGGGCTCACTCGGTCAAGGAGCTCGTCACCCGCCGCGACCGCAACGCGGGCGTGGACCAGTTCTGGGCGCTGCGCGACGTGTCGCTCGAGATCCCCGAGGGCTCCATGTACGCCCTCGTCGGGCACAACGGCTCGGGCAAGTCGACGCTGCTGCGCTGCATCGCAGGGATCTACCGCCCGACGGAGGGGTCAGTCCGCGTCAACGGCCGGATCTCGACCCTGCTCGAGCTGGGCGCCGGGTTCCACCCGGACCTGACCGGGCGCGAGAACGTCTACATGAACGCCACCATCCTCGGCATGTCGCGGCGCCAGATCGACGACAGATTCGACGAGATCGTCGAGTTCGCCGGCATCGAGGAGTTCATCGACTCGCCGGTCAAGATCTACTCGAGCGGCATGTACATCCGTCTCGGGTTCTCCGTGGCCGTGCACGTGGATCCGGAGATCCTGATCGTGGACGAGGTGATCGCGGTCGGGGACGCGGAGTTCCAGCGGAAGTGCTTCGACCACCTCTACGCGCTGCGCAAGAAGGGCGTGACGATCGTGGTGGTGACCCACGGTCTCGACACGGTGGAGTCGATGTGTGACGGGGCGGCGTGGCTCGAGGAGGGCCAGCTGCAGCTCATCGGAACCGGCCCCGAGGTCGCAGCGGCCTACATGAACCGGGTCAACGCGGCCGAGCGCGCCGAGCGGGACCGTGTCGCCGCGGAGGTGGCGGCCGACGTGGTGGCCGCAGGCGGCGAGGCGTCCGACGACGAGGCCAAGGTCGAGGACGTGACCATCACCTCGGTCGAGTTCCTCGACGCAAGCGGCTCGACCGTCGGGGTGGGGATCTACGGCGATCCGTTCACCATCCGGATCCACTACGACGCCGTTCGCCCCGTTCCCTCCCCGGTCATCGGGATCGCCCTGCACTCGATCTCGGACGTGCACATCACCGGCACGAACACGAAGATCGGGGGCTTGCAGACGCCGACGCTGTCGGGGCCGGGTCACGTCGACTTCAGCGTCGACTCGCTGCCGCTCACCTCGGGTGACTACGAGCTGACCGTCGCCATCTCCGACGAGTTCGTCCAGCACAACTTCGACCGGCGCGAGCGCGAGTGGCGCCTGGCGGTCCGCCACGGCGCGCACCCCGAGCCCGAGGGCCTGGTCGAGCTGGGCGGGGCGTGGTCGGTCAGCGCAACCGATTGACCGTGCGCGCCCCCGCAGCGCCGGTGGGCGATACTCGGAACCGACCCGGAGGAACCGTGCCGATCGACAACGACACCGAGCATCCGAGCGACACGACCGTGGGACCGGCGCCGGAGGGGGAGACCCCTGCGCCGGACCCGGTCGACGCAGCACTGGCCGAGGTCCGCGAGGACCTCGAACGTCGGCGCGCGACGGGTGAGCTGCCCCATCTGCCGCCCGACGAGTTGACCCGCCACTTCGACGGTGTCGTGGAGGCGGTCGATGCGGGCCTGGTCGAGCACCCCCCGCTCGACCCGGGGGACCTCACCGGGCCGGCGGTGCTGGAGACGTGGCGCCCCTTCGCCGGCGCCGGACCGCTGGCTCGGGTGCTCGCGAAGCTCCTCTCACCGATCACCCGGATCAGCGGCGTGCTCGTCCGTCGTCAGGTCGCAGAGTTCTCGACCCGTACCGCCGCGGTGGTCGAGGAGCTGGCCATCCGCCAGAACCGCACCTCGCTGTTCCTCTCGCGTGCCTTCCTGGATCGCCAGCGCCGACTCGAGTACCGGGTGGCTGAGCTCGAGCGCGAGGTGCTGGAGCTGCGGTCCAGCCAGCGTGCGCCCGGCGCGGAGGACGCTGCGGCGTCGAATCCCGAGCGCTCCGACGTGGGCGACTGAGGTGTTCGACCAGCTCGTGGTCGGCGCCGCGCCCGGGGACGCGATCACCACCTCGGCGATGCTCATCCAGGGCGCCCTGGCAGAGCGCGGACCCAGCGAGCTCTACGCCCAGCACATCGAGCCGGGGCTGTCGGGCACCGTCCGCCCGCTGGCGGAACTGGGCCGACGCCCGAACCGGCATCTGCCGCTGGTGTTCCACGCCAGCATGGGGTCCTGGCCGGTGTACCGGGCGCTGCGCCAGAACGAACACCGACTCGTGCTCGTGTACCACAACTTCTCGCCCGCCGAGTTCTACGCCGAGGTCGCCCCGGAGGTCGCGGGTGACCTGATCCGTGGTCGGTGGGAGCTCGAGCAGCTGCGCGACCGGGTCGAGCTGGCGATCGCGGACTCGGACTTCAACGCGGCAGAGCTCGTCGAGCTCGGCTACCGCGGTGCGCACGTGATCGCTCCCACTCCGGACATCGACCGTCTGGACCGGATCACGCCGGATGCCAACATGCTCGCGAGGCTGAGCGCGGAGGTCCCCGGGCCGCTCGTGCTCTGCGTCGCTCAGCAGCTGCCCCACAAGCGGATCGAGCGGGTGCTCGCCGCGGTCGCGGTGCTCCAACAGGAGTTCCGCCCCGACGCCCGGTTGGCGTTCGTCGGTGTGGACCGCGTGCCCACCTACTCGGCCGCGCTGCGTGTCATGGCGCGCTCGGTGGGCCTGCGGGACCCGCTGTTCACCGGACGGGTGAGCGACGCCGAGCTCTCGGCGCTCTACCTGCGAGCCTCGGTGTTCACCACCCTCAGCGAGCACGAGGGGTTCTGCGTGCCCGTCGTCGAAGCGATGGCGACCGGTGTGCCGTCGGTCGTGTCGCGTCGTGCGGCGATCCCCTCGACCGTCGGCGACGCGGCCGTCCTCGTGGACGACCCCGACGATCCCGTCACCGTGGCGGCGGTGCTCGACCGGGTCATCGGCGACGACGAGTTGCGGATGACCCTGGTTGGCCGTGGCGTCGCGCGAGCCCGTTCCCTGTCGGCTCCGTCGACGCTGCCGCGGTACGTCGGTCTGCTCACCCGGCTTGCAGCCAGGCGTCACCGCAGCGGCCTCGTCGGGTGACGCTCGGGTCGCCTGCTCCACCCGTGGTGTCGAGCGATCGGCTGCCCGACCGATCCGAGTCGACCGGACCACCCGTTCCCGCGTGGTTCGAGGCGCTGGTCGTGGGGGCGGCAGTGGCGCTGGCCGTCGGGGGGCTCACCGGCCTCGTCGCGGCCCTACTGGGTGGGTACCGCACCTGGCTCGTGCTGGTCGTCGCGGTCCCGGCCGGTGCTGGGGTGGTCGCAATGTTGGTGCGTCGGCGAGCGAGACTCCGTCGCGCCTCGGGCGGCGCATGTCGCCGCGAGCTGCGCCCTGCTCATCGCTGTGCTGTTCACGGCGTGGGCCGCGTGGGCGCCATCGCACCACGTGCTGATCAACCGCGATCCCGGCTCGTACGCGACGACCGCGCGCTGGTTGGCCCGCGACGGTGGCCTCGACGCCACAGCGCGGGCGGGTGGCCTGCAGGACGAGCAGCTGCTGCGCGCCGACGGCTTCGCCGTCTACGACGTCGGCGATGGTCGCGTCGAGTTCCAGTTCACGCACCTGAGCTCGGTGGCGCTGGCCGCCGCGTACGACGTGGGTGGTCCCGGCGCGATGTTCCGTCTTCCCGCCGCCGTGTCCGGACTCGGTCTGCTCGCGGTCTACGCGGTCGCGGCTCGGGCCGCGCGGCGTCGGTTCGTTGCGCTCGCGGCTCCCGCCCTGCTCGCGGTGAGTCTCCCGGTGGTGTTCGTGGCTCGCGACACGTACTCCGAGCCGTTCGCGTTCGCTCTGCTCTGGTCAGCCCTGGCGGCGGCGCTGCTGGCCGCCGACCGGGACGGCCCGTGGGGGTGGGTGCTCAGCGGCCTCCTGGGCGGCGCTGCGCTCGCCGCCCGGCCAGACCTGGTCCTGACGCTGGTGGTGCTGGGGCCGCTCTTCGTGCTGCATCTCGCATCGTTCGCCAGGGACCGGTCGCGGCGAGCGGCGCTGGTGGCCGGCGGCTCCTTCGGCGTAGCGCTCAGCGTGGAGCGGTCGTTGCAGGGGTCGACCTGTGGACCGCGAGCGGTGGCTATGCGCAGTTGCACGGCGACCAGATCGCCATCGCGGCGCTCGCGGCGGCGATCGCCACCGGCACCGTCGTCGCGCTCGAGTCGATCGCAACTCCGTCCCGACTGGCGGCGATGAGGGACTGGTGGCTGTTGCGTCGATCCGGGTTCGTGATCCCGGTCGCGACCGTGGCGATGGCCGGGCTGATCGCTGCGTGGTGGCTCCGCCCCGAGATCCAGGTCATGACGGGCCGAACCGATGTTCCGCTCATCGGTGGGTTGCAGTCCGCCGAGGGGCTCCCCGTGCAGCCCGACCGCCGGTACGGCGAGTACTCGATGGTGTGGGTGGGCTGGTACCTCGGAGCACTCGGACTGGCCGTCGCGATCATCGGGTTCGGCGTCGCCGCTGCTCGAACCGTGCAGGGCTCCGCCGACCGGGCGCTCGTGGTCGTCGCCGCGCTCTTCGCCAGCGCCGGTGCGGTCACGCTGTGGCGTCCGACGATCGCCCCCGACCAGGTGTGGGCGCTCCGTCGATTCGTCCCGGTGGTCCTGCCGAGCCTCGCGGTGTTCGTCGCCGTTGCCGTGGCGGCTCTGCTCGCGGTGGCGGCGATCCCGTTGGCCGGCCGGCGTGCGCTCGCCGGAGTCCTGGTCACGGTTGCGGTGCTGGGGAGCGGCATCCACCACCTGGCCGGTGCGGTCGCTGCGCGAGCAGCACGGCTTCCGGGAGGTGCTCGAGCAGGCCTGCGGGCTGGTCGGCGACGACGCCTCGGTCGTGGTGCTCGGACGCCCCGAGGTCGACGTCCTGCCCCAGCCGATGCGCAGCTGGTGCGGTGTCCCGGTGGCGGCCGCCGCGAACGGCGTCGGGGCTGCTGACCTCGGCCCAGTGCTCGCCGACATCCGAGCAGCGGGCCGGACCCCGGTGCTCGTGTCGCGGCGAGCCGGTGGCGCTCGACGTGCCCGAGCTCGAGGGGCGGATCCGCCGACCGAGGTGGCGGTGGAGACCCGGCGTGCCGAGCACGCTGCAGCGGCCACCTGCCACCTACGCCGAGCCCGGTGACCGGTGGTCGCTGTCGGTCCGCCGCCTCGGCTCGTGACCGAGCGGCGGGTGGCCGCGGCTGGGCGGAGCGGGTGGCGCGGATACGATCCCGACGTGCTCCGGCCGGACCCAACGTGCGAACCCGACCAGCGGACCCTGCGGCCCGCGCCGATTCCGGGGGTGTGAGCGGTGAAGGTCTGCTTCGTCGTCCAGCGCTACGGCACCGAGGTCGTCGGTGGCGCCGAGCGCTATGTCGCCTCGATGGCGACCGGGTTGGCGGCAGAGGGCCACGCCGTGTCGGTCGTCACGAGCTGTGCCACCGACTACTCCGACTGGGCGGACGTCTACCCGCCGGGGGTGCACCACGACCAGGGCGTCGAGGTCCACCGGTTCCCGGTGCGCGCGCCGCGCGACAACGACCGCTTCATCCCGTTGCACCTGCGGGCGCTCGACGTCGGCGACGTGCCGCTGTGGCCCTGGGCCCAGGACCGCTGGAGCCAGCAGATGGGGCCCGACCTCGATGGCGTCGAGACGGTCCTCGCCGCGCAGGCCGCCTCGGCCGACGCGACGGAGCTCGTCGGCTACCACTACGCCCCCACCCTGAGACTCACGGCGCTCGCGGCCGCCCACGGGCCCGCGATCGTGATCCCCACCGCCCACCCCGAGGGGGCCTTCCACGTCGGGCGGGTCGGCGAGATCTTCGATCACGCGGATCATGTGATCAGCCTGGCTCCCGAAGAGGGTGAGCTGATCCGACGGACCTATCCCCAGGCCCCGCCGATCACCGTGGTCCCGTGCCCGGTCGAGCCGCTCGATGCGCCGGAGGACGACGAGATCGACCGAGCTGTGCGCGCCGTCGGTGCGCGACGCGGCCGCTACGGCATCGTCGTCGGCCGTGTCGACCCGGCGAAGGGCTCCGACGACGCGGTTCGCTTCACCGAGCTGCACCGGCGCTGCGTCGACCCGGACTTCGAGCTGGTCGTCGTCGGACCCGGGGGAGACCTGTCGGGCGCGGACGGGGTGCGCGCCACGGGCTTCGTCGACGAGGCCACCAAGACTGCGCTCGTGGCCGGCGCCGAGGTGGTGGTGCAGCCGTCCTACATGGAGAGCTTCTCGCTCGCGCTCATGGAGGGCTGGCTGCTCGAGCGCCCTGCGCTGGTGCAGCGGCGCAGCCGGGTCCTCGCCGGGCACGCAGGGCGTTCGGGCGGCGGTCTCTGCTACGCCGACGCCGACGAGTTCGCGACGGCGCTCGAGATGATCCGTCGGCGACCCGACGTCGCCGCACGGCTCGGCGCTGCCGGTCGTCGGTACGTCCTCGAGGAGTTCGCCTGGCGCCGGGTCGCCGATGGGTTCACGGACGTGGTGGCGCGCGTCGGCTCCGATGGACGTCGGGGGGCTGCGGCGGCCAGCATGCAGCGATGACCGAACGCTCCTCGAGCCGGAGGCTGGCGCTCGACGCCGCGCGCAAGCTGCTCCCGGCCGTCTTCGACCGTCTCGACGCGCTCCGGGCCGAGCTCATCGCCGCCCGCGAGCGCCAGGCCGAGCTGGCTGCACAGGTCGAGCAGCTGTCGCGCCAGGTGGCGCGGATGGAGGCGTACCAGCAGGTCTCCCTCGACGCCGTCCGCCAGGACTACCGCGACCTGCTCGGCGACCTCCCCGACGTGCCCGACGACGCCACCCCGGCGCAGGCCCTGCGGCTGCGGTTCGAGCACGGCCTGCTGCACGCCGAGGCGCTCGCGGAGGAGTCACGGACCCGTTTCGCCCGTGAGGTCGGTGAGCTGCGCAACTCCGTCCGCCTGAGCCAGGCGATGGCGCAGCGCTCGTCCGCAGGACCGCCAGTACCGGGAGCGGGTGCGCCGGGTGCGGACGCCGCCGGCGCCGGCGCTCCCGAACGGGTGGGCGACGCCGAGTCAGGTCGTCGTTCGTTCGTGCACGCCGCACCGGACTTCGACCTGTTGTACCGGGCGTTCGAGGACCACCATCGCGGGTCGCCGGCGGAGATCCGGTCGCGTCAACGCGACGACTACCTCGACCTGATCGGAGGACTCGAGAACGCCGACCTCCCGGTCGTCGATCTGGGCTGTGGCAGGGGAGAGCTGGTGGAGTTGCTCGCCGAGGAGGGCCACGTCGCTCTCGGGGTCGATGCGAACCTCGGCCAGATCGCCGACGCGCCGCCGGAGCTCTTCGACCAGGCGGACCTCTTCGACTGGCTCGACGCACGCGAGGACCACTCCTGTCGGGCGATCATGTCGCTGCACGTCGTCGAGCACCTGCCCCTGGACCTCCAGGTTCGGCTCGTGTTCGAGGCGCGCCGCGTGTTGGCCGAGGGGGGGCTGCTCGTCCTCGAGACCCCGAACACGCTCAGCCTGAGCACCGCTGCGGTGAACTTCTGGGTCGACCCCACCCATGAGCGACCAGTGCATCCCCTGTTCCTCGAGTTCCTCGCCGAGGAGGCCGGCTTCGCCGTGGTCGAGACCCGTCAGCTGCATCCGCTCCCCATCGGCTTCTCCGGCGGGGCCGCCTTTCCGGAGCTGGTCGGCGAGCTGGACTCGCTCATCTTCGGTTCGGGTGACGTGGCGCTGGTGGCCACTCGGTGAGCCAGCGGTCCGGCCCGGACGCCGAGCTCGACGAGCCAGCAGGACCGTCCACGCCCGAGCCGACGGCAGCCACGCCGGGCGACGACCCCGTCGAGGTCTCCGACGCGAACCCCGGTGGGGCGACGGATCCCGAGAATCGTGGCGACGCCGGCGATCACGACGGGACGCAGCCGACGAGAACGAGAGTGCGCCGGGCTGGCTCGAACTCGGGGTCGTGGCCGCTGCCACGGCGATGGCCGCCGTCGGGCTGATCGGCGTCGCGCTGGGCCTGTTCGGCGTGTACCGGACCTGGGTCGTCCTCCCGCTGGGCTGGTCGCGACCGCTTGCCGCGGTCGTACCACTCAGATCTGCGTTCGGGCCACTGCGGGCCGGTCGGGCCCCGACGATCGGCCGCGGTGCTCGCGCTGGCCCTGGCGGCGGCGGTCAGCATCGGTTCGGCGGCGCTGCCATCGCAACCGACCGTCGTCGTGCGCGACCCGGGCTCCTACGTGAACACCGCCCTCTGGCTGGCCGGAAGAGGGGTCCTCGAGGTCGACGCCGACGACGACGCGCTCGGCGCGATCCCGAGCTCCGCCGCAGCTCGGCAGCGGTCTACGAGCTCGACGACGGTCGCCTGCAGTTCCAGTTCAACCACCTGACCAGCGCGGTCCTGGCGGTCGGCTACGACCTCGGTGGGCACCGTCTGGTGTTCCGCATGTCGGCCCTGGCGCTCGGACTCGGACTCCTCGGGGTCTACGCGGTCGCCGTTCGGGTGACGCGACGGCCTTCCTGTCGCTCACGGTCCCGGCCTCCTGGCGGTCTCCTTGCCGATCCTGTACGTCGGCCGAGACACCTACAGCGAGCCGTTCACGTTGGCGCTGCTGTGGGCTGCGGTGCTGCTCGCTGCGACGCTGCACCGGCGCCCGCACCCCGGGGTCGGTGCCGTCGTGGGGCTGCTCGTCGGCGCACTGATCGCGACGCGGGTCGATGCACTGCTCTACATCGGGCTGGCGGCTCCACTCGTCGCGGTCTCGA
>CALNXV010000030.1:0-7607 GCA_942490665.1 uncultured Microthrixaceae bacterium
CCGCTCGAGGCCACGACCCCGTCACCGGCCACAGCGCGGCGGTGGGTCACCGTGAGCGGCACGTGGTCCGAGCGCAGGTCCTCGGGCTGCAGCGCGCGGGGCCGCCCCAACGACACGGCGACCAGATCTCCCCCGTCGTTCTCGAAGCGCAACTCGTGGCGGCGCTCGACCTCGTTGCGCTCCGCGAGGTGGTACCCGGCGTCGGCGGCCGCGGCACTCACCGCTGCGACGAGGGACTCGTCGACCGCGTCGACCTGGGCCTGGCGCTGCGCACGCGCCGAGCTGCGGGCGACCAGCAGCGTGAACACCTCGACCTGCGCCGGATCTGCGCCGCCCGTGGCGGCGACCTCGACGATCTCGGCATCGACCACGTCCAGGCCCTCGGCCTCCGCCGGGGCGGGGGCGAACGGGTCACCCTGGGCGGGCTGCGCCGCCGGGTCCGACGGGACCGGATCCGGGCCCGTCTCGATCGGAGCCGGCGCGACGAACGGGTCGCCCTGGGCCGGCTGGGCCGCCGGGTCCGATGGGACCGGGGCGTACTGCTGCGGCTCCGCGTACTGCTGGGGCTGCTGGGGCTGGGCGTACCCCTGCTCCGGCTGGGCGTACTGCTGGGGCTGTGCGTACGGGTCGCCGGGCGGAGGCGGGGCGGTCGACGGGTCCGCCCACGCCGGTGCGGCCGACCCGCGTCGACGCTGGATCTCGACCGCGACGGCCGGATGGCCGCCCATCGTCGTCCAGTCCTCGAGACCTGGCCACCACACCGGGGTCGCCTCAGCGAGGCGGCCCTCGACCACCTCGGTGAGCAACAGCTCCATCGTGTAGGGGCCGCGTTGGTCGTTGGGGCCCACGACCACGTAGGCCTGGGCGAGTTCGAGGGGAGGCAGATCGCTCATCGCGAGATGCTGCCACACCCCACGTGCGCGACCCGGCCGATCCCGACCCACGAACGCGATCTCTCCGCGCGTCGGCAGGCTCCGGCTCGCATGGCACGCTGGAGCGGTGCACCCCACCGCGCAGCGACCGAGCCGAGCTGACCGCCCGGAACCGCCCGCCGGCCGTCGGCAACGACGCGCCGGCGTCGGATGGATCGCCGTCGCACTGCTCGCATCGGCGGTGGTGCTGGCCGCCTGCACGGTCCGCGAGGATCGCCCGGCGACGGTGACGCTGCCCGAGCTCGACACGACCACCGTGCCCGAGGCGGTCCCGGACTCCTCGGCGCCGTCACCGCAGCAGGAGCCACCACCCGTGGCGTGGGTCCTCCAGGTGGGCGGCCCCGGCGACGACGCGTTCGATGCCGTCGCCGGTGTCGAGGACCGGGTCGTCGCCGTCGGTTCGACCGACGCGGGGGTCGACGCACCGAGCGCGGGCGCAGCGGACGCCCTGGCTGCGGTGGCGTCCACCCAGGGGGAGCTGGTGTCGGTCGACCAACTCGGCAGCAGCGGCGTCGACCGGGCCCGTGGTGTGGCCGGTGACGGTGGCGGGGCACTGGCATGCGGCGACACCGAGGGCGACCTCGCTACAGCCCCCGGCGGATCGACCGACCTGTGGTGCGCCAGGATCGACACGAACGGCACCGCAGGCGACGAGTCGTGGTCGTACGCGACGCCGACACAGCTCGGCACCGCGGATGCCGAGTCCGTCGGGTCGGTCGCGTTCCCGCCCGGGACCGGCGGTACACCGACGCCCGACGCTGCGCCCCCCGAGGGCGAACTGTCGCCCGACGGGAGCTCCCCCGGCTACGCGGCCGGGTCCGTCAGCGGTTTGCTGCCCGGCGCACAGGACCCCTCCGGTCGGGGCCTCGGCGGGGGCGACGCGCTGGCGCTGCAGGTCGACGGCGACGGGACACCGGTGTGGGCGCGTCAGTTCGGCACCGGTCTCACCGACGGCGCAGCCGGCGCTGCAGCTGCGCCCGACGGTGACGGACTGCTCGTCGGCTTCACCGACGGTCCGCTCGAGGGGGCCTCCGCCGGGGCACGCGACGCCTGGATGACACGGTTCGACACGGCCGGCAACCAGCGTTGGATCACCCAGGTCGGCGGACCCGGCAACGACGAGTTCCGAGCCGTGGCCATCCTCGGCGAGGCCCGGCGCGGAACGGAGCTCTTCGTCGGCGCCGGCGTCACCGATGACGACGTCGACGGTGCAGGGATGGGAGCGAACGCTGGCGGCACCGACGCAGTCGCCGCCGGGTTCGCCAGCGACGGTGCGCTCAGCTGGATCACGCAGTTCGGCGGCGCCGGAGCTGACGACGCGACCGGTGTGGTCGGCGACGGCGCCACGGTCTACGTCGCCGGCACGACCGCCACCACGGACGGGTCGCCGTCGGAGGGGGCGACGGCGGACCGCTTCGGTGACACGGTCGAGGACGGTGGGCCGGGCGGCGGCGCCGACGGCTTCCTGGCCGGGCTCGATGCAGCCACCGGCGAGGTGGTGTGGGTGACCCGCTTCGGCTCGGAGCTCGACGAGCGGGTCTCGGGGATCACCACCACCGAGGACGGGCTGGTCGTGGTGTCCGGCACCACCGCCGGCCAGCTCGGTGAGGACCCACCCGCGGGCGGTGGCGACGGCTTCCTCATCGCCTTCCCGCTCGCTGCGTCGGGTGGCGGTGCCGCCAGCTCGGTCTGAGCGGCTCGCCCCGGGATCGACCCACGGCGGTGCTCCGCTAGGGTCGCCCGCCATGTCCGACACCGACGAGATCCCGATCCGCTACGAGGTCAGCGACGGCGTCGCCCGGCTGACCATCGACGCCGCCGACAGCGGCAACTCGCTGACCGCGGCGATGCGCGACGAGCTCGCGGACCGCCTCGACTGGGCCTCCGCCGATCTGGCCGTGCGGGTCGTGGTGATCACCGGCGCGGGCGAGCGCCACTTCTGCACCGGGGCGAACCTCGGTGGCGCTCAGAAGCCGACACCACCGATCCCCGACGGCGCGCCGGAACGCGCGGTGGGCGACGCCGCCCGGCTGATCCGACGCGGCTGGCAGCGACTGATCGCGTCGATCCTCGACTGCGAGAAGCCCGTCGTGGCAGCGGTCAACGGCACCGCCGCGGGCGGGGGCGCACACCTCGTGCTCGCGAGCGACCTGGTCGTCATGGCCGACACCGCGAAGCTGGTCGAGGTGTTCGTCCGACGCGGGATCCTCCCAGACGCCGGCGGCGCCTACCTGCTGCCGCGGATCGTCGGCCCCCAGATCGCGAAGGAGCTGATGTTCCTCGCTGACGACTGCCCGGCGCAGCGGTGCGGCGAGCTCGGCATCGCCAACCGGGTCGTGCCGGCCGCCGAGCTGGGTGCGAGCGTCGACGAGCTGGCCGGACGCCTGGCGCAGGCGCCGACCAAGGCGCTTGCGCTGACGAAGTGGCTGGTGAACCGCTCGGTCGAATCGAGCCGCCAGACCGCGTTCGACGAGGAGGCCATGTCCCAGGACCTCCTCACCTCGTCGGCCGACTTCGACGAAGGACTGGCCGCGTTCCGCGAGCGCCGCGCCCCCGAGTTCCGAGGTTGGTGACCGTACGCGCCGCCGGGCTGCAGCGTGGCGCCGGTGACGGCGCCGTTTCGCCCTTCGTCAGGCTGGCGCGAACCCGCCGCACGCCTCGAGGCCGAGGTCGGTCGTCATCTCGTCGAGACGCCCACCGACCGAGCTGAGCCGCTCGGCCGCGCGACCAGCCGCGGTCGAGTCGCCGTCCGCGGCTGCGGTTGCGAGGTCGCGACCCGCAGTGGCGAGTTGCTCGGCGGTCGCGAGCAGTCGCTCGGCCGCCTCCGGTCGACGGTCCGGGACGCCCGCCGACTCGAGCAGATCGGCGTAGTCGGCGCTGAAGGCCGCGACATCGTCCGCGTGGTCCCGGGCATCGGCGGCGGAGTCGAGCTCGACCGAGGTGAGGTCCCCGTGCCGGTCCTCGAGGTCTTCACAGCCGCGTTCGAGCTCGTCGCTCCAGCGGGTCTGGGACACGGGCTCGACACGTGCGGTCGCTTCGCCGAGGTCCTCCGAATCACCGCCGCACCCTGCGAGCGTCGCCGCAGCCAGGAGCACTCCCGCCGCCACGAGCCTCGACGCGAGGCGAGGCTGCTGGCGAGGCTGCTGGTGACGCTCGGCGCGACTCGTGCTGCTCACCAGGTCAGGCTATCGACGGGTCTGCAGCTTCCACCCCGGCCCGGACAGCCGATCGGCCGCCCCCGACGTCG
Source organism: uncultured Microthrixaceae bacterium (assembly GCA_942490665.1). Classification (GTDB taxonomy): domain Bacteria; phylum Actinomycetota; class Acidimicrobiia; order Acidimicrobiales; family Microtrichaceae; genus SKRR01. The sequence continues at coordinate 4,180 of CALNXV010000030.1, forward strand.
CGTGTGCGGGCGAACCCGGTGGCGAGCGCTGCCGAGCGAACCCGGCACCACGCTGGCTCATCCGTCGTTCGCGCTCCGACGTCGCAGAGGCGGCCGATTCGGTTCGGTCCGACCGCCGGCTCCCCGTCGGACGGACCTGGTAGAGGTGTGCATCCCCCGTGGGTCCACCATCCTCCTCACGCGTGCGCGGGTCAAGGGGGTGGCCATGTGAATCTCTTCCCGAACGACGCTCGCCCGCAGGAGCCATGGAGCTCGCTCGCCGACGGGGCGCCAACCCCGCCCGGGGCTCAGCGGTGCTGGCGGTTGAGGCGGCGGTGGATGCCCTTGTTCTGGCGGTAGATCGCCCGGAACGCGTCGTAGAGCTCGTCATAGGTGCTGCGGTTCGCCGGGTCCGGTTCGTGCACCTCCGCCACCGGCACGAGGTCGTCGAGCTCGTCGACGCGCACGGCCCCGAGGGTGATCCCGGCGAGCAGGGCCGCGCCGCGGGCGTTGGCGCGGATCGGATGATCGATCCGGCGGATCGGCCGGTCGAGCACGTCCGCGTGGATCTGGGCCCACACCGGCGACACCCCGCCACCACCGATGACGTTGAGCCACGGGAACGGCCGACCGGTGAAGCGCTCGACCGATTCGAGCAGCCAGCGCGAGTTGTACGCCACGCCCTCGAGCACCGCCCGCACGAGATCTGCGCGCTCGGTGCGCAACGACAGGTTGTGCCAGCCCGCGCGGATCGTGTGGTCGTCGACGGGCGTGCGCTCCCCGTTGAGCCACGGCGTGAAGATCACTCCGCGGCTGCCCACCGGCGCCGAGGCCGCGAGCCGGTCGATCCGCTCGAAGAGGTCGTCCGGCGGCGGACCGGTCTCGAGGAGATCGTCGGGATGCAGCACCTGGTCGCGCAGCCACGTGAGACAGGCGCCGGCGGTCTCTTGTTCGTCCGCCACGAAATAGCGGCCTGGGAGCGGGCTCGGCAGCGAGGCGACGCCGCGCAGCACGTCGGTCTTCTTGAACGGCACATGGCACGACAACCACGACGACGTGCCGAGGTACAGGTGGCCCTCGTAGTCGCGCACCGCGCCGGAACCGATCGCGGCGGACTGCACGTCGGGCGTGCCGCCGATGACCGGGGTCCCCGCGGCGATCCCCATCTCGGTCGCCGCGGTGTCGGTGAGGAACCCCACGACCGAGGTCGCCGGCACCAGATCGGGGAGCCACTCACGTCGCAGACCGGCGAGCGCCAGGAGCTCGTCGTCGTAGCGGACCGCGGACGGGTCGCGGTTGTCGGTCACCCACGTCATCACGATGGAGTCGTAGGTCGCCGCGCTGACCCCCGTCAGGCGAAGGTTCAGCCAGTCCTTCGGTTCGAGGTACTGCGCGGTGCGGCTGCTCAGCTCGGGACGAGCGTCCCGCAGCCAGTGGATGTGGGCGATCGGGTCCTTGCCCGACAGCGAGGGCACGCCACCGGTGCGCTCCACCCAGCGGCGGAGCTTGCGCGGGTCGTAGCCCTGCACGCGGACCGGTCCGCCGACGATCCGGCCGATGTGCTCGGCGCCGCGCGAGTCCATCCAGATGATCGCGTCGCAGACCGGAGCACCCTCGCGGTCGACCGCAACGGTGCCGGACCACTGCGAGGTCACGGAGATGGCGGCGAACCCGTCCTCGGGCAGCGCGCCGAGCTCACCCAGCCGTCGGACGCCGGTGACGATCGCCTGCCACCAGTCCTCCGGTCGCTGCTCGGCGGCGCCGTGCTCCCCCAGCAGCAGCTCGACGGGCTCGAAGGTCCCCGCCACGTAGTCCCCCCGGAGGGTGAACACCGCGACCTTGGGCCCCGAGGTCCCCAGGTCGATCGTCAGGACGTGCTCGGCCATCTCGTCTCCCCCTCGTGTGCGGGCACGACCCTATCCCCACGGTGCTGCGTGCCCGTCCGCCTGCTCACGGGGTGCTCCACCCGTGCCGCTGGCGGACCTCTGTCGGCATCTGAGGATGCACTGCAGTATTTTTCATGCTGTTTCAGCATGTTTTCGTGCTATGACTCTCCCCTGTGGGCCCGCTGGGTCGAGGAGGACCGTGGACGTGATCTCGAACCGACGCGACGACCCAGCGCATCGAGGACGGTCGATCCGGTCGGCGATCGCGGCGCTGGCGGTCGCTGCTGCCATCGGTGCCGTCGTGACCAGCAGCTGCAGCGGTCGCGATCGCGCCGCCGACGGCTCCGAGCCGACTCCGCTGCGGCTCCCGCACCGCTCGACGACGCCCCGGGCGTCGACCCGCCAGCCTCCAGCTCCGCCCACGCCCCGACCCCGACACCGCCCGTGAGCGCAGCGCCGACGTCCGGCACTCCCGGGACCTCGGATCGGGACACGACGGCACCCGACGGGTCGACCCGAGCCGCCGTCGAGGCGGTGCTCGACGGCTATGCCCACGCGCTGACGATCGTCGCCGCCGACCCTCTCGAGGCGACCCTCCCCGGCCACCCCGGCCGAGCGGCGTGGGACGCAGTGGTCGATCCGACGAGCGCCTTCTCCGCGGAGATGCTCACCCAGCGGGTCGAGCTGGCCCGCTCCGACGGGATCGTCGTCCGACCGCCGTCGTCGGAACCCGGCGCGGTCTCGTACCGCCACCGGGCCCTCGAGGTCTCAGACCCCGTGCTGGACACGATCTCGTTCAGCTGGTGCGGCTGGTCCCCGGGAATCGGCGTCGACGCTGACACGGGCGCCGTCGCCGACGACGCCGTCGCGCACGCCCACGGGACCGGCCTGGTCCGCCGTGGGGCTGACCGCAGGTGGCGCCTCGAACGCCTCGACCAGACCGAGCTGACGCTGCGCGACCCGGGCTCGGCCGACCCGTGTCCCGCCGAGGTCGACGAGCACCTCGGCAACGCCGGGGCGGGCGGGTCGTGAGGGCAGCGCCGGACGGAGCCGGACAGGTCGGGACCGTGCGAGGCCGGACCGCGCGACCTCGTGCGTTCGCTGCGGCCGCCATCGCCGTCGTCGCCGTGGGGGTCTGCCTCCCGGCCGCGCCGGCCGGCGCGGCGGGCGACGGCGGCGCGAGCTCCCGGGTCACCACCGAGGGGGACATCCTCACCTCGATCGTCGGGAGCTCGCGTTCGAGCGGCAGCCCAGCGCCGCTCCGGGCCGTCCCCCGGCTGTTGGTGGCAGACGCTCCCGGGCGGCACGCTCGAGCTCGTCGCCAGCCTGACCGCGGAGTTCGCACGCCTCGGACTGCCGACACCGGACGTCGACCCGATCCGGCCGCTGCTCGGACCCGACGCACCCGACGCGGACGTGCAACAACGCTTCTGTCGGGGCGAGGCCGGCGGCGGCGAGCTCCGACTGGTTCCGCGCAGCACCCCCCGACCCACCACCGAGGTGCTGCTGCGCCGCATGATCACCCGCCTCCCCGATCCGCGCCCCCGCATCAGCCCACCCGAG